>JAFEGM010000003.1:106914-202805 GCA_018240025.1 Verrucomicrobiota bacterium
CAACGACGACGGCATCGACGCCCCGGGCATCGCCGCGCTCTACGCCGCGGCGGAGGGGCTCGGGCGACGCGTGGTGGTCGCGCCGGCCGGGCCGCAGTCGGGAATGAGCCACGCGGTCACGTGGGAGAAGCCGGTGCGGCTCGAGGCCCGCGGCGACGATCGCTTCGCGGTCCACGGCACGCCGGCCGACTGCGCGCGCCTCGGTCTGCTGCGCGTGGTGCCGGAGGCGCGCTGGGTGCTGAGCGGGATCAATCTCGGCGGCAACCTCGGCGCGGACACCTACTACTCGGGCACGGTCGCGGCCGTGCGCGAGGCGGTCCTGCACGGCTGGACGGGCATCGCCTTCTCGCAATACAAGCGCTCGAAACTGGCCCTCGACTGGTCGCGCTCCGCCCGCTGGGTGGCGCGGCTGCTGCCCGAATTGCTGGCCCGCCCGCTCGCGCCGGGTTCGTTCTACAACGTCAATCTCCCGCATCTCGAGCCCGCCGAGCCCGACCCCGCCTGGGTGCTCTGCCCGCTCGATCCCGGCCCGCTGCCGCTGAGCTATCGGCACGAGGCCGACGACCTGCACGTCTACAGCGGCAACTACCACGCCCGCCCGCGCACGGCGGGCTCCGACGTCGACCTCTGCTTTGGCGGGCAGATCGCCGTCACCGAAGTGCGGCTGTTTTGAGAGCGTCCGCGGCCGACGCGGGAAATCTGAGTCCGATCTGTGGCATCACGTTGGACGCCGCGCGCGACGTCCCTAGGCTCCCGCATTCCGGCCGCATGACCTCCACGCGCTCTCGCAATCTGCTGGCTGGCTCGCTCGTCGTGCTGCTGGCGCTCGCGGGCTGGCTGCCGTGGCTGAATGCCGCGCACGAGCGCTCCCCCGAAGCGCAGAGTTGGGAATCCAAGCACCCGGCAGCGCTGAGCGTGGCGGGCCAGCACGACGACGCCCGCAAGGCGCCGAAGCCGTGGCCCGCGCTGAAGGCCGTGCTGCCGGAGGGTTCCGGCTCGCCCGCGCCGATCGTGGCGCGAGCCGCTGCGCCACGGCCGCTCGCCGAGCGGGCGGCGGCACGAGTTGCGGGCCTGAGTCGCGCGCGCGCTCCGCCGCGCGCCTGAGCCGACCTGCTCAGTCCCGACTCGATCTTCGCCGCCCGTGCTCCTGGGCGGTCACCCGTTCGGCGTGACCACCGCCTCTGTCGGCGGACGTACGTTGCCGAATTTCTCCACCGGCGCGCCTCCGCGCCACCTCCCACCGCAGTCGCGGCTGGGGTTCTCACATTTTTCTTCGTTGCTTCCTCTATTGCTATGTCTCCCGCTCTCCAAATTCTCGCTGGCCTCACGCTGCTGGCGCTCTTCGGCTGGTATTTCCTCGCAGCCGGCTCCGCCCGTAAACGTCTCGCCGGGCTCCTCCTCACGCTCTTCGTGGCGGCGCTCTGCTGGCGCGCGGCGGCTCCGCCCTTCGATTTGCTCGATGCCGACGGCCGGCTGCTCGAACGCGGCCGTCTGCGGTTGGGGCTCGACCTCCGCGGCGGCACCGCCTTCGTCCTGCGACTGGCCCGCGGGCCGGGCGAGGCGCCGCTCAGCCCGGCCGCGCAGGAGCGGGCGGTCGAGGTCATCCGCGCGCGCATCGACCGGTTCGACCTGACCGAGCCGCTCATCGCGCCCCTCGGCACCGAGCGCATTCTGGTGCAGATTCCGGGGCTGGATCCGACGCAGATCGAGGCAGCGCGACTCCAGCTGCAGCGCGTCGCGCGGCTCGAGTTTCGTCTGGTCCATCCGCAGAGCGACGCGCTCTGCGCGGAGATCGACGCCGGCCGCGGCATCGTCCCGCCCGGCTACCGGCGGCAGGCGGAACCGCGTCAGGCCGCGGGAGAGATCAGCGAACGCTCGATCCTGGTGCAGAAGATAGCCGCGCTGACCGGCGATCGCGTCGTCTCGGCGCACCCGGTCTTCGAAACGCGCGGGTGGGGAGTCGTGCTGCGGCTCGATGCCGCCGGCGCGAGGGCGTTCGGCGACCTGACCTCGGCGCACCTCGGCGAGCGGCTGGCCATCGTGCTCGACGGCCAGGTGCAATCGGCCCCGGTACTGGAATCCGCCATCTACAACGGCGTGGCGCAGATCAGCGGCAGCTTCACCGAGGAGCAGGCGCGCGATCTCGCCAGCGCGCTGGAGAATCCCCTGCAGACGCCGCTCGTCATCGAGGAGGAGCGCAGCGTGTCGGCCAGCCTCGGCCTCGAGGCCGTGCGCGGAGGCGTGTTCGCCGCGCTGGCCGGCCTGCTGGCGACCTTCGTCGCGGTCGCGTGGTTCTATCGGCTGGCGGGCTGGATCGCGAACTTCGCCCTGCTGCTCAACGGCCTGCTGCTGCTCGGCGCGATGGCGCATTTTCAGATCGTGCTCACGCTGCCGGGCCTGGCCGGCGTGGTCCTGACGCTGGGCATCGCCATCGACGCCAACGTCCTGATCTACGAACGCCTGCGCGAAGAGCTGGCGGCTGGTCGCCCACTGCGCTCCGCGCTCGGCACGGCCTACGAGAAGGCGTTCGGTCCCATCTTCGATGCGCACGTCACCCAAATCCTGACCTCGGCGGTGCTGATCCTGCTCGCCTCGGGACCGGTGCGGGGCTTCGCCGTCGCGCTGGCGCTCGGCATCGCCTGCTCGCTCTTTTCGTCGCTGCTCGTGACCCGCACCATCTTCGCCTGGGCGCTCGATCGCGGCGGACTGCAGCGACTCCGCCTCGCGCCGCTGCCGAGTCCCAGCCGACCGTTGGCCTTTCAGCGCCACGCGCGGACCGCGCTGCTCGGCGCCCTCGCAGTCGCCGTAATTTCCCTCGGCGCCGTGGCCTGGCGGGGGCGCGGGAATCTCGGACTCGAATTCCGCGGCGGCGATCTGCTGGTCGTTTCCGCCCAGCCCGCGCTGGCGGCGTCCGACGTGCGGGGCGCCCTGGAGCGGCTCGCGGTCGGCCAGGCCAGCGTGCAGCTCGAGCGGCAGAGCGACGGACGCGATTTCGTGCAGATCCGCGCACCCTTCGAAACGGCCACCCGTCTGGCGCAGACGCTGCAGGACCAATTCCGCGACCGGTCGCCGAAGGTCGAGCGGCTGGATCGGGTCGGCCCGCTGGTCGGTCAGACGCTGGCCTGGCAATCGGCCGCCGCGCTCGTGGCGGGACTGCTCGGCATCTTCGTGTATCTCGCCTTCCGGTTCGAGACCGCCTTCGCCTTGGGAGCGGTCGTCGCCCTCGTACACGACCTCGTGGCGGTGGTCGGTGTCTTCGCCTTGAGCGGCCGTGAAATGAACCTGGTCTTTGTCGGCGCCCTGCTGACCGTCGCCGGCTACTCGGTCAACGACACGGTGGTCGTCTTCGACCGCATCCGCTCCCTGCGCGGTGCCGGGCGGCCTGGCCGTCCGACCGAACTAGCGGACATCGCCATCCAGGAATCCCTCAGCCGCACCCTGCTGACCGCCGGAATGACCCTGCTCTCGGTCCTCGCGCTGCTCGTCTTCGGCGGGCCGGTCCTGCGCGACTTCGCCCTGGCGCTCGCCGTGGGCATCGGGGTAGGGACGTTTTCGTCGATCTACATCGCCACGCCGGTGGCGCTGTGGTGGGGTAAGGAATTTGTTGCGTCTTGCGCTCCGTCACAGTAGCCGGGGTCTCTTTTCGATAAACAGGGGCTATCTTGGCAGAGCGTTGGTCAGGTAGGCAGCGGATGGCCGGGTCCGACATTCGCATTCGATCGGGAGGCACCGCGAACTGGCGGTGTTTTCTGGCGTTCCCCCGGCCATGTCGGCTGATTGCCTACAACTTGACGTTTTCAGCTACGCGTTAGGTCTGAAACCTGCCCACGTTTTTTGTTGCCGCTAGCAGCGAGTTGCGATACGACCACTGCATGCTGAAAACTTTCCTCGCGACAGGGCTTTGCGCACTCGCATTCGCTACAACAACGGAAGCCCAGACGCTTCTGGCGGGTTGGACGTTTGACACGCTTCCAGTCGCTCCCGGGACAGGTTCGACGCAGGTAGCAAACTTCGGTACTGGGACGATTTTTCTCGATGGAACAAACGGGTCATCAACCTGGATCACCGCGACGACCGGCAATCAGGTCACTGCTTTCGCTGGATCACTGCTGAACGACCCTCGCCCCGGCCTCGTCGCCGGGACGGCGACCGCCGGTCAGTCTTTGGCTCTACTCAATACCACAGCGAACGGTTTTTCGATTGTTATCGGTGTTTCGACGACGGGATTCGAGAATATCTCGCTGTCTTTCGCCTCTCAGCGCTCGGGCACAGGCTTTAACAACAATACATTTGCGTTTAGCTTGGATGGGACCAATTTTACCCCGTTTGGGTCGACGGTTGCTCCTGGCACATCTTTCGCAGCTATTACTCAGGCTTTGCCCGTGGAAGTGGCGAATGCGCCCTCGGTATTCATCCGCTACACGGTGACTGGAGCGTCCAGCGCAGCGGGAAACAATCGCCTCGACAACATCGTTATCACGGGAACCCCCATCCCCGAACCCTCCACCATCGCGCTCGGCCTCGTCGGTCTCGCCGGCATGGTTGCCCTGCGCCGCCGCAAGTAGGCGCTCGCAGCTCTCGAATCAGGCCGCGCGTGAGCGCGGCCTTTTTCGTTTCCGAGGACCTGTCCCGCGAACAGCCTTGTGGGAAAGCTTTGTTGCGCTTGACCGGGTGGATTCGCGCCGCAAGCTGCGATTCGTGACGCCGCTGCTCGCCGCGCTGAAGAAATCGCCCCAACTGCCGCTGTATGCGCAGGCGGTCTCCGAGATCCTGGAGCGCGAGCGGCGGGCGCGCGAGGCGTTTTACGCGCAGCATGACGGCTGCAAAGGCGAGTTCATCAACGGGCGCACGGTCCTGCAGGATGCGGGAGATCGCCTGGGGCATCTCGTCGTCCGCGGCCACCTCGCGACCTTGCTCACGCTCCTGGCCCAGCGCAGACGGCTCGGGCTGGTGCTGGTCGAAAAGGCGCTCTGCGTGTTTCCGCGCAACGACTACATGCCGGACATCGCCTTCTTCAGATCGGAGCGAGCCCGAGCATTTGCGGCCGAGCAGGGGAAGTTCCCGCCGCCCGAGCTGATCGTCGAGGTGCTCTCGCCGACCACACGACGACGCGATCGCGGGGTGAAGTTCGAGGACTACGCCGCCAACGGGGTGCAGGAGTACTGGCTGGTCGACCCGGAGCGCGAAACGCTCGAACTGCACGTCGCCGAGGGAGGAGCTTACCCCGCCGTCGAGCCGCGCCGCGAAGGCCGCGTGCGCTCGGAGGTATTAGGCGGCTGGGAATTCGACCTGCGCGCCATCTTCGACGAAGAGCGACAGGCGGCCGAGGCGCGGGCGATCCTCCTGGCGGACTGAGGCACCCGGCAGCGGCGGGGAAGCGGATTACGCGACAAACTTGTCGCCCCGATTCGGCTTGCGACCCGTCTCTGAATCTCCATTCTCGGCCCCCATGCGTTTGCGCGGCCTGCTGGTGGCCATCGCGGTGGCGATGGTGTTCGCGGTCTCCCAAGTCTGGGCGGCCAAGTTCCTCTTCGACGCGACCAAGGCCGAGACGGCCGGCAACGCGGACTGGGTCATCGACCAGGATGCCAGCGGGCCCCAGCGCTTTCCCACGCCGGACCAGTCGACCGTTACCTCCGGCACCACGGAAGGATTCTGGAAGGGCGCGTTCTCCGCCTGGGGCATCGCCTTGGTGAAGCTGGGACATCAGGTCGAAACTCTCCCGTCCGGCGGCCGCATTACCTATCAGGACAGCTCGAATCCGCAGGACCTGCAGAACTACAAGGTCTTCGTCGTGCCCGAGCCGAACATCCGTTTCACGGCCGCCGAGCGCACGGCCATCGTGCGCTTCGTGCAGGATGGCGGCTCGCTCTTCATCATCGCCGACCATGCCGGCAGCGACCGCAACAACGACGGTGCCGATTCGGTCGTGATCTGGAACGAGCTCTTCTCCAGCAACGGCGTGCAGGGCAACCCCTTCGGTCTCGCCTTCAACTCGAACAGCATTTCGCTGACCAGCACGCAGGTCGATACCACCGCGAGCGATCCGCTCACCCGCGGTCCGCAGGGCAACGTGGCGCAGCTCAAGTTCTCGGCCGGCGCGACCATGACGCTCAGTCCGGCGGTCAATCCGACCGTGCGCGCCGCCTTCTGGTCCTCGTCGACCCGCACGAACAGCGTGGTCATGGCGGCCTATGGCGGCTTCGGCGCCGGTCGCTTCGTGGCCATCGGCGACAGTTCGCCCATCGACGACGGCACCGGAGCGACGGGCGACACGCTTTTCCCGGGCTGGACCGAGGTGGGCGGCGATCACGCGCGGCTGATCCTCAACGCGTCCATCTATCTCGCGGGCGGCGGCGCCGTGCCGACGCCCACGCCGACTCCCGCCCCGACGGCGACCCCCACGCGCACGCCAACGCCGACCCTCGCACCGACTGCCACGCCCACCCGGACCCCGACTCCAACCTCGGCGCCCACGCCGACGCCGACGCGGACTCCGACGCCCACTCCGGTTCCGACCGCCACGCCGACGCCGACGCCCGCGCCGACGGCCACACCGACGCCAACGCCCGCACCCACGGCAACACCGACGCCGACGCCGACGCCCGCCGGTTCACCGCTCTCCGCGTCCTGGAACTTCGATGGGGGCGCGCCTTATCCCAATCCGCTGCCCGCCAATACCGGCACCGCCACGCTCGACACCTCGGGCTGGGGCGGCCTCGTCACCTCCTTCGCCGGCGTGACCGGCCAGGCGATCGCCCTGGCGGAGAACGGACGCATCAGCGGCAACGGCACGTCGGTCGACGTGCGTGTCTCGATGGCCGGCCGGCGCAATCTCGTGGTCAACTTCGCCACCCGTGGCACCTCCACCGGCTACACGACCGGCACGTGGGCGTGGAGCACGGATGGCGTCACCTTCAACACCTTGCCCGGCGTGAACACCGCCACGACCGGCACGGCCTTCGTCAATCGCACCGTCAGCTTCATCGGCACCGGCGTGGACAACGCGCCGAACGTGACCCTGCGCTACACCCTCAACGGCGCGACGGGCACCGCGGGCAACAACCGCATCGACGACCTCACGCTGAGCGCGGAGGCGTTTTGAGGCGAAGGGTGAGAGGTGAGAGGTGAGAGGTGGGCTGGACTCTGCCCTTGAGGACAAGGGCAGCCACTGACGCTGCGCTTCACCCTCGATGGCGCGACCGGCACCGCGGCAACAACCGCTTCGACGAGCGTGGAGGCGTTTTGAGGCCGAGCGGCGAATCGAGTCAGCCCCGGAGGGGCGAGAGAGAATAGCCCACCGCTTCAGCGGTGGGAAAGCTCGCGAAATGTGCGAGTCCCGGCGGGACGACAGGCCTTGCCGCGTGCGATGCGCGCCATGCGTGGCCCCATTCTGCCGTCCCATTCGGGACTCGCTGCGCCTGGGGTCTCTCCCCCAACCGCTAAAGCGGTGGGCTATTCCCTCTCGTCCCTCCGGGACTGATCTAATTCACCCCGTCACCCGTCACCGTCGCCCCGTCACCCCGTCACCTCTCCCCCCAGCACGCGCTGCACCGGCACGGGCGCGCCGATGCCCTCGCGGTCGAGGCGGGACTTGAGGCGCTCGAGCAGGACCGCATTCACCGCGGCGAAGTCGGCGCGGTCTGCGAAAGCGACGAACTCGACCAGCAGGTGCGTCGGCGCCAGTTCGCGGGCTTCGAGCACGGGGGGCGGCTCGGTTTTGAGCTGCGGGAGGCTGCGGGCTTCGTCCAGGAGAGCGGCGCGCAGGGCGGCGAGATCGGTCTCGCGCGGCACGGCGAACTTCACGCTCAGGCCGCGCTGACCGACGCGGGTGTAGTTGGTCAGCGGAGCGGCGGTCAGGACGGAATTGGGCACGATGATGGTGCGCAGATCGCCGGTGCGCAGGACGGTCGAGAAGGCCTGCACTTCTTCGACCAGACCTTCGGTCACGGCGGGTGGCGTGCCGATCGAGATGAGATCGCCGCGGCGGAAGGGCCGGAAGATGAGGATGAGCAGGCCGGCGGCGAAGTTGGAGAGATTGCCCTGCAGCGCGAGTCCGATGGCCAGGCCGGTGGCCGCGACGAGCGCTGCGAAGTGCGCCGAAGGGACGCCGATCTGCCCGAGGGCGGTGACCACGGCGAAGATCTGGATCAGCATCGCGGCCAGCCCGCCGAGATACGCGCCCGCGGTGGGATCGAGATCGCGGACCGAGAGCAGGCGCGCGAAAACCCGGCGTACCGCATTCGCCAGCAACCGGCCGACGATGAGGATGGCCACCGCCACGGCCAGCTTGAGCGCGAGGTCGACGCCGTTCTGCTCCAGCCAGCGTTGCAGGCCGTTGAGCGACTCCTTCACTTCAGATACCTGGGCGAGCGCCATGGCGATGTGTTCCTCCGACTGGGCCGGCGATCAACCCGCGGCCGGCTTGAAACCGAAGGCGAACGCGACCGCGAGGAGAATGCAGACGAAGGCGGCCAGGTAATTCCAGGTGACCTTTTCGCGCAGCACGAAGACGGCGAAGGCGACGAAGACCACCAGCGTGATCGCCTCCTGCAGGATCTTGAGCTGCGAGGCGCTGAAGTCGCCGTAGCCGAAGCGGTTGGCCGGCACGGCGAAGCAGTACTCGATGCCCGCGATGAGCCAGGAGACGAGGATGGCGCGCCACAGCGGCCAGTCGTGGCCGAACTTGAGGTGACCGTACCAGGCCACCGTCATGAAGACATTGGAACAGACGAGAAGGACGAAGGTCAGCATGCGGGCCGACGTTCACGCGGAAGACGGCGTCTGTCGAAACCAGGCCTGCGTGCGGCGATGTCGATAGGCGAACATGCCGGCGAAGAGCGCGCGCACCAGCGTGGCGCCGACCAGGCGGCCCAGCCAGCCGCCGGGCAGCGCGTAGCGCACGCGGTCGGTCAGGATCGTGCCGCCCTCGGGCGCGGGGGCGAATTCGTGCCGATGCTCCCAATGCCGGAAGAGCGCGTTGCTGGAGGTGTCGCAGAGCAGCCGCGGCGGTTCGACGTCCTGCCAGCGCGCCTGCCAGGCCAGCGGCAGGTAGCCTAAAACGGTGACTTCCACCTCGAAGAGCGCGCCGGCCACGGCGGGTCCGGCGCCTTCGACGATGCGCGCATCCTGCCCCGGCGGACTGACGTGGACGATGTTGCGCGGGTCGGCGTGGAACGCGTAGACGGCGGCGGGCTCGGCCGGCAGCCAACAGGAGCGGGAGAATTCGAGCGGAGGCATGGCGGAGCGGAACCCGCCCGTCGCGCAGAATGTTCCGGCGAACAACTGCGGCCTGGCCCGCGCGAGACAGAATTCGGCGCAGTTGAGCGGTCGCGCCCCGTGATCCGTCGCCGTGCCGCCAATCGGCCCTTGTCAGGAGTGCGGAAAATGCGTTTGGATGACGTCTTCCCCCGAACTCTGCCGACCCACGCAGGACTCGGGGGATGTTGTGCCCCCAATGACCGAGCAAGAACTCAAGGTGTTCCTCGACCAGACGCGCAGCTTCTTCGGGAGGCTGAGCGAGGTGCCGGCGCATTTGGGCGATACGCGCGTCGCCTTCGAGGCGCCCAAGCTGCTCGACTTCACCGGCCTGATCGAGATCACTGGCACCGCGCGCGGCTTCGTCTGTCTGACTTTTCCGCGGGCGCTGCTGCACGATCTCCTGCTGGCGATCGGCGAGCGGTCCACCTCGGACTCGGCGCATGCCGATCTGGCCGGCGAAGTGGCCAACATCGTGGCCAGCCATGCCCGCAAGGTCTTCGGCGCGCGCATCCTCCTTTCCACCCCCACACCCATCATGGGTGCGACCAACGGCCCGGCGCTGTCGTCGCCTGTCCTGGTCACCCCGATCGAATGGCACGGTCAAACCGGCCAAATCATCCTTGCCCTCGAGAGCGCATGAATCCTGAAAAGCCCAGTCAGTCCTACCTTCTTGCCGGGGCCAGCGCGCTGATCAAGCCCAGCGACGTCTTCCAGATCAACCCGAATTTCGAGGCCTTTGCGCACAATATTCGTCTGCGCACGATCGAATGGCGGGTGCTCTTCGCGGTGGACGGCTACCGGACGGTGCGGGAGATCTGCAATCAGCTCTTTCTCGAGGAGGCGCAGTCGCGCGAGATTTTCGGCAAGCTGCAGCTGCTCAATCTGATCGGCGAAGAGGAGATTTCGCTGGGCGATTTCCTGCAGCGCAGTCCGATGGCGGCCACGGGCGATCTGCCACCGGCCATCGCGCTGGCCGCCCCGTCGATGCGCAAGCAACTGCCCGCGCGGCAGGCCAGCGCAGGGGAGTCGGCCGCTTCGATCCTGGTGGTCGGGGAGAAAGCCGAGCCCGCCGAGGAGCCGCTCGTGCCGCGGCCCGAATCCGCGCGGGCCGCCGCCGAGGAGACGCCCGCCGTCGAGGAGGCGCCCGTCGCAGCCTCCCTGACGGCCGTCGAGCCGGAGGCGCCTGCGCCAGCCCCCGAGCCCAAAGCCGCGCCCGAGCCCGAAGCTGCGCCCGAACCCGAGGCCCCGACGGCGGCAGCTGCCGAGGAGCCAGCCCCGGCCCCCGTCGTGGTGTCCGAAGCGGCGGCCGAGCCGGCGCCCGTCGTGGCGGAAGCGGCCCTTGAGCCTGATCCGGCTCCAGCCGCGGAGGTTTCGGCGGAAACCGCTCCCGTGCCCGTGGCGGAACCCGCCGCCGAGGCACCGGCTGCCCCCGCTCCAGAAGTCCCGACCGCAGCCGCGGCCGAGGCGCCTGTTGACCCGGCTCCCGTCGTCGAGCCGGAGGCCCCGAAGGCCGTTGAGCCGACTCCGCCCGCGCCTCTGCCGGCCGGCTCCGAGTCCTTCCCGGCCGCGCCCGCGGCGCCGGCGGTGGATGGCGCTGTGCCCGCTCCGGCGGCCCCCGAACCGGTTTCCACGCCGGTCGCAGCGGCCGCGCCTGAGCCCGAGCCCGTCACGCCCCCTGCACCCTTGGCCCCGGTCGTCACGGAGCCCGTCGCGCCTCCTGCACCGTTGGCGCCGGTCGTCACCATCCTGCAGGAGCCCGAAGCGGCCCCGGTGACGTTCATCCAGGAACCGCCGCTCCCGCGCCCGACGCCGGCTGCGGCTCCTGTGTCAGAGACCCCCGCTCCGGCAGCGGAAGCGCCCGCGTTGCCGAGCGCAGCCGCGCCCGCGGCGGCGGCTCCGACGGTCGAGGAATCTGTCGCGTCGACACCGACACCCGTGCCGGAGCCCGAGACCAAGCCCGTCGCGCCTGCGCCGCTGTTCAGCGCGCCGACCCCGGCGGCGGCACCCGCGCCGGCTGCCGCAGCTCCGGCTCCGGCCGCGCCGGCCGTTTCCAGCTTCGCCTCGCTCTTTGCTCCGCCGGTGCGGAGCAGCGCGCCGGTGGCAGTCCCGCCGGCCGCCCCTGCGGCTCCGGCGGCGCCGACCGCTCCTCCGCCCGCGCCGGCCGCCCCGAGCACGGAGACGACCACCATTCCGGTCATGCCCGCGCCGATCGTACGGGCCGTCTTCGGCGGGGCCGGCTCCGAGCCGGCGCCGACGCCCAAGCCGCCGACCGCGCCGGTGCACGTCGCGCCGATTCCGACCATCCCGCTGGCCTCGATCCTGGAGCGTCGGCCGGAGAGCGATCCGCTCAAGCCGTCGCCGATGACCACCTTCGTGACCGGCGCCCGTTTGACCGGGGAGTCGACCACCGAAAAGCGCCCCGAGCCGACCGCGCCGGTGCCGCTGCCGCCCATCGCCGCCGTCCCGCCGGCCGCGCCGCGTCCGCTGCCGCCGCCCATTCCCATCCTGCCGGTCACGCCGGTGGCGCTGCCCCCGGTCATTCCGCCGATCCCCGTCGCGCAGCCGCTGCCCGCCAGCACGGCACCAGTGCCGGTTGCGCCGCCGGCGCCTCTGAAGCCTGCCGCGGTCACCCCGGTGACCAACCCGGTGACCGCCGCCGCGGCCCCGCCGCGCCAGTTCCGCCTCGGGGCGGTCATCGAGTACATCATGAAGGAATCCGGCGGTGGCACGCTCGGCCAGCTGGCCACCTACCGCATTCTGCTGCAGGTGCCGCCCGAACTCCTGCGCGAGGCCGGCATTCGCTCGCTCGAGTTCGATGGCTCCAGCGACATCGAGATCAAGAATGTCGAGCTGCAGAAGGCGCTCACGTCGGCCATCGAGAAGGTGCTCGAGAAGACCATTCCCGAAGGCCAGTTCCTGCGCTGACCGGGCGGGCCGGAGGTCGGCTCAGGCCCGGCGCACGCGCTCGAGCAGGCCGGTCAGATCCTCGCATTTGAAGGGCTTCGCCAGCACGCCGGCGAAGCCCTGACGCTCGAGGGCTTGGTTCGACTCCACCTCGGCATACCCGCTCATGGCGATGCCGGTGAGATCGGGATCGATCTGCCGCAGGGCCGCAAACGTCTCCACGCCGCCGCGCCCGCCCGGGACGGTCAGGTCGAGCACCACCGCTTCAAAGCCCTGCCCGGCGTCCCGCGCCGCCAGGTAGCGACGTTCGCATTCCTCGCCCGAGGCCGTCGCTTCGACGTCGTAGCCGCGGGCCTTGAGCAATCGCACCAGGGAGGTGAGCAGGCTCTGGTTGTCGTCCATCAGCAGCAGGCGCTGGCGCGCCGGGCGCGCTTCCGATGGCCGTGGCGCTTCCTCGGCGGCGGCCGGTTCGCTGGCGCGCAGGAGGATCGAGAAGCGGGTGCCGTGCGGCTGCACCGGCTGATAGACGATCGAGCCGCCGTGGCGCCGCACGATGGAATGCGCGGTGGCGAGGCCCAGCCCGGTGCCGCCGGCTTTGGTGGTGAAATAGGGCGTGAAGAGCTTGTTCCGGTGCTCGGGTGCGATGCCGGGTCCGTCATCCTCGATGGTCACTTCGACGAACTTGCCCGGGCCGAGACCGGCCACCGGATCGACCGTCTCGAGTCGTCGATGCGCAGCGCGGACGCGCACCCGCCCCGGTCCGGCGAGCGCCTGGCGGGCATTGACCACCAGGCTCGAGATGACTTGCTGGATTTGGGAGGGATCGGCCTCGACCGGCGCGAGATCCGCCGCCAGCTCGAACTCCACCTGGATGGGCGAGCCTCGCAGCGCGAAGCCGACCGTGTCGGTAATGAGATCGTGCAGATCGATGGACGCCTTCCGCAGCGTGCCGCCCTTGGCGAAGGTGATCAGCTGCCGTGTGAGGGCCTGGGCCTGGCCGACCACGCGCAGCGCTTCGGTCAGCTGGGCGGCGGATTCCGGGCCGAGTCGCGCATCGAGCCGCACGACTTCGACGCAGGCGCTGATGCTGGCGAGGTGGTTGTTGAAATCGTGGGCGATGCCGCCAGCCACCAGCCCGAGCGACTCCAGTCGGGCGGCGCGCTCCCGCTCGGCCTCGAGCGTGCGCTGGCTGTCGATGTTCATGATCACGCCGAGCATCCGGTAAGGCAGCCCGGTGGCATCGCGCAGGAAGAAGCCGCGGCCTTCGATCCAGTGCGTCTCGCCCGACGGCCAGACCACGCGGTAGATCGAGTGGTAGGGTGCGCGATGGTCCAGCGCGCGGCGCAGGGCGTCCTGCGCCTGCGGCCGATCGTCCGGATGGATGCTGGCGAGCCAGCGCTCGTGGCTGGGCGTCAGCGTCCCGGGGGTGAAGCCGAAGAGCTGGAAGTAATGCGGCGACCAGATGACCGCGTTGGTCATCATGTCCCAGTCCCACGTGCCGAGCTGCGCGGCGTCCAGCGTGAGGGCCAGCCGTTGGGTGGCTTCGAGCATCTCGCTGGTCCCGCGCGAGCTGTTCATGGCCGCGAGAGGATTTGGTCGAGCAGCACCCGCTCCTCCGCGCGCAGCTTCGTGCGCGGCACGCGCGATGCCTCGGCCCGCGCTTCGATCCCGAAGCCGCAGGACTGCAGGGCCATGGCGTGGATCAGCCGGGTGTTGGGCAGGGCCACGTTTTCCGGGATGTTGAGATTGCGGAAGGTCTGCAGCGCGTCGGCATTGCGACCCAGGCGCAGCCGGGCCAGCGCGAGCGTGGTGCGATGCGGCAGGCTGGTCGGGGAGGCCGCCACCAGGCGTTCGGCCGTGGCTAGGGCGGCCTCGAGCGACTCGTTGCGCAGCGCGGAGAGGTAGGCGTCGTCGTTCTGCAGCGAAGGATCCTGCGGCCAGATGCGGAGCATGGCGCGGATTTGGCGGTGGACCTTCGGCGTGTCGCCGTTCTCGCTCAGGAAGCGCAGGAACGTCTCCTGCAATGGCCGGATCTCGGGCGACGTTTCAGCCACTTGGCGATAGGCGGCTTCCGCGGCGCCGAAATTGCCTGCGCGTTCGGCGTAACGCGCCACCACCAGCAGCTTGTCCGTCGCCCCGTTGGTCGCCTGGCGCGCCTTCAGCCAGCGGTTGTCGCTGGCCACCTTGTCGCCCATCTGCGCCAGCGCCCGGGCCAGATAGAGCTCCTGAATGATGGGATCGAGCGGGAAGCGCTGGCTCTCCAGCGCCTGGCGGACCTCGTTCCAGCGGTCGAGGGCGCCCAGGGCATCGAGCCGGCCGAGGAACAGCTCGGACGAGCCCAGCGAACGATCGAACGTGACCAACTGCAGGACCCGCTCGTGCTCGCGTTTCTCGTTCAGCCAGACGACCAGCTTGGCCAACGCCTCCTTGTTCTCGGGTTTGCCGTATTCGCGGATCGCCTGCTGGATGAACTCCTCCTTGCGCAGCGGATCGACCCGGGCGCGCACGTCGAGCGCGAGCAGCTTGTGTACGGGCTCCGCCTTCGGATGCGACTCGAGCCGCTGAATGATCTCGGGCGAGCCGAGGCCATCCGCATTCGAGCCGCTGCGCGAGCGGCGGGCCTCGAAAACGAGAGCCTCGAGCGCGACCTCGTGGTCGGTCCGGGCCAGCGCGGTGACCTGCCGCAGGCCCAGCACGCGGCCCTCGGGGTCCTGCATGCTGACGAGCAGCATGGCGGCGAGGTAGCGCTCGCGCTCGGTGTTCTTCGAATCGGGCGCCACGACCTTGCGCGCCCACTCCTGGGCTTTGGTGAAATCCGAGCGCCCGGCGGCGACCTGCGCATTGAGCAGCGCGTCGATGGGCTTTGGTGGCTGGCCGCTGGCGTTGAGGGAATCGACCATCCGCCCGGCGCTCTCGAGGTCGCCGGCGCTGAGCGCGGTCGCAGCGAAGTCTCGCCGGTCCTCGATCGTCAGCGACTTGAGCTTCTCCAACTCGCGCCAGAAATGCATCGCCTCGTTGCCGCGTCCCCGGCGGGAGTGAATCTGGGCATTCGCCCGTATCACCGCAGGTTCGACGAAGGCCAGCTTGTAGGCGTCCAGCGCGCGATTGCGCGCCTCCTCCATCTTACCCTGCTCAAGCAGCGACTTCGCCTCGGCCGCGATCCGCCGCGCATGGAAGGCTTTGACGGCGCGCCAGGCGGGCAGCCCGCCCACGACGATCCCGACGATGAGCACGGCCAGGATGGGCAGGTAGATCCGCAGCCAGCGGCGGCGCCGCAATTGCACGTGCTCCTCGTAGGTGAGGTCGCGTCCTTCGACTTCCGAGGGGTCGATGACCGGTTCCTCTGCGGGCTGGCGCGAAATCATGCTCCGAAATGGCTTGGCGTCAGGGAGGTGCAACCAAAAACGTCGCTCAATCGCAGTACTCGGACATCTCGTAGAGCTTGGGATCCCGGGCCGGGGCACTGCGTAGCCGACCCGCCATCGTCCGGGCGAGACTGGGGGCCGATGGGCCGGCGGCGTCCGCTGTCCCTCCGCCGTCCTGCTCCAAGGCGCTGCCGTACTCCTCCTCCAGCTTCTCCGGGTCTTCGCCGCGCTCCATCCGCGCCAGCATTTCCTCCATCGCGCCGCCCAGGGGCTCGCCGGTGGCCGCGCTCATCCGCCGCATCATCTGCGCCATGCGCCGCGGATCCGGGTTCTCGCTCTCGGCCAGGTCGCCGAAGTCGCGCTCCATCTCCAGCATCAGCGACTCCATCCGCGGATCCTCGCCCGCGGCGTCGGCTTGCGGCTCTTTCGCCCGTCCGGTGACGGCGAAGCGGGAGATCTCGCGCTGCAGCGGCAGCGTGGGGTCGTCGGGACAGCGCGGCACGCGGTTTGCATAGGCCAGGCTGCGGGCGAAGAAGCTGTAGATGCGATGATTGCCGGGGCAGTAAAACTCGTAGATCGGCACAGGGCGGAGCGTGGTTGAACGCGGAGCATATCGCGCTCCATCCGAATGTCAGCGCTCGGCTGCGCCCCGCGCCTACACCGCCGGCACCTGCTGGGTCAGGCAATGGAACGCCCCCAGGCCCCAGATGAGTTCGCGACAGTCGATGGGCACGACGCGACGACCCGGGAAGGCCTCGGCCAGAATGCGCGCCGCCACTTCGTCGGAGGCGCCGCCGAAGGCCGGCAGGAGCACGACCTTGTTGGCCACGTAGTAGTTCGCGTGGCTGGCCGGCAGGCGCTGGCCGTCGCGCTCGATCCTCGGCGGCATCGGCATTTCCACGATCTCCAGGGGCGTGCCGTCCTCGGCCCGCATGGTGCGCAGGAGCGCCAGATTCTCCCGCAGCGGCTCGTGGTTGGGATCGGTCGGGTCAGGTTCGACCACGGTCAGCACCCGCGTCCGGCTGAGGAAGCGGGTGATGTCGTCGATGTGGCCGTCGGTGTCGTCGCCCTCGATGCCGTCGCCCAGCCAGAGCACGTGGCGGACGCAGAAGTAGTCTTTGAGATACTGCTCGATCTCCGCCTGGCCGAGGCTCGGATTGCGGTTCGGATTCAGCAGGCAGCTCGTGGTCGTGAGCAGCGAGCCGGCGCCGTTGACCTCGATCGATCCGCCCTCCATGACGATGCCCGGAGAGATGATCGGCAGCCCGCCGAGGATCTGCGCCACGTGGCGCGGCACGGCGTCGTCGTGGTCGAAGGGCGGGTACTTTCCGCCCCAGGCGTTGTAGCCCCAATCGAGCGCCAGCAGCGGCTGGGCGGCGCCCGGATGGGTCAGGAAGATCGGCCCGTGGTCGCGGCACCACGGCTCGTTGGTCGGTACCCGATGGAACGTGACGTGCCCGAGGTCGTCGCAGCCGTGGATCTGCAGCATGCGCCGCACGAGCCGCTCGTGGCGCTCGTCGCTGACGTTGATGTGCACCCGTTCCGATTCCCCCAGCGCCGTGACCATCTGCACGAGCGCCGGTTGAATCTCCTCGTAACGGCCTGGGAAGCTGATGCCTTCCGGTCGGGGCCACGAGAGCCAGGTGCCGGCATGCGGTTCCCATTCGGCCGGAAAGCGATAACCGGGGGGAGGGGGAGCGGGGCGGGGGGGCATAAGGAAAACTCGAAGGCCTAATCGATCAGCCTCCTGGTCAGATCCCCGTAGGCCTCGATCCGCCGGTCGCGCAGGAACGGCCAGTGGGTGCGCTGCTCCTCGACCAGGCCGAAGTCGAGATCGACGCAAAGGATCTCCTCCGCCTCGTCGCCGGCCTTGGCCAGGATTTGGCCGCGCGGATCGCAGATGAAGCTGCGGCCCCAGAACTGCAGGCCGTCGCCGCCCACGGGCGTTTCCAGACCGACGCGATTGGGCACGGCCACGTAGCAGCCATTCGCGATGGCGTGGCTGCGCTGGATCGTCTCCCAGGAGTCGTGCTGGGCTTTCCCGTATTTCTCCTTCTCGGACGGATGCCAGCCGATGGCGGTCGGATAGAACAGCAGGCGCGCGCCGTTCATGGCCGTGAGCCGCGCGGCTTCGGGGAACCATTGGTCCCAGCACACGCAGACGCCGATCTTGCCGTGGCGGGTGGCGAACGCCTGGAAGCCGAGATCGCCGGGCGTGAAGTAGAATTTCTCGTAGAAGAGCGGGTCGTCCGGGATGTGCATCTTCCGGTATTTCCCGAGCATCGAGCCGTCGGCGTCGAAAATGACCGCGGTGTTGTGGTAGAGGCCGGCCGTGCGGCGCTCGAAGAGCGAGGCCACCAGCACGATGCCGAGCTCGCGCGCCAGTTTGCCGAGCCGCGTGGTGGTGGGCCCGGGAATTTCGTCCGCCAGGGCGAAGTGTTTGTGATTCTCCTCCTGGCAGAAGTAGAGCGAACGGTAAAGCTCCGGCAGGCAGACGATCTGCGCGCCCTGCTTGGCGGCGGCGCGGATGTGCTTCTCGGCGTTGCGCTGGTTCGTCTCGGTCGACTCCACACAGCGCATCTGGATGATGGCCAGCCGGGTGGTGCCGGCCGGGCGCGCGGCCGCGGCGGCTTTGCGTTGGGATTTTGCAGGCATGCGTCGCCTTAGCCGGAAACCGGCCGACCCGAAACCGGAAACTGGAAACAAACTCGAAATGGCCCCGAAAGCGCGCATGGTACCGGTCCGTCGTTTTCCCTTTCCCTTCATGCGAATCCGTCCCGTCCTGCTCTCGTGGTTCTGCGCCGTGCTGGCTTTCGCCCAACCCCCGGCCACGCCCACGCCCACGCTGCGGCCCACTGCCACGCCGATCCCCACGCCCACCCCCATCGCGGTGGCCGATGTCCGTGTCATCCTGAAGACGGACAAGGGCGACATCGAGATGACCATCTTCGCGTCGAAAGCCCCCGTGACCGCCGCCAGCTTCGTCAATCTCGCCGAGAAGAAGTTCTACGACGGCAAGACCTTCCACCGCGTCATCCCCGGCTTCATGATCCAGGGCGGCGACCCCACCGGCACCGGCGCGGGCAATCCCGGCTATTTGTTCGAGGACGAGTTCCGCCCCGAACTGCGCTTCAATCGCGCCGGCCTCCTCGCCATGGCCAACGCCGGCCGCGGCACCAACGGCTCGCAGTTCTTCATCACCCACGCCCCCACGCCGCATCTCAACGACCGCCACACCATCTTCGGCGAAGTGACCAAGGGCATGGAGGTCGTCATGGACATCAAGCAGGGCGACAAAATCCGCACCATCGAGGTCCTCGACTCGTCCCAGCCGCTGCTCAACGCGCTCGCGCCGCGGGTGGAGCAGTGGAACAAGCTGCTCAAAAAGTAAGGAAGAAGGCTGAAGGAGGAAGGAAGAAGGCGGTCTCGCAAAGCGGGCGATGGAGGTCTGCACGCTTCCCACGGCACGGGAGGCGCGAACTGTTGGTCGATCTCACGGCGTACGGAAAAGGCGCGTTGCCGACGCTCCTTGGACCTTTCCGTTTGTATCTTCCTTGAGTCTTGCCTCTTGCTTCTTGAACCTTCCCCACGTCACCCCGTCACCACCACCCGGTAAAACACCGGCCCGGCGGGTGCGTTCGAGTCGGTGAAGATCATCTCGAACGGGGCGGTCGTGCCGGCGCCGGCTTGCGGGGCGCCGACGTTCGTGAAGGTGTCGGTGGCGAGGCTGGTGGAGCGCTGCAGTTGGTAGGTGTGGCTGACGAAGCCGTCGACCCTGACCGTGACGGTGTTGCCTACGCGGGTGGCGGTCTTGACGCTCACGCCGCCGGGCGCAAGGAAGAGGCCGCTGCCGGAGATAGCGAGGGCGGGGAAGGAGGTAGCCGGACCGGCGGTGATGAGGTCGATGACGCCATGGTTCACGATCGAGGTCACGCCGCTGGCGTCGAGGACCGCGCCGTTGCGGATGCGCAGGGTGCCGTGGTTCGTGATGGTCCCAGTGACGGCGAGCGAGCCGCTGGTCCG
Organism: Verrucomicrobiota bacterium; assembly: GCA_018240025.1. Classification (GTDB taxonomy): domain Bacteria; phylum Verrucomicrobiota; class Verrucomicrobiia; order Chthoniobacterales; family SZAS-18; genus SZAS-18. The sequence continues at coordinate 126,468 of JAFEGM010000003.1, forward strand.
CTCGACCGTGGCGCCGGTGTTCACGACGAGGCCGCCCTGGATGGAGCCGTTGCCGAGGAAGCTGCCGCTGACCGCGAGCACGCCCTGGATCGTGCCGTCATTGGTCAGCGTGCGGCCTGAAGCGAGGGTGAAACCGGCAGCGCCCAGCGCGGTGACGTCGAAGGTGGCGCCGCTGGCGACGGCGATGGGGCCGACGCCGGCGGTGGCGGAAGCGCCCAGTGCGAGCGTGCCGGCGTCGACGTAGGTCCAGCCGCCGTAGGTATTCACCGCGGTGAGCAGGAGCGTGCCAGGGCCGGTCTTGCGCAGCGTGCCGGCGGTGGGCTCGGTGGCCTGATAGTTGTCCTTCAGGCGCGTCGAGATGGTGAGGTCGGGCGCCGGCGACGAGGTCACGTCCGCCACGGCGAACGTGGTCAGCGGGCCGAGATTGACGAGGTCGTTCGCATTGACCGTCGCGGTGGCCGTGATCGACGACGGCGAACTGCCGCCGACCGTGACCGTGCCGCGAATCAGGTAGGCCGGCAGGTCGACGTTCACGCCGCCGCTGGCGCGCAGTTCCGCGCCGTTGAGCGTGAGGTCCTTGAACGTGGTGAACGTGTTCGTGTTGCGCACCAACGCACCGGCTTGGGCCACCAGCGTGGTGACGGGCGTGCTGTTGTAGTTGCCGAGAAGGTCGTTGCCATCCAGCACCAGGCTGCTGCCCGCCTCGAGGGTGATCGTCGAGCCGGCCACCTGGCCAGAATTGTACAAGCTGGCCGTGCCGGAGAAGACGAGGGAGGAGCCCCCGGTGATCGTGGTCGCGCCGGTGTAGGTGTGATTCCCCGTCAGCCCGAGGACCAGGCCGCCGCCCACCGTCAGACTGCCGGATCCGCTGATCGCGCCGCCCTGGAAAAGCGAGCCGGTGCGCGCATAGACCAGCGCGCCGTTGTTCACGATCGGCGCATTGGCGCCGATCGCGCCGGTCGCCCCGCCGTTGCCCACCTGCAGCGTGCCGCCCTGGATGCTCGTGGGACCGTTGATGCCGTTGTCGGCGGCCAGCACGAGCGTGCCCGGGCCGACCTTGGTCAGCCCCGCGCTGCCGCTCAGCGCCGTGCCGAAGGTGACCGTCTGGCCGCCGGGGTCGATGCTGTACGCGGCGGTGCTCGGCGTGTTGATGAGCGGGGAGAGATCCGTGGCGAAGCCCGTCGCGTAAGCCAGCGTGCCGCCCGCGAAGGTGATCCGCGCCGCGCCGAGCTGGTTGGCCGCGCTCAGCCGGAGCGAGCCGCCGCCGAGGGTGACGGTGCCCGCGAGGCTGGAATTGGCGGCGGTCAGTTCGAGCCGGCCTGCGCCGGCCTTGGTCAGGCCGAAGCTGTTGTTGAGCGGCGAGGCGAAGGTCACGCTCTGGCCGTTGGTGTCGACGCTGATCGCGCCGCTGCCGCCCGCGTTGAAGAGCCCGGAGAGATCGGTGCTGAGCCCGATGTATTGCAAGGTGCCGCCGTTGAAGGTCAGGCGGCTGGAGCCGAAGGAGCCGGCATTGGCGTAGCCCAGCAATCCGCCCGCGAGGCTGGTGGTGCCGGAGTAGGTGTTGGCCGCATTGAGGATCAGCGTGCCCGCACCGCTCTTGGTCAGTCCGTTCGTGCCGCCGATGGGCGTGGCGAAGGTCACGTTTTGACCGTTGGTGTCGATGCTGGTGGAGCCCGTGCCGTTGCTCGTCAGGTTGGCGGAAATGTCCTGATTGACCCCGAGGTAACGCAGCGTGCCGCCGTTGAAGCGCACCGTGCTCGTGCCCAGCGCGGTGGCCGAGCCGATCCCGAGCACGCCGCCCTGCAGCAGCGTCTGGCCGGCGTAGGTGTTCGGACCGGTCAACGTGAGCGTGCCCGGGCCGGTCTTGGTCAGCGTCTGCGCGGCGCTGCTGGTCGTGACGGCGGCGGTGACGTTGAGCGTCGCGCCGTTCTCGGTGTTGAACGCGGTGCCGGGGTTTCCGTTGTCCGAGCGCAGATCGACCCGGCCCGCGATGGTCGTGGTCGTGCCCGTCGTGGCATTGACCGACGTCGGTCCGCCCGCCGGTCCGCCGAAGGCAAACTTCGAGCCGGCGGTCGCACTGGGCGTGCCGCCGTTCGAACTCATGGTACCGCCGCTGAGCGTGTAGGCCACGCCCCAGCCCAGGTCTACGGACGAGCTGTTCAGCAGCGTGCCGCCCGCGAGCGTGACCGCATTGACCTTCGTGCCGGTCGAGAACCCGAAGCCGTTGCCCGCGGTGGCATCGACCGTCGTGCCCGCCGCGATCGAGAGCGTGCCGCGGATCGCGCCGCTGGCGCCGCCGTTACCGAGCGTGAGCTTGCCTGCCTCCACGCTGGTCCCGCTGGTGTAGGTGTTGAGTCCGGTCAGTACCAGCGTGCCGGGGCCGGTCTTGCGCAGGCCGGTGCTGCCCATGAGCTCATCGAGTACGGTGCTGACGTTGAGCGTGTCGCCGTTGCCGATGTTGAAGATCGTACCGCCGGCCTGGCCGAGCGTGGCATTGCCGCCCGTGATGTTGGAGACGGTGCCGCCGCCGGGTGTGGAGACGCCGCGGTCGAAGTTCCAAGTGCCGAAGGTCGGCTCGGGATCGGTGGCCGCGAGCGTGCCGCCGGCGAGCACGAGGGCCACGAGATGCTGGCTCACGCCGCTGGCGGCGCGCAGGGTGCCGCCGGCGTTGAGCCGCACCGTGCGCCCGGGGAGCGAGTTGGTGTCGAAGCCCATGAACGAATTGCTGCCCAGCACGAGGATCTCGCCCGTGCCGCCGATGGTCACATTGCCGCGGCCGAGCGCGCCGAAGGCCGTGTTGGGCGCGCTGGTGCGGAGCTGCCCGCCGTTGACGGTGGTGCCGCCCGTGAACGCACTCTGCCCGCCCAGCTGCTGCACGGAGGTGCCGGTCTTGACCAGGCTGAGCGTGCCGCCGGGGCCGTTGGTCAGGCTGCCGCCGAAGTCGGAAGTCAGGCCGTCGCTGTTCAACGTGACGGTCAGATTCGAGCCGGTGGTGCTGGTGGTGACGACCCCTCCGCCCCCGACCGAGGCTAGGCCGCGCAGAGTGATGTGGTTGCCGTTGAGATCGAGCGTGCCGTCGACCGACGCCAGGCTGGTGCCGAGGTTGCCGCCGCTGGGGGCGAGTCGGAGCGTGCCCTGCTCGATTACGGTGAAGCCGAAATAGTCGTGCGGTGTCTCGAAGAGCAGCCGGCCCGCGCCGCGCTTGCGCAGCGTGATGTTGCCGCTGCTGCTCGAACCGATCGTGCCGAAGACACTGCGGTCGACCGACGTGTCGAAGATGAGGGGCGGCGGCTGCGCGCCATTGATCGCCTCCTGGTAGATGCTCGTGCCGCCGGTCAGTCCGGCGATCCCGGGCTCGGTGCCGCCGCTGCCGCCGCCTGCGCCGCCCGCGCCGGCGGTGGTGAAGCCGGCGGGAACCGGGGTTTCGAGGATCGTGACCGGACCGGCGCCGGTCGCGCCGCGGACGAAGATGATGCCCCCGTAGGCCGAGCCGCCGTCGCCGCCCTGACGCCGCTTGCCGTTGCCGCCGCCGAAGCCGCCGTTGCCGCCGTTCGCATTCTGCCCGCCGCTTCCGCCGCCGCCGCCGTACCCGCCGTTGCCGCCGACGATGTAGAGTCCGCCGCCGCCGCCGCCGAAGTCGCCGCCGTGGCCCGGGGCGCTCACGCCGTAGGTCGAGCCGCCGCCGCCGCCGCCGAACTTGCCGCCGTTGCCGGCCGTGCGCAGCGGAGGCGGATTCTGCGAATTCGAGCCCGCGCCGCCGCCACCGCCGCCGCCGTAGAGCGAACCGTCGGTGCCCGAGCTGGAGTTGTTGGCGCCGCCATTGCCGCCGCCGCCTTGTCCCGCGCCGTTAACCGCATTGGCCGTGCCGCCGCCGCCGCCCGCCACGTTGATGACGGTGTCGGTGCGACCGTTCGCGCCGTTGCCGATGAGCCCGCCGCCGCCGCCGCCGGCCACGCCGACCGCGTTGTTGTCGCCGCCGTTGCCGCCGTTGCCGCGGTAGCCGCCGCCGCCGCCGCCCTGCGCGCCCCCGTTGCCGCCGAGGCCGCCGCCGCCGCCGCCCATGAAGCTCGTGCTCGCGCCGCCGTTGCCGCCGATCGCGCCGATGTCGTCGAAGAACACGTTCTCGATCACCAGCTGTCCCGAGTTGACGAAGATCGCCCCGCCCAGGCCCGCGCCGCCGCCGGCCGAGGGCCCGCCGTTGCCGCCGACCGCGCGGCAGAACCGGATGGCCAGGTTGGCAATGCGCACCACGTGGCTGGGCGGCGCATCGATGAAGAAGGGCCGGCCGAGATAGCCTCCGCTCACCGCGTAGATCTGCGGGGCCAGATTCGGATCGCTCCGGATCGTGACCGTGCGGGTGATCGGCAACATCCCGCGGGTGATGGTCGGGTAGTCGTAGATGTTGATGATGCTGCCTTCCGGATTCGTGCTGTTGTTCGACTGCACGATGCAGTAGCGCAGATCCCCCGTGTTGCCGGAACCCGCGCCGGTCATGTAGGGACCATCGTCCTTGTGGTCGGCGACGTAGAAGACATCGGGCGCAGCGAGCAACGGCGCGGCTCCGATGAGAGTGACCGCGCAGAGAGCGGTGAGAAAGCGAGGGAAAGTGGAAAGGATCATCGGGAGAAGGCGGAGGCTGGGCGCGGACGCGCGGCCGCAATCTGGGTATTTTCCAGCCCGCAACCATCTTCTCGTGACGAGCGCCCCGGATTCTGTGACGAGCGCGACGTAGACCGGCCCGGCCGCACTCGGAGATTGTGGACCAAAGCTTCAACTCCCCGGCGAAGCGAGTGGGGACCGACGCTGCCAGCGTGGATACCGCGCGAACGCGATTGCCCCGGTCACGGCCAACGGGAGCACATAGAGCACCGTGACAGCCGCCAGGAAGGCGGCCGGTTGCTCGCTGAGGAAGAACGAAGGCAGGGTGAAGAGCAGCCCGACGAGCGCCGGACCGGGGGTGGCAGCGACGAAGAAGTCGGTCAGCAGGCTGGGCGTCCAGGCGCAGGCCAGGAGGAGCGCAAACGCCCAGCGCCGCTCGCGAACCCACGTCAACCCCGGGAAGCGCGCACCGCCGCCGACGAGCAGCGCCGCGATCACGACCAAGCCATGGATCGCCAGCGCGACCGAAAAGGACGGCCAACGCAGCAGGTAACCAAGCGAGTCGAGCACGGACGAGTATGGCGCCGGAATCGCTCGGCGCCACTCCGCTCCTCCGCTCCTCCGCGCGCGGCCGCACTCGGAGAGGGCGGACTACTTGCTCAGGTCCTCCGCCAGGCCGAGCAGGATGCCTTCCGGACCGCGCACGTAGCAGAGGCGGTAAATGCCTTCGTAGTTCACGACTTCACCCACGACCTCTGCGCCAAGCTGACGCAGCCGCGCCAGGGTCGCGTCGAGATCGGGCACGTTGAACATTACCCGCAGGTATCCCAGCGCGTTGACCGGCGCGGTGCGGTGGTCGGCCGCCACGGGCGGCGCGAGGAAGCGCGACAACTCCAGGCGTCCGTGGCCGTCGGGCGTGCGTAGCATCGCGATCTCCACCCGCATTCCGCGCAACCCCGTCACGCCGTCCGCCCACGCGCCCTCGATCGGCGCACGGCCCTCGAGTTCCAAGCCCAGCTCGAGGAAGAAGGCGATGGCCGCATCGAGGTCGGCCACGACGATGCCGACGTTGTGCAGGGTCAAAGAACGCGGGGTGGGCATCACAGCCGGTGGGGCGCGTTGGCGGCTGACGCAAGCATTCCTCGGCGATCGCCGAGTGTCACGGGTGACCAGGCCCACCCGGATGAAAGCACGGAAATCCTTCCTCGGTTCCGGCAGATCTGCGTTCATCCTGCGAATCCTCGATCCTCGGCTGCCCGCGCGCCGCGTTCAGCAGTGCGCCCGTCCCGGCCGGCACGGCTCAGTCGTCCTCGTAGAAGCAGTCGCAGGTGATCGCCTGCCCGCTGCACCGCGGACACGGCTCGAGATCGCAGCCCAGCACGTGCCGACGCCCCCGCGGCACGCCGCAGTCGTCACAGGTCGGCAAGTCGGAGTCGTCCTCCCCCTCGCCGTAGCGCAGTCGGTCGAACTCGACCCCGTTGATGACGAAGCTGGCGGGATCGGCGTTGGTGCGGTTTTCCCCGTGCCAGCGGGGTTCCTTGGAATTCCAGGACATGAGCGGGGTCGAAACGGCACCGTTTCTCCGGCTTTCAACTTGGCGACGCAGGGAGTGGTCCAGCCCATGGACTGGCGTGACTCGAGCTGGCCGCCAGCGGCAATCCTCGCCCGTCCGAGGAAATCGCGCAATCCTAGGCGTAGGTCCACTGAGCGGAGCGAGCGTTGACTGAGTCGCCGGCGAATTCTAAGTGGGAACGATGCGCATCCTGTTTCTGGTCCTCTGTTGGATGATGGCCGCGGCGCCGACGGCTCGCTCCTCGCAAGACGCCACGATCTGGCCGCAATCCATCACGCTGGACTTCCCGGAAGGCTACCAGGTCGTCCTCAAGACTCGGGGAGTCGACGAGGTTTCGGCTCTCACGGTGCGGGATGGATCCAAGACCCTACCCGTGCCGGAGGGTGTGTGCTTCCGACTCCGGGGCGTTCGCCTCGAGACGATCTGCGTAAGCTGGGTGGGGGCAAGAATGGAGGACGGTTCCGGGAATTTCTGGGTTCGGTGCTCGATGGGATCCGAACGTGAGCGCTCGTTCGGTGAGCTTCCTGAACTTTACCTGTACTTTTCGGGAGGCAGATACGCGGGTGGAACGATCAGGCGGAAAACGGGAACGATGACCTGGGTTACAGAAACGCTCTGAAGTCGGGCCCCCTTCGGATCGCCCACACGTCAGCTAAGTTTCGAAACTGACACCAATCGATGGCCGCCGTCCGCGGCACCGATCAGGCAGCGCAGAAATGGTCCGGGTGTCTTCGCACATACTCCCCCAAGAGTCGGAACACGCATTCGGACTCGATGCGATCGCCCAAAGTCACCAATTCCCCGCCGTTTTCCCAGGTGTGCGCATGCAGATACCGCAGGCGTTCTTCGCGATGCAGATGGGGATCGGCGATGCCAAAAAGTCCCGCCGCCCGGTCGATCAGGTCCGCCGCCTCGGCGGCTCCGATTTCGCGGTAGGCTTCCGAAAATGCGGAGTACGGAGGCACCCCCGGCCAGTCGCACTCGAAGAAGTAGGCGAAGCCCCCGTTATCGATCACGCCCTGAGCCGAGTAGACCATGACGAAGACCTGACGCGGGCGCGGCAGACGGGAGAGGTCTGCGTCGTTCCCGCCGCCCGCGAAAGCCACCTGCGCTGCCTGCGTGAGATCAGGTGGTTGGTCGCCGGGCATGACGGGTGGACGATGGGAGATCACCACAAGCTCTCCAAGTCCTAACGACGCGTGTGGTGAGCGTCCGAAGCCGCGCGGCGGGCCTGTTGAACCGACTACTCAAGATCAGGGAAGGACTTTGCAAATGGGGGCAGGGATAGCTTTTGCGCGAGCTGCTCAAACTCTTCCTTCGTCATCGGACCCCGCACGCCCGCCCGCTTTTCCTCGGCTGTGCCCGCCCGCTTCTCTACGAGGTAGTAGTGGGTCGTCGCGCGAAGACCACGCGAATCTGTGCCCAGCCATTCGTAGAGGTTTTGTTCGCTGGCCATCTTAGGGGTGACTGGAAGCGCCCAATGCCACGACGACGCGAGCGCTTTGTCACGTGAATCCTGTCGTTGATCCGCCCCTGCCGCGACCGCCTTCAGCGCTTGGTGGTCGGATCCCAGTGCTCGGCGATCTTGCCGTTCGCGATCTGGAACATGTCGAACCACGTCGTGGTGTAGGTCTTGGCCGGATCCTTCGGGTCGGGAGCGGTGGTGACGAAGGCGAGCACCACGAGGTCGCCTTTCGCGACGATCGAGACCAGCGGAGCCTGCACGCGGGCCTGGATCGGCTTCTCCTTGGCGAAGCGCCGGAAGAACTCGACGAAGCCTGCCCGGCCAGTGGGCACGGTGGGATTGTGCTGGATGTAGTCCTCCGCCAGGTACTTCTCGGCCAGCCCGAGTTGGCCACCTTCGAACACTTCGCGCCAGAAATCGTAGACCAGGCGCTTGTTCGCCGCGGCTTTGGGGTCGGCCGATTGCAGGAGTTGCTCGTGGTTCGGGTTCGGCGTGACCGGGACCTGGGCTGGCGCGGCGGTGGAGAACAGCGAGATGGCCAGGGAGAACGCGATCAGGAGGGCGGATTTCATGGTCGGAGCGAGTGAACTGGACGGGCGATGGCGACGCCACGGCGGAGCCCGGAACCGCGGCGCACCTTGCGCCGGGCCCGCTTCGCAGCGGCGTGCGGTCCGACCCTGTGGCGTCGACTTTTCCCCGCAAGCGAGGGCTGCGTCCGCCACCCGTGAAGCCTGCTCAATGCGCGGTGCGTCCGGAAAATGCGGCCGCCGACGTCGGCGCGGCTCAGGCGGCTGAAGCGGGCGCGGTGCCCGGGAGCACGGCCACCAGCTCGACCTCGAGCCACCAGTCCGGATCGTTCAGGGCCGTGACGCCGACGAACGTGCTGGCCGGTTTGCTGTCGCCGTAGAAGCGTCGGCGCACGGCCACGACCTCGCCGGCGAGATCCATGCGGGTCACGAAGAGTGTCGCCTTGACCACGTGCGCGAAGGTCGCGCCATGGGCGGCCAGGGCGGCCTGGAGGTTGGCGAAGACCTGCTCCGCCTGGCGGGTCATGTCGCCGACGCCGACCGTCCGGCCCTGGGCGTCGCGCGGGACCTGGCCCGAGATGAACAGGTAGCTCGCGCCGGCCGGCACGGCGGTGCATTGCGAGAAATGGCCGTCGGGCGTGGCCAGCGTGTCGGGGTTGCTTTCGTGATGGAGGCGCATGGGCAGGGAACGGGCAGAATGGAAGCGTCGAAGGTAGCAGCCGTCGAGGTCGGAGGATCGGAGACTGAGTCACGAAGTCCGGGCCGCGTGACGGAGCGTTCATGCTGTCCAACCGCTTGAGACGCCACGCGGGCCGGGGGACGTGCTCCCGCGCGTTGCCGAGGCGTCCAGGATGTCGTGATTTGCCCCGACTTGAGCGCTGGCGGCGTTGCGCGGACGTGCGGGCACGTCCCTTCCCGACGCGGGCGAGAAATTTTTCCGGCGCCTGCATCCAAGCGCGGGATTTCGGCGATCTGCCGGCGTCGATCCCTGGCCAATTCCGGCCAGGACGCAGCCCACGAAGATTCCGCGAACCGATGTTCATCCACCGTCCTTTCCGCCTGTTCGGAGCCGTGCTCGCCACGGGCGCCGCCGCGCTCCTGCCGCCCACGGAGGCCTCCGCCCAGACCTTCCGCGTGACTTCCGGAGTGACCTCCGTCGTCATCAACCCGGCCCTCATCGAATCGGCCGCCGGCCTCTCGCTGACTGGGGCGAATCCGACCGCCACGTCCGCGCTGACCGCTCCCAGCGGCTTCGCGGCCGTGGGCTTTTCCATCACGCCGACCACCACGTTCCAGTTCACCGTCGGCAGCGGCTTCACCCCCGTCAGCGGAACCATCGAGCACAGCGGCACGGTCTCCTTTGCGACCACCCGCGGCTCGCTCGGCGTCGGCACCGCCGTGACTATCGGCAGCTTCAGTATCGGCTTCGATCCGGCCCGCATCTCCGCCGGAACCGATGGCCGCAGCGGCTTCTTCGTGCGCGACACCTTCTCCAACCTCGGCATCCTCTTCGACCTGAGCAATCCGAGCATCGTCAACTTCAACACCGGCAGCGGGGCCCTGACGCTCGGAGGAACGAATCTGCTCGTCTCCGCGGAGTTCAGCAGCTTCCTCGTCAACAACGGCCTCGCCCTCGGCAGCATCGCGGGGGCCAACGTAGGCTTTGCCCAGACTAACGCCAATGCCGTGCCCGAGCCGGGAACGCTGGCGCTGGCAGCGTTCGGCGCGGCCGGCGCGCTCGCCTGGGCCCGCCGCCGGCGCGCGGCGCAGATCGGTTTTGCAGGTTAGTCCGTGCTGGTTCGGCGGTGCTCGACCGTCGAAAGGGAACCCGGGCGACGACGCCTTCCAAACGCGTTGTCGCCCGGGTGGGGTACCTGCCGCGGGGATCGCGGACAGAGTCAGCGAACAATATCAGGCGGGAACCACCAGCTGCGTCAGTCCGCCCAGCGCGCCGCGCCAGGCTCGCTCCTGCCAGCTCCGCGCCTCTTCCCACTCGGGCGCGCTGCGCCAGCCGGTGTGGACGAGGTCGACGCGGCTGCCCGCGCCGACCGGGGCGAAGCTCACGACCACGTGCGTAAGCGGATCGGCCGCATTGGCGAACGCCTTGAACTGCCGCGGACTGCGCCAGTCGAAGGCGAGCAGCTGCGGCTCCGCCAGCGCGGAGATGCGGCAGCCGATGGTGCTGTCGTTCTCGAGGTCGGGCAGCGCCCAGAACAGCTCGTAGCGGCCGCCGACCTGCAGTTCGATTTCGGCCTTCTCGCAGAGCCAGCTCTCGAGCAACTCAGGGCGGGTGAAGTAGGCGAACGCTCGCGCCACCGGTACCGGCAGCTCGGCCTGAGCGTGGATGATGCGATCTTGCAGCGGGCGCAGGGTGTCGCGGTCCATGAGCGGAGAGGTTGAGGAAAACAAGATCTTCCGACCGACCCGCGCAAGTCGCGCCGGCCACCGTCGAGCTCACGCCGTGCTCGCGCAGCGGCGGAATCGGTGGAAACTGCGGGCTTCCCCGCCATGTCTGCCGCTCCCGAGAACCCGCCGGTCAATCCCTTCACCCACTTCGCCGTGGTCGACCGCGGCGCGACCAGCGGCAAGAGCGGGCTGGAGTTTCTGCAGGACGTGATGGCGGGCCGGCTGCCGGCGCCGCCGTTCTACCAGACGGGCGAGATCTGGCAGGTGGAGGCGAAGTATGGCGAGGTGGCTTTTCTCGGGCTGCCTTCGGAGAAATTCTACAATCTCGTCGGCACGGTACACGGCGGCTGGATCTCGCTCCTGCTCGACTCCGGCCTCGCGGTCGCCGTGCTCTCCACGCTGCAGCCGGGGCAGACGTTCACCACGCTCGAGTTCAAAGTGAATTTCGTCCGCGCCGTGACCGCCCAGACCGGCCCGCTGCGCTGCGAGGGGAAGATCGTGCATCGCGGCGGCCGGGTGGCGACCTCCGAGAGCCGCGCCTACGACGGCGCTGGCCGGCTGGTCGCGCACGCCAGCTCGACCTGCCTGATCATGGAAGCGAAGTAGCGGCCGGCGGCAGTCGCGCGCGAGGCCCGCATTTTTCAGGCGCGCTCCGGCCCCGGCTCGGGCATGCTCGCCGCATGGCACGTGCTCCTTCCGCGCCCTGGCCCGCTCCCACCCCTGCGGCGGAGCGGCAGCTGGCGGTCGGGGAGATCGAGCGGATGCGGGCGGCCGAGGCGGACTACTGGTGGTACGCCGGCCTGCGCCAAATGCTGCGGTCGGGGATCGAGGCAGCCGCGCTTCCGGCGGCGCCGCGCGTGCTCGACGCCGGCTGCGGTACGGGCGGTAATCTCCGGCTGCTGCGCGCGCTGCGGCCGGAGGCCCAGCTCACCGGGCTCGACCTGTCGCCCCACGCCCTGGCGGCACTGGAGCCGGGCCTGTGCCAGGAGCAGGTTTGCGCCGATCTCAACGATCCGCCTGCGTTCGGCCCGCACTTCGACCTGATCGTCTGCTGCGACGTGCTGCCGCATCGCGGCCTGCGCTGGCGCGAGGCTCTGGCGCATTTCGCCCGCTGGCTGCGGCCGGGCGGCGCGCTCCTGCTGAACGTTCCCGCGCTGCCGGCGCTGCGCGGACGCCACGATGAGGCCGTGCTGCTGGAACATCGCTTCCGCCGGGAAGAGCTCGCGGTCGCGCTGGGGCAGGCCGGTTTCGCGAACCAGGATGTGCGGTTCTGGAATGCGGCGCTGTTGCCGGCTGTCTTCGTGGTGCGCCGCGGTTCCCGGCTTTTTGGCCGCGGCCGCACGCTCCGCTCCGATCTGCCCCTGCGCCCTGGTCCGGCCAATGCCTGGCTGCGCCGCTGGATCGAATGGGAGAGCCGCCTGGCCTTTCGCTGCCGCCTCCCCTGGGGCACTTCGCTGTTCGCCCGCGCCATCGTCCCCGCCGCATGATCGCCCCAGCCGCACCCGCCCTCAGCATTGTCATCCCCGTCTACAACAGCGCGGAGACGCTGCCGCAGCTGGTCGCGGCGCTGGCGGAATTGCCGATCGAGGGCGGCCACGAGCTCATCCTGGTCAACGACGGCAGTCGCGACCCCTCCGGCGAGGTGGCCGCGGAAATGGCGCGCACTTCGGCCTTTCCGGTCACGGCGGTCGACCTGGCGCGGAACTTCGGCGAGCACAATGCGGTCATGGCGGGGCTGCAGCGAGCCCGCGGCGCCCATGTGATCGTGATGGACGACGACCTGCAGAATCCGCCGGCCGAGGTGGTGCGGCTGCACGCCCACGCCCGGGCGACCGGCAGCGACGTGGTTTACACCCGCTATCCGAGCAAACAGCACGCCGCCTGGCGCAACCTCGGCAGCTGGCTGACCAACCGCCTGGCGGACTGGCTGCTCGACAAACCCAAAGGACTCTATCTCTGCAGCTTCAAGTGCCTGAGCCGCTTTGCGGTCCAGCAGATCGTCTCCTACCGTGGGCCCTTCCCCTACGTGGACGGCCTTGTGCTGCAGGTCAGCCAGCGGCTCGAGACGCTTGAGGTCTGCCACCATGAGCGGACCACCGGCGCCAGCGGTTACAGTCTGCGCAAGCTCGTCCGGCTCTGGCTGAGCATGTTCGTGAATTTCTCCGTCATGCCGCTGCGGCTCTCCACCCTGCTCGGCGGCTGCCTCGCCGCGGCCGGCTTGCTGGCGGCGCTCGTCGTCATCTTCGAGGCCGCGTTCACCTCCACCCCCAGCGGCTGGGGCTCGCTCATGGCCAGTGTGCTGGTCTTCTCGGGCATCCAGCTGATCATGCTCGGTCTGATGGGGGAATACCTTGGCCGGATCTATCTGACATTGAATCAAAAACCTCAATTTGTCGTGCGGCGGGTGGTGCCGCCGGGCGGACCGCCGGCCCCGGCCGACGACGCGGGGGCTCAGACGTAGTGCGCCAGATTAGCCGCGAAGTAGCCCAGCGTGCGCTGCAGCGTCTCGCGCAGCGAGTGCCGCGGCGTCCAGCCCAGCTCGGCGCGGATCGCGGCGAAAGAGCCGTGGTAGTCGCCGATGTCGATCCTCGCCCGATTCTCCGGGAACTCGCGGATCCGGTATTCCCCGCGTCCGTGCAGCTCGATCATCATTTCAGCCAGCGCCTGCAGGCTGATGGGCGGATCGGCACCGAGATTGTAGGCCTGGCCGATGGCGGCGGGTGACTGGGCGGCCAGCAGGAAGGCGTCCACCACGTCCTCCACATCGTTCAGATCGCGCAACTGCCGACCGCCCCAGACTTCGATGGGCCGGCCCTCGAGCAGCGCGCGGATCCAGCTGCCCACGAAGGTCTGCCGGGCGTCCTTGATGCGCATCCGCGGGCCGATCGTGTTGGTCAGTCGGAGCGAGCAGGCGCGCAGGCCGTACACCCGGGCATAGAGGAGATGATAAGCTTCGCCGGCCAGCTTGTGAATGCCGTTGACGTCCACGGGGTGGAGCGGATGCGCCTCGTCCACGGGCAGGTAGCGCGGCCGTCCGTAGATCTGCCGCGTGCTGGCGAAAACCACCCGCACCTCCGGATTGACCCGGCGGCAGGCCTCGAGGATCGAGAGCTGGGCGCGGCAGTTGATGTCGAGATCGGTCGCCGGGTCCTCCATCGCATCGAGGTGGCTGTTCTGGCCGGCGAGATTGAAGAGGAAATCCTGCCCGGCCACGAGCTGCTGAAGACTGAAGGGATCGCGCACGTCCGAGACGTTGAGCCGCACGGCTGAGCCGGCGGGCGCGAGATTGAAGAGATTTCCGCCGTATTCGGGAATGAGACTGTCCACGACCGTCACATCCGCGCCGGCGGCGAGCAGACGGAGCGCGAGATTGGAGCCGACGAAGCCGGCCCCGCCCGTGATGAGCACGCGCCGACGATGAAAAGGGGCGGCGGCGTTCACGGCACGGCGGCGCACATCTGCTCGCGTCGGTACAGCAGCACCCCCGGGAGGAGCAGGAGGATGCCGAGCCCGAGCAGGTAGGGCCAGCCGGCAAAGAGCCGGGCGGACTCGGGCAGCGAGGTGCGCCGCACGGGCGCGACGAAGCCCTCCGGCAGCACGCGCACCATGGTGAAGGCGTGGGTGCCCCAGCCGTCCTTCACATCCTCGTGCAGGGCGAAGGGAAAGCGCTCCTGGAGGAGCTTTTTGCATTCCACCGGGGCGTCGCGGAAGAGGAGGAAAGCGGTCGGTTTCGTGAGCTCCAGTGGCTGGGCCAGGAAATCGGCCGGGGCGATGTCGCGGCCCTCGGTGTCCGGGCAAAAGAATTGGAAAGCCGCGTGGTCCCAGCGGGTGTTGGTACTGACCAGGACGACCCGGTAGTAGGATTCGAGGTCCTGGATCTCCCGCATGGCCAGGACACGAGCGCTGACATGGCGGGTCGCGAAGTCGAAGTAGACAATGAAGTTCTGCGCGCCCGAGAGAAGGAGGGCGACCGCGACCGCCCACGGCACCGCGATCCGACTGATCGGGCGGTCGTCGGCGACAAAGAGCCGGGCGAAGCGCTCGGCGCCCACCGCGCCGAGCAGCGACATGGCCGGTAGCGCCACGTTGAGGTGCGGCCAAAACGGGGGATCGATGGTCAGGATCCCTCCGCAGAGGAACGTCAGACCCAGCCAGGCGAGCACGTGGAGGAAGGCTGGCTGCACGGCCCGGCGGAGGCCGAAGCCCAGGCCGAGGACGAGGAGAAAGCCGGCCAGCGAACCGAGCATCGGCTCGGTGAGATGGCAGATGCTGCCGGAATCGGGGTAGAAAAACGGTGCCAGCAGCGTGCGCCGGCATTGCTCGAAGAGGACCACGTCCCAGCCGCCGCCATACGTCTCAGTGGCATGTTTCCAGGCCACCGCGTTCCACAGGATGACCGAATTCCCGCGGCCGTTGTAGCTGTGGAGGTTGGTGGCCGCGTACACGAGATTCGGTCCGAAGGCTGCCGCGGCCCCGGCGAGCGCAAGGGCGGTGTAGCGCAGCCGGGTGAGAAAATCGGGATCGCGCGACCGCCACAGGTAGCCGAGCAGCACGACTCCGAGCACGACGATGCCGACGCGGCCCGAGTAGTAACCGAGCAGGCCGGCACCGGTGGCGACGCCAGCGAGGGCGAAGCTGACCGGCGACTGGCGACGGATGCCGTGGAGGCAAAACAGGCAGGCAAGCGCCAGGAAGAGCGTGGTGATCGGGCCGAAGAGGATGCGCGAGAAATGGATGTGGACGTGATTGAAGGCGAGCAGGGTGGCCGCGATCAGGCCGACCCACCGATTCCAGCAGACGCGGCCGATGAAGTACACGACGGCCGTGGTGGCGGTCCCCGCCAGCACACTCCCGATGACCAGCCCGTAGTGCCCTGTCCCGAAGAGCCGCATCCCGACGGCGAGCAGCTGATGCTCGGAGTATTGATGCGAACTCGACGACATCCCGACCCACGTGTGGTTGTTGGCCAGCACGAGCTCACGCGTGAAGGATCCCATGATGGCCACGTCGTTGTCGGCGTGGAAGGGGAGGTCGGTCAGATAGAGATAGCGCAGGGCGAAGGCGATCCCGACGATCGTGAGCAGCAGCAGGTACTCCCACAGCGGGAGCGGCCAGAAATCGCGCCGATCGAAGGTTGGCAGCAGTGGCAGCACCAGGGCGGGCAGGGAAAGAAGCCAAAGCCAGCGCACCAGGCTCGACTCGCCCTGCCACAGATAGAGCGCATTGGCGCCCACCCAGGTGAGCAGGAAAGGCAGGAACCACCACCAGGCCGCGATGCGGGGAGTCGCTCTCGGGGCCTCCGCCGGCGGATAGTCGTCGCGCCTGGCGAAGGCCAGCGTCGCCAGGATCAGGGCGAGCACGAGGAGCACGGAGGCCAGCGTCTGCCGCCAGGTCCAGACGTGGGTGTCGAGGTGCGCGAAGCGGCTGAACCACTCCCCGGTGAAGAAGTAGTTGCTGCAGATCGCGCAAACGAACGCCGCAAGATGGAGGAGCGGGCGCCGGCGGCTTTCGCTGGGAGCCATAACCCAGTTCTGGCATGGCGGCGCGCCGGACGCAATGGGGCCGCGCATTACATCCCGGCAAAGCTCGGCCGCTCCGCCTGGGCGGTGAGCGGTGGGCGCTGGGAAGGCCCGTGGCCAAATCCTGGCGAACGGCGGGCGGGGACGGTCTAGCCGTGGCCGAGCTGGGTTCCGCACTGCCGGCAGCGCGTCGCGCTCTTTCCCACCTTGATCCCGCAATTCGGGCAGGCCGGGTCGAAATTGAAGAGACGTTGCAGGATCAGGTAGACCACCGCGGCCGGAATCACGCCGCCAATCGTGGGGATGCGGAAAAAATAGCTCAGCGCTGCCGGCACGATCGTGGCCGAGATGACCGCGATAACGATGGCCGAGTAGATGGCTCGCTTGCGGGCTTTTTCCGCCTGCGCGATTTCGGTCGCCGTTGGGTCTGGAGGAGGAGAGGGGGGCATGACTAGGTCACTACTAACCGGAAGCGCGCATCGTAGCGTCCGCCGTTCCAGCGGTTGCAGCAGGGGGCGCACGCCAGCGGCCGGCGGATGGGCCGTACGCGCGGGAACTCCCGGCCGCAGCCGGGACAGACGTAATGATAGCGCCGGGCCAGCCGGCGGGCTTGCAGGGCTTCGAGACGATGAGTCCGCTCCTCGCCGTCGATGCCGAGATCGGCGCAGGCCTGCTGCCATTCCGGGCCATGCGGCTGGATGCGCCGGCGCTGGGCTTGGGCGGCGCGATGATGCGCCACGAGGTGCGCGAGCTCGTGCCGCAGCGTGCGGTCGATCTCGTCCGGGGCGCATTCGGTCAGCAGCGGATTGAGTTCCACTTTGCCCGACTGACTCCAGGCGCGTCCGGCGGTGGAGCGCATGCGCGGATTCCAATGCACCTGCAGCTTGGGCAGGAGGCCGGCGCAGTCGCCCAAGGCGGCGACGAGCGTTCGGCTCTGCGCCTCGAGGACGGCATCGCGCCCGCTCGGGCGGCGCTGCGGGGGCTCGACGACCGGGGGCGCCGGCTCGAGCTCGAGCACGGGCGGCTCCGGGGGCTCGGCCGGGAGGGGAACGGCCGCCGGCAACTCCGCGGGCGCGGCAGCAACCGTCGCCTCACCCGCCAGCCACGGGAACAGCAGCTGGAGAAATCGCGGCGGGCCGGGACTTCTTCGGGAGGATGCGGAGTTGCGTTTCCTCATAGTAGACGAGCGAATTCGCGGGCACGCTCTGCGTCAAGAAGACGTTGGCGCCGATGGTGCTGCCCGCGCCGATGACGGTGTCGCCGCCCATGATGGTGGTGCCGGCGTAGATGGTGACGCCGTCCTCGACGGTCGGGTGCCGCTTCTGCCCGCGCAGCGCCTGCCCGCCGGCCAGCGAGCGGGCGGTGAGCGAGACGCCTTGGTAAAGCTTCACATGGGAGCCAATGACCGAGGTTTCTCCGATCACTACGCCGGTGCCGTGGTCGATGAAGAAATTCCCCCCGATCTCGGCCCCGGGATGGATGTCCATGCCGGTGCGGGCGTGGGCCCACTCGGTCATGACACGCGGCAGGATGGGCACGCCCAGCCGATACAGCACATGGGCGCAGCGCTGGATGCCGATGGCCTCGACATAGGGGTAGGCGAGGATGACTTCGTCTGTCCCGCTGGCCGCCGGATCGCCCTCGAAGGCCGACTGGATGTCGGTGGCGAGGAGCGCGCGGACGGCCGGCAACTCGGCCAGGAAATGCTGGGTGTGCGCCTGACTGAGCTGATTGGGGCATTCTGCGCCCGAGCGCGTGCGCAAGGCCTTGCAGGTCTCGGCTTGGAGCTGCAACGCCAGCCGCGCCAGTCGCTCGCTCGTGACCAGCCCGAGTTGCGCTTCGGCGATCGGTGCCGTGTCGAGATAACCCGGAAAGAGCAGCTGCAGCAGGCCTTCGCAGATCGCATGCACCGCGCGCTTGGAGGGCAGATTGGCGTTCTCGGCCAGATTGGCCGCGCCGGTTTCGCGATACGAGGCCAGCAGCCGCTCCGCGAGGTGGACGAATTTAGGATCCATCGGGTCGGTAAAGTGCAGGGGTGGCGAGGGTTGGAAAGGGGAGATTGGCGGGCTGACGGGCGGGAGCGAATTGGAGATCGGAGATCGGAGACTGGAGACTGGAGATTGGAGACAGGAGATTGGAGACAGGAGATTGGAGATCGAAGATCGGAGCGCGAAGCGCCGTGGACTGCTCCAGCTTGCTGGAGCCGTCGAGCAGGCAGCTTGCTGCCGTGGAGCGCAAAGGAGTGTACGAATCGATCGGAGCGAGCCTGCCGTGCGAGCTCGCAGCCGGGCCTCTCATTCCAGCGCCGCCGAACCGCTGACACAGAGATTGAGATGAATTCGCAGAAAGAAATTGCGACTAGGCCGCAAAAGGCGTTATTGCACCGATGTCTCAATGGACGATCGCGGTTCCCGACCTGCTGCCGGTCCGCGCGCAGGTGCAAGCCTTGTTGCTCCATCCCGAGGTTCTGGCTTCGGCGCCGCGAACCGATGCCGCCTGCGATCTGCTCCTCGCGCTGGCGGTCGCGTCCGAGCCCGAGTCCGTGCTTCGAGCCGCCGGAACGTTGCGCCAGGCCTGCGGGGCCGCCTGCTATCTGCCTCTGTATCGGCTCCGCCGCTGGCTCGAAGCGGTCGTGGAGGTGCGGGTTGGCGACGCGGACTGGGCAGCCCCGGATCTGCTCGACCCCGATCTCGACCGCTGCGCGCGTCGCTGGCAGGCGCACCACTGGGAGATGGATCTGAGCTTCGCCACTCCGGCCGAGATCGAGGTCGAATTCCGCTGGCGCCTCGCGCCGCTGCCCGTCTGACGCCATGCCACGAACGCTTTGCGAATGGGACAAACGCGACATCGAGCGCGACCTCGGCAAGCTCGCCCGGGTCATCGGTGAGCCTCGATTCGTCTGCCGGAAATGCGCCCGTTCGGCGGAGGATCCGCGCTATCTCTGCAAACCCATTCGGCTGCCGCGCGAGGCATCCGTGGGCGGGTCGACTTGCGAAACGGAGGCACCGTTGATGTCACCCAAATCGCTTGCCTTGGCCGGGGTCGACCAGAGATTTTCCGCTCTCTCATCATGAAAACTGCCACCGCTGCCTCCACCCAGACCGATCCCGTCGCCCAGTCCCTCGCCAAGTTGCTGGCCAATACCTACGCGCTGCTGGCCCAGACACAGCTGGCGCATTGGAACGTCGAGGGGCCTGATTTCTTCGCCCTCCACGAGGCGTTCCAAAAGCAGTACGAGAGCCTCTTCGAGGCGGTCGATGAGATCGCCGAGCGCATCCGCGCCCTAGGGCACTACGCCGAGGGCGGCGTGGAGCGCTTTGCTGCCGCCTCCGATCTGTCGCCCATGCCCGCGGGCCGCCAGCCGGCCAAGGATTTCGTGGCCCAGCTCATCGATGGCCACGAAAAGGTCTCGGCCAGCGCCAAGGCCGTGGAAGACGCCTCCGCCAAGGCCGAGGATCTGGAGACGCAGGATCTGGCCATCAAGCGCCGCCAGGAGCACGAGAAGACGCTCTGGATGTTGCACGCGGTCCTGAAGTGACGCGTCCGGCCGGCTCGTCGCGGGGCGAGCCGGCTTGCTTCGGGAGGAGCGTTCTGCCTTCATCGAGGCATGTCGGACGACGCTCCTCCGCCGGAATCCCCGCTCACTCCGCTCATCGTGCAGCTTTTGTACGACGAGCCGCCGCAGTTGCGGATCGAGGAGCTGACGGAGTTGGTCGACCGCTACTGCGGTCGGACCGATCCCGACTACCGCCCCGAGCCCGGCGCCGACCATGCGCAGTACTTCATGCTCGATGCGATGGTCGAGACCTCGGAAGGCGCGCTCCCGTCGCAGCTCTGCGTCTCCATCGGCGAGGGCCCGCGGCCGGAGCACCTCGACGCGGGGCTGGCGCAGACCTGGGACTGGCCTGAGGCCGAGTCGGTCGTGCGCGGCTGCTCCCACATGCTCGTGGCCAACGACCTGATGGCCG
Organism: Verrucomicrobiota bacterium; assembly: GCA_018240025.1. GTDB lineage: Bacteria > Verrucomicrobiota > Verrucomicrobiia > Chthoniobacterales > SZAS-18 > SZAS-18. Next base: position 146,525 of record JAFEGM010000003.1, read on the forward strand.
CCGGGCTCGATCACAAGGTGCGGAGCGCGCAGTTCCGGGCCTTTCTGCGGGCCATTCACGAGCTGGCTCCCTGCCGGGCCATGCATTTCATCCACGCCGAGAAGATGGTCGATCCGAACCTTTTCGCGGCCAATCAGGACGGGCAGTTGGGTGAGCAGCTTTATGGGTCGATCAATGTCCGCTTCTACCGCGTCAGCAGCGGCGGCGAGGAAGGCGACTGCCTCATGGACACGCGCGGGCTGACGGTGCTGGGCCTGCCCGATCTGCAATGCCACTATCGCGACCTGGACTTCGGAGCCGTGGCGCGGGCGCTCTTCGGCACCGCCTTTTACATGTACGATGTGGGCGACGTGATCCAGGACGGCGACACGATCGCGGGCATCGAGGAGACGGACCGCTGGGTCTGCCGGCGCGAGATGTCCCTCTCCGGCCCGGAACGGACGGTGCTGGACATCAATCCGGGTCCCCCCTACGCGGCCGGCAATCGCGGAGATTGACCGTCTGGCCAGGCATCCGCAGGCCGGGCTTGTCGCGCTTCGCCGGCCCGGCTATGACGCCGCATGGATTGGCTCCTCGACCCCAACGCATGGCTCAGCCTGCTCACGTTAACCGCGCTCGAGATCGTTCTCGGCGTCGATAACATCATCTTCATTTCCATCCTGGCGGGAAAACTCCCGCCGGATCAGCAGGCCAAGGCGCGCCAGATCGGCCTCATGCTGGCGCTCATCACGCGGGTCATGCTGCTCTGCTCGATCTTCCTCCTGACCAAGCTGACCACGCCGCTCTTCAACCTCTTCGGGCACGGAGTGAGCGGCAAGGACCTCGTCCTCATCCTTGGCGGGCTCTTTCTCATCGGCAAAAGCACGCACGAGATCCACGGCAGCCTGGAGGGCGTGGAGCACGAGAAGAGTTCGCAGGTGAAGGCGGCGCTCGGCGCGGTCATCACGCAGATCGTCATCATCGACATCGTCTTCTCGCTCGACTCCGTCATCACCGCAGTCGGCATGGCCCAGCACATCGGGGTCATGATCACGGCGGTCATCCTCGCCATGATCGTCATGCTGGTGGCGAGCAAGAGCATTGCCGATTTCGTCAATCGCCGGCCGACCGTGAAGATGCTGGCGCTCTCGTTCCTGCTCTTGATCGGCGTCGTGCTGGTGGCCGACGGCTTCGGCCAGCACATCTCGAAGGGCTACATCTACTTCGCCATGGCCTTCTCGTTCGGCGTGGAAATGCTGAACCTGCGCCTGCGCGCGAAGGCGGCGGCGCCGGTGGAGCTGCGCAAACAGTATTGAGCGGCGAGTCCGCAGGCGGAGGCCCGGTTTCTTGCTATTGCCTAGCGCGTCCGCACTTCGTATCACGGGCGGCGATGAAACTCTCTCACCTCCTCCCGCTCGCGCTCTGCGCACTCGTCTCCACCGCCGTCGCCGCCGACAAGACGTATCAGGTCACCGGCACGGTCGTCGAAGTCTCCGACTCGAAGATCATTGTCCTGAAGGGCAAGGAGAACTTCGAGATGGCCCGCAACGCCGGCACCAAGGTGACCGGCGACGTGAAGGTCGGCGGCAAGGTGACCGTCTTCTATTCGATCACGGCCACCGAGATCGAGTCGAAGGACGCGCCCAAGAAGGACGACAAGGCGGCCGCGAAGAAGGACGAAAAGCCCGCCGCCAAGAAGGAAGCGGCGCCGGCCAAGAAGTGATTTGATCCCAGCACCCGCCGCCGGTCGGCGGACGCGGTTCCAGGCGGCAGGCGTGACTCCCCGCGGGGCGCTCCTGCCGCTTTTCTTTGCGCCGGCTCAGCGATCCTCGATCAGCTCGCGGTGCTTCCAGACGTAGAGGAGTCCGGAGCCGAGGGTGAGGACGACCGTCACGGTGATGCCGCCGTAGCCGATCCACTGCATCGTGGGCATGAGCCAGGAAACGCCCACCCGCTCGAGCGTCCCGGTGAATTCCTGCACCGCGAGGAAGAGCAGGAAGTAGAGGATGGTGCCGATCTGCCAGGAGGTCTTGTGCTTGCCGAGGTTCTCCGAAGGCAGGACGACGCCCTTGTTGATGGCCAGCAGGCGGAGCCCGGTGATGAGGAACTCGCGGGAGATGACGATGATCGCCACCCAGGCCGGCATCACCCCGCGGGGAATGAGGGCGATGAAGGCCGCCGCGGTCATGATCTTGTCAACCAGCGGATCCATCAGGATGCCGAAGTCGGTGATCAGGTTGTTCCGCCGGGCGATCTCGCCGTCGTAGTAGTCCGTGATGGTCGCGATCGTGAAGAGCACGAAGGCGATGGTGTGGTGATACGGGAAGTCGAAGCTCAGGACCGCGACGAAGACGAGCGTGATCGCCAGGCGGGCGACGGTCAGTCGGTTCGGCAGGTTCATGCAGTCGGGCGGCCGCGGGGGAGGGCGGCACCCTCCTCCCAAACCCAAAAGGGGCGCAGCGTCCAGCAGGATGTTCCAGCCGAAGGGTCGGGGGCCCCGTGGGTCGGCCGCCGGCGGACGGAAAGCGGGCGTCGAGCACCATTCGGAGTCATGGGTCGATTAAATTTTGGATGCAGAAGTCCAATTAATTATGGACAAAGCTGTCCAATTTGTGCATGAACGGAGCAGCACCATGTTTGGCCTCTCCCAGAGTGTCGGCTACGCCATCCAGGCCCTGACGTTCCTCGGCGATCGTCACGGGGGCGAGGCGGGGCTGGTCCGCTCGGTGGCCGCGGAGTCGGGAGCGCCCGCGCCCTACCTGGCCAAGCTGTTCAAGAAGCTGGTCGACGCCGGCATCGTGGAATCGAAGCGCGGCTTCCGCGGAGGCAGCCGGCTGGCCCGGCCGGCCGAGGAGATTTCGCTCTTCGACATCAGCGCCGCCATCGACGGCAGCGAATGGCTGGGCGCCTGCATGCTGGGGCAGGCGGAGTGTTCGGACGCCCGCAGCTGCCCGGCCCACGGATTTTGGAAGGATGCGCGCCGACGGATCGAGGACCGGCTGCGCCGCACGACTTTGGCCGACGTCATCGCCTTCGAGCGGCATCGCCGCGCGCAGAGCACCCCCAGCGCGGAGCCCGTCCGCCGCAGATCGCGCCGACTCGCCACGCCTTAGCCCCACCAACTCCCAGCCCCGCCCGCCATGAACCCGGATACGACCTCCACCCCCCAGGAAGCACCCGCGGAAACCGGTTTCACCCGACGGGACGCCACCAAGCTGGCCGTCGTCGCCGGCGGCCTCGGGCTGGTCGCCCTGGCCGGCAAGACACTTTCCAAGCTCAAGACGACCGCCGCGAGCCAGCAGCCGCGCGGCCCGCAGACTGTGCGCGAGGTCGCACCGCTCGGCACCGTGCCCGTCGACGGCCAGGAGGACGTCCTCGTGCGCATGCAGGACGAACTGCGCCGGGCCATGGCCAAGCCCATCGAACAGCGTCGCTGGAAGATGGTCATCGACCAGCGCAAGTGCGTCGGCTGCCACGCCTGCACCGTCGCCTGCATCGCCGAGAACAAGCTGCCCAGCGGCGTGGTCTACCGGCCGGTCATGACCGAGACCACCGGCACCTTTCCGAATCTGGCCACGCGCTTCACGCCGCGGCCCTGTATGCAATGCGAGAATCCGCCCTGCGTGCCGGTCTGTCCGGTCGAGGCGACCTATCGCCGGCCCGACGGCATCACGGCCATCGATTACGACCACTGCATCGGCTGCGGCTACTGCATCACCGCCTGCCCCTACAACGCCCGCACCCGCGATCTCGGCGAGAACTACACCGCCGGCACGCCCATGGCCGGCCGGGCGCCGTATGAAAAGCTGAGCAGCAACGAATACGGCAAATGCTGGGATCGGCAGAATCACGACTCGCCGGTCGGCAACGCCCGCAAATGCCAGTTCTGCGTGCACCGGCTGGAGGAGGGGCTCCTGCCGCAATGCGTCACCACCTGCATCGGCCGCGCCAACTTCTTCGGCGACGCCAACGATCCCGACAGCCTCGTGGCGGAGATGGCCGCGAAGGCCAGCGCCCATGTGCTCCTGCCGGAGATGGGGACCAAACCGAGTGTCGTTTACCTGAGCTGATACCGCCATGAACCCTGCAATCGCACCCTACCGATTCCTCCTCTGGGCCGGCTGGCTGGGGCTGGCCGTGCTCGGTGGCTGGGGCGTCTTCGAGCGCCTCTTCCACGGCCATGGCCAGGCCAACTACGGCAGCTACGTGGTCTGGGGCCTCTGGGTCTCGGGCTACATCTACTACATCGGCCTCTCGGCCGGAGCCTTCCTGCTCTCGTCGCTCATCTACGTCTTCGGCGTGCACAAGCTCGAGCGCATCGGCCGCCTCGCGCTGCTCGTCGCCGTCATCACCCTGGCCATGGCGCTGGTGGCCATCTTCTTCGATCTCGGCCGCGAGTGGCGCTTCACCCACGTGTTCCTGAGCCCGAACTTCAGTTCGATGATGGCCTGGATGGTGTGGCTCTACACGGCCTACTTCCTCGTCCTGCTGCTCGAGCTCTGGTTCGCCCTGCGCCCCTCGCTGGCGCAGTGGGCGGGCGAGGAAGGCCTGCGCGGTCGGTTGGGCAGAATGCTCTCGGGCAGCCGTGCGCCGCTGACCGAGGCGCAGTGCCGCGAAGGCGCCGGCTGGCTGCGCGCGCTGGCCACGGTCGGCGTCCCGCTGGCGGTCACCTTCCACGGCGGGGTGGGGGCGCTCTTCGGCACGCTCTCGGCGCATCCCTCATGGCACACGCCGCTCATGCCGGTACTCTTCCTGACCGGCGCCCTCGTCTCGGGCGGAGGGCTGATGGCCTTCACGGCGGCGGCGTTCTGGCCGCAGCAGGACCGCGTCTGGCGCGAGAGTCTGACGCTGATCGGCAAGGCCGTGCTCGGGCTGCTCCTCTTCGACCTCATGCTGGAGTGGGCCGAGTTCTCGATCCCCATGTGGTACGGCGTGGGCGGCGAGTACGACCACCTCATGAACGTGCTCTTCGGCGAATACTGGTACGTTTTCTGGGTCTGCCACATTCTGCTCGGCACGCTCGTGCCGCTGGCGCTGCTCGCCTTCCGCGGGCGCGAGCCGTGGGCCATCGGCACCGCCGGACTGCTGATCGCGTTCACCTTCGTGGCGGTGCGACTGAACATCGTCATTCCGGCCCTGACCGATCCCAACCTGGTCGGGCTGGAAAGCTCGTTCACCGACGCCCGCCTGCGCTTCAGCTACCTGCCCAGCTTCTTCGAGTGGCAGGTCATCGCCGGCATCGTCGCGCTCGGCTGCGCGCTCTTCTACCTCGGGCTGCGCCTGCTGCCCGTCACCACTCCCGAACCCCAACCCAAAGCGCCATGAACCCGGAATCGCAGCAACCTCCTCCTGCGGAGATGAACCTCGGCCGCCGTCAGTTCTTGCGCTCGCTGCTGCTGGCCGGCGCACCGGCCGCGGCCAGCGTGGCCGGCGAGGAAGCCCAGGCCGCGGTCGCCGGCGCCATCCTGCGCACGACCCGACCCGATCGGAACCTCGACCTGAACAACCCGCGCAACTTCCTCTACAGCGCCTGCATGCAGTGCAACACGGGCTGCGGCATCAAGGTCAAGATCCAGGACGGCGAGGTCGCCAAGATCGACGGCAACCCCTACAACCCCTGGTGCGTGGTGCCGCATTTGCCGATGAAGACGGCGGTGCCGGATGCGGCGCGCCTCGACGGCGCGCTCTGCCCGAAAGGCCAGGCGGGACTGCAGACACACTACGATCCCTACCGCATCGCCCGAGTGCTGAAGCGCGCCGGGCCGCGGGGCGACGGCCGCTGGGTCACCATCCCGTTCGACCAGGCGATCACCGAAATCGTGGAGGGCGGCAAGCTCTTCAGCCAGGTGCCCGGCGAGGAGAATCGGGTGGTCGAGGGCCTGCGCTCGATCATGGCGCTACGCGACGATGCCGTGGCCAAGGCCATGGCCGCCGACATCGCCGCGCTTTGGGACGAGAAGGACGCGGAGAAGAAGAAGGCGCTGGCCGAGGCCTTCCGGCAGAAGCATGCGGCGCATTTGGACAAGCTGATCGACCCGGCGCACCCGGATTTCGGTCCGAAGAATAATCAGTTCATCGTCTCGTGGGGCCGGCTGAAGGGCGGTCGCTCGGACTTCATCAAGCGCTTCGGCGCCGGCTACGGCACGACCAACCTGCACGGGCACACGACGGTCTGTCAGGGCTCGCTCTATTTCACCTGCAAGGCCATCAGCGAGCAGTACCTGGCCGACAAGTTCAGCGGCGGCGAGAAGTTCTACTGGCAGACCGATCTCGAACACGCCCGCTACGTGCTCTTCGTCGGCGCGAACCTGTTCGATGCCAACTACGGCCCGACCAACCGCACGGTCCGGCTGACCGACAATCTGGCCAGTGGGCGCACCCACATCGCGGTGGCCGATCCGCGCTTCACCAAGCTCGCGGCCAAGGCGGGCGTCTGGCTCCCGCTCAAGCCCGGCACCGACGCCGCGCTGGCCATGGCGATCATCCGCCGACTGATCGAAACCGGGAAGATCGACCAGAAGTTCCTGGCCGCGGCCAACAAGGCGGCGGCGACCGCCGCAGGCGAGCTCTCGTGGACCAACGCGAGTTGGCTGGTCGAGATCAAGAACGGGACGCCGGGCAAGTTCGTCCGCGGCGCCGACGCCGGCGTGGTCGCGGCCGAGAAGCGGACGCTGCCTGATCCGAAGGACCCGAAGAAGACGCTCGAGTACGAGGAGAAGTTCCTGCTCGTGCTGCAGAACGGCCAGCCGGTGGCGTTCGATCCGAACGACAAGACGAATGCGGTTGCCGGCGAACTCTTCGTCGACGCCGCCCTGCCGAACGGCACGAAGGTGAAGAGCAGTCTGCAGATCCTCAAGGAGGAGGCCTTCGCGAAGACGATCGCCGAGTGGTGCGAGATCGCCGGCGTGCGGACGAAGGATGTGCTCAAGGTCGCCGACGCCCTCGGCGCGCACGGGAAGCAGGCCTCGGTCGACATCCACCGCGGGCCCGCCCAGCACACGAACGGCTTCTACAACGTGCTCTCGTGGATGGCGATCAACATGCTGCTCGGCAACTACGACTGGGCCGGCGGCATGAGTAAAGCCACCACCTTCGGCTACGACGGCAGCAAGGGCGGGCCGTTCGACCTGAACCGCGTGCCCGGCAAGCTGACAGCCTTCGGCATCAGCTCGATCCGCCACGACCTCGCCTACGAGAAGACCACGCTCTTCGCCGGCTATCCGGCCAAGCGGAACTGGTTCCCGCTCTCGAGCGACATCTACGAGGAGGTCCTGCCCAGCATCGAGGACGCCTACCCGTATCCCATGAAGGCGATGTTCACCTACATGGGCGCCAGCGCCTACTCGCTGCCGGCCGGGCACACCAACATCCCGGTGCTGGCCGACGTGCGGAAGCTCCCGCTGCTGATCGCCTCGGACATCACGGTCGGCGTCAATTCGCGCTACGCGGATTACATCTTCCCGGACACCGACTACCTCGAACGCTGGGAATTCCAGGGCAGCCATCCGAACATGGCCTGCAAGGTCGCGCCCATCCGCCAGCCGGTGGCCAAGCCGCTGCCGGAGATCGTCACGGTCTTCGGCCAGGCGCAGCCGATCTGCCTGGAGAGCACGCTCATGGCCATCGCCGAGAAGCTCGGGCTCAAGTGCTTCGGGCCCAATGCGTTCGCAGAGGGCCAGCCCTGCAGCCATCCCGACGACTACTACTTGCGCGCCGTGGCCAACGTCGCGGCCGGCGAAGCGCCCGACGGCTCGAAGGCCGTGCCCGATGCCAGCGCGGAGGAGATCGAGATCTTCCGCCAGAGCCGTCGGCACCTGCCGCCCGCCGTCTTCGACCTCGCCCGCTGGCAGAAAATCGTGGGCGAGAAGTTGTGGCCGAAGGTCGTCTACGTGCTCAATCGCGGCGGCCGCTACGAAGACCACGCCAAGGGCTTCAACGGCAAGAAGCTGGCGAACGCCTACGGCAAGCTGCTCAATCTCTATCAGGAGAAGACGGCCGGCGTGATCCATGCGGGCACCGGCAAGAAGCACTTCGGCACCGCACGCTACCTGCCGATCGCCGACTACACCGGCCAGGCGCCCGATGCCTATCGCCAGAACCATCCGCTGCAGCTCATCACGCACCGCACCATTGCCCAGACCAAGAGCCGCACGTGCACGAACTACTGGCTGCTCCCGCTCATGCCGGAGAACGGGCTCGTCCTGCATCCGCACGATGCCGCCGCGCACGGCCTCTCGCACGGCGACGAAGTCCGGGTGGTCAGCGCGACCAATCCCGCCGGCGTCTGGGATCTCGGCCGGGGCGGGAAGAAGGAAATGCTCGGCAAGGTCATCGTCAGCGAAGGCATCCGCCCGGGCGTGATCAGCTTCGCCCTCGGATTCGCCAACTGGGCGACCGGCGTGGCCGATGTGACCGTCGACGGCAAACTGATCGCGGGCGACGCGCGGCGCGGCCGCGGCATCCATGCCAACGCCGCCATGTGGACTGATCCGACGATCAAGAACACCTGCATGTTCGATCCCGTGGGCGGCAGCGTCAGCTTCTACGACAGCCACGTGCAGCTGGTGAAGACCGGCCGCCGGGCCAGCCACGCCGAGAGTGTCGCGCTGCGGGCGCTCTGACCCGCCGCGACCCTCCGGCCAAAGAAAAGGCCTGGGCGCGAGCTGCGCCCAGGCCTTTCCAAAATCCTCAAAGCGGGCTCAAAGCTGGCCGCGCCGACCGCCGCGGGCGGGACGGACTTTCTCGAGGATGGAATCAATGCCGGGGTCGGCCTTCCGCATGGCCGCGAGCCGGGCCTGCCGGATGGCCTTCCGGTCGCCCGATTTGCGGGCCTCGATAAACGCCGGGTCGTTGCGCGCCGCCATGGCCGCCTTGCGCAGGCGCACGCGATCCTCCTGCGGCAGCGCCTTGAGGCGTTCGCGGCGCGCCGCCCGGCGCGGATTGTCGGCGGCCAGGTCACCGGCCTGTGCGAGCGTGGCCGTGCCGAGAGAGAGCGTGAAGACGGTCAGGAGGAAGAGCGATTTCATGGGATGAGTGTGGCAGCTTTCAGGCCGATGGAACCCGCTGCGCGCGGGAAAGTTGCGTCCGTCGTCCGCACTCTCCGAGCGCGGCCGGAGCCGTAGTCCGCACTCTCCGAGTGCGGCTGGAGCCGTAGTCCTCACTCTCCGAGCGCGGCCGGAGCCGTAGTCCGCACTCTCCGAGCGCGGCCGGAGCTGTAGTCCGCACTCTCCGAGTGCGGCTGGTGACGGACGGGCCCCTCGTCGCCTCCGGCAATGGAGCGACTGCGACGCTGCTGACGAGTCATCGAATCGTCGCACCTGCGGCATCCCGGACCGGCACGTGATGCTCACTGCCGGCCACCCAGCCGCACTCGGAGAGTGCGGGCTACGTGCGGGTCGCGCGTCGACGATGGCGGTGCCGGGACACCGCTTGTGCAAGCCGCACTCGGAGAGTGCGGACTACGTGCGGGTCGCGCGTCGACGATGGCGGTGCCGGGACACCGCACGTGCAAGCCGCACTCGGAGAGTGCGGACTACGGCCTTCACTTCCCCAGGCAAAACGTCGCGAAGATCCGGCCGAGGATGTCCTCGACGTCCGTGCCGCCCACGACCTCGCCTAGGGCGCCGAGGGCGATGCGCAGATCGAGCGCAACGAATTCGGGCGACTCGCCGGCGGCCAACGTAGCCAGCGCGTGCTCGAGCGCCTCGGCACAGCGTTCGAGGCAGGCGCGGTGGCGGGCATTTACCGCGATCAGCTCGCGGCCGGCCCAGGCGGCCTCGCCGCTCGTGACGGCGGTGTGGATCGCCTCGGCCAGCTCGCGCACGCCGGCACCGGTGCGGCAGGAGACGCGCAGTCCGGGTTGGCCGCGCCAGGCGGGGTGCTCGCCGAGATCGACCTTGTTCAAGACGCGCAGCCGCGCCGCGCCCTCGGTCGACGCAACCGCGTCCGCCGCCGGGGGCAGCGTGGCATCGATCACCTCCAGCGCGAGATCGGCCTCGGCCAGCGCGCGCTGGGTGCGGGCGATGCCGGCCTGCTCGACCGCATCGTCCGAGGCGCGCAGGCCGGCGGTGTCGATCAGCCGCAGCGGCAGTCCGCGCACGGCGATGAACTCCTCGATCGTGTCGCGGGTCGTGCCTGGAGTCGCGCTGACGATGGCGCGGTCGAAGCCGGCCAGCGCATTGAGCAGGCTGCTCTTGCCTGCATTGGGCGCACCGAAGAGCACGGTGCGCACGCCTTCGCGCAGCAGCCGGCCGGGGCGGGCGGTGTCGAGCAGCGCGGCCACGCCCTCGCGCACGGCCTCGGCGCGGGTGCGCAGGGCGACGCCGGTCTCGGGGCTGATGTCCTCGTCGGGGAAATCGATGTACGCCTCGACGTGCGCCACCACGTCGAGCAGCGCTTCGCGCAGCTGCTCGATGCGTTCGCGCAGTCCGCCGGCCAGCTGCTGCCGCGCGGCGCGCAGGGCCAGATCGCTCTGGGCGCGGATGAGATCCATGACCGCCTCGGCCTGGGTCAGATCCATCTTGCCGTGCAGAAAGGCCCGCTGGGTGAACTCGCCCGGTTCGGCCGGCCGGGCGCCCGCGGCGAGGAAGGCCTCCAGCACGCGCCGCGCGACTTGCGGGCCGCCGTGGCCGCTGAATTCCACCACCTCCTCGCCCGTGTAGCTGGCGGGCGCGGCGAAGCGCGTGGCCAGGCCGTCGTCGAGCACCTCGCCGTCGGGCGCGTGCACCCGCACGCGCACGGCGCGCCGCGGCTCCAGCGGTCGACCCGCGCGGCGGAAGACGGTCTCGGCGATCTGCGCCGCGGTCGGGCCGCTCACGCGCACGAGGGCCACCGCCGCTTCGCCCGGCGCGGTGGCGAGCGCGGCGATCGTCTCGTCGTGGCGGCTCATGCGCGCGCCGGGGTGAGCGTGCCGAGGAAGTTGGCCAGCAGCCCGAGCCCGGCCGCCTGGCTCTTCTCGGGATGGAACTGCGTGGCCAGCAGCCCCGGCCGCGCGACGGCGGCGGCGAAGCGTCCGCCGTAGTCGCATTCCGCCGTCACCAGCGCGGGCTCGGCCGGCTCGGGGAAAAACGAGTGCACGAAATACATGTGCGGCTGCGGCCCGAGCCCCTGCCAGAGCGGCGCGGCGGGATCGCTCGGCAGGATCTCGTTCCAGCCGATCTGCGGCACCTTCACGCGGGTTGGATCGAACCGCCGCACGCGGCCGCCGAGCACGCCGAAGCCGGCCACGCCGGGCGATTCCTCGCTGGCCTCGAAGAGCAGCTGATAGCCCAGGCAGATGCCGAGGAACGGCCGCTCCGCGCGCAACCAGGCCGCCACCGGCTCCCACAGCCGGCGCGCGTGCAGTTGGGCCACGCAATCGCCGAACGCGCCCACGCCGGGCAGGACGAGCAGCTCGGCAGAGTCTTCGAGCGCGCCGGGTTCGGAAGCCAGGCGCACCTCGGCGCCCACGCGCTCCAGCGCCTTGGCCACGCTGCGCAGGTTGCCGCTGCCGTAGTCGATGAGGACGGCGGGGACCATGGCGTCAGACGAGCACGCCCTTGGTGCTGGGCACGCCGAGCACGCGCGGATCCTTCCGCAGCGCGGCGTCGAGCGCCCGGGCCACGCCCTTGAAGACGGCCTCGGCCGCGTGGTGCAGGTCGCGGCTGCGCAGGACATCGACGTGCAGGGTTACGCCGCCCTCGTTGCAGAAGGCGCGCAGAAACTCCTCCACGTACTGCAGCGGGAAATGCCCGCCGATCCGCTCGAAACGCTGGTACTGCAGCGACTCCGGCAGGTGGTATTCGAGAAACGGCCGCCCGCTCAGATCGAGCGCCACCCGGCAAAGCGTCTCGTCCATCGGCAGGAGAAAGCTGCCGTAGCGCACGAGCCCCTGCTTGTCGCCCACTGCCTGGACCAGGGCCTGGCCGAGCACGAGGCCGGTGTCCTCGATCGTGTGGTGGGAGTCGACTTCGGTGTCGCCCTCCGCGGCCACGATCAGATTGGTCAGCGAATGCCGCGCGAAGAGCGTCAGCATGTGGTCGAAGAACGGCAGGCCGGTGGCGATCTTGGATTCGCCCCGGCCGTCGAGCGACCACTCCACGGCGATCTTCGTCTCGGCCGTCTGGCGTTGGATCTCGGCGCGGCGGATGTGCATGGCGGCGCGAGTAACGCCGCCGCGGCGAGGCCCGTCAAATCGGGCGCGTGGCATGGCATTCGCCCCGCCTCCGGGGTGGGCCGTCCTACTCCCAAGGCAGCATATCGGACCCGGCTGCGTGGTGCTTGGCTGGCCCACTATGAGCGCTGCACCCTGCTTCCGGCTCCTCCTCGCTCTCGGCTGCGCTGGGCTCGCGAACACTCCGGGCCCGCTGACCGCCGCCACCTGGGACGGCGGTTTGTCGCACAACAACTTCACGGTCAACGACCTCTGGTCCACGCCGAACAACTGGGTCGAGGGCGCCGCGCCGGTCAGCTCGGCCACCACCGACATCACCTTCGCGCTCAGCGGTCTGCGCACGACCGCCACGCAGAACATCGCCGGGACCTTCAACCTGAGGAACCTGACCTTCGCCGCGGGCGCCAATGTCACGCAGTTGAGCGGCAATGCGCTCAACATCGTCAGCGGAGGCGCCATCGCTCAGAACAGCAATACGGCCGTGCGCATCGCCCAGCCGCTCCAGTTCGCGGCCTCCACCAACATCACCGGCACCGGCACCGGGCGGCTGACGCTGGACGGCCCGCTGGACGGTGCGGCCTCGATCCTCAACTTCTTCGGCGCGAACGGCAACCCGGGGAGCCTGTTGGTCACCCTCAGCGGAACCAACCGCACGGCCGCGGTGACACTGGGCTCGCCCACCGGCGGCATCACGCCGGTCGACCTCACGCTGGCCACCGACCAGGCGACCGGGGCGGGATCGGTGTTGTTCTACAATGGCAACACGCTCCGGGCGGCGGGCGTGCGCACGCTCGCGAACGGGCTGCTGCTCAATCACCAACCGAGCAACGGGCTGCCGAATGTCTATACTTTTGGCAGCGGTGGGGATTTGATCGTCGATGGCGTCGTCGCAGTCGCCTCCGCGGGCAAGACGCTGCGGATCGAGAACGCGCTGACGAACTTCCGCGGTAACCTCTCGGGCAGCGCGCCGCTGACGAAGGCCGGCCCTGGGGACCTGCGCCTCGCCGGAACCAACAATACTGCGTTCAACGGCCGCTGGGTGATCAACGAAGGCAAGATCCTGCTGAAGGAAGCGAATGCGGTCAGCCTCAACCTGGTGGTCATCAATGTCGACAATGGGCTCGACCTGCAGGGCAATGCGGCCGTCACGCTGGGCGGACTCGGCGGCAGCGGGGCGCTCGCGCTCGGCAGCACGGCGCTCACCATCGGAAACACGGCTCTTACGGGCGTGGAGTACAGCGGCGCCATCACCTCGTCCTCTCCCACCGTGGGATCGGTCCGGGTCGTCGGCGCCCAGCACGAACTCGTGCTGCGAGGGGTGAGTTCGTTCGGCGGGCTGATCGCGGAAACCGGCTCCTGCGTGCTCGGCGCCGGGGCGAGCGTCACCTTGGGCGGCGATGTCTCCGTCGGCTCCGAGACCAGCGTGCCGGGCACCCTGACGGTGCGGGATGGCGGCGTGCTGACGATGAACGACAGGACGCTCGTCGTCGTCGGCCCGACCGGCACCGGCCTGACCGTGACGGGGCAGGGCAGCAGCCTCAGTGGACCGTTTCAGATTGTGGTGACGGGATCGGGCACCGACACCGCCAAGCTCACCGTGGCCAGCGGAGGCACGGTCAATTCGCTGTTCGGGATCTTCGGCGCCAACAGCTCGAGCGGCACCGGCGCGCTCGAAATTCAGGCCGGCGGCACGCTCAACAATGCCGCCGGCATCGTCGGATTCATCAACGGATCGCCCGGGGTGGCGCGGGTGGGCGGATTTGGAGCGGTCTGGAATATGAACACCTCGCTGGGCATGGGCGGCTTCAGCGAGGCGCAGCGCGGTGGGGTGGGCTCGCTGCGGATCGAGCTGGGCGGGCTGGTGCAGACTCCGTCGACCACCTTTTGGACGGCGAATTGCCGCATCGATGCCGCCGGCGGCAAGCTCACCATCAACCGGCTGATCAACAACGTGCCGGCGGGGGGCAGCGCGATCCTCGCCTTGAGCGATCCGGATGAGACCGTCTCGGCGCTGACGATCGGCGCGGACGGTTCCAGCTCGAACTTCACCGGCACGGTAACGAACAGCGATGTCGCCCCGGGCGGCCTGACCAAGTTGGGTGACGGCACCGTGGTGCTCAGCGGGCCGGTCAGCTACACCGGCACGACCCGGGTACTCGGCGGGAAGCTGTCGATTCCGCAGCTCAACTTCTTCGGCACCCTGCTCGAGATCGGCAATGGAGGCACCTACGAACTCAGCTCCATCTGGGGCACGAACGGGGTCAGCCGCACGACCATCGCGGCCGGCGGGCGGCTCATCGGCTCGGGCGTGCTGCGCGGCAGCGTGAACAACGCCGGGCTCATCGAATTGAACGGCAACATTCAGCAGATGATCATCGGCGGACCGTTCCAGAACAGCGGCCGTCTGCGGGTCGCGCGGGGCGCGAGATTCACGGCCAGTCAGTCGATGGTGAACACCGGCGTGCTCGACCTCATCACGGCCGGGGCCGTGGACCTGTCCCCGGACTTCGTGAATCAGGGCGTCATCCTCGATCGTCACAGCGTGAAGCTCGCGAGCTCGGTCGTGGGTTCCAACGTGACGGTGACGGTCACCGCCTTTGGCGGGCACACCTACCGCGTGCAGCGCAGCACCTCGCCGGACGCCGGCTTCGTGGACTGGAGCCAGCCGGTCACGATCTCGAGCGACAGCACGCTGACCATGCTCGATACCCTGCCGCCCTCGGGGAAGGCCTTTTATCGCGTGGTCATCGATTGAGCATCGGGGCGAAAACTGCCCTCAACCTCCCGCCACCGCCGCTCCCGCCCGGCGCTGCTGTGCCCACCAGACGAGCGGCGGAAGCAGGATGAGCAACCTCAGCCAAACCGGCTGCGCCCAGGGCAGCGGCTGCAGCCAGAGCAGGAAATAGGCAAAGGCGCTCACGCTGAAAATCAGCCAGCCGTGCGCCGCCGGCCCGCGCAGGGCGGCGAAGGGGAGAATCCAGGCCAGATACCACGGATGCAGCGCCGGGCTCAGCAGCAAGAGCGCGCCCAGCACCCAAAGCGTCGCTCGCAGCCAGTCGCGGCGGAACACCCAAGCCGCCAGGCCGCAGCCGACGGCGAGCGCGAGTTGCGGCAGCGCATTGGTCTCGAGCCGCAGCCCGCTGACCAATTCGAAGAGCCACCAGACGCAGTCGTTGGTCCGCGCCACGCGGCCGAAGGTGCGCAGGCCGGCGAGGGGATCGACCCCCGGCCAGCCGAGCAGCAGGGCGGTCACCAGCGGCGGCACGGCGGCCAGCAACAGCCAGCCCGCGCGGCGCCAGCCGCAGGCCAGGAACCAGACCGGCAGCAGCACGAGGGGCACGAGCTTCAGCGCGATACCCACGCCGAGGAGCAGGGCCGATCCGCCCAGCGCCCGGCGCGAGGGTTGGGCGAGGTCGCGCTCCAGCAACCGCGCGGCCCCGACCAGCGCGAGGACCATGAGCACGTCGAAATGCACTGCGCCCGCGAAGGCGTAGATGGCGAGCGGATTCCAGCCGTAGATCGCAGCCACGCGCAGATCGGACCGACGCCAGTGGGCCAGCAGCGCCACGATGGCGAGATCGAGCCGGGTGAAGGCGAGCTTCCAGACCAGCGTCGGAAAGGCCTGCAGCGCGCGGAAGATGAGCTGCGCGCCCGGCGGATAGGCCGCCACGAAGCCCGGGTGATTGATCTTCGCCCAGTCGGCGTCGCGCAGCCCCGCCAGTTCGGGCGCGGCCGGTGCCAGGACATAGGGATTGAAACCGGCGGCTTGGACCCGACCCTCCCAGACGTAGCGCCAGAAGTCGTCGCCCGGCTCGGCCGGGAGCAGCAGGAGGCGCGCGCCGATGGCCACCATCCAAAGGCGCGTCGGGGTGATGGGGCCGCGCAGAGCCGCCAGGTAGACCAGCCCCGCCAGCAGGCCGAGCAGGGCGAAGCGGACCGGATTCCCCGGCGCGGTCAGATCGCTCGTCGCGCTCAGGCCGAGCGCGCAGGGCAGCAGCAGATACGGCGAAAGCGAGGCCGGAAGCCGGAAGCCGGCAGCGCGCGGGCCAGGCCCGGGCTGTCTGCTTCCTGGGTGCGTCATCCTTCCTCTTTCTCCGCGGGGCGGTTGGCCGCAAACTGCATCTCGGAAAGGCGCCGATACAACCCGCTGTCATTGCGCATCAGCTCCTCGTGCGTCCCGCTCTCGGCCACGCGTCCGTCCTGCAGCACGCAGATGCGATCGCACTCCCGCACGGTGGCGAGGCGATGGGCGATGATCAGGCTGGTGCGGTTGCGCATGAGGCCCTCGAGCGCCTCCTGCACCAAGGCCTCGCTCTCGCTGTCGAGCGAGCTGGTGGCCTCGTCGAGGATGAGAATGGCCGGGTCGCGCAGGATGGCCCGGGCGATGGCCACGCGCTGCTTTTGTCCGCCCGAGAGCCGCATGCCGCGTTCGCCCACGATGGTCTCGTAGCCCTCGGGGAAGCGGGCGATGAAGTCGTGCGCATTCGCCTTCTTGGCCGCCTCGACGATCTCCTCGCGCGAGGCGCCGGGCCGGCCGTAGGAGATGTTCTCCGCCACCGTGCCGCCGAAGAGCAGGACCTCCTGCGGGACCACCGCCATCTGACTGCGGAGATGCGCCAGCGGATATTCCGAGGCCGGACGGCCGTCGATGCGCAGCGTGCCCTGGTCAGGCTCGTAGAAACGAAGCAGGAGCGAGACGACCGTCGATTTCCCCGCGCCGCTGGGTCCGACCAGCGCGATGCGTTCGCCCGCTCGGGCCGAGAGCGAGAGCCCGCGCAGCACCGGCACCTCCGGCCGCCCGGGATAGGCGAAATGGATCTGGTCGAACTCGAGCTCGCCCCGCGCCCGTCCGCCGCCGGTGGGCGCGACCGGAGCGGCCACCGCCTCGGCCGAGAGCGCAGGCCGCTGGGCGTACTCGGCCGGCAGGACTGCCTCAGGCGTTTCGTCGAGCAGCTCGCGCACGCGCGCGGTCGCGCCGACCGTCTTTTGAATCTGACTGTACAGGTCGGCGAAGGAGGCCGTCGCGCCGCCCACGTACACCGTGTACAAAATGAACTTGGCGAAATCGCCGAACTGGATCTTGCCGCTCTGCAGGTAGGTGGCGCCGAACCACATCACGAGCACGACCGCGCCGAAGAGGGCGAAAATGATGAAGGCGATGAGAGCCGAGCGGTATTTCGCGCCCTGCAGCGTCATCTCGAGGAACTTGTGCAGCGTGCTGGAGTACCGCCGCGTCTCGAAGGGCTCGTTGGTGAACGACTTCACGTTGGCGATGCCCTGCAGCGTTTCCTCCACCACCGTGGCGCTCTCGGCCAGTCGGTCCTGCGCCTGGCGCGAGAAGGCGCGGATCTTCCGGCCGATGATGATGGCGGTCAGGATGATGACCGGCAGCGACCCCAGCATGACCAGCGTCAGCCGCCAGGAGGTGATGGTGACCAGCGCGCAGGCACCGACCAGCAGGATGAACTGGCGGAGGAATTGCGGGACCGAGAAGACCAGCGCCTCCTCCACCTGGGCGAGATCGGCCGAGAGCCGGCTGCTCAATTCGCCCACCCGGCGCTTCGAATAGAACGTCATGGGCAGCGCGACCAGCCGCGCGTAGACCTCGCAGCGCAGGTCGTAGAGCCCCCGCTGCCCGCATTGGGCGAACCAGAGCGAGGAGAAGAACGAGCAGAACGCCTGCGCCGCCAGCGCGCCCATGAGCAGCAGCGCAGTCTGGTTGATGGCCAGCGCACCGAGATCGCCGGCCTGCCGGGCGTGATCGAGCATCTGGCCGATCAGAAACGGGAACGCCAGGCTGAAGGCGCTGGCGCCCATGTTCAGCAACAGCGCGACCGAAAGTCGGCCGCGGTAGGGCAGAAGATAGAGAAAGACCCGCGCGGCCTGGAACAGATTCTCCTTCGTCACGGGAACCTTCGGCGGGGTGGAATTTGCCCCCGTCGCTGGCGCGCCGGCTGCTGAGGGAGAGGATTCGGCCATGGGGTGGAATCTCTACATCTTGGGCTCGAACCCGTAAAATCCACCCTTGGGTAATTTTCCCGATTTGACGTAAAAAACAGTGTCCGCCTTACAATGTAATTCTACGCTGGACATTTTCAGGGAAGTCGTGCAACTCTCGCTGGGTTATTCACAGGACTGCGGAAAATCGCAGTGACATTTTCGGTCCCCTCACCTCCACCTCCTAAACCTGTCATGAATCTCAACCGAACCCTCGGTGCGCTCCTGTGCGCCTCGACGGTGGCCGCCGTACCGGTCCTCCTGACCGGCTGCGGCAAGTCCGCCGACCAAGCCAAGGCACGTCTCGCGAAAGCCAACGTGTCGTTCACGCCGGACGACTTCGTACGCGCCGCCGGCCAGGGCGATGTCGACCTGCTCGGCCTCTTTCTCCAGGCCGGCATGGACAAGAACGCGCAGGACGCGCGCGGCTGGACGGCCCTGATGAAGGCGTCTGAGGCCGGGCACAAGAAGGTGGTCAAGGCACTGCTGCAGTACGGCGCCAAGACCGAGCTGACCAACGCCGACGGCAGCACGGCGCTAATCCTCGCGGCGGGCAACGATCATCATGAATGCGTGCGCGCGCTGATCGACTCGGCCGCGGACGTCAACGCCAAGAACGCCAAGGGTTGGACCGCGCTGGCCATGGCCGCCTACCGCGGACACGCGAAGACGACGGAGGTTCTGCTGAAAACCTCGCGCGATGCCCTGGCGAAGTCCGATGCCCTCAGTCGTGCGCTGATGGTCTCCGCACTGCTGGGCCACGCCGACATCGCCCGCCTGTTGCTCGACGCCGGCGCGCCGGTCAACACCACCATCGAGAAGCAGCAGACCGCGCTGATGTTCGCCGCCATGGGCGCGAAGAAGGATCTGGTGCAGCTGCTGCTCAGCCGCGGCGCCGATACCGCGCTGATGAATCAGGACGGTTCGACCGCCTCCATCCTGGCGCTGCAGAAGGGCCACACGGAGATCGCCAAGATCATCGACACCTACGCCGCCAACACGCCGCAAACGACCAATCGCAGCACGGTCCTGGCCGCCGCGCCTGCCGCGCCCGCCCCGGTGGCTCCGAGCGCTGCGGCAGCGCCAGCTGCTCCGGCCAAGGGTTCGTCGCCCGCGCCCGCGAGCGGCCTGACGCCGCCTACGCTCACGGCGAGTCCGTCGGCCAAGCCCGGCCAGGCGGTCGGTCCCGCGCCCAAGCCGGTGGCCGATCCCGCGGTCGTCGCACAGGCTGACGCCAATGCGGCCCGGCTCGAGCAGACGTTCCTCAAGGAGCGCAAGGTCGATCCGCAGGCGCTGCTCGCCGTCGATACCGGTCAGGATTCCGACGGCGACGGCTGGACCGATTCCGAGGAGGTCGCTTACGGCAGCAACCCGAACGATCCCGGCTCGCATCCGCCGCTCCACACCAAGCTGCGCATGGCCAAGCTCGATGCGCAGCCGTTCCCGGTCGTCTTCGAGGGCGTGGAGGGCAAGCGCGCCGTTATCACCATCCAGCACGGGCAGCTGTCCGAACGTCACGTTTTGGCGGTCGGTAACTCCGTCCCCGGCGAAGGCTGGAAGGTGGCCGGCATTCGCCCGCGCCGCACGGTCGACAAGTCGGGCACGACGCTCGACGTCTCCGAACTCGTGCTGCAGAGCCCGTCGACCGGCGAGAAGCTGGTTTTGGTGAAATCGATGCTGGCCAACGCGCCCGGCGGTTCCGCCACGCTCTCGCTCGAAGGCATGGATCGTGAGATCCAGGTGAAGGAGAAGCAGGTCTTTGCCCTCGGGCCCGACGAGAGCGAGCGCTACACCGTGCTCGACATTCGTCCCACCCAGGTCGTGTTGAAGGTGCACGGCACCGGCGACGTCATCACCGTGACGATGCGCGAGCCGATGCCCCAGGCGCGACGCTGAGGGGGGGAGAAGCGGCCTGCGGCTTTGGTCGTTGCGAAGACGACGGCTGAGGAGCGGCCTGCGGCTTTGGTCGTTGCGAGGACGAGGACGACGACGAGGACGAGGACGATCTCGAGTAGCGGCCTTTGTCCGCGAGCTGTCGGTGACGCTGCCCTCGCCCACGACTAGTAGGGACGTGCTCCCGCACGTCCGCGAGCCGTCGGTGACGCTGCCATCGCCGACGACTGGTAGGGACGTGCTCCTGCACGTCCGCGAGCCGTCGGTGACGCTGCCATCGCCCACGACTAGTAGGGACGTGCTCCCGCACGTCCGCGAGCCGTCGGTGACGCGTCACCCCGTCACCCCCTCGCTCGTCGCCAGAAAGGCGGCACGATCTTCCCCCGCCGCTTGGCCATGACCGCCAGCACGATCCCGGTCGTGGTGCACAGGACGAGGGCGAGGATGGACGACTCGACGCCGAACTTGCCGCCGGTCAGCCATTCCGGGCCGCGCATGGTGGAACGGATCAGGCCCTGGGCGGGTTCGTTACCTGAGACGATGCCGGAGAAGATGGCGGACTGGGTGTAATTCCACGCCACGTGGAATCCGATGCCGAGCCAGAGCCGGCGCGTCAGCATGACCGTGGCAGCCAGGAGAATGCCGGCTTCGACCGCGATGAAGAGCGCGCCTTCCATGGTCGCCTGCGGGTTCATCAGGTGGGTGAGGCCGAAGACCAGCGCGGAGACCACCAGCCCCGCCCAGCTGCCGAACCAGCTCTCGATCGAGCGGAAGAGTACGCCGCGGAACAGCAGTTCCTCGTAGACTCCGGAGCTCAGCGCCATCGCAATCGCCGGGATCATGAACGAGACCGGATTCAGCCCTTGTATCCGGTAGATGCCCAGCGCCATCAGAACGAGTTCGCAGGTGGCATACAACACGAAGCCGATCAGCAGGCCGAGCCCCAGCTCACGGCCCAGGCCGGTCAGCGCCAGCTCGGAGACCGGGCGCTGCTCGATGAAGGTGCCGTAGGCGCGGTAGACCGCGAAGCCGGCGATGGCCAGGGCCACGATGTGTTTGACCGACTTCGTGGGATCCTTGGCGTAACTCGTCATCGCGTCCTCATTCAGCCCCATCATCATGAGCAGGGTGAATCCGAGCACCACGATGCGCGCCAGCGGGCAGCGCAGGATGCGCCGGGCGAGATTGGGCGTGGGGCGAGGCGTGGCCGGCGAAGCGGCGGTCAGCGGCGAAGAATCCACGGCGGGAGGAGCGAGAGATGGGCGTTGACGTGCGGCGGGTTCCGCCTCGGGCAGTCGTCTTCGGCGAGCGTCGCCAGACACGGGGCTGCCGCTCGCAAGAAGACCCGCAACAGAGGAGGGTCGAAAAAGGCTATCGGGCAGCCCACCGGAGGCAATGAGAATCCGGGTGGACGCTGTTGCGACACTCCGCGTCCGCGAACTGCCTATAATGCTACCGCCCAAGATCGGTAGGGACGAGTTCCGGAGCGCCCGCGAACATGGCCCGAAGCCGTCGTTGGCTCTTGTCGTGGTCGGGGATGCAGGTCCGCGAGCGTCTTCAAAGCCGTCTCCGTCCACGGCGGGCAGGCGGCACATGCGGGAAGGACCGCGTCGTGGACGGCTCGCGGACGTGCGGGAGCACGTCCCTACCGGTCTTGGGTGACGGGGTGACGGGGTGACGGTCCGCAGATTTGGAGGATTCGGCGCAGATTTTGTGGGAAGGGAAGGCAGATGGGCCGCGGAATTGGGAATGGCGAGGCAGGCGGTTTACCCCTCGGCGCGAATCTGCGTCGAATCCTGCCCATCTGCGGATGTGCCTCGGCGGTGCTTCCGTGAGCCAACGCGGCATGGCAGACGCCTTGACCCGACGGCAAAAGCGGACATGTCAGGGGCAGTGAATGTGCCGGGGCGGCATTGTCTTTGAATTCGCAGCCGCTAGCCTCGGCCCCTTCGAGCACTTCACCTTCACCGAGACCTTCACCATGGCGCTTTCCACCACCGCTCTTCTTTCTCGCGCTTGCGCGCTCGCTCTGCTGGCCGCTCCCGCGAGTGCGGCCGTGCTCTTCGACCTTTCGAACTTCAATACGCTGCCGCTGGGCAACGGGGCCAATGGGGCCAACACGAGCGTCATTTCGACGGGCTCGACCACCTTCGGGCTCAATGCGAACAGCGTCAGCAGCACGTTGCAGCTCGCGACGCCGTTCACGCTGGGCTCCGATGCGACCATCAGCTCGTTCACCTTCTTCGCCTACTCGACCAGCACCTACGGCAATCCGCCGGTCTCGCCCTTCACCGGCGGCACCGTCTCGATCTTTACCGCCGACCCGGCGGCCGGTGGAACGGTGATCACCACGTCCACGACGTTTGGCGGGTCGGCCTTCTCGGGCACCTACCGGGTGTCCTCGACGACCCTGACCAACACCCAGCGTCCGGTCTTCAGCCTGACGATCAATCTCCCCGATTTCGCGCTGAGCGCGGGTACCTACTACGTGGCCTTCGCGCCTACGACGATGAACACCGCGGCCGGCGGCTCGACCGCTTCCGTCTTCACGCCGCCGGTGCTCAACGCGGATGGTTCGCTCTTCGCCGGAGGAGGCAGTCAGTTCAACACCGCCTGGGCTGCCACGACGGATGCCGCGCTGGGCACCCGCTACGCCTTCCCGATCATCGTAAACGGCACTGCCGTTCCCGAACCGTCGGTCATGGCGCTCGGGCTCGTGGGCCTCGGGGCTCTGCTCGTCCGGGCTCGCCGCCGGGCCTGAGCGTCGGCGCGGCGCTTGCGCGCACTGCGGGTGTCAGAAATTCTGCCTCAAAGAACACAGAGAACGCAAAGAAAAGGCAGCCCGCAGCACAAACACTCGCTGCCACCGATCATCTGCGTCGAATCCGGTAAATCTGCGGACCTGCTCGACGGCGCCGTTAGCGCCCACGCGGCACGTTTCTTCGGATGTGGGGATGGGAGTTATTGCCTCAAAGAGCGCAGAGAACGCAAAGAGAAGGCAGGCGGCCGTCGTTCCGCCTGCGCTTCCCCGGAAATCTGCGTCGAATCCCGTAAATCTGCGGACTTCCGTTACGGCGCGTATTCCCGCCAGCGCGGCCACAGGCCGGCCAGCGCGGCGCCGGTGAGCAGCAGGGTGAGCCAGCAGGCGGATTGCCCGAGCGAGCTGGAGGCGGCCTGGCCGCGGGCGAGGGCGCGCTCGAACTGGGCTTGGTTCACGTCCAGCGCCTGGTTCAGGGCGGACTCGAGGCGGGTGAAGGCGGCGTTCGAGCCATCGCGCTCGTGGCTGAGGCAGAGGCGGATGGCCTCGGCGCGGCGGTCGCTGGCGGCGAGTTGGCGGATGACGCCGTCGGTCTCGGCGTAGCGGGCGAATTCCTGCGCGGCATTCAGCAGTGCCTCGCGCTCGTCGGGGTAGGTGACGTTGCGCAGGGCGACGGCGAGAGTGCCGTCGAAGCCGCTCGTGCCGCGCGGGCCGTCGAGCTCGGCGAGGACGCGGGTCCACGGCACGCCGGCGGGACGGCGCAGGATATGGGCGAGCGCGACGTCGGTCTCGCCGAGGGCCACGGCTGCGACCGAGGGATCGAGCAGCGCGCGGCTTTCGAGACGGTTGGCCTCGGCAGCGCTGGCGCGGGTCTGCCAGAGCGCGGCGATCGAGGCGAACGCATCGGCCCGTGCTTCGCGCAGGGCTTCGCTGGCGCGGTAGTGGCGCGAGCCGGCGATGACCGCGAGCAGCACCCAGAGCGCACTGGCGGCGAGCAGGCCGGGATTGAGCAGGCGCCGCGTGCGCCGCTGGAGATAGACCTGCGCTCCGACCAGCGCGGCCGCGGTCAGGCCGAAGGCGCCGAACATGGCCCAACCCTGGCGCTCGGCGGCGTCGTGGCCCTGGCGACAGGCGGCTTCGAAGGCGTCGGCATTGACCCGCGCCAGCGCCTCGGCCGCGCTGCGCAACGGACCGCGCAACAGGTTCTGCCCGAGCGCGGCGGCCTCGATCGCGCCGTCGTGGTGACCGAGGCGTTCGAGCGTCTGCGCGCGCATCATCTCGGCTTCGTATTGACCGAGTCCGGCGACGAGGCGCACCAGGGGCTCCTTCTCGGCCGCGCCGAAGGTGACGTTGCCGGCCGCCTCGACCAGGAGGGTTCCGAGTTCGGTGCGGAGGCGATGCATCTCGCGCCGGGCGAGGTCGAGATCGCGCGGATCGGCCGCGGTCAGGAACTGGTCGACCAGGCTGGCGTCGAGCGCCGACAGCGCCACGCGCAGCCGCCAGGCGGCCACGATGGACGGCGCGCAGTCGTAGCCGACCGCGCGCAGGGTTGCGCGCTGACTGCCGGCGGAATGCGTCAGCGTGAGCGCCAGCAGAAGGGCCGCGCCGACGATGGCCGCGCCGAGCTGCAGGAGGCGGGCGGGCGTGGAGCGAGCTCGTGCGACCGTGGCCAGCGGAGCATCGTGCAGGCTGGCGGGAGCGAAGGCGGAGAGCGCGGGACGAAGGGCGAGCGTTTTCATCGTTGGCGCAGCAGGAGTTCCGTCCAGCGACCGAGCTGCAGGCGGTCGCCGTCGTGCAAGGCGAGAGGGATCTGCGCGGGCACGGGCGTGCCGTTGCGGAGGGTGCCGTTGGCCGAGCCGAGGTCGATCAGCTCTACTCCGTCGGCGTGGACGCGCAGGCGCGCGTGGCGGTGGGAAATACCGTCGTCGTCGTCGAGCGCGATCTCGGGCTGGATACCACGCCGCGCGCTGTGCCGGCCGACGAGCTGGTCCGGCAGATCGAGCGGAAAGACCCGCGCGACGGCCCGCAATTCCGCCGGCGCGTCGTCGCCGAGGGCGCGCGCCTCCACGTCCCAGCGGAGCGTGGCAACCGGCTCCGACGCGGGCACGGCAGCGGGCTCGCGAGCCGCGCTCGCGGGCGGCTCGACCGGCACCAGCGCCGCGCTGGCGAGGCCTTGGGCGGCCAGTTCGAAATGGCAGCCGCATTCCTCGCAGTACGCGCTGTCGGCCGCGCCGCGCGGCGCGTGGCAGACGGGGCATTCGCCCGCCGCAGTCGCGGGCGGAGTCGGTGTCGGCAGCGGCGCGGATGCCGCGGCGGCGGCCACGGGCGCTTCGAGGGCGAGACCGCAGACGCTGCAGAAGTCGTCCGTGTCGGACCAGTGCTGTTGGGGACAATGCGGCATGTCAGGCGAGGCGGCGGGTGCGGGTGGAGCGGGTGTCGAGCGCCATGGCATCGGCCTCGTCGATCTCGCGGCGGAGCTTCACGGTGCCCTCGCGCTCGTCGACGATGTCGACCACGCGGCGGAGCAGACGGGTGGTGGCGTCATGCCCGTGCGCGGCGGCCAGTTGGACGGCGCGGCCGAGTTTGCGCGTGGCGGCCTCGGCGTCGCCGGCCTGGCGCGCGGCCAAGCCTTCCTGGATGGCTTGGGCGAGTTCGCCCTGGCCGGTGTAGTGCGCCACGGTGCGGTCGATGACGGCGGTCCGCTCCTCGTCGTCGGTCCAGATGGCCAGGACCTGCGCCTCGGCTTGGCGCGGGGCGTCGGGGGCTTCGGAGAGGACGAGGCCGACCTTGCCCGCGAGCATGCGCTGGCCGAGCTGGCCGGGCTTCACGCGCAGGGCGAAGTGGTAGTCGCGCGTCTCGCGGCCCGCCCACGAACCGGTCGGGTAATCGCGGATCTGCCCCGTGGTGCCGGACGCGGGCGCGAGGTCGAGAATCTCGGGCGCGACCTGCCGGCAATAGAGCACGCTGGCGCCCTGCGGGGTCCAGAGCCGCAGGCGGACGTCGGCCACCGCGCGTTCCAGCGCCTGGCCGAGGATGGCACGGAAGTCGGCTGCGAGCAGCGCGGGCTCGGGCACGATGTCCACGGTGCCGAGCAGGCGTTGGCCGATGAGCCGCAGCTCGGCCACCTGCCAGTCCACACCCACGCCGCGGGCGTGGCATTCGAAGACCCCGGCGCAATGGCGCAGCGCGGCCTCGAGATCGTCCTGCCCGTCGTTCTTGCCGTCGGTCAGGAGCAGAGCCTGACAGATGAGCGCGCCGCGCGACTCGCGCAGCGCCTCGAAATGCTGCTGGGCC
Source organism: Verrucomicrobiota bacterium (assembly GCA_018240025.1). Lineage (GTDB taxonomy): Bacteria > Verrucomicrobiota > Verrucomicrobiia > Chthoniobacterales > SZAS-18 > SZAS-18. The sequence goes on from JAFEGM010000003.1 coordinate 172,597, forward strand.
AGCCGCAGCCAGGTCGACATGCGCGTGCCGCCGCCGTGCTGCAGCGCGCGCACGGCCTGGATGGCGGCGGCGCGATTGGCCGCGGTGGCGCGCTGCGGCAGCACCAGCGTCTCGGCCCGCTCGCGGCCGAGCACGACGAAGAAATGGCAGTCCTCGCGCAACAGCTCGAGTGCCTCGACGACCGCGGTCTTGGCGCAGCGCAGCCGCTCGGCGCCGTCGTCGCCCATCGAGCCCGAGACATCGAGCAACAGCCCGAAGGCGAGCTCGCCCGCGGGCGCGGCCTTGCCCGCCTCGGCCGCGGAGGCCTGCACGCTGACGATGGCGTGGACCTCGTCCGCGCCGCGCGGGAGGTAGGGGTTCTGGAATACCTGCGAGGTGAATGTGGGCATGGTCGGGATGGGTTAGGAAATCCGGGCGAGCGCGACGGTGACGTTGTCGCGTCCGCCGCAACGGCAGGCGGCCTGCACGAGCAGGCGGGCGAGTGCGAGGAGCGGCTCGGCGGCGGCGGCGGTGTCGCGCTCGGCGGCGCGGAACAGACGCGCCAGCAGCGCGGGATCGGGGTGATAGCGCCACCAGCCGTCGGTGCAGAGCAGCAGCCAGCCGGGGCCGGGCGCGTCGAAACGCACGAGCTCGGGCTCATCCGGCAGATCGTCGGCCTGGAGCGGCCCGCCGAGCGTACGCAGGACGCAGGCGGCGTCGGGATGCGCCCGCGCCTCGGCGGCGGTGAGCTGACCGCTGGCGATCGCCTCCTCAGCCCAGGAGTGATCGCGCGTCAGCGGCAGCGCGGGGCCTTCGGCGCCGACGAAATAAGCGCGGCTGTCGCCCAGCCAGGCGAGTTCGACGCGGCGCTGGCGCAGGCGGGCGGCCACGAGGGTGCATTCGGGGGGATCGAGGTGGGCGGGCACGTCCGAGGCGGCCGCGAGCGTGCGCACCGCGGCTTCGGCGGCCGCGACCCCGCCGGAGAGTCCGTGGCCGGCCAGCAGGGCATCGAGACACACCGCCGCGGCGCGCTCGGCGGCCTCGGCCGGCCGATGCGAGCGCGAGACACCATCGCAGACGACCAGGCAGCGCAGTTCGCCCGTCGCGCCGAGCGCGCAGGCATCCTCGTTGGCGGCGTGGCGCAGGCCGCGGTCGGAGACGGCGGCGAGGTCTGCGCCGACGGTGCGTTCGAGATGTGCGCGCGGATCGGCCGGCCGCTCGGGCGCGGGCGCGGGCAGCGCGCGCAGCGGCGCACCGCATTCCTCGCAGAAGTTGGCGGGCGAACGGCTCTCGCCCGCGCGGCAGAGGGTGCATTCCATGGCGGAATCAGAACAGGGTGGTGGGCCGCACTTCGTTGGCGCGGTCGATGAGCCAGACCTTCTCGCGCGGATCGGCGCGCAGGCGGGCCAGCTCGCGGTAGGTCCGTTCGAGCGCGCGCCGCAGCGGCACTTCGTCGAACGGCGCGCCGAGGAGATCCGTCTGGGGCGAGGCCGGGAGCTGACCGGCCACGAGCGTGGCCAGCGCCTGGGCGTGCAGCTCGATGCCGAGCCGGTGCCGGCATTCGGGCTCGAGCGCGAGTCCGCTGGCGACGGTCGATGCCGCTGCGAAGGCGTCGGCATCGGCCGCGCCCTCGGCCAGGCAGCGGGCCAGGGCGAGCTGGGCGCGACTGCGCAGCAGCGCCTCGGGCGGCACGCTGCCGAGCGCGCGAGCCGCGCTGGGGCGGTCGTCCCCGGCCAGCGCGCAGCGCGCCCAGCCGAAGCTGGCGCCGATCGCGCCGCGATCGGCCAGGGCGAGTAGTTGGTGCAGGCCGAGCGCCTGGGCCGATTGCCCGGCCACCTCGTGGGCCAGGGCGAGCGCATACTTCGGCGCGCTCTCGCCGGGCAATTCCGCCACCACCGCATCGAAGGCCGCGATGGCCTCGGCGCAGCGTTCGCGCTGGAGCGCGAGGCGTCCGCGCAGCCAGGGGAGGCGCCAGTCATCGGGGGCGTCGAGCCGGCCGAGCGTGCGCTCCGCGACCTCGAATTCGCCGGCCTGCCCGAGCGCCTGCACGAGCGCAAGCAGCGCCTCCGCGCTGTCCGGAAAGCGCTCGACCGCGCGGCGCCGCATTTCGAGCCGACGCGCCGGCAAACGGAGCGACGACTGGCTGAGCAGAAATCCGGCGGCCGGATCGTCCGGATCGACGCGCCAGCCCGGCAGGCATTCCACCGCGAGCTCGGAGCGGAGGGGACGCCCGAGCAGCGGATCGGTCCCGCGCACCAACTCGGGCGCGGCGAAGAGGAGCGGATCGGCCGTGAAATACAGACTCTCGGCCGCGCGGGGCTCGGCGCCGTCCACCGCCACGACCTCGCGGAGCACGCCGGCGAGCTGCGCGGCCATCTCGTCGGCACTGGCGAAGCGGCGGGCGGGATCGAGGTGGGTGGCCTTGCGCAGGAAGGCATGCAGCGACGGATGCTGCGCGAGGAGCGGCTGTTCGTCGGGCGGCTGGAGCGTGAATTCGTAGAGGCCCTGGAAGCCTTTGAAATCGAGCAGCAGCACCGCCAGCGTGCGGCCGAGCGTGAAGAGATCGCCCGCGATCGACGGACCGCGGGTCGACTCCGGCGCGCTGTAGCCGCGGGTGCCGAAGAGATCGCCGCTCTCGTCGTCTGCGCGGCGGACCGCGCCGAGATCGATCAGCTTCACGTCGCCGCCTTCGAGCATGATGTTCTCCGGCTTGCAGTCGCAGTAGATGAGCGGCGGCTCCTGCGCGTGCAGATAGGCGAAGGCGCCGAGGATGCGGTGGACGTAGGCGATGGCCTCGGCCGGCGGCAGCGGCCCGCGTTCCTTGCGCAGCGCGCGCAGCGTGCGGCCGCCGACGTATTCCATGACGATGTAGCCGTCGGCGCCGTGGCGGACGAAGTTGTAGACGCCCACGATGTTGGCGTGCTTGACCGCGGCCAGGAACTGCCGCTCGGCCACCGCGGCGGCGGCGCTGGCTTCGTCGCGCGCATTGAGCAGACCCTTCAGCACGACCCAGCGCGAGAGGAGTCGGTCCTGAGCGAGGAAGATCCAGCCGAAGCCGCCGTAGGCCAGCGGGCCGAGAATCTCGTACTGCTCGGCCACGACCTCCCCGGCGTGGAGCGGCGGGAGGAAGGAATAGGCCTGACCGCATTTCGGGCAGAAACCTTTCTCGCGGCGCAGCTTCTCGTCGCAGGCCGGACAGATGCGACGCGCCTCGGGCACGACGGCGTCGCGCAGGATGACCGTGGCCGGATCGAGCGCGGGCAGTTCGGGCACGTGCACCAGGCCGAGGCCGAGCGCGCGCCGCGAGGAGGCCGTGCGGGTCGTGCGGCGCGTACTGCCGCCGCTGTGCGCACTGCCGGAACGGGCCGTGGTGGAGCCGGTGGCCGCGGTGCCGGAAGTCACGGCGGTGACGCGTCGCGAGGAGGCGGCGCCGAGCGCGCCTTCGAGGCCGCAGGTGGTGCAGAAGCCGTCCTCGACCTGGCCGAGGCAGGCGGGGTTCGAACAGCGGGCGGTGGGGTCAGTGGACATGGCGATGGAGGCGTTGCTGGCAACGGGCGAGCAGGGTCTGCACGCGCGGGAGGGCGGTAGGCGGCGTGAGCAGCAGGCGCTGCGCTTCGAGCGCGGCGGCGCTGAACTGCTCCCACTCACTCAGCCGCCGCGCGCCGGCCTGGGCCTGGAGCGCGCGCAGCCAGCCGCGCAGACGGCGGCGTTCGGCCAGCGCGTCGTCGGCCGCGCGGGCGGCGGCCTGGCAGGCGGTGGCGAATTCCGCGGCGCGCGCATCCCAGGCGGAGAGACTGCGCGCGGCCAGGTCCCAGCGTTGCGCGGCGGCGACGCGATCGAGCCGCTCGCGCCAGTCGGCCAGCGTGCGCAAGGCCACGGGCGAGGGGAGCGGCGGCGCGGCAAGGTCGAGAATGCGCGCCTCGCGCTCGCCGACCCGCCCGGCCGTGGTGGCGAAGAGCGCGCGCAGTTCGGTCAGGCGTGCGGGCAACCCAGCCAGGCGCGCCGCGGTGGCGGTGCGGACGCGCTCGGCGGCTGCGCCCGCAGCGCGCAGGCTGCGGAGCGCGGGCTCGATTTCGTCGCTCAGCGCGGCGGCGACGCCGAGGGGATCCGTCGGCAGCGCTGCGCGGAGCGAGTCGAGTCGCTGCGCGAGGGCGTCGAGTGGCGCGGCGTCCGCCGGGCGACCGCCGCCGAACGCCGCCGCGCCGCGCAGGGCGGCGAGCTGGCGTTCGCCTTCGGCCAACTGCGCCGGCAGACGTTCCCAGGCCTCGGCGAAGCGCGCGAGGCAGGTCTGCGCCGAGGCGGTCTCGCGGCGCAGCTGCCGGGCCCGCGCTGGCAGTTCGGCGGGCGCGAGGGCGAGTTCCTCGAAGTGCGTTAGCGCGCCGCGCACGGCCGCGACCGCGGTCGCCGCAACGGCCTGGGACGCGCCGCCCAGCGCGAGCGCGGGTGTGTGCAGATCGCCCGCGAGGCGACGGTAGACGGGGTGTTCGTAGAGCGCCGTGACCCGCGCGGCTAGGGCCGTCAGCAGGTCGGCAGCGTCCCGCCCCCCCGCCTCCAGCAGGTGGGTGGTGGACACGTGGGGATCCTCAGCGCGGGCTGCAGGAAGTCGGGCGGCTCACGTCGCGGACGGCTCGTCCGGGGAAGAGGAAGGTCCTCATAGTGGACGCAATTTTCTCACGCGAATTCGACTTTGCGCAAATCGGCCCCGGCCCGCGCCGAGTTTGGCGTGCAGGTTGCTTCGCCCACGCGGAGTCAGTGTGGCAGACGGTCGCGGCGCAGCGCGGAGAAGGCGCGCAGGAGGCGGCGAAAATATTTTTTCGCGGGGGTCCGCGCCTTTAGTTTTCGGTGCAGGAATCGTCTTCGCCGAGCCCGTGTTCCTGCAGCGCATCCGCCCACAGCAGGTCGGCATTTTCGCGCAGGTAGCTCCGCAGCAGGTGCGCAATCTCGGGACCTTCCAGCGCGTCGTGCGCGACCGCCTGCAGCAGTTTGGCCGAAGCCGGGCCGCTCAGGGCGCGGAAAGGCCGTTCGCAGCAGCCATGGCCATCGAACGAGATGCGCCGGAGGACGACACGGCCGTCGGTCTGGAGATCGAAATCGGCGAAGACGCGATCGCCCTGCAGGCTGAGCGCGAAGCGGCACGGCCGGCTGGGCTCCGGCTGCGCGAGGCGGATCGAGAGGGGCATCGCGGACGCTACGTCCGGCCGACCGAGCGCGGCAGAAAAATCTCCTCCGGTGCGATATCGCCGTAACCCGGGTGCCGCGGCGGTTCATAGGAGTACGACGTTTCCTACTCGGTCGCCTCGGGCGGCCCGACTCAGGTGCGGATAAACCTCTGGCCATGTCTGAACTCACCCCTGCGCAGCGCACCTGGAACCAACGCCGGGTCATCAGCCGCATCGTCGGGCTCTTCGCCATCGTGGCCGCGCTCATCCTTCTGCCCGTCTCGGCGGGTGACTGGAAGCGCGGGCACGACAGCGCCACCTGGCCGCGGGCGAACGGGAGCATTACGTCGTCGGAGGTCCGCACCGATCGCGTGCGGCGACGGACGGTGTACCGACCGTTCATCGCGTACCGCTTTCAAGTCGACGGTCGCGAGTTCACGGGGAACCGGCCGTTTTTTGGGAGCACCTCGTTCGCTCGGGAAGAGGAAGCGCGGGCCTATGCGGCGAAGTATCCCGTCGGGAAAGCCGTGGAGGTCCGCTACGAGCCCGGCCAGCCGGAGAGTTGCGTGCTAGAGCCGGGCCCGCCTCGGGACGGCGCCTTTCTGCTGAGCATCGGAGTCGTTTGTCTGCTCCTGGCCATCGCCGCGATCTGGTTCGGCTTCCGGCGTCGGCTGGCCCGACCGGGCGATCCGGAGTGAGGCGATGTGGTCGCTTCGGCTGATCGCCGGAGCGCGCGAGACGATCCCGCGAGCAGCAGCCTTCCCGGAGGCCCCGTTCGCAGCTGCTGACGAGAAGCGACGTAACCCTGCCAGCGGATCCGTTCATACGTCTGCAATCCACCGCATCACGCTCCGCCATGAAACTCGCTCTCCTTTCCTCGCTCGGACTCTTCGCCTTGGTCCACCTTGCTCCCGCCAACGTCGGATGGACCGAGGCGCAAATGCGCGCCGCCTTCGGCAAGGGCACGGAGTCGGATTCGCAGATCGGCCTGGCCCGTACGAAGCTGGGGCTCAGGGAGATTTCCTACCGACTCCCGAAGGCCCAATTCGCCGAGTTGCACCAGCTCGGCATCACCGAGGTGAGCGTGGAGTTGTTGGATGGAAAGGTGGTGACGGTGCGCCTGCAGACCAGCTCGACCTGGGAGAAAAAGGCCTTTATTCCCTACGAGAAGGGCAAGCGCGCGGCTCTGCGCTTCCTCGGCGAAAAGCCCGAGGCCGCGTCCATCACCGCGGAGCAGTTGCCCGCCGATCCGAAGAACGGACGCGGCGAATTCCGTTACGGAGGCTGGCGCGTGACGTGGGAGCCGCAGGAGGTGGCGATTCTCCCGCTGCCGGAGAGTCCGGAGGCGAAGCGGCTGGCGGAGATCGTGCGGCAGACGGCGGGTTGAGTGTTTTCAACGTCGGTCCTCCTCGTAGTCACCTGCCGCTTCTCCCGCGCGCGGGACCCGATTCTGGTGTATGGACGCGGCCCGCCGTTCCCGAAAGCCGCATGTCTCCCGCCGAAGAAATCCAACGCCGCCGCACGTTTGCGATCATCTCGCATCCGGACGCGGGCAAGACGACGCTGACCGAGAAGCTCCTGCTCTACGGCGGCGCGGTGCAGCTGGCGGGGTCGGTCACGGCGCGCAAGTCGCAGCGGGCGGCCACCTCGGACTGGATGGAGCTCGAGCGCAAGCGCGGCATTTCCATCACCTCCACGGTGCTGCAGTTCGACTACCGCGGGTTCCGCATCAACCTGCTCGACACGCCGGGGCATCGCGACTTCTCCGAGGACACCTACCGCGTGCTGACGGCGGTCGATGCGGTCATCATGGTGATCGACGCGGGCAAGGGCATCGAGGCGCAGACGCGCAAGCTGTTCGAGGTCTGCCGCCAGCGCGGAGTGCCGATCTTCACCTTCATGAACAAGCTCGACCGGCCGACCAAGGACCCGCTCGAGCTGCTCGACGAACTGGAGCGCGTGCTCGGCATCGGCGCGTATCCGGTCAACTGGCCGCTCGGCACGGGCTTCGAGTTCCGCGGGGTCTACGACCGGCAGGCGAAGCAGGTGCATCTGTTCGAGAAGATCCCGGGCGGCGGCCAGTACATGCCGCCGGTCAACGTCACCGGACTCGACGCGCCGCTGGTGCGCGAGAAGCTCGACGAAAGCAGCTACGCCCGCACCTTCGAGGAGCTGGAGATGCTGGAAATCGCGGGCGTGGAGTATCGCGAGGAGGAAGTGCAGGCCGGGCGCCAGACGCCCGTCTTCTTCGGCAGCGCGATGAACAATTTCGGCGTGCAGCTGCTGCTCGATGCCTTCGTCGAGCGCGCGGCGCCGCCGGGGCCGCGCACCGCGGGCGAGGCCGGATTGATCGAGCCCGCGCGGCCGGACTTCAGCGGTTTCATCTTCAAGATCCAGGCCAACATGGATCCGCGGCATCGCGACCGCATCGCCTTCCTGCGCGTCTGCTCGGGCCGCTTCGATCGCGACATGCAGGTGGTGCATTCGCGCACGAAAAAGAAGGTCCGGCTCTCGAATGCGCACCGGCTGTTCGCCAAGGATCGCGAGACGATCGAGGAAGCCTGGCCCGGCGACATCGTGGGCCTGGTCGGCTACCACGACTTCGGCATCGGCGACACCCTGAGCGAGGACGGCGGCGTGGTCTTCCACGAGATCCCGCGCTTCCCGCCCGAGTGCTTCGCGTTCCTGCACAATCCGAACACCGCCAAATTCAAGCAGTTCCGCCAGGGGCTCGATCAGCTCCTGCAGGAAGGCGTGGTGCAGCTCTTCCACATCGTCGGCTCGCTGACCAAGACCCCGCTGCTGGCGGCGGTCGGTCCGCTGCAGTTCGAGGTCGTGCAATATCGCCTCGAAACCGAATACGGCGCCGAGTCCCGGCTGGAGAACGCCAGCTGGGAAGCCGCCCGCTGGCTGCCGCCTGACGTCGAGTTGAGCAAGCTCAAGCTCCCCACTGGCGTGAGCGCGGCCGAGGACAGCAACGGCGGTATCGCGCTGCTCTTCCCGAGCGACTGGACCCAGCGCTATTTCCGCGAGACGAATCCGGGCGTCGAACTGCGCGAGCTGGCTTAGCCCGCCTCGCTGAGGCTCGGCATAGGCGATAGGCGATAGGCGATAGGCGATAGCGTAGTCCGCACTCTCCGAGTGCGGCCGTGTGGCAGAGGCGCCGACGGTAGACGATAACCCCAGACGTAGCATCGAGGACGCTCCGAAGTCCCGCCGCGAGCTTCTGTCCGGCCAGACTTCGCACTTCGCCGCCGCCGTCCCGTCTCCGATCTCCCGTCTCCCGTCTCCCGTCTCCCGTCTCCCGTCTCCCGTCTCCCGTCTCCCGTCTCCCGTCTCCCGACGCCGCTTGCCGGACTAGGAAACTTCCCGAGGCTGGCGGGGATCCTAGCGTTCGACGTCCACTACGAGCCGAACGCGACGCGTGTGGCGGCGGTGGGGTTCGTCGCTTGGAGCGATGCCCAACCGTCATGCGAGCGGGTCCGGCTGCTCCCGCCGGCGGCGCCGTATGTCCCGGGGGAATTCTACCGGCGGGAACTGCCGCCGATCCTCGCGCTACTTGACGAACTGGCCTGGGAACCGGCGGTGCTCGTGGTCGATGGTCACTTCTGGCTGCAACCGGGTCGGCCGGGCCTGGGCGCGCATCTGCACGCCGCGCTGGGCGGCCGGTCGCCGGTCGTCGGTGTGGCCAAGTCGGTCTTCGGGGGAGTCAGCGGGGCTTGGCGGGAAGTGCGGCGCGGGCGCAGCGCGCAGCCGCTGTGGGTCGATGCCGTCGGGCTCCCGGACGAGGCGGCCGCGGCCGCGGTGGCCTCGATGCACGGGCCGTTCCGGGTGCCGACGCTGCTGCGTCGGGTCGATCAGCTGGCGCGCGGTCTGGTGGAACCGGTCGATCCCTGACGTCGAAACGGCCCCGCGCACGCCCGCTGCGGTCGGCGGGCCGCCTCACTCCACGCTCATCAGAAACGGCATCCGCGCATAGACGGCGCGCGGATCGTTCAGGGCCTCGAGCTCGCGCAGCGGGCCGGCCATTTCCTTGGCCAAACGGCTGGCGGGCGAACTGCCCCAGATGCGCGCGAGGGGGTTGCCTTTCTGATTGAGCGCTTCAGCCAGCTGCTCGGCGAACTCCTTCTCCTTGGGCCATTCGCTGACGGCGGCATTGGCGGGCAGGCTGGCCTTCTCCTTGGCGAAGGCGATGGCCTTTTCGAGCGAGCCGACTTCGTCGCAGAGGCCGAGGCGCACGGCCTCGGAGCCGGACCAGACGCGGCCTTGGGCGATCTCCTTCACCTTCGACGGCTCCATCTTCCGGGCCTTGGCCACGTGGTCGATGAACTGGTCGTAGATGCGGTCCACGAAACCCTGGATCTGGGCCAGCTCCTCGGGCGTCTTGGGGTATTTGATCGACTCGATCGCCCCGTATTTGCTGGTCTTCACCTGATCGAACGTGACGCCCCAGCTGTTGGCGAAGTCCTTCACGTTGGGCAGGATGCCGAACACGCCGATGGACCCGGTGATCGTGTTGGGCTGGACAAAGATGCGGTCGGAGGCGCAGGCGATGTAGTAGCCGCCCGAGGCCGCCACGGTGCCGAAGCTGACCACGACCGGCTTGCCGGCGTCGCGGGCGAGCTTAAGCTCCTGCAGCATCACTTCGGAGGCAAACGCACTGCCGCCCGGGCTGTTCACGCGCAGGACGATGGCCTTGACGTTGTTGTCCTGGCGCAGCTTGCGCAGCTGCCGGGCGAAGCGGTCGCCGGCCACATTGCCCTCGGCGCTGGAGCTGCCGTCGATGATGTTGCCCTCGGCATAGACCACCGCCACGCGGGTGCGGGTGTCTTCAACGCCGGGCTGCGTCGGGTCGCCTTCCTTTCGCTTGATCTCGCTGGCGTAGTAATCCTCGAACTTCACCTGCCGGAAGGTGCGCGGATTCTCGGAATCGCTGCCGGCCAGCCCGCGCAGTTCCTCCAGCACCTGCGGGAGGTGGGCGGAATGCGTGGCCAGGTTCAGCTTGATCGCATCCTCGGGGTACACGATCGGCTTGGTGTCGCTCAGCTCCTGCAGCTTGGCGGCGGGGATCTTGCGGGCCTGCTCGACGCCGGCGCGCCACTCGGTCCAGAGGTCGCCGAGGAGCTTGGCGATCTGCTCGCGATTTTCCTCGCTCAGGTTGTTGCGGGTGTAGGGCTCGACCGCGCTCTTGTATTTGCCGACCCGCGTGACCTGCACGCCGATGCCGTACTTCTTGAACATGTCGGCGTAGAACTGCGGCTCGCTGGCGAAGCCGGTCAGGTCGAGGGCCGAATAGGGATTGAGGTAGATGCGGTCGGCCACCGAGAGCAGGTAGTAGTCGCGCTTGCTGGCGTAGGCCACGTAGGCCACGACCAGCTTCTTCTTCGCCTTCACCTCCTCGAGGGCCGCGCGGATTTCGCGCAGGGCGGCGAAGCCGGCGCCGTAGCCTTCGGGCTGCAGGCTGCCGGTCAGGTAGACGCCGCCGATGCGGCTGTCGCTGGCGGCCCGCTGGAGGGACGAGACGATCTGGCGCAGCGAGTACGTCTGCGCGTCGCCCTCGCCGCTGAGCTTGTTGAGGAGCTTCTTGAACTCCGAGGGCGGCGGCGCGTCGGTGATGTTGGCCGAGAGATTGAGCACCAGGAAGGCGCCCTGGGCCACGCTGATCTCTTTCAGGTTGGCCTTCGAACCGGCCGAGGCCGCGGCGGCAAAGAGCCCGATGAGCAGCGCCAGGCCGAGGAAGGCGAAAAGGAAGAGGCCGAAAATCGTGCCGAGGCAGGAGGCGAAGAAGTTCTTCATGGAGTGCGGGCTGACATCTGCGGAGGCGCGGGCGAAAGACAAGGCGAATCCCCGTCTGCGTTGACAGCCCCGGGGCCTTTTGTTCAGCTGCGCCGCGATGATCCGAAAGCTCGTTCCGCTGGCCCTGTGTGCCGCTGTTCTCCTGAGTCTGGGCGCCTGCGCCACCCCCGCCAACCGGCGCGCGCTCTACTCGGACACGCCGCCCAAGGGGCCCTGGACCGAGCTCGCGAAAAAGCAGGAGGGGCAGGGCGCGGCCACGCGCTGAAGGGGTCGCTCGGCCCCGCCGCGCCATGCCGGCTTCGCTGCAGCGGGTGCGGGAATTGGCGCTGGCCCTCCCCGGCGTGGAGGAGGGCGTCTGCTTCGGCACCCCGGCCTTCTATTGCCGTCGGAAGCTGATGCTCCGGCTCCGCGACGAAGACGGTCTGCTGGTCGTGAAATACCCGCGGGAGCAGCGCGAGGACCTCATCGCCGGCCAGCCCGATGTCTTTTCGGTCACCGAGCATTACCTCAATTACCCCTGCGTCCTGCTGGATCTGGCGGCGGTCGACGAGCCCACGCTGCGCCGGATGATCGAGGGCGCCTGGCGGATGCTCGCCTCGCGCAAGCAACAGGCCGCCTGGGACGCACGGGGCTGACTCCGGGTCGGGCGCTCGTCACAGATTCCGTGGCGCTGGTCACTCCGGGCGGGTGCGATGGGCCCGCTGCGCTATCAAGCAGCCATGCCCGCCCACCTTCGACTGCCCGCTCTCTGCGCCGCTCTGCTGCTCGCCGCTACCGGTCCTCTCGGCGCGCAGATGCTGGTTAACCAACTCGATCCCTCCATGGCGTCGGTCAGCTCGGGCAATGCGCAGATCTTCGAGGCTTCGTTCGTCAGTTCGAACGGCCTCATGGTGGACGACTTCACGCTCTCCTCCGGTAGTCTGCTGACCCGGCTCGATGCGGCCTTCACGTCGAATCGATCCGGCACCGGTTTCGAGAACGTGCTGGGGTTCCAGATCAGCATCTTCAGCTCCCTGAGCGCGGTCTTGACCGCCGGCAACGCCCTGCTGGGGAACGTGGCCTCGATCTTCGTGCCGGTCGGCCTGACCACTTCCGCACCGTTCAACGCCTACAACGGCAGCTCGACCGTCTTCCAGATTCCGCTCTCCCTGTCGCTGCCCGCTGGCACCTACTATCTCGGCGTGGCGCCGCGGGTGGACTTCCTCCCGACCGGCTACCAGACCTTCATGCTGCAGCATTTCGGCCCGGGCGGAAACAACGCGTATTTGTTTGTCCCCGGCCAGGGGATCATCAATTTCCGCAACTCCGACACCACGTTCGCGCTCTATGGCACAGTCGCGGTTGTCCCGGAGGCGTCGACCTGGGGGGTCGGATTGCTGGCAGCGGTGTTGCTACTCGCTCGTCAGGGTGGTTGGCGTCGGGTTTTGGGTCGGAACCCCTCCGGTTTGATCACGGCGCGGTCGAAATGAACCGGGCGTCCGCTGGAGCCGACTGCGCGCTCTAGAGAACCAGCAGGGCACCCACGGCCAAGCCGCCGACCACCAACGCGGCGGTGGCGAGGCCGGTGCAGGCTTTGTCGCGCAGGGCCACGATCTGACGCATCGCTTCGTAGAGCGAGACCTTGGCGGCGCCTTTCTCCGTGTGGGCCACGCCGAGTTCGCGGCCGGTCAGGGCGGCGCGGTAGTTCTCGGTGCCGCAGTAGCCGCAGAGGGTGGAGAGGGCGCGACCGCGATGCTCGATGCCGCCGGCGCAGGTGGTGCATTGCGCCGTCGTGGTGGTCTCGGCGGGCGCAGCCACGGGCACCGGCAGGATCGACTGGACCTCGCCGAGATAAAAGGCGTAGCCGAGCAGGGCCGCGACCAGGCTCAGGCCACCGAGGAAGGCGGAGGCGCCGACGAAGGCGGTGGACAGCCTGACCGCGAAGAGGGAGTCGCCCAGGCGGCTGAAGAGGCCGATGCCCACCAGCACGAGCAGGACGAGCGCGAGCAGGGTCAGGCTGAGCCGCACCGGGGCGGCGGAGACGAGGCGGGCGCGCTCCCACAGACGTTCGGCGCGGGCGAGCAGCTCCGCGGTCTTCTCGCGCAGGGTGATGGTCTTCTTCCACTCGGCGGGGGCGGTCGCGGGCGTGCCGCAGGAGGGGCAACGCATGCCATGGAGCCGCAGGGGGACGGAGCCGCCGCAGGGTCCGCACTTGATCGGCTCGAGCGTGGGCAGCTGGTCCGCGCCGCTCGGCTGTCGGCCGATGGCGGGCGGATGGGCGTAGAAGCGGGGCAGGAAGCGACCCGCCAGAAAGCTCGCGCCGATCAAGAACGGCAGCAGCCAGCCCGCGGCGCGGGCGATCTTGTAGCAGGCGAACTGGAAGCGATGCTTCGAAGTCAGCGGCCAGCCTTCGTCGATCAGCAGGCGGAGCGCGTAGCCGCGACGGCCGGCCAGCGCGAGATCGAAGGCGGTGTCGCCGTTCGTATCGGTCACGTCGCGGCGCGCGCCGCGCCCGGCCAGCAGGCGCATGGTGGCGGCGTCGCCGAGCGAGGCGGCCAGCAGATAAGGCGTGCGGCCGTCGGCATCGCGCGCTTCGAGATCGGCCCCGCGCTCGACGAACTCCCGCACCCGCTCGGGCCCGCCCGGCAGGGGCTTGCTGTCGGTCGAGTAGAACCCGCGGCGGATCGCCTCATGCAGGTTGCGCGGCGGCGGCTCGGTCCGCGGCGCAGCGGGCGCGGAAGCGGCGACGAGCACCAGGGCGAGCAGACCGAAGCGACGACGAAGGAGGCGAAGCATGCCTCCCTATTACCGCTTCCGGACCCGCGGTGACCGGCACGGCCGGGCGATCGAAGAGCGTCAGGACCGCTTACCACGTAGACTCGTCGACTGATCCCGCCCTTTGGCCATTTGGCCAAATTTGGAAATTTGGTATCTCCTTCCGCCCTCCGCGCCCTCTTCCGCCCTCTGCGCCCCGCGCGCCTAATTAAACTGGATGACCGGCGGCGGCTCGACGCCGTTCTTCGGCAGACCGACGTCGGCATCGAGCGGGCCTGCGGCCTTGGCGCGACGGACCTCGGTGGTGCCCGACTGACCGGGCTTGAGCGGACCGCCGGAGTTGGTGACTTGAACCACGGCCACGGGTACATCGTTCGGGGGACGCACGCTCCGGTAGGGATCGTTGGGATCCAGCACCGCCGTGCTGCCGATGGGCACGACCGGGATGGAATCGAGATCGACCGTGCGCACTGCCACCACGGCGCCTTCCTGCGGGCGATCGCGCTGGCCGCGCTGCGAGGCCAGCGGCCGCACGCCGCCGACATGATACAGGCACTCCTGCTTGGGTTCCTGCCTGGCGGTCAGGTACTCGAAGTAGGTCGTGCGCCGCCGGGGCGCGCCGGCCGTGTCGCTGATCTCACTGCATTTGTCGGTCGCCTTCTGTCCGCTGTAGTAGCAGATCTCCACCCGCTTCAACCCCGGCGGCTTGGGGAACTCGACCGCCTTCATGGTGGTGTAGGCGGCGTTCATCACATCGGACCAGACCGGCAGCATCAGGTCGCTGCCGAACGCGCCGCGGAAGATCGACTGCGGCTTGTCGAAGCCGGCCCAGACCGCGCAGGTGATGCTGCTGGTGTAGCCGATGGTGCTGACGTCGGTCGAGTTGTAGGCGGTGCCCGTCTTGGCGCCGGCGGGGAACGGCTTGAGGCCGTATTTGCGACTGGCCTCCGCCGCCGGACCCCACTTGAGGCTCTCGGCCAGGCCGTTGTGGACCTGGAAGGCGGAGTTTTCGTCGGTCACGCGCGTGCGGCCCGGGCTCTTGGCCTGGTAGAGGACCTTGCCCTCGCGATCCTGGATCTGCTTGACGATGTAGGTGTTCTGCGGCCGCCAGCCGGCATTCGGGAAAATGGTGTAGGCCATGGCCAGTTCGGAGAGCGTGATCTCGCTCTGGCCCAGGAAAGTCGCCGGGTAGGCGCGCATCTCGCTCTTGATCCCGGCCTTCTTGGCGAAGGCGAGCACGTTCTCCAGTCCCACCTCGTTGCCGAAGCGGACGGTGGCGCCGTTCTTGCCCCGGACGAGGGCGAAGGAGGCCGGCATGAGGCCGTCGTAGCGGTTGTCCACCCGCTCCACGCCCCATTCGCCGAGGATGCCGGAGACGCCGCCGATCATGACGAGGCGATTGTCCATGAGCGCGTCCTGCACCAGCGTGTTCGGACCGATGCCCTTTTCGTAGGCCGCCGCGTAGACGAGCGGGGTGAAGGCCGTGCCGAACTGGCGGCGCGAGGAGTTCGCGCGGTTGAACTCGCTGTGCTTGAACTCGCGTCCGCCGATCAGCGCGATGATGCCGCCGTCGGCATTGTCCACCGCGATGAGCGAGCCCTGGATGTACTCGGGCGGGGAGATGAGCGTCGACGGAGGCACCGGCGTGCCCTTCTCCTTTTGGATGGCCTGGGCGCGTCGTTCGGCGTCGCGGAAGATCTCGGAATACTGCGCGTGCGTCTGCCGCCGGGTGCCGTCGGGACGGGTGAGGTAATCGGGCCGGCTCTCGATCTCCTCCATCTTCTTCTTCATGGAGGCCTCGGCCGTGCGCTGTACCTGGGTATCGAGTGTGGTGAAGACGCGCAGGCCCTGGCTGGTGGCGCGCTCGAAGCCGACCTTCGAGATGACCTGCTGGCGCACCGCCTCCATGGCGTAGGAGTCGGCCGTGGCGAAGGTGCGCTGCTTGATGACCAACTTCTCCGCCAGCGCCGCCTCGCTCTGCTGCGGCGTGATCACGCCCGTCTCGAGCATGCGAGCCAGCACGTTGCCGCGGAATTTCTGCGCGGTGGCTTCGTTGCGCCACGGATTGCGCTTGTTCGGGCTCGGGATGAGTCCGACCAGCGTGGCGCATTCCGCCAGGGTCATCTGCTTGGCCGGCTTCCCGAAATAGCCGCGCGAGGCCGATTCCACGCCGTAGTGGCCGCCGCCGAGGTAGATGCGATTGAGGTAGAGCTCGAGGATCTTCTGCTTGGAGAGATTGGCCTCGATGCGCCAGGAGACGTAGGCCTCGAGGAACTTGCGGTAGAGCGTCTTGTCGTAGAGCCCGTAGGTGTTGCGGGCCAGCTGCTGCGTGATGGTGCTGGCGCCCTGGACCGAGCGGCCGGCGAGCAGGTTGCGCCAGAAGGCGCGCGCGATGCCGCGGAAATCGATGCCGCCGTGCTCGTAGAAGCGCGCGTCCTCGGAGGCGATGACCGCCTTGATCATGTCCTCGGGAATGTCCGCCAGCGTGACCGGATCGCGGTTCTGCAGGTAGATGTGGCCAAAGGTCTGGTTCCAGCGGTCGTAGATCGTGCTGGCCGACTCCATGCGGCCGAGTTCCTCAAGATCCTTCTTGAGGGCCTCGACCGTGAAATGGCGGTGCGCGATGTAGGCGCCAATCAGCGCCAGAACCGCGACATTGACCAGGATGACGACCGTCTTGAAGAACCAGGGACGGCGATGAATCGGCAAACGCTCCGGCATGGGCAACAAACAGGGGAGAGCAAAGGGCGACGGTGGGCAGAAAGGCGGCGGACGCAAGCGGGGGAAGCGCGGGGGGAAAGTTCGAAGCTCGAAGTTCGAAACTCGAAGGAAGCTCGAAACCCGAAGACCGCAGGCGCTGCTTTGCGGCCCGAGCGAACGGGCCCGCGGGATCGCCGTGCCCCTTCGTCTTCCGTTACTGCATGCCGAGCCAAGCCAGAACGGAGCTTCGAACTTCGAACTTCGATCTTCGAGCTTCCTTCGAGTTTCGAACTTCGAGCTTCGAACTTTCTTCCGTCGGGTTTCGAACTTCGAGTTCCGAACTTTCCCGTCCCGCGAGTTTCGTGTTTCGAATTTCGGCGTTCCCCGCTATCTCCGGCCCATGTCCGCTCCCAAAACCATTCTTTGTCTCGCCAGCTTCGAAAAGGGTCACGCGTTTCTGCGGGAGGCGAAGCGGCAGGGGTGGACGGTGTACCTGCTGACCAGCAAGAGCCTCGAGCACGCGCCCTGGCCGCGGGAGTCGCTCGACGACATCTTCTACATCCCCGATCAGGACAAGGAGTGGAAGCTCGACGACGCCCTCCTCGGCGTGAGTTTCCTGGCCCGGCGGCATCGGATCGACCGCATCGTGGCGCTGGACGATTACGACGTCGAGACGGCCGCCGCGCTGCGCGAGCACCTGCGGGTGCCGGGCATGGGCGACACCACGGCGCGCTATTTCCGCGACAAGCTGGCCATGCGCGTGCGGGCGAAGGAGGCGGGCATCCCGGTGCCGGAGTTTGCGCCGGTGATCAACTACGATGACCTGCGCGAATACATGCGCACGGTGCCCGGCCCGTGGCTGCTCAAACCGCGCTTCGAGGCTTCGGCGCTGGGCATCAAGAAGATCCGCCGCGAGGAGGACCTCTGGCCCGCGCTCGACGCGCTCGGCGACGATCAGTCCTACTACGTCTTCGAGCGCTTCGTGGAGGGCGCGGTTTATCACGTCGATTCCATCATCTCCGAGCGGCAGGTCGTCTTCGCCATTGCCTGTCGCTACGGCGCGCCGCCCATGCAGGTGGCCCACGGCGGCGGCATCTTCTCCTCCCGCGTGCTGGAGTACGGCTCGGACGACGAGCAGAAGCTGCTGGCGGCCAATGCCACCGTGCTGCAGGCGATGGGTCACGTGCGCGGCGCGTCGCACACCGAGTTCATCAAGAGCGCGGACGGCACCTTCCATTTCCTCGAGACCTCCGCGCGGGTCGGCGGGGCCAACATCATGGACCTCGTCGAGGCCGCCTCCGGCCTGAATCTCTGGGCCGAGTGGGCCAAGGTCGAGACCCAGGAAGCCGCCTACCGACTCCCGGCCGTGCGGCGCGATTACGCCGGCCTGCTCGTCTCGCTCGCCCGACAGGAATGGCCCGATCTGCAGGCCTTCGACGATCCCGAGGTCGTGCTGCGCATCCCGAAGAAGTATCACGTCGGCCTCGTCTGGAAGTCCGACTCCGTGGCGCGGGTGGAGGAGTTGCAGCGCAAGTACATCGAGAAGGTGCAGGCCGACTACCACGCCAGCGCGCCGCTCCCGGCCAAGGCGACGGAGTAGGTAGCCGCGCCCTGCCGCTTTGGCGTGCGAGCCGAGCTTGAATGCACCCCGCGCCCCGGACGTTGACTCCGCAGGACGCGTCGATCGGTGCCCCGACCTCGCTCACGAAGCGAGGAGGAAACTACCGCGCCCTGCGTCAGCGGCTCACCTTCCGGCAGACACGCCCATCCCAAAACGTCACCGACGCACGCTACGGGATGTACGCCGACCTCGTTCTCCGCGCTTCGTCGAGGCGGCCCCGATGGCTGCTCGTGCGCCACACCGAACGCCGCGCCGCTCGCACGCGAAAGCGGCAGGGCGCGGCCCTGACGGGTCGCGCCGCTTCCTGCCGCACTCCGAAGGGTCGGTAGCGATTGCGTCACACTCGGTCTGGCGTTTTGCTTTTCGGCGCGGCGGCGTAGTGGTGCGGGGACATGCCTTCCCTCGCGGCCCCCGAAGCCCCGTCCCGCACGGCGCGAATCACCCCCGCAGCCATCCGCGCCCGCAAGTTCACGGGGCCACGGCTGGCGGCGCTCACGGCTTACGATTACCCCACGGCCCGGCTGCTCGATGAAGCGGGGGTCGATCTGATCCTCGTGGGCGATTCGGTCGGCATGGTCGTGCTGGGGCATCCGGACACCACGCACGTGACCATGGCCGACATGGTGCACCACACGCGTATCGCGGCCCGTGGGGTGGAGCGGGCGCTGGTCATCGGCGACCTGCCTTATCGCAGCTACGAAACCCCGGCGCAGGCGGTGGAGAATGCGCGCCGGCTGATCGACTGCGGCGCCCAAGCGGTGAAGCTCGAAGGCGGCGTGGCCATGCGTCGGCAGATCGAGGCCATCACGCAGGCCGGCATTCCGCTGGTCGGCCACATCGGCATGCTGCCACAGCACGTGCTCGAGGAAGGCGGCTACAAGCGCAAGGGCAAGGACGAGGCCGGCATCCAGGCGCTCCTGGCGGATGGCCGGGCGGTCGAGGAGGCCGGCGCGTTCGCCGTGGTGCTCGAGATCGTCGACCCGCCGGCGGCCGCGCGGGTGACGGCGGCGCTGGAGATTCCCACCATCGGCATTTCCTCCGGGCTCGACGTCTGCGACGGCGAAATCCTCGTCACGCACGATCTGGCCGGCCTGTTCCCCTGGTTCACGCCCAAGTTCGTCCGCCAGGAGGCCCAGCTCGGCCGCGAGCTGCGGGCCGCCGCCGAGCGCTACGTCGCGCGGACACGCGAGGTTCTTGTCAGTCCGCCGGCCGGCCGGTAGCGTGCGGGGATGTCGAAGCCGGTCGTCAAAGTGCAGGTCAAGGCGGTGCTCCCCACCAAGGAGGGCTGCGCCGTTTTTTTGGGCAATGACGACAAGGCCTTCATCATCTTCGTCGACCAAAGCATGGGTGCCGCCATCACGATGTTCATGCGCGAGACACCGAAGGAGCGGCCGCTGACGCACGACCTGATGGCTGACCTCCTCACCGCCATGGGCGCGAAGGTGCAGCGCGCGGTCATCAACAACATCAGCGAGTCGACGTACTACGCCCGCCTGATCGTCGAGGTGCAGAACGAGATCACGCGGCAGCGCAAGATCGTTGAGCTCGACTCCCGCCCGAGCGACGCCATCGCGCTCGCCATCCAGCAGAAAGCGCCGATCTACGTTTCGCAGAATGTCTGGGACGATGTCGAGGACATGTCGGACAAGCTGCGGGAGATGGAAGGCGATTTCGAGGTCTAGGGTCCGGTCCGAGGCCGGGAGGGACGTAGGTTCGGCGTTGAGCCTGACCGGGAAGTTCGAAACTCGAAGTTCGAAACTCGAAGGAAGTCCGAAGCTCGAAGGTTGAGGAACTCGCGCGACTCCCTTTGCCGCTCCCAGGCTAGTCTGAACTCAGCAGCCGGCCTGCACGGCCCGGGCGTTAAGGCGATTCGGCAAGCGAAACGCGGGCGAATTCCGGGGCTGACGGGCTTTGGCCAGGCAGCGAGGCGTCCCTGAAGCGCCACTCTGGATGCGTGGCCGGCAAACGCGCCGCGTCTGGGCTACCTAATGCCGTGCGCGGGGGCAGGCGCGCCGCATCTGGGCGGTCGAACACGATTCGCTGGCACAAACGCGCCGCGTCTGGGCTACCGAACGCCGTGCGCGGGGGCAGGCGCGCCGCATCTGGGCGGTCGAACGCGATTCGCTGGCACAAACGCGCCGCGTCTGGGCTACCGAACGCCGTGCGCTGGGGCAGACGCGCCGCGTTTGGGCGGTCCAGCGCCGTCCGGCGGACCGAAAGGGCGCCGTCCGGGCCGTCGAACGCCGAAGAATCTCAAGGCCTGGCCCCGGTGCCGGGGAAGGAACATCTGCAGTCGAGTGCCGGAGAGGGACTTCGAGTTTTGCCCTTCGAGCTTCCTTCGAGTTTCGAGTTTCGGGCTTCGAACTTCCCGAAGAGATGGCGTTCCTCCCTACTTCCTCCCTCCCGCCAGCACGGTCTGGAACGGATACGGCTCTTCCTCCTTCGCGACCACCGCCGCGTGGGTGGAGCGGAAGCCGGCCGCCTCCAGCATCTGCAGCAGTTCGACCTCGCTGAAGCCGAGCCAGAGGTCGGCATAAAGGTCGCGGGCCTGCTCGAACGTATGGGCCAGCAGATCGAGGATGAGGAGGCGGCCGCCGGGCTTCAGGATGCGATGCGCGGCGACCAGCGCGCCGCCGGGATTGGCGGCGTGGTGCAGCGCCTGGCTGAAGATGGCCAGATCGACCGATTCGGCGTCGATGGGCGGATTCTGAATGTCGCCCAGGCGGTACTCGACATTGCCGCAGCCGTGCGCGCGGGCCGACTGCGCGCCGAACTCGACCATCTTCTCGGAGCTGTCGACGGCGATGACCTTCTGCGCGCTGCGGGCCAGCAGCTGCGCCAGTTCGCCTTCGCCGGCCCCGAGGTCGGCGATGACGAGCGGGGGCGTCAGCGCGAGGAGCAGATGGGCCAGTCCGCGCCACGAACGACCCGGGCAGTGGCTCTTCCCGTAGCGGCCGGCGATGCGGTTGAAGTAGTCCCGCGCCCGATCCTCCCGCTTGCGCAGCACCAGCGTGAGCGCGGCGCTGTCCGCCGCGGCCTCGGGGATCTCGCTGGCGCTGGCCTCGACCAGATCGCGCAAACGTGCCAGCGCGCTGCTGCCGGCCGGGCGCTGGGCGGCGCCGTAGTAGATGTTCTTCCCCGCGCGGCGGTCGCGTACCAGGCCGGCGGTCTTGAGCTGGGCGAGGTGGGTGGAAATGCGGCTCTGCCCCATGCCGAGGATCTCCTGCACCTCGGCCACCGTCAGCTCGGCGCGCTCGAGCAGGAGGAGCAGCCGCAGGCGCGTGGCATCGGCCAGGAGGCGGAGCGATTTGACGAGCGAGGCTTCGGGCATGGCGGCAGACACGTCACCTTTCCGGGGCGGTCGGGCCAGCGAAATGGCGCGGTCGCCTACTCAAACCGGAGCGCGCTGACCACCTCGTCGTGGCCCGCCCGTTCCACCAACGTGAAGGGCAGGCCGTGCGTCTCGGCCAGCTCGCGGCCTATGCGCGGCGGAATGAGGGTGTCTTCCCCGCCGTGGAAAATGCGCACCGCCGGCTTGGGCGAGGCGGCCAGGACCGCGGCGAGGGCGGTCCGATTGTCCCAGCGCTCGGTCAGGACCTGGCAGAGCGGCCAGCCGACGGTGCGCTGCGCCATGTCGAGCATCGAGGTGAACGGTGCCGCCAGGGTCAATTCTCGCACTGGCTGCCGGCGGGCGAATTCCAGCGCCGCCGCGCAGCCGAGGGAATGGGCGGTCACGCGCAGGCGCGAGCCGAGGTCCGGAAAGCGTTGGCGCAGCACCGGCAGGAAGGCGTCGAGCGACTCGCGCGCGCGAGCCAGCGACATCGAGCCGCCGTTGCGCCCATAGCCGGGGTACTCGTAGAGCACGTACCAACCTCGGCGACCCGCGGCCGGCACCCGCCCGAGCCAGTCGAGCGCGCGGGTGGCGTTGCCGCCGAAGATGACCGTGATGGGCGCGGTGGCGGGATCGCCCGTCTGCGGCGCCAGCACGTAGGCGAACTGGGCGAGATCGGCGGTCTGCCACGTCAGCGTTTCGAGGCCCGCGCCGGCGTCCCGACTGTACCCGCGGGGGAAGTACATCATGCGGTTCTGCGCCAGGTAGAGCAGCGCCGCCAGGGTCAGCCCGAGCACGAGCAGGAGGCGCAGCAGGATCACGCTGGTTTGCAGAAAAAGTCGCACGCTCGAAAAATTGCGCTTGGGCTCGATTCCGGCGAGTTCAGGCGTGAATAATTTTCCGCGCCGCCTAGTCTGCGCGCTCCCCTGCCATGGCGATCGAACTCTCCAGCCCCCGCGACCTCGCGGCGCTCATCGACGAGCGCTGGCCGCAGGAGCCTGGGAGCGAGGCGGACCGGGCCGATCTGCGACCGGACCGGGCCACGCTGACGGAGCTGATCCGGGTGTGTTTTCAGGCCAGCCTGCTGCGCGAGGAAGCGCGGCCGGTGACCTTCCGACTGATTCTGGCGGAGCCGGGTCGATTCCCCGCCGAGCAGGGACCGCCGACGGGGTTGCATCGGCTGGAGCTGGGCGACTCGCGGCCGCTCAATCCGCTCGAGCTGCGTCGACTCTCGCCCGCGGCCAACGTGCATCGCAGCATGATCGGCGTGCGGGTCGATCCCGAGGAGGGCCTGCGCATCTGGGGCATCATCCACAGCGGGCTGAACTGGCTGCAGAACATCTACGGCGGTCGCGGCCACACGCAGGTGCTGCCGGAGGAACTCGTCGTCACCGTGACCGGCGCGGGCCGACTCGCGGTCGGCTTCGGCGCGGACATCATCGCGCGCTTCGACGGCACCCGCATTACCGGCCCGTCGCTCAACATCTACCAGGCCAACTGGCTCTCGCGCACCTTCGCCGAGTCGAGCGAGGAGCTGATGGAAATCCACAGCGCCGCCCGCGCCAAGGCCGGGGTGGAATGGGCGCAGCTCGACCCCGGGCTCATCCGCACCATCGCCACCCACATGATGCGCCGCATGATCAGCGCGGTGCGTTCCTCCGGGCACGGCGGCACCATCGTCATCATCCCGCCGGAGATGGCCACGGAATGCTGTGGGTCGAATCAGTTCATCAACGTCAAATACCGCCTGGCCGAGGGCGAGCCGCGGCGGCGTTTCCGCTCGCTGCTCAACGGCATCATGAACCGCCTGGCCTCGCTCCATGGCGAGGGTGGGGAGGTCGAGTGGGATCGGGCCCAGCCGGTCGGTTGGAAGGAGTATCTTTGCTGCAGCGACGAGAAGCTGAGCGCGATGGACGACGGCATTTTCGAGATGGCCCATCTCATCGCCGGCTGCACCGAAGTCGACGGCGCCGTGGTCCTAACCAAGCGCTTTGAGCTGCTCGGCTTCGGCGGCGAAATCAGCGGCCTCCTCCCCAACGTGGAAGTCGTGCACAAGGCCCGCGACATGGAGGGCCTCGTCTTCGAGGAGGAATCCACCGAGAGCGTCGGCACGCGCCACCGCTCCACCTACCGTCTTTGTCGCGCCATCCCCGAGAGTCTGGCCATCGTTGTCTCCCAGGACGGCGGCGTGCGCTTCGTCAAATACGAGGCCTACGGCGTGACCTTCTGGGACCAGAGCAGCACGAGCTCGCTAGACGTGTAAGAGAAGGAAGAAGGAAGAAGGAAGAAGGATGAAGGATGAAGGATGAAGGCGGGACCACAGGAAACGCAGAGGGCGCAAAAAATCTGGCGGACGGGACGAAGCGCGCGGAGCAGAGGCTCTTTTGCGCCTTTTGAATGTTCTGTGGTCGGATGTTCCTGCCCGCTCCCGGGCGCCTTCATCCTTCATCCTTCTTCCTTCTTCCTTCTTCCTTCTTCCTTAAGCCTCATCCTTCTTCCTTGAGCCTTTTCAGCAGTGCGTTGTGCTCCGGGAGTCGGTCGGCAGCGGGGAGTTTCTCGACGATCTCCCGCGCTTCTGCGCGGCGGCCGAGGGCCTGCAGGGCGAGGGCGCGCTCGAAAGTGAGGGCGGGATGCTTCAGGCCGCGGGTGTCGGCCTCGTCGAGAACGCGCAAGGCGTCGGCGGGGCGGCCGAGCAGGCGCAGGGAGCCGGCGTAGGTGCCGACGTACACGATGCCGCCGGGCTGGGAGTTGTAGTTCTCCAGGGCGATCTGCGCGGCGCGGGCCATGTCCTGGCCGAGCAGCAGATTGGCCGTGGCGTAGTCGTTGCGGATCTGGAGCGAGTTCTCGCCCGCGGCCAGGAGGGCGCGGGCGGCATCGGCCACGTTGACGGTGTCGCGCTGCACGGCGGCGAAGTCGTACCAGGCGCGGAGCGCGACCCGATCCTGCGGGGAGAGCACGCCGATCTCGCGCAGGACGGCGAGTTGCTCCCGCGGCCAGTTCCACTCCCGCGTGCAGCGCTGCAGCACGGGCAGCGCGGCAGGTTCCTTAACGGCCAGGGCGAGCGCCCGCGTCCAGCGGTCGCGCCGGGCCGGCGGATCGCGTTCCCACTCGGCCTGCCGCGCGGTGCAGGCGAGGCGAAAGGCTTCCTGCAGGCTCCAGTCGCCGCGCCGCAGCAGATCCTTCAGCCGGGCCAGATCGTCGGCCCGGCGGGTCAGGAGCAAGCCGAGCACGGGCACGAACTCGCGCGCGGTCCAGAACTCGGCCGGCAGCGCCTGCTGGAAGAGCAGGGCGCGCTCGTGCTGACGCTGCTCGACCAGCCAGACGAGGAGCGCGAGCGAGGCGCGCCGATCCCGCAGGGTGAGGGGAATGGCCTCCTGCAGCGCGGCTTCCAGACCGGTCTCGTCCTTCGTCTCGCGCAGCAGGTCGAGCACGCGCGGCAGATCCACCGGCTCGGCATTGCGCGCCGCGGCCAGTTCGCGGGCCAGCGTCAACGCGGCGGGGTAGTCGGCCCGCCGCCGCGCCGCCTCGATGAGCAGCAGCGTGGCCGCGCGCCGGAAGCGCGGATTCGTCCGCAGGTCCTCGAGAACGCTGCGGCCCTCGGCCTCGGCATTCGACATGACGAGCAGCCGACCGAGCTCCAGCCGCGTGACCAGATCCGAGGCATCGAGCCGCGCCGCCTCGCGGATGGCCGCCTCCGCGGCGCGCGCATCGCCCTTGAGATAGACGAGCATGCCGCTGGCCAGCCGGCCGCGCGCCGAGGCCCGTCCCGCCTCGCTCACGAGTTGAAACTCCTTGGCTGCCGCCTCGCGCTGATCGGCTCGCAGCAGCGCGATGACCCATTCGATCCGCACCGCCTCGTCCTCCGGCGTCTGCCGCACGAGATCGGCCCAGGCCGCCGCCGCGCCGGGGAGATTGTAGGCACTCATCAGCCGCGCCCGCAGCCGCAGCACGGACGGACGCACCGGGGCCAGCGCGCCGGCCGACTCCATGCGTTTCATCGCCTCCTCGAACTCGCCGACCGCGAAGAGGGTCTCGCCCTCGCGCACGAGCGAGTCGGCATGACGGCCCTTGATGTAGCGCGAGACGGGGCGCGCCGCGAACCAGGCTATCAGCCCCACCACGAGCGCGGCGACGAACAGGAGGCGCCAGCGCCGGGCCGCGCGCAGGCGGTCGGCCTCATACTCCGGGTCCATGGAAATCCGGCGGGTCCCCAGGCCAAGGAGCTTGCGGACGAAGCTGACGAAGTCGGACCACATGGCGGGCACGAACCGAGCGCAGGCGGACCGGGCAGCAAGCCGAATCGCACGGCAATCGCACCCACCGTTCGACCCCAAAACTTCCGCTCCGGCGCGGGTTTCGGATTTCGAACCGCGGAATTCCGACTATAAGCCCGCCATGCAATCCCCGGGTCCCGTTTCCCAGTTCCTCGCGCACCATTATCGTCACTTCAATGCCGCGGCCCTCGTCGATGCCGCCAAGGGCTACGTCACGCACCTCGACCGGGGCGGGAAGATGCTGGTCACGCTGGCCGGCGCCATGAGCACGGCCGAGCTGGGGCTCTCGCTCGCGGAGATGATCCGGCAGGACAAGATCGCCGCCATCTGCTGCACGGGCGCGAATCTGGAGGAGGACATCTTCAATCTCGTGGCGCACGATTTCTACGAGCGCGTGCCGCATTACCGCGACCTCACGCCGCAGGACGAACAGGGCCTGCTGGAGCGGCACATGAACCGGGTGACCGACACCTGCATTCCGGAAATGGAAGCCATGCGCCGCATCGAGTCGGCCGTGCTCGAGGAGTGGGTCGCGGCCGATCAGGAGGGCGAGCGCTACTTCCCGCACGAGTTCATGTACAAGATCCTGCGCAGCGGAAAGCTGAAGGATTCGTATCAGATCGACCCGAAGAACTCCTGGATGGTCGCCGCCTGCGAGAAGAATCTGCCGATGTTCGTGCCCGGCTGGGAGGATGCCACCCTCGGCAACATGTACGCCGGCCACGTCATCAGCGGCGACGTCAAGAACGTCCACACCGTGCGCACGGGCATCGAGTACATGATGTCGCTGGCCGAGTGGTACACGGCCCAGTCCCAGCAGCTGTCCGGCGCCGACGAAGGCGTGGGCACGATCGGGTTCTTCCAGATCGGCGGTGGCATCGCGGGCGACTTCCCCATCTGCGTCGTGCCGATGCTGCATCAGGATCTGCAGCGCACCGGCGTGCCGCTCTGGGGCTACTTCTGCCAGATCAGCGACAGCACCACCAGCTACGGCAGCTACTCCGGCGCGGTGCCCAACGAGAAGATCACCTGGGGCAAGCTGGGCATCGGCACGCCGAAGTACGTGATCGAGAGCGATGCGACCATCGTCGCGCCGCTCATCTTCGCGCACGTGCTGGGCTGGTAGGCTCCGCCCCGCCGATGAACTCCGCGCTCCAGCTGTTCGGCGTCTTCTGCGCGGTCGTCGTCGTGGGGGTGGTGGCGTTCCTGCTGCTGCGGCAGCTGCACAGCTCGCTGGTGCGCTTCGTGTACTTCCCGCTGGCCCGCCGACGCTGGCGGCGCCGCGGTCTCGAGCCGGTGCGCTGGAATTGCTGGCCGGAGATCGATCCGCACGGCGGCAAGACGGAGTCGACCATCGTGGTGGCGGAGTGCATCGACCGGCATGGCCAGCTCGACGTGCAGCAGCTGCGCGTCTGGATCTTCGGCGTGCGGGGCGAGCACCGCACCCCCGCGCCGGCCGGCGTGCTGGAGGCGCTGACGCGCACCGAAGGGTGTCGGAAGGCGGCGGGTGCGGTAGGTTGAACCATGAGTTCGTGGTTCCTTGCTCTGCTCTGCGCCTCGCTCGGTCTGGTTAACGGCGCCTCTGCGCAGAAGGTCGTGGTCGAGAGCGGCGCCGTCGTCTTCACCGCGCCGGACGGCGTCAAACGTCGGCTGACGAGCGGGCCGCACGATTCCGAGCCGGCCCTCGCGCCGGACGGCCGGTCGGTCGCCTTCCTGCGCACGCTGCCCGGGAAGACCATCGCCGCCGGCTCGGGCGAGGTGCCGGCACGCGAGCTGTGGCTGGTGCCGGTCGATGGCGTGGGCAAGGCCCGCCGCCTGGTCGAGCCGCGGGACGACGCCAAGGTCGAGCGCCTGCTGGCCGGGCTGCAGAATCCGCAGTTCTCGCCCGATGGGCGCGAGATCTTCTTCGAGAGCGCCGCCTGGGCCACCTCGGGCGCGATCCACGCCGTCGACGTCCGCACCGGCCGCGAGCGTTTCGTGGTCGCCGGCTTCTCCTTCGCCGTAGTCCCGCGCGGCGAATACGCCGGCTGCCTCATCGCGCTGCAGCATCGCTACTTCCTCGGCGGCGGCTCGTTCGATTGGTACTGGCTCTTCCGCCCGGACGGACGCGAGATCGGTCCGATCGGCGAGAACGACGACCTCTTCCGCGAGCAGCAGGAGATGCCGACGCGGGCGGCGCGGTAGGATGACCCTGGACTGCTGCCGCCTGCGGCAGCCCTCTTCCCGGCAGCCTGCTGCCGTTGGCCCACCGCCTAAACGCCGTCCCGGGCAAGCGCCGGCGCCGGGCCGCCTTACGGCCACATGGCGAGGTCACCCCGACTCCGCACGCCCAAGTTGAGAATTGCCGCGTGCGCCCGGTCACGTTCGGCATCAGATAGCGCAGAATCGTTCGGCCATGCTGCGCCTCCGACCCGCTCTGCCCGCCCTCTCGCTCAGCCTCGCCGTGGCCGCGGCGGTCGGCGCGGCGGACCGCTATGTCGATCCGGTGGCCGGCAACAACGCCAATCCCGGCACGCTCGGGCAGCCGTGGCGGACCTTTCAATTCGCGGCCTCGAACGCGCTGGCGGGCGACGTGGTTTATCTGCGCGGCGGTACCTACAGCGAGCGGATCACGGTCAACGTCAGCGGCACGGTCGGCGCACCGATCGAGTTTCGGGCCTACGCGGGCGAGTCGCCCCTGATCGACCAGACCGGCGTCACGCCGCCCAACGGCGACAGCGCGCTCCTGCTCGTCTCCGGCCGCTCGAATTTGATCTTCCGCGGCCTCACGTTTCAAAACTACCGGACCAGCTCGAGCGCGAAGACGCCCCTCGGCATCTGGCTCAATGGCCCCTGCCAGAACGTCACCATCACGGGCTGCGTCATCCATCACATCGAGCAGAACAGCCCGACGCTGAACGATTTCAACGCCAACGCCCACGGCCTGCTCGTGTACGGCGACTCGACCACGCCGATGCGCAACATCGTGCTCGATGGCAACGAGCTGCACTCGCTCCGCCTGGGCGCGAGCGAGGCGCTGACGGTCAATGGCAACGTGGACGGCTTCGCGGTGACCGGGAACTCGGTGCACGACTGCAACAACATCGGCATCGATATCGTCGGCTTCGAGGGAGCCTGCCCCGATCCCGCCCAGGACCGCGCCCGCAACGGCCTGGTCGCGCGCAACGTCGTGGCGCGCATCGACAGCGCGTTCAATCCGGCCTACGGCGGCAGCTTCACCACCGGCGGTGGCGCGCGCGCGGCGGCCGGCATCTACGTCGACGGCGGCACGCTCACCGTCATCGAGCGCAACCACGTCCATCACTGCAACTTCGGCTTCGAGATCGCGAGCGAGAACGCCGGCGGCCGGGCCGATTTCATCGTGGTGCGCAACAACCTAGCCCAGCGCAATCACGGCGCGGGGCTCATCCTCGGCGGCTACGATCACGCCCGCGGCGAGACGCGCGACTGCCAGTTCGCCAACAACACGCTCTACCTCAACGACACCGCCGGCGACGGGCACGGACAGATCACGCTGCAGTTCTACGTTTCGCGCAATGTGTTCCGCAACAACCTCCTTTGGGCGCAGTCGGGCACGAAGCTGCAGGTGGCCCACGTGACCGAGTTCGACAGCGGCGCCACGCCGGCGCAGAAGCAGCTCGGAACCGGCAATGTCTTCGACTACAACCTGTATTTCTGCGCCGCCGGCAGCGCGACCGACCTGGCCTTTTCTCTCACTGCCAACGGCGGCGGGTATCAGGCGCTGACCACGCTGGCCGCCTGGCGCAGCGCGATCGGCGGGGACGCGCAGAGCACCTTTGGCAATCCCGGCTTCGTGACCGCTGCGCCCACGGACACCGCCGTGGCCGATGACTTCCGCCTGAGCGCCGCCTCCGCGGCCATTCAGACCGGTCAGCCCGCGCCCGGCTTCGTGCCGGCCGTCGGGGAGAAGGATCTGTTCGGCCAAAGCCGCGTGGCCGGGGGCCGGGTGGATCGCGGGGCGCACGAATACCTCACGCCGTTGCAGCAGTGGCTCGAGACCAATTTCGGTACGCCCGAACCGACGGGAAACGCCGAGCTGACGGCCGATCCCGACGGCGATGGCGCGAGCAACCTGCTCGAGTACTCCCAGGGCCTGAACCCCCAACGCCCCGACGCCGCCGGGCTCCCGCAGCTCAGCGTGGGGGGCGGAAACGTGCGCTTCACCTATCGGAAGGCCGGGATCGGCCTCACCTACACCGTCCAGACGAGCGGCAATCTGCAAAGCTGGTCCGCCACCGCCGCCGCCGAGCAGACCGATGGAGCCGACAACTACTGGCGCGACTTCCCCCTCGGCCCCGCGCCGTTGTTCCTGCGTCTGCAGGTGCAGTGAGTGTGCGCTGTGAGGTGCGCTGTGAGGTGCGCGGCAGCTCGGCTCCTGCCCGTCGGCGAGCCGCCGAGAGATTCTTGGCCTCAAAGAACTCAAGGAACGCAAAGAAGCCGCCGCAGAGACCGCAGTCCCGCGCGTCCGCGAGCCGCCCAAGAAGACCGCGTTCGCCCGGTAGGGACCGCGCTCCCGCGCGTCCGCGAACCGCCCAAGAAGACCGCCTTCGCCCGGTAGGGACCGCGCTCCTGCG
>JAFEGM010000003.1:202865-213171 GCA_018240025.1 Verrucomicrobiota bacterium
GCGCTCCTGCGCGTCCGCGAACAGCCCACGATGATCGCCTTCGCCGACCGGTCGGGACCGCGCTCCCGCGTGCCCGCGAGCAGCCATGGATTCTCTGCCTCAAAGAACTCAAAGAGCGCAGAGAGAATTGGGAGGGTCGGAGCGCGTTCCTACCGGTGGCGGGCGTATGAGTCGTCGCGGTTTGTTCGCGGACGCGCGGGAGCGCGGTCCCGACCAAGTCGTGGGCGAAGGCGGTCTTCTTGGGCGGTTCGCGGACGCGCGGGAGCGCATCCCTACCAGGTCGTCGGCGAAGCCTATGTCGTGGGCAGCCCGCGGATGCGCAGAGCGCGTCTGCCGCTTGGCGGGCGGGGCGACGGCCGCTACCGCGCCTTCCGCGGTTCGGGCACGGCATCGCGCAGGGCGGCGGCGAGGTCGGTGCGGCGGACGCGGGCGAGGAGATCGGGGTCGTCGAGGTAGGCGACGACCTTCGGATGACGCAACAGCGCGTCGAAATCGCCCTCGCGGCCGAGGCGCTGGATCTCGGGGTCGTTGGTCAGCTCGCGCGCCTTGGTGTCGCCGGCCCATTCGCGCATGGCGGGAGATTCCCAAAACCGGCGCACGCGGGCGGGGTCGGTCAGCATGACGCCGAGGCGGTCGGCGGTCTCGTAGTCCTGCTCACGCAAGGGGTCGGCCGCTTTGACCACGCCGTTGAGCGGGCCGTCCTCCAGTTCGCTCTTCCAGGCGCGCAACGCCCCCAGCATCTGACCGCGTACCTGGCCGAGCCGACTCTCCTGGGTGCTGGGCGCGAGCGTGGTGCCCGGCGGCGGGGCCAGCGTGCCGGCCACGCGCACGGCGACCACGAAGATCCAGATGAGGACCAGGCCGAAGACCAGGCCGATGCCCGCGCCAGTCACCCCGTAGAAGAAGCGGACGATACCGACCTCCTGCTGCGCGGTGCGCTTGAAAAGGATGGCGCCGCAGAGCACGGCGAGCAGGTAGGCCGTCAGGGCGACCAGCGCGCGGGCGACGAAGAGGAGGACCAGCTGCGGATACCCCAGCGGCTTGAGCAGGACCGCAACCGATTCGCCCAGCAGCAGCGCCGCCACGTAGCCGGCGGCCAGCGCGAAGACCTTGATCAACATGCGCGCCGGCCCCTTGCTCCAGCCGTTGATGACGTACCAGAGCAGGATGAGCAGGCAGACGCCGTAGATGGAGGAAGCCAGGTTCAACGCCCGCACTCTGCCGCGTCCCGGCTCGGTGCCAAGCGCGGGCTCGGGTGACTGGGTGAGGAGGCTCGCGCGAAGCCGCGAAGGCGCGAAGGGAAGAATGGAGGGTGACGGGGTGACGGGGTGAGGGGGTGAGGGGGTGACGGGGTGACCCGTGAGCGCTTGGCGCACTCGGCTAGCAGTCGCGCCGCGTGCCCCGACGTACCCGGTATGGAATCGTGCGTGACGCCCGCCGGTTGGCTTGGTTTTCTCTCGGACCGATCCGGCCGTCATCCCCGTCCGCCGCCCCCCGCCGCCGGCTCGCGACTCCCAATCACCTCTCACCTTTCACCTTTCACGTCTCACCTCATGTCCTCCCCGCAAACTCCCGATTCCGCCGAAACCGATTTCGTGCCGTTGCGCGGCACGTATCGACAACCGCCGCGCGGTCGCCGCATGGGGCCGGCGGATCCGAACGACGCGGTTACGGTCACGGTCGATCTGCGCCGCGCGCGTCCGCTGCCGAGCTTTGGGCAGAGCGGCACGCAGACGCCGCTGGTCACGGCTGCGGAGCGCGAGGCTTACGGCCGCACCTACGGCGCGAGCGAGGCGGACATCGAGACCGTTCTGGCCTACGCGCGGAGCGTGGGGCTCGAGGCGGCTGAGATCTCCATTCCGAAACGTCGTCTGCGCCTGACCGGGCCGGTCTCGGCCATGGAGCGCGCCTTCCGCGTGAAGCTCTCGAATTACCAGCCGTCGGCCGGCGGCGATCCGGTGCGCGCGCGGCTCGGCGTCATCTCGGTCCCGCGGCATCTGGCGGAGATCATCACCGGCGTGCAGGGCCTGGATCGGCGGCCGTTCGCCCGCAGCCATGCGCGGCTGGGCCGGCGTCAGCCCGCGGAGACGGCGCCGCCGGTCTATGGCGATCCGTCCGACCCCTTCACGCGCGGCTTCACCGGAGCGGACCTCGCGGCGCTCTACAATTTCCCCGCCCGGACCAGCGGCCGCGGCCAGACCATCGCGCTCATCCAGCTCGGCGGGCAGATCGACGAGGCGGAGATCGCGCGCTACTTCGGCCAACTCGGCATCGAGCGCGATCCGGCGTTGCTCGTGGTCCGCGGCCGGCCCGAGCGCGAACTGGGCGACGACCCCGGCGCCGATCTCGAAATCGCGCTCGACGTGCAGGTGGCCGGCGCGGCCGCCCCGGAGGCGAAGATCGTGGTCTACTTCGCGGCCGACCGCTCGCAGGACAGCTTCCGCAACGTGCTGCTCGATGTGGTGCACGACACGGAGCATTGCCCCAACATCATCTCGATCTCCTGGGGCGGGCCGGAGACGGAATCGACGGGCCAGTTCCGCCAGCGCTTCCACGAGACGCTGGAGACGGCGCGGCGCTTCGGCATCACGGTCATCGCGGCGTCGGGCGACTACGGCAGCGCCGATTACCGCTTCAGCGACGGCGGCTGGGATGGCCACGCGCACGTCGATCATCCGGCGGCCGATCCGCTCGTGCTGGCCTGCGGCGGGACGGAGTTGCGCAATGCCGGTGCGGGCTCGCGGCGCTTCACCGAGGTGGTCTGGAGCATCGGCCGCAATCACGGCACCGGCGGCGGCGTGAGCCGGCTCTATCCGCTGCCCGACTATCAGGAACGCGCCGGCGTGCCCGCCGCGCGCAATCCGGCCGGCCCCGTGCGGCGCGGCGTGCCCGATGTGGCCGCCAATGCGTCGGGCGACAGCGGCTATCTCGTGCTCTGCAACGGCCAGTGGTTCCCCGACTACACGCAAGGCGTGCCGAAGGTCTCGGGCACCAGCGCCGGTGCGCCGCTCTGGGCCGCGCTGATCGCGCGTCTGAACGAGGCGCTGGGCCGGCCGCTCGGGCTGGTGCAGCCGCGGTTCTATGCCTTGCCGGCCGACGCCGGTGCGTTCGATCAGATCGTGGACGGCAACAACGGCGACTACTCCGCCGGTCCCGGTTGGAATCCGTGCACCGGCCTGGGCGTGCCCGACGGCGAAGGCCTGCTGGCCGCGTTGCGGAGCGCGCCCGAGCAGACGCGGACGTTCGAACGCCTGCGGCGGCAGCCCGTGCGGCGAGCGGCCGACGAGGGCGGCAGCCGCGTCGCGGAGAGCGAGGGCAGAGCCGCACCCCGCGGCGGCGGGGGCGACCCCGGCGGCTCGAACATCGACGTGCGCGGTGGCGGAGGCGATCCGGGGGGTTCGAATATCGACGTGCGCGGCGGCGGGGGCGATCCGGGCGGCTCGAACATTGACGTGCGCGGTGGCGGAGGCGATCCGGGCGGCTCGAACTAAGCCGGCGGTGACGGCGGACGGCGCGCGCTCCTTCATTGGCGTCGCGCCGTTCTCTCCGCCATGGTCCGGCCTCGCCGCGCATGAACGAGTCTCTTCGCTACGCTCACTACCGGGTGCTGCAGCGCCCGGATGGGACGCCGTGGCGACTGGGCATGGGGGCGATGGGGATGACGTACAAGGCGCGCGACGAGCGGCTGAACATCGACGTCGCGCTCAAGCTCATCCTCCCGAACAAGAACGCCGACGCCGCGGCCCAGGCGCTCTTTCTGCGCGAGGCACGGTCGGCGGCGCGGGTCCGGCATGCGCACGTGGCCAGCGTGCTCTACCTCGGCGACACGCTCGACGAGCTGTTCTACGCCATGGAGTTCGTGCCGGGCGAGCCGCTGCAGAAGCTGCTCGCCCAGCGCGGCAAGCTCGAGCCGCGCGTGGCGCTCGGCCTGGCCGCGCAGATTGCCCAGGGGCTCGGCGCCATCCATGCGGAGGGCATCATCCACCGCGATCTCAAGCCGGGGAACATCATGCTCGTGCCCGTGCGCGGACCGCTCCCAGCCGGGGCCGAAGGGTGGGAGGTGAAGATCATCGACTTCGGTCTGGCCCGCGGACTCGACGGGGCAATGCGCGATCCGCATTCGCCCGACCACACCACCGGCTTCCGCGGCACGGTGCTCTACGCGAGTCCGGAGCAATGCCAGGAGTGGAGCGATCTCGACGGCCGGTCCGATCTCTACGCGCTCGGCTGCGTGCTTTGGGAAATGCTCCTCGGCGGACCGCCGTTCCGGGCGCGCACCCAGCGCGAGATCATGAACATGCACGTCGGCCGACCCGCGCCGATCGAGCAGCTGCTGCATCTGCCGCCGGCCATTCAGAACGTGGTCGGCCGCCTGCTGGCCAAGGACCGCGAGGCGCGCTATCCCAACGCGAACGTGGCCGCCCACGCCATCCTGGCCGCGCGCGGCGCGAGCGTGCCGGGGCAGGTGATCGAGGTGATCGAGCCCTCGGCGGCGCCGGTCTCCGCACCGGTCGTCTCCGCCGCGTCGCCCGCGGGCCCGGCCCCAAGCGCGTCGCCCGCGGCTACGCCCTCCGCGCCGCTCGATCCGCCCACCACGCCGCCGCCGGGCAGTCGCGGCACGTGGCTGGCCGAGCCGGTCGCGCCGCGACCCCGCTGGCTGGCGGCGTCCATCGCGCTGTTGCTGGTCACCGCCGGCGGCTGGGTCGGCTGGAGGGTGCAGTCGCGCAGCACGACCAGCGTGACCACGGCGCCGGTCGCGCATCGGGCCGAAAAGAGCGTGGCGGTGCTGCCGTTCGAGAATTTGAGCGACGACCGGCAGTCGGAGTTCTTCGCCTCGGGCGTGCAGGACGAGATCCTGACCGACCTAGCACGCGCGGCCGACCTCAAGGTGATCAGCCGTTCCTCGGTCCGGCATTTCGCGGCCGGCACCGCGCGCGATCTCGCCAAGGTCGGGCAGTCGCTCGATGTGGCCTACGTGGTCGAAGGCAGCGTGCGCTGCATCGGCGACCGCGTGCGGGTGCTCGTGCAGTTGGTCGACACCCGCGAAGGCGGCAAGACGCGCTGGGCGGAGCGCTACGATCGCGCGCTGACCGACATCTTCGCCATCCAGTCCGAGATCGCGGCGGCGGTGGCCGGACAGCTCAAGGTCATCCTCACGCCCGCCGAACGCGCGGCCATGTCGGTCAAGCCGACCACCGAGCTGCGCGCGTGGGAGGTGTATCTCGCGGCCAAGGAGCTCGTCTTCAGCAGCGCGGCCGGCCGCGGCACCGAGGGCGCGCGGGTGCTGCGCGAGGCGGAGGTGCTGCTCGGCCAGGCCATCGCGCGCGATCCGCGGTTCTTCCACGCGCATTGCCTGCTGGCCTACGTGCACGACAGCCTGTTCTGGTTCGGGATCGATGCCACTCCGGCGCGGCTGGCGCAGGCCACGGCGGCGCTCGACCGCGCGGCCGAGCTGCGGCCGCAGGCGGGCGAACTGCATCTGGCGCGCGCCTTTCATTACTACCGGGCGGAGCGCGATTACGCCAAAGCCGCGGCCGAGATCGCGCTGGCCAATCAGCTCCTGCCCAACGACCGCGCCGGGTTCAGCCTGCGCGGCTACATCGACCGTCGTCAGGGCCGCTTCGACGACGCCATCCGCAATCTCGAGAAGGCGGCCGCGCTCGGTCCGCGCGAGGTCGTGCCGGCCTACGATCTGGCGGAGAGCTACGCGGCCGCGCGGCGGGCGGGCGATTTCTTCGGCGTGATGGACCGGCTGCAGGAATGGGCGCCGGACGAGCAGCGCATTCCCATCCAGCGGGCCTACGGCGGGCACCTCATGCTGCTGGGCGAGCCCGAGCCGCTGCGCGCCTTGCTGGCGGGATACCAGCGCGACCGGCCGCAGCAGTTCGCCGAGTATGCCGCGCATGCGTTCACGCTGGCGCTGCTGCGGCGCGATGCGGAGGCCGCGGCTGAGGCGGCGGCGTCCATTCGCGAGGAATTCACGGTCTGGAATCGGCGGCGTCTGCCGCGTCGCTACTTCGATGGCGTGCGCCATGCCTTCCTCGGCGCGAAGGCCGATGCGCAGGCCGCCTTCGCCGAGGCGCAGAGCGTACTGGAGCGTCGCCTGCAGAGCTCGCCCGAGGACGACCGCGCCTGGATGGCACTGGCCTGCGTGCAGGCGCATCGCGGCCGGCGCGACGACGCGCTGAAATCGGCCCGGCGCGCCATGGCGCTGCTGCCGCTCACGCGCGACGCCCTCGACGGCGCCAACCATGCAGCCGGCTACGTCGAGGTGCTCACGCTCTTAGGCGAGAAAGAGCTGGCCTTCGCCGAGTTGGAGAAGCTGGCCGAGGCGCCGTTCGTCTTCGACCATGGCGATCTGAAGCTGCATCCCGTGTGGGATTCGCTGCGCGCAGACCCGCGCTTCGCCAATCTGCTCGAGCGTACCAAGGCGCGCTGACACAGCATGACACACGGGAGGAGAGACGGGCGCGGCGCGGGCGCTACGATCCGCCGCATTCCAATGCGCACGACAACTGCCTTCACGCTTGCACGCTCCGCCCGGGTTCGGCGGGGGATGTGTCGAGGCGGGTTTTGTCGCTGACGGCTCCGGGCCGCGCATGACCGCAAGAGGCGGTCGGGACGTCAGGTGGCGTCCGCCGCGGCCCCGGACTCTACCCTTTCTCCCCGTGCCATGTCCTTCGTTTCGCCCGTGCGCTCCCGCTTTCGACCGCCATCCTTTCTGCTGCCGCAGGCCCAGCCGGGTCGGCGTGGCGGTGGCCGCTGGCAGCAGCTCATCGCGCCGCTGCTCGAGCTGGCCGCGTCGGACTCGCGCCTGCGGTATCGCGAACTGGGCGAGTTTCAGCACGGCGCCGAGAGCTTTGCGCTGCCGCGTTTCGCGTTGCGCGGACCGGCGGGCGGCGGCGACCTGCTGCGCCTCGGCGTCTTCGCTGCCATCCATGGCGACGAGCCCGCCGGCGCTTGGGCGGTGCGGCGGCTGATCGAGGACTATCTGGCTGCGCCGGAGCGGTTCACCGGCTATGAGCTGCTGCTGTATCCGCTCTGCAATCCGAGCGGCTTCGAGGACGGCACCCGCCATTCGCGGGCGGGCGCCGATCTCAACCGCGAGTTCTGGCGCGGCTCGCTCCAGCCCGAGATCTACCTGCTGGAGCGGGAGCTGGGGGTGCATCAATTCCACGGCCTGATCGCCCTGCACGCCGACGACACCTCGGACGGCGCCTACGCCTTCGTGCGCGGCGCGACACTAACCGAAGCGCTGGCGGTCCCCGCTTTGGCGGCTGCGGCGCGGCATCTGCCGGTGGCCACCCGGGCCGTGATCGACGGCTTCGCGGCCGAACGCGGCATCATCCGCGGCGATTGCTACGCCGGCGTGCTGAGCGATCCGCGTGAACTACAACCCGCGCCCTTCGAGATCATCTTCGAAACGCCCGGCCTGGTGGAGGAATCGGCCCAGGTCGATGCCACCGTGGCCGCCGTCCACGCGATCCTCGAGGAGTATCGCGCCCTGCAATCGATCGCCGCGGGAATCTAGTAGTCCGCACTCTCCGAGTGCGGCTCGTCGCGAAGCTGCAGATCCCTCCGCGGACCGCATGCGAACCCGGAGATTCGCCCCTTCGCCTTTCCGCCCCGCCTTCCCGTCGTACTGCTCCGCATTTCCGCCTTCCAGCCCGCGCCCCCTCAGAAACTCGTCCGGAATCCCACCATCTCCTGATCCGGCCGCGGCTTCCGCACGGGCTTGGGCGGCTCGGAGGTCGTGGACGAAGGCGGCTCGTGCAGCGCGTTGATGAAATACATCTCGACCGCGCCCTTGCCCTTGCATTCGAGCGCGCCGCGCGGCTCGGACTCGACCCAGGCCTTGACCCGCTCGTGGAAGGCGGCGGTGACGTTGATGCGGCCGGGTTTGCCGACGCTCTCGACGCGCGAGGCGGTGTTCACGGTGTCGCCCCAGACGTCGTAGGAAATCTTGCGCACACCGACCACGCCGGCCACCAGCGGACCGACGTGCAGGCCGATGCGTACATCCCAGGACGACTTGCCTTCCGCGGTGGCGGCGGCTTTGCGCTCGGCGATGTAGTCGCGGATCTCGATGGCCGCGCGCAGCATCCGCAGAGCATCGTCTGGGCGCGCCTCGGGCATCCCCGAGACCGCGAGATAGCCGTCGCCGATGGTCTTGAGCTTCTCGATCCCGTGCTTGGCTGCGACCCAGTCGAAGTGGCAGAAGCAATCGTTGAGCTCGTCCACCACCTCGTGCGCAGTCAGTTTGGAGGAATGCGCCGTGAAGCCCGAGAAGTCGGCGAACATGACCGCGACCTCGGGATGGAAGACAGGGACGACCGTGCCCGTCGTCTTCAGTTCCTCGATCATGCCATCGGGCAGGACGTTACGGATGAGGTCGTCCGAGCGCTCCTTCTCCGTCTGCAGCTCCTCGATCAGCAGTTGCATCTCGCGCTGTCGATGTTCGAGCGTTTTCCGCAGGCGCTGCGCCTCCTGCTGCTGCCGCATTGCCTCGATCATGGCGAACTCGTGCTCGACCAGCGCACCGAGATCGTGCAGCAGCGCGATCTCATCGGTGGACAGCGTGCGCGGCTTGCTGTCCAGCAGGCAGAGCGTGCCGACCTTGTGTCCGCCGGGGCCGCGCAGCGGCTGACCCGCATAGAAGCGGACGAACGGTGGAGCCGTGACCAGCGGACTGCCCGCGAAGCGCAGATCGCGGCGCGCATCCGGGATGATCATCGGCTGGTCCTGCAGGATGGCGTGCCCGCAGAAGGACGTCTGCCGCGGCGTTTCGGACGGCTCCATGCCGATGCGCGACTTGAACCACTGCCGGTTGGCGTCGAGCAGCGCCACGTAGACGATGGGCGCGTTGAAGAGTCGGGCCGCCAGTTTGACGATACGGTCGAACTTCTCGTCCGCCGGGGTGTCGAGCAGATCGAGCTGGCGCAGCGCCTGCAGCCGGTCGGCCTCGTCGGGCGGCAGCGGCGCGGGCGTGTGGCCGAGCGGCGCATCGAGGCGGCAGGACGCTTCCGGGTTCATGGCAGGAGCGCATCGTCGCGTCGCCCTGGGCGAATGACAAGGCGCGGAATCCGGCTGGAAATCTTGCCCCAGGAAGACTCGGTCGCTAGAACCGCCCGATGCTCGCAAGAATCTTCCTCCTCCTCCTCCTCGCCGGCGCCGCGCTCCTCTTCTTCGGCATCACCAATCTCCGCATCGAGGGCGGGGCCTCCAAGGAGCCCACCACCGTCTCCGTTTCCGATTTCGAGAAGAAGGTGCCGGACAATCGGCACGTCATCATCACGGGCGCCATGGCCGACCTGGCCAACACCATCAAGCTGACCACCACCCGCAAGCGCAGCGGCAGTTCCACCGTGACCTATTTCGTGCCGCTGTGGAATCCGGCCGGCGGCGTCGTGGGCGGCAAGAAGCGCGGCGTGGCCGTGGTCAAGATGGGCAGCGCCGACTTCGAGGCACAGCGCGCCAAGGGCCTCAACTTCACCAGCGTGCAGGGCATGCGCGTGACCGACCTCGATTTCAATTCGAAGGCCAAGGACGAGATGGCCAAGGAGTATGGCAAGGAGGTGGTCGACAAAATGCCGATCATTTCCTGGAATCAGAAGCCCGCCGGCACCGGCCTCGGCTACGGCCTCGTTTTCGGCGGAGTGGTCTGCCTCGGCCTCGGCGGCTACGCCTTCCTCCGCGGCCGCCAGCAGGATGCGCAGGCCGCAGCGGCGCCCCCGGCGGCGCCGGCGGCCTAGCTGCGGGCGCGCAGGGCGGGGTCGTGTGACGGTGGCGGCGTGGAAGGCTGAACCGCCAAAAGCTGGACCACAAAGAACGAAGAAGGCGCAAAAGGCGGGTTGCGGTGATTCGTCCGGCGCGGTGGCGGCGTGGGAGAGCTTTGCCGCAGAGAGCGCAAAGAAGGCAAAGAACTCCGAACGGACATCGATCCCGAGGCAATCTCGTGGTTCGGCGGTCTCCGGTTTCTGCCCAGTCGTCGTCTTCGGGCTCTGATTTCCGGTCTCCGGTCTCCGATCTCCGATCTCCAGTCTCCGATCTCCGATCTCCAGTCTCCGATCTCCGATCTCCAGTCTCCGATCTCCGACTCCCAACACGCCCCGATCACGCTCAACCCAGCTCAATCTCGCCCCGCCTGCCACGAGCCGCACTCGGAGAGTGCGGACTACGATCCGGCGCTTGCCGAAGGGGGGATTCTGGCTATCATGGCCGGCTCGGCAGGTTTCACTGGCCGCGGGTCGATAGCTCAATGGTAGAGCAGGAGACTTTTAATCTCTTGGTTCTGGGTTCGAGTCCC
>JAFEGM010000040.1:0-110003 GCA_018240025.1 Verrucomicrobiota bacterium
TCGGCGAGATCCGCGATCTCGAGACCGCCAACATCGCGATCAACGCGTCGCTCACGGGCCATCTCGTCTTTTCCACGCTGCACACGAACGACGCGCCGAGCGCGGTGGCGCGACTGGTGGACATGGGAATCAAGCCGTTCCTCGTGGCCAGCTCGATCCGCGCGATCATGGCGCAGCGGCTCGTGCGCAAGCTCTGCCCCAACTGCAAGGCGCCGGCAGAGATGGACGACGGCGTATTGCGCGCGCTCCGCATTCAGCCGCATCAGGCCGCCGGCGCGCGGATCATGAAGGCGGTCGGCTGCGAGCTCTGCCGGCACCGTGGGTTCAAGGGGCGGATGGGCATCTTCGAGATCTTCACCATCGACGATCAGGTGCGCTTCATGATCAACGACGGCGTCAGCACGCTCGGCCTGCGCCAACGGGCCCGGGAACTTGGCATGCGGACCCTGCGCGAGGACGGCGTGCGCAAGGTCCTGGCCGGGCTGACGACGGTCGAGGAGGTCGTGACCGCCACGCTCGGCGACGACAACTGACGCGGCCGCGACGGCGGCCCGCGGCGCGGATTTCGGTTTTCGAGCCCTGGAATTCCGGCGTTCCTAGCGACATGGCTCCTCGCTCCTACGCCGCGCCTTGGCGCGACACGTCTGTTTGGACCGTCTGGTCGATCCTGACCGTGATCGCTTTTCTGGCCACGATCTTCGCATCGATTCATTTCAAGCTCGAGCAGCACATCGGGGTGTGGGCCATCGTCCTGCCTTTGGCGGTCATGATCGGATTGCCCGTGCTCGTGGGAGTCGTGCAGGTCCGGAGGAATCGCGCCCGGGCGCGCAGCCTCGGGCAGGTGCTCGCCGGCGCCGGCTGGCGGGTCGATCCCCAGCCGGAGCTCTCCAAGCGCGCCGCGCACTACCAGCGGGCGCAGACGCTGGTTGAGCGCATGCATTTGATCCGCCCTGGACTCCCTGGGTTTGCCTGGATCGCCTGGGAGGTCGACGGCACGCTCGATCGACCCGACGGCGCGGTGGCGTTCGAATACGAGTATGTGGTCGGCAGCGGCAAGTCGGCGCAGAGCCACGTGCTCGTCGTGATCGCCTGGCCCGAGGGTCATCCCGAACTTGCACCGGGCTGGGCGGAGCTGGAGCGGGTCACGCTGGGCCGCCCGGGCTGGCGCGAACGGCGCCTGTTCTCCGATCAGGGAGCGCCGCCCGGTGAATTCGCCGAGCGGCTTCCCGGCGTGCTTTCGTACGGCTCAGCGTTGTCGGGCGATCGCGTCCTGCGACATCCTGCCGTGCAGGAGGCACTGCGCGAGGCACCCAAGGGGGAATGCTGGCAGTTCGGCGGCGGCTGGGTGGCGGTGAGCTACGATCGCGCGCTGCTACCCGAAGGCGTGCAAGGCTTGCTCGAGCGGGGACGAACGGTGGTGGCGAAGCTACGCGGCTAAGCTTGGGATCGATTTGGCAAGATCGTGCGCTTGTGGCTTTGGCGCTCCGCCTAAAATCCGCGGCATGATCCGGAGCGGGCTCGGTCTGGTGCACACGATCGCGGCGGTGCTGGCGCTGCTGCTGGGGGCCGCCGCGCTGCTGCGCCCGAAGTTCGGCGCGCTGCATCGGCGGCTCGGCTACGGTTACGTGGTGTCCATGGTCGTGGTGATCGTCACCGCTCTGGGCATCTATCGTCTGACTGGTCGGTTCAACTTCCTCCACGGCGCCGCGCTGCTCAGTGCGGCCACGCTGGGCGGAGGAATCTACTACGCGCTGCGCCGACCCGCGGGCTGGCTGGAAGCGCATTACCTCACCATGAGCTGGTCCTATATTGGGCTGGTTGCAGCGTTGCTGGCGGAGACCGCCACGCGGCTCGGCATGCCTTGGGTCATCGCCACGTTTGGGCGCAGTTCGCTCGGGGTCTTTTGGGGCATCGTGGCCTTCGTCACGGCCGCCGTCTGCTTCGCAGGGGCGCGGATGATCCAAGCGAATCGCGCCCGCATTCGCAGCTGGACGGCGCCGACGCGGAGCTAGGCACCGGACAACCCCTCAGCGGGTGCCGAGCGCGAGTTCGCCGCGGCCGTCGCACTTGCCGTCCTTGGCCATCGTGTTGCAGCGACCCTCGATGCGCAGGGTCTTGGTCATCGGCGTGAAGCCCAGGCGATGGCTGATGCAGTTCTCCAGGATGTCCATATGCGCGTCCTCGAACTCGAAGATCTTGTTGCAGTCCTGGCAGATGAGATGCGCGTGCGTCGGGCGCTCGTTGAAGTTCGGATCGTAGAACTTGTAGTCCTTGCCGAAGTCCATCTCGCGGAGCGTGCCGGCCTCGACCAACAGCGGCAGGGTCCGATAGACGGTGGCTCGGGAAACGGTCGGCTCGATTTTCCGAGCCATTTCGAGGAGACCCTCGGCTGTGAAATGTTCCTTGGTCGAGAAGGCCGCCCGGATGATCGCATCGCGCTGGATCGTCTTGCGGAGACCCTTCGCCTCGATGTGCTGATGGATGGCCTTGCGGATTTCCTCGATATTCACGCGCCTAGACTACGGCGGGTAGGCAGGCAGACAAGTTCGCTTGCAGGGGCCACCCCGGGCTGGCGCGGGGCGCGACAGCCCGCGCCGTCTGCGCTATGACTCCGCGTGGGCTTTTCGCATCGCTCTGCCAGCATCTCCGCGCAGCTCCTGAGACTGCTCGGGTGGCTCCCGGTCGTCGCGACCGTGGTGGCCGTTTGGATCTTCGCGGTCGATGTGCCCACGCACGACGATTGGGACACGCCGGGTGCGACCCTCGAAGCCTGGCGCAAGGGCGAGCTGACGCCGGCGCATTTCTTCGCCCAGCACAACGAGAGCCGGTTCGCGGTGCCGCGCCTGATCATGCTGGCGGGCGCAGTGCTGAGCGGGGGATTTCATCCGGTGCCCTGGATGTTCGTGAGCTGCGGGCTCATGGCCCTGACGGTCTGGGCGCTGCGGCGGTGGGCTTGGGAGGCGCGGCAGGAGGCGGGGGCGCTGCTGGCGCTGGTCGGGGCGCTGCTGTTTTGCGTGCCGACCCAGACGGAGAATCTCACCTGGGGCGGCCAGATCGGGCTGTTCGTGCCGGGGCTCGCGCTCGTCCTGGCCCACGGAGTCGCCCGGCAGCCATGGACGCCAGGGCGGCGCTATCTGCTCTGTGCTGTGCTCGCCTGGCTGGCGACGTTCAGCTTCGCCAATGGGATGATCGTCTGGGTGCTCGGATGCCCGGCTTGGTTCGCCTGGTGGCGACGGGAGCGGCCGCTGCTGGGCCGAGCATTCGTCCTCTACGCCGTGGTCGGAGTCCTGACGATCGCGGCCTACTTTCACGGCTATGTGAAACCGGGGGCGCATCCGTCGCTGCTCACGGGGCTGCAGCAGCCGGGTCGGCTGCTGCTGTACTTCCTCACTTGGCTGGGCGGTCCTTGGGCGATGGGGGTGCATCGGCCGATCGTGCTGGCTCCGGTGCTCGGCGGGGCCACGCTCGTGGGGGTCGCAGTCGCACTTCGGTCCGTTTGGCTCAGACGTCGGAATCTTCCCGCCGTGGTGCACTTGTGGCTCGTCCTGCTGGCGTATGGCGCAGCTTGTGGCGTGGTCACTTCGCTCGGGCGGTGTGGCTTCGAAATGCCGACGGCCTTGGCGCCGCGCTACACGACCTTCGCCCTGTGGCTGCCGCTGGCGACGCTCGGCCTGCTGTTTGCCTGCCAGAGCACCTGGGCCCGCCCGTGGCTCGGCGGACTGTGCGGCCTGCTGTTGCTGGCGTGGCCTTCCGGCTGGTATTCTTTGAATAACCGCCGTCTGGCGCTGGAGCAGGATCGCGTGACGATGCGACTGGCTGCGGCCATCCCGGAGAACCCTCTGCTGACGCGGCTGCATCCAGATCGGGAGCCGACCACGCGGCGAATCCGCTTCTTCTCTGCAGAGGGATGGCTGCCTCCCTTGGTCGATGCCACCACGCTCGATCTCCTGAGCACGCAGGCGAGCGAAGCTCCCGCTGGCGCGCTGGACGGCGTGCCGGGAGTTGGCGGCGGGGCGCTGGTGGGTTGGGCGATGAATCCGGACACGCGGCGGCCGGCGACCTACGTGGTCATCTTCACCGAGGCGAACGGACACTGGCATCCATGGTCGGCAGCGCGGGTCGGGAACTATCGACCCGACGTGGCCAAGGCGAAGGGAGCCCCAGCGCTCGCCCGGGCGGGATTCGAGGTCCGCTTGCCGACCTGGCCGGCGGGGCGGTGGAAGGCGCTGGCGGTCGACGAGGCGGCCGGGAAGGCATTCCTGCTCCCCGCGCCACGGTAGGCGAATGGGTCGAAGCCCGCGGTGCGGGTGGGTCAGGCCAGCATCGCCGCCGGGTTCTCGAGGAGGCGCTTGAGCGTGGCCAGGAACTCCGCGCCGATGGCACCGTCGACCACCCGGTGATCGCAGCTGACG
The DNA here is from genome assembly GCA_018240025.1 of Verrucomicrobiota bacterium. Taxonomy (GTDB): domain Bacteria; phylum Verrucomicrobiota; class Verrucomicrobiia; order Chthoniobacterales; family SZAS-18; genus SZAS-18. The sequence goes on from JAFEGM010000040.1 coordinate 4,413, forward strand.
CCCAGGTTGAGTCGTTCGCCGACCACGATCTCGTCGCGCTCGTTGACCACCGGCTTCTTCATCACACGACCGACCGAGAGAATGACGCTTTGGGGCGGGTTGATGATGGCATCGAACTGGTCGATGCCGTAGCCGCCCAGATTCGAGACGGTGAAGGTGCCGCCCTGGTATTCCTCGGGCTTCAGCTTCTTGCTGCGCGCCCGGGTGGCGAGGTCCTTGACCGTGGCGCTGATGTCGGTCAGCGAACGATGCCGGGCATCGCGGATGACCGGGGTGACGAGCCCCTCTTCGACCGCGACCGCGACCGAGAGATTGATCTTCTCATACTCGATGACGGCATCGCCATCGAAGGAGGCGTTCACCTTCGGGTGTCGGGCAATGGCCGCGATCGTGGCCTTGAGGATGAGATCGTTGACCGAGAACTTCGTACCTTCGCTCTCGAGGGCCCGATTCATCTCCGCGCGCAAGCGCATGAGCGGAGCGGCATCGACCTCGATGTGCAGATAGAAGTGCGGAATCTGCGTTTTACTTGCCAGCAGGCGCTCTGCGATGGCCCGGCGCATGCCGCTGAGGGGCACGCGACGATCGCCCTGGGCCGGAGCTGCCGCCGGAGTGGCCTTCGGAGTCGGTGCCGCCACCGGAGCCGTAAGCGGAGCAGGGGCCGCCTTGGGCGCGGCCGGGGCTGGGGCGGCCGCAGGAGCGGCGGTTCCCGGGTTGGCGGCGAGAACGTCTTTCTGCACGATGCGTCCGCCAGGACCGGATCCGGTGACGGTGGAGAGATCGATGCCGCGGGCCTTGGCTACCTTTTTGGCCAGCGGCGACGCGTGCACCCGACCACCCGCCGGCGCTGAGGGCGCGGCAGGCGCTGGAGCAGCGGGGGCCGCTGCTTCGGCGGCGGGAGCCGACTTGGCGGGAGCCGCCTTCGCCGGGGCGCCAGAGCCGTCACCGACCCGAGCGATGACCTGGCCGATGGCCACCTTCTCCCCTTCCTGGATGAAGATCTCCGTCAGAATGCCGTCTTCGAAAGACTCCATTTCCATGGTGGCCTTGTCCGTTTCGACCTCAGCCAGGACTTCGCCGCTTTGCACGGCGTCGCCGACCTTCTTCTTCCATTTGACGAGCGTACCCTCGGTCATGGTGTCCGAGAGCTTGGGCATGGTAATATCGGCCATCGCGAAAAGAGAATGCGGGTTGCGGGAAGTCAGGGTGAGAGGAGCGGCGAACTAAACTCCGCAGACTTTGCGTCCGGCGGCGATGATTTTCTCGGGGCTGGGCAGCATGGCGTGCTCCAGTACTTCGCTGTACGGCACTGGAATTTCCTCCATACTGACGCGAGCGACCGGCGCATCGAGTTCGTCGAAGATGTGCTCCTGAATCTGGAAGGTGAGTTCGGAGGCGATGCCACAGAACGGCCGGCATTGTTCGGCCACCACGACACGATGGGTTTTGGCCACCGAGGCGAAGATCGTCTCTGTATCGAGGGGCTTGATGGAGCGGAGATCGACCACTTCGGCGTGGATGCCATGCTCCTTCTCCAAGGCCTCGGCCGCTTTGTGGGCATAGGCGACGGTCCGTCCGTAGGAAAGGATGGTGAGGTCGTTACCTTCCCGCGGCACGCTTGCTTTGCCCAACGGTAGAACGAGATCGAACTCGGGCATGGGAGGCTCGACGAGACCTTTCGATCCGTACAGAAGCTCGACCTCCATCACGAGCACCGGATTATCGTCCCGGACAGCGGCCTTGAGGAGCCCCTTGGCATCGCGCGGGGTGGACGGGACGACGACTTTCAGACCGGCAAAGTTCGAATAGAGATTCTCCGTCGCATGCATGTGCGTGGCGCCGAGTTGGTGCGCCGGACCGTTGATGCCGCGGAAGACGATGGGACAGTGGAACTGGCCGCCCGACATGGTCAGCATGTTGGGAGCGTTGTTCGCCACTTGGTCGAAGGCCACCAGCGAGAAGCTGAAGGACATGAACTCGATGATCGGGCGGAGGCCCACCATGGCGGCGCCGATCCCGATGCCCGCGAAGCCGGCTTCGGCGATGGGAGCATCGATGATGCGTTTGGGTCCGAAGCGTTCGAGGAGGCCCTGGCTGATCTTGTACGCCCCGTTGTATTGGGCGACTTCCTCGCCCATGAGGAAGACGTTCTGGTCGCGCTCCAGCTCTTCAGCGAGAGCCTCGTTAAGCGCCTGGCGGTAGGTGATTTCGCGCATTTCCATGGTCGGGTCCCTCAGACGGAAAAGGTGCAGCTGAAAGGGTTCTGACCACGCACGTCCGGCGTGGTCGCGATGGGCTGATAGTTCGGATCGTTCTCCACGAAGGTGTAGTCGTGGAGCTTGGCCACATCCGGGTCGGGGCTGGACTCGGCAAACTTCACGCTCTCGCTGGCCAACGCCTTGATCTCCGCGTCCATCTTCTTGAACTCCTCGTCGGTCAGGAGCCCTTCCTTGATGAGGACGGAGGAAAAGTTGGTGATCGGATCGTCCTTTTTGTGCTTCTCGAGCTCCTCCTTGGTGCGGTAGGTGCCCGGGTCGGACATGGAGTGACCGCGGTACCGATAGGTCCGGCACTCCACCCAATACGGCTCCGGTTCCTTGCGGATGGCGGTGGCGATCTCGGCGATTTTGTCCCGGACTTCGCGGACATCCATGCCGTCGATGACGACCGACTTCATGTTGTAACCCGCCCCGCGGTCGGCGATTTCCTTGAGGTGGTTCGACCGGGTAGCCGCCGTGCCCATCGCGAACTGATTGTTCTCGCAGATGAAGATGGCGGGCAGGCGCCAAAGGGCGGCCATGTTCAGCGCCTCGTGGAAGGCGCCGATGTTGATGGCCCCGTCGCCCATGTAGCAGAGCGAGATGCGGTCCTCGCCGCGATAGCGGGCAGCGAAGGCGAAGCCGGCCCCGAGGGGGACATGCCCGCCCACGATGGCGTGGCCGCCCATCATGTTACGGGCCTTGTCGAAGTAGTGCATCGAGCCGCCCAGTCCTTTCGAGCAGCCGGTCGCTTTACCGAAGATCTCCGCCATCGCCTCGTTCATGCCCATGCCTCGGGCCAGTGCATGACCGTGATCTCGGTAGGCCGTGATCATGTAGTCGTCCGGTCGCGTGGCGGCGACCGAGCCGACGGCCACGGCTTCCTGCCCGATGTACAGGTGGAGGAAGCCACCGATCTTCTGCATTTGGTATTGCTGCTGGGCCTTCTCCTCGAAGCGACGGATGACCAGCATGTCGTAGAGCATTTTCAGCTCTGCCTCTTTGTTGACCTTTTTCGACATGGTTCGGGGGACGAGAGATCTGCGGACCGGCTGGGGCCGGGGTGAAATCAGCTGCGGGCCGGGAGCGCCTCAGCTGCGGAAGCCGGATTCCGCTGGCCGAGCCGGAGGCTGGCGTAGAACAGTGCCGTGAAGCCCAAGTCAGCGATCACGGAATTGCGGTAGAAGGTCCACGTCGGCGGGAAGCCGGGCAGGCCAGTGGTCAGCGCCTGCAGCCAGCCGGCGAAGGACTTGACGTAGGCGGGTTCCGCGAGCCAAGAGGCGGTGTTCGTGACCAGATAGAAGACCGTGGAGGCAGCAAGCGCACCGCCCAGCAGCGGAGAGAGCCGCAGGCCGCCGCGAGTCAGACGCGCACCGAGATAGGCTGTACCCAGGAGGACCACGTAGCGGGGCAGCATTTCTGCCGCAACGAACGGAAACTGGTAATGAGCGTTCAGGAGCAGGTCGGTGACGAAGAGTGCGATGATGGGAAGCAGGTAGCTCAGGGTGCGCGGGAGCAGAACGCCGCCACAGAGAGCGAGGGCCGTCAGTGCGGCAAAATGAGTCGGCCAGAAGGTCGCGCCAGCCAGGGGGGCCAGGCGGGTCAGAATGCCAAAGGCGAGGAGAAACACAGCAGGCCAGAACGTCATGGATTCAGTGTGTCCGGGGTGGTCCGCTTCTGCAAACAGCGAAATTTCTCGAAGCGATAATGTGCCACGCTGCGGTAGGATGATGCGCCATGTTTCTGTATCCGAAGACGTATGACGTGCTGGTGATCGGCGGTGGACACGCCGGCGTCGAGGCCGCGTTGGCCGCGGCACGGATCGGTGCGGAAGTGCTGCTCCTCTCGCAGAGCCTGGACACCATCGGGCAGATGTCGTGCAATCCCGCGATCGGTGGCCAGGCCAAGGGGCAGATGGTCCGGGAGATCGATGCTCTGGGTGGGGCGATGGGTCTGAACACCGATGCCACCGGGATCCAGTTCCGGATGCTGAACGCCTCGAAGGGCCCCAGCGTCCGGTCGCCCCGGGCGCAGTGCGACAAGAAGGCCTATCAATTTCGGCTCAAGGCGATCTGCGAGCGAATGTCCGGGCTCGACCTCCACCAGGCAAATGTCGCGCGTCTTCTGGTCGAGAATGACGCGGTCCGCGGGATCGAGACGAATCTGGGCGTGCGGATCGAGGCCAGATCCGTGGTCATCACCACCGGAACCTTCCTTCGTGGACTGCTGCATGTCGGGCAATCGAACACCACGGGTGGGCGCATGGGAGATGCCGCGTCCAGCTTGAGCGACTCTCTGCGCGAGCTGGGTTTCGAGGTCGGTCGTTTCAAGACCGGCACACCCTGCCGCCTGAATGGCCGCTTGATCGATTTCTCGCGCCTGCAGCCGCAGCCTGGAGACGAGCCGCCGAGTCCCTTCAGTTTTCGGCGTTGGGAGCTGGAGTCCGTCGGCAGGGACGAGTTGTTTACCCTGAACCATTGGGCGGACGGATTGTTCCACGTGGAACAATTGGCCTGCCACATCACGGCCACGACCCCCGAGACCCACGAGATTATCCGCCAGAACCTCCATCGTTCGCCCATGTACACCGGGCGAATCGAAGGGCTGGGCCCCCGCTACTGCCCGTCCATCGAGGACAAGATCGTCAAATTCGCGGAGAAGGAGAGCCATCAACTCTTCCTGGAACCGGAAGGGCGCCACACCAGCGAATACTACGTCAACGGGGTCTCCACCTCCCTTCCCTACGACGTCCAGTTCGCCTTCCTCCGCACCATCCCTGGGCTTGAGCGCGCGGAAATCATCCGCCCCGGTTACGCGGTCGAGTACGACTACTGCCCGCCCACCCAGCTTCAGCCGACGTTGGAAACCAAACGGGTTCGCGGATTGTACTTCGCCGGCCAGATCAACGGCACCTCCGGCTACGAGGAAGCCGCCGGCCAGGGCTTGATCGCCGGCGCGAACGCCGCCCTGGCAATTGCCGCCAAGCCCCCTCTCCTGCTGGACCGCACCACCTCCTACCTCGGCGTCCTGATCGATGACCTGGTCACCCGAGGCGTCGACGAGCCCTATCGCATGTTCACCAGTCGGGCCGAGCACCGCTTGGTACTACGCCACGACAACGCGGACCTCCGCCTCACGGAGATCGGACATCTCCACGGCCTGGTGGGAGGCCAGCAATGGTCTCACTTCTCCGCCAAACGAACCGCGCTCACCGATCTCCGCGACTACGTCGGTCGCGTCACCCACGAAGCGACCCGGCTGGAGCGTTGGCTCAAACGCCCTGACAAAAACTGGACCGACCTCCCACAGGCCATCCACGCGAAATTCCCCGCCGAGCTCTGGGATCTCGTCACCACCGACCTGCGCTATGCCGGGTACATCCAGCGCTCAGAAGTCGAAATCGCCCGAGCCCGACGCCAGGAGGGAACACCCATCCCCTCCACCTTCGACTACGCAAACGTGCCCGGGCTCCGCACTGAAGCACGACAGAAGCTCGTCCGGATCGCACCCCTCGATCTGCAGCAGGCCGCCCGCATTCCGGGAATCACCCCGGCCGACCTTTCCCTCCTGACCGTCTGGCTGGCCCGCCACGCCTCCACCGCCCCGCCGACGGCTACCACCACGGGCGAGACTGCTTGAGTGCGCACGCGATTCTGGCCAAGCTCCCGCATGACTCCTGCCCGCACGCTGGCCGATCTCGAGGAACTCCGCGCTCTCACCGGCGACGAAAACGGCGCCCAGCGCGTCGCCTTCACACCGACTTGGGCGAAGGCTCGCGCCTGGCTTCGGCAGAAACTGGAAGGCCTGCCTGTCACCGCTCATCAAGACGAAGCCGGCAATCTCTGGGTCACCCTGCGGGGCGGAACGCAAAAGGAACTCTGGATCGGCGGACACCTCGACTCGGTACCCAACGGCGGCTGGCTCGACGGCTGTCTGAACGTCCTAGCCGGGCTGGAGATCCTCCGCACCATGGCGGAGCGTTACGACGGTCTTCCCCCGGTCACGCTGCGCTTGGTCGACTGGGCCGACGAGGAAGGCGCCCGCTTCGGCAAGAGCCTGTGGGGGTCCTCCGCCTGCGCAGGGACGCTGAACCTCGAGGAAGCCCGCAAACTCCGCGACAAGGACGGCATTCCGCTGCCCGAGGCGGTGGCCGCGCATGGAATCGACTTCGAATCCGCCCTCCGCTGCGGACGCGAGCGGATCGACGCCGCCGCTTACCTCGAACTCCACATCGAGCAAGGTCCCGTCCTGCTCGACCTCGATCTGCCGCTCGGCACGGTGCTCGGCACCTTCGGCGTCGAGCGTCACGCCATCACCTTCCGCGGCCAGGCGGCTCATTCCGGCTCCACTCCGATGAACCGTCGGCGCGACGCTTTCCTGGCCGCGGCGCGGATGAGCCCCGAGATCTACGCCATCGCCGAGCGTCACGGCGGCGTGTGCACCATCGGCTCCTGCACGACGAAACCAGGGATCGTCACCAGCGTGGTGGAGGAATGCCGACTCACCCTCGACCAGCGCGCGCTCGATGCCGGCGCCCTCGCCGCCATGTATCGGGAAGCGCGGGAAGCCAGCGAGCGCTTCGCCGCCGAGGCCAACGTCAGCGTCGCATGGGAACGCATCTGGAACATCGAGCCGATCCTCTTCCATGAGGAACTCCGCCAGATGTGCGACGAGGCCATTGCCGAAGTCGCCGGCCGCGGGATGCGCCTCCCCTCCGGGCCCCTCCACGATGCCGCGGAAGTCGCCCGCTCGGGCATTCCGACCGTCATGATGTTCGTGCAGAGCCTGCACGGCATCAGCCACAACAAGATCGAAGACACCAAACGCGAGCACCTCGAGCTTTGCGTCCAAGCCTTCGGCCGGCTGGCCGAGAAGGCGATGGCCTGGGTCCAGGCGAACTTTCCCGAACCTAGGAAACCGGTCCCGTGGTAAACTTCCCCATGCGGGCGATCCTCACCGCGCTCCTTCTGGCGTCATCCGCTGCTGACTTCGAGGCGGCAGAGGAATTCAAGACCGAACTGACCGGCCGTCTGGTCCAAGGCGCCAGCGGGCAGCCGGTCCTGCGACTGACTCTGCGCAACGTTTCTCGCGCGCTCCTCACCTACCTCCCCTCGGACTTGCCGTGGATGCAGCTCCTCTTCCACGAACTGGACGTCACACCACAGCCCCGCTGGTGGAACCTCAGCCGCGCCGCTCCGTTGACCCGTACCTATGTCTGCCGACATCATCTTGACCTGAGCGAACGCACCTTGGCACCCGGCGCGGAAATCGTGGGCGACATACGGCTCGCCAGCCATTTCATGAAATTCGACCAAGCCCACGACGCCGGCCCACTGACCGTGCGCTGGTCCATCTCCTCGATGGGAACTGCTCTGCAGTACGCCAAGTGCGTCGGCGCCGAAACGCTTCCAACGCCGGATCAAGCCGCTGCACAACCGCGCAGGTAAGCTGCCCGACCTCAGATCAGGAACTTCCCGCCCGCCATCACCTGCTCCTTGTCGAACCAGATGTCGAAATCGCGTCCGACGCAGTCGATGTGCGTCTTCGAGATCCACGGCTGACCCGTGTGCTCGCTGTAGGGATGCCCGAAGGCGATGTGGATCCCCGGGATCTTCTCGTCCTGCAAGATCTGGCCAATGACCCCAGGGCAGGCCGTATTCGTGCCGATGGCGAACTCCCCCACCCGGTTCGAATTCTCGTCCGTGCTGGTGTAGTCGCGGAATTCCCGCAGCAGTTCGTCGTTCTCGCACTGCATGTCGACGATGCGGTTGTTCTTCACCTCTAAGCGAAGCGGCGTAGTTTTCAGATCTCCATACTTCTGACAGAGATAATCGCCCACCACGCCGTCCACGATGAAGATCCCATTGGTGTTGAACGGAGAGGTGAAGATCTCGCCGCCGGGGAGATTGCCCCACTTGTCGGTCGTGATGATGCCGCTGGTCTTGATCCAGCGCAGGTAGGGCGAGAACTCTCCCACGAACTCGGTCCCGTGGGGCGTCTTGCAGGTGATCCGCTCGGCCTGACGCGCCTTTTCGACCAGGCGCTGCGAAAGCGCGTCGACCGCGTGGAAATCGGCCCGCATGCCCTGCACCATGATCTGCCGGCTGATGTTCACCATGTGGCCGTGGCGCAGCTTCTTCTCGTTCACCACCTTGGTCATCTGAATGCGCGAGCCGAGCTCACCCGTCTGGGTCTGGGCGCAGAACACGCTGACCTGCGAGGTGGCCAGATCGGCCAGAATATCAGCCGGCATGTCCTTCAGCGGTCGCTGGGCATGCCGCTCCAGCACGAAGACGCTGTATTCGGCCCCGACCGCCTCGATTTCCTGCTGCAGCGCGGCCGCGATCTCCCTAGAAGCCTCATCGGTGATGATGGTCATCCGCTCGTTCGGCTGCAGACGCAGGCAGACGTGGATGGCATTCTTCGCCCCCGGGACGAGTTCCGGGTCAACAGGGAAGGGAAAGAGACGGTCCGGCATTTGGAAAAGGTGGGGCGGAAATTGGGGCGAAATCGCCCCTGAGCAATGAAAGATGCGGGGGAAATTCGCGCCCCGGCCCGGAGTTGGCCTTGGAGGAATCCCTACTTCTTTCCAGGCGAGGCCGCCGGCACCGGCGTGGGCGTGGGCGGCGGCGGATCGAGATAACGCTCGAACGCCCGAAACGCATCGACCACCGGCGTGCCGATCCACTTACCGATGGACGCCCGGGCCAGCGCCAGCCCCTGGGCCCTGCGCTCGGGGCCCCGCATGGCGTGAATCATGGAGAGCGTGACCCGTTGGTCGTCGTCCACCTCGCTATATGCCTCCCGGGCGAGCTCGTAGGTCTTCAACCCGGCCGCCACGTCCCCCCGCTGCACCTGCCAGGCCGCCAGCCCTTCGTAGATCCGGCCGCTCCTGAAACGGCGGGCGGCCTTGGCCATTTCGGAGTCGATGTAGTTCGTTGCCTTCGAGCGCCGCTGATGGGCCAGCGTGGAAAAGACCCGAAGCTCCGACTCGCGCGCGTCCCCCCCGACGAAGTCCTTCTCCGGCTCGAGCAGGTTCAGATCGGCCCGCGTGGCCAGCTCCTGGGCGACCTTGAAGGGCCGATAGAGCGGATCGCCCACCAGCGTGTTCATCCAGGAGAGCACCGGCATCGACATGTAGACCGCCTCGCCCACCGTGAAGCCTGCGCGCAGACGCGGCATGAGCTGGTCGAAATGCACCGTGAAGCTCAGGAACGGCTCGTACACATTGCCGCACGAGACTGCTGCGCCCGCCGCCAGAAGCGGGCCAACCCAGAACGCATTCTCTCCCCGGATCGAGGCGGCGCTGTAGGAGTGGATGTGGATGGCCACCGCGCCGCGCTGGAATTTCCAGCCAGGGCGAACGAACGGCCCCGCGACCCCGCCTGCGTACCAGCCGAGGTACAGTGCTGCCTCCTTCATCGGATACCCCACTTCAAACAGATCCGGACGCTCGTCCCAGACCACCGGCAGGTCGCAGTCCTTCGCCGCCTTGCGCAGCCATTCGTCGCCCTGCAGCAGGCCCTTGTCCTCGGGACCGAGCCCGCGGGCATCCAGATAGGCCCGACCCCAGAGTCCGCGTTCCTCCACCGCCACGGCGTCGTCGATCATTCGCCGGCAGATCGCATCGCTCGGGCCATCGATGCGCCCCACGATCAGGCACCACGGGATACCGTTCTCGTGCACCCGCGAGAAGGCGCGGAAATACGGATTCACCACAAACCCCGAGATGTTGCGCGTGAAGCCAGCCAGCACGGCCAGTTCGGAATCGACCGCCGCGCCATTCACCTCCCGCACCGGGGAAGGCTGAGAGGAGGAATCGCCCTCGTAGGGGATCGTCCGCTGGGCGATCTTCAGCGGAATGCCGCGCGTCAGCACGATGTAGCGGATGCGCGAGCCCGTCACCGTGGAGGACGGATTCATCCCCGGGCGATCGCGCGTGCGCTCCCACCAGCGGTTGTCGTCGAAGGCCTTGCGCAGCGGCTCGGCGATGTCGCGATCGTACTCGTCGCGATTGATCTCCTCCGTCAGCGCGCAGCGGATGGCCACGATGCGATCGGCCGGAATGCGGCGCTTCTGCGCGTAGTACTCGGCCAGCGGCTTGCCCAGCGGATCGGCCGAGTTGTAGACGACGATGGCCAGCGCGGCGGGGTCGTTCGCCCCTCCCGGCTGCCCCGGCAGACGCAGGACTTGGGCAGGCAGCAGGCCGGCTCCGAGGAGGAGAAGAGCCAAAAGGCGAAACAGCATGTCCTCAAAAGGACAGGCGGAGTCCGTCGAACGCAACCGCGACTCCCGCGGGCAGCCCGGCTTCGGTCTCGGCGTGACCCAGATCGTGCGAGAGATGCGTCAGGAGCGTCGAGCGCGGTCCGACGTCCCGCGCCACGTCCAGCGCCTCGGCCACGCTCAGATGCGTCGGGTGCGGAGTGCGTCGGAGGGCGTCGATGGCCAGCGTGTCCACCCCCCGAATGCGCTCCCGCACCGGCTCGGGGACGCCGTTGCAATCCGGCAGGTACGCGAAGAGCGGCCGACCCGCCTCCTCGAAGAGATAGCCAGTCACCGTCATCTTCCCATGCGGCACCGGCAGCGGCGTCAGCGTCAGCCCGCCGAGTTCGAAGGGCGCCTCGACGAGATGCGGCTCGGGAATGAGGTAGCCCGGATACCGGTGCAGCCCGTCGAAGGCGAATTTGAAGACCCGCTCGAAGGCCCGCATCGTCTCGGGCGGGGCGTAGATCGGCAATGTGCCCGTCGGACTGACGAAGCAGAACGGCCGCAGGTCGTCGAAGCCCATGATGTGGTCGGTGTGGGGATGCGTGTAGACCACCGCATCGACCTGCCGGATGCGCTCGCGCAGACATTGGGCGCGAAAATCCGGGCCGGTATCGACCACAAACGCGAACCCACCGGAACGCACGTAGAGCGAGGCGCGCGAACGTTGATCGCGAGGATCGGTGGACGTGCAGACCTCGCATTGGCAGCCGATGACGGGGATCCCCAGCGAAGTGCCTGTGCCGAGGAAAGTGATGTCCACGCGATTTTCGAATTTCAGATTTTGCCGAGCTGCGCTGCCACGCGCACGATACCCGTCTCACCCCGATCCGAAATCCGAAATCTGAATCGAGCGAAGCGCGATGCCCTCCCCTGCAGAAGCCGCCGGCAAGGCGAAAACGGACTCCTCCCGCGCGCCGTCCAGCGCCGCGCGGCTGGCCTCGCTGCGCATCAAGAACCTCGCCTTGGTCGACGACCTCACCTGGGAGCTCACGCCCGGATTCGTCGCCGTCACCGGCGAAACGGGCGCGGGCAAATCCGTCATTCTGGGCGCGCTCAAGCTCCTGCTCGGAGAACGCGCGGACAAGACCCTCATCCGCACCGGCGCCGAGTCGTGCACCGTGGAAGGCGTCTTCCAACTCAGCCCCCGCGGGGTGCAGGACTGCGACCGACAGCTGGAAGAGCTGGGGCTCGAACCCTGCGAGGAAGGGCAGTTGCTCATCCGGCGCAGCTTCACGGCCAGCGGAACGAACAAGCAGTTCGTCAACGGCTCGCCGGCCACGCTCGTTGCGCTGAAGACGATCGCCGGCGGCCTGGTCGATCTCCATGGGCCGCACGATCATCAATCGCTCCTCCTGCCCGACAAACAGCTCGCACTGCTCGACGCCTTTGCCCGCGCTGGCGGCGCCCGCAGCGCCTATGAATCCGAGTGGCAAAAGCTGCAGGCGCTGAGGGCCGAGAGCGAGGCGCTCAGCGGCGGCTCGATGGAGCGCGAGCTCGATCTGCTGCGGCATCAGGTCGGAGAAATCCGCCAGGCCGATCCCCAGCCCGGCGAAGACGCCGAGGTGGCGGCGCGCTATACGGTGGCGGCGAACGCCCGCCGGCTCATCGAACTCGCCTCCGGCGTGGCGGCGGAGTTGACGGAGAGCGAGCCCTCCATCCTCGCGCGATTGGGCGAAACCAGCCGACAGCTCCGCGAACTGGCCCGGCTCGACCCGACCGGCACGGCCGCCTTCCAGAGCAGCCATGAATCGGCTGTCGTCGAGCTCGAGGACCTCGCGCGCAATCTTGGGCATTACGCCGAGAGGCTCGATCTCGACCCCGAGCAGCTGGCCGCGCTGGAGGAGCGGCACACCCTCCTGCAGAGCCTGAAGCGCAAGTACGGCGGCACCCTCGAGGCCGCGCTCGATTTCGCGTCCGAGGCGGAAGCGCGCCTGCACAAGCTCGAGCACCGCGGCGCCGAGCTGGAGCGCCTCGAAAAAGAGCAGCGCACCTGCGAGACGGAACTGCGCCGTCGCGGGCAGGCGCTCAGCGCGTTGCGGCAGAAGGCCGCACCCGAGCTCTCGGCCGCGGTCGCGGGCCAGCTGCGCGATCTCGGTTTCAAGAAGTCGGAGTTCGACATCCGTTTGCTGCCCCTCGAAACGCCGGGACAGCACGGGCTGGAAAGCGTCGAACTCGTCTTCGCTCCTCAGGCCCGCGGCTTCGAACACGTGGAGTTCCTTTTCGCGCCCAATCCGGGCGAGCCGGCCAAACCGCTGCGCAGCATTGCCAGCAGCGGCGAGATCTCGCGCGTCATGCTGGCCGTGAAGAGCGCCCTGGCCGACCACGACGCGGTCCCGCTGCTCGTCTTCGACGAGATCGATGCCAACGTCGGCGGCGAGATCGCCAGCCGCGTCGGTGCCCGCATGCAATCGCTCGGGCGCGGCCGGCAGGTGCTCTGCATCACGCATCTGCCGCAGGTTGCCGCCCAGGCTGCGGCGCACTTCGCGGTCGAGAAGGAATTCGTCGGCGACCGCACCGTCTCCCGTCTGCGCAGTCTCGAAGGGAAAGCGCGCGAGCAGGAGCTCGCCCGCATGCTGGGCGGGGCCAACGCCACCTCTCTGGCGCTCGCGCGAGAAATGCTGCAAAGCCAAAACAAGGCGACATAATCTTTCTTCTATTTCTACAAATATCTTGTTGCTTCGTCTATGTTGACCTGCTTTTCTGGTCGGCATGTCCACGACGACAAGCGTCCGTCCAGATCCCACTGAGCCCTTCGGCACCACTCGTCGCACCCTCCGGTTGATCGAGGCGTGCGTGCTGGGGAATGCGCTCGCCCTCCGCCATTGGCTGGCGGAAGGGGCCGATCCGAATGCCGCCACCAGCTGCGGCTACGCGCCGCTCCACTTCGCCGCTCTGGCGGGCCGGCCGGCGATCGTCCAGATCCTCCTCGAGGCCGGAGCCGATCCCCTGCTGCGCGGCCCCTCCGGCTGCCAGCCGTCCGAACTCGCCGCCATGCACGGGCATCGCGAGACCGCCGCCCTCCTGCGCGAGGCCGCGCGGGCCGCCCGCGGACTCCGCCAGCGGGAGGCCGTGGTGCCCGCCTGCCTCCGCGGCACCTCGCAGCCTCTCATCCCCACGCTCGCCGCCGCCTGAAACGCTTTCGCTCCCTTCCACCTCCTCAACTCCAACCACTCCAACTCAGATCCCATCATGCCCAAGCAGAACCAACTCGTCGTCCTGACCATCGATGACCACGCCAGCCAGCGCGCCCGCATCGCCGAAATGCTCGAAGGCCCGTCCGTGCGCGTGATCGAGGCCGCCAGCGTGGCCGACGCCCTCGAGGTTCTCGAGCGCGATCAGCCGCAGCTCGTCACGCTCGACATCGTGTTCGACGACGACCACGAGAGCGACGGCTACCGCTTCTGCGCCCGCCTGAAGGAGCGCCTGCCGGAGGTGCCGATCATCGCCATCTCCTCGCGCGGCCGCGGGGTGGACAAGAGCCTCATGCAGACCCGCGGGGCGGCCGACTATATCCCGAAGAGCGAGTTGACCCGTGAGCGTCTCCGCGAATCGGTGCTGGCCGTCCTCCCGGCCGCCGCGGGCTACCTGCCGGCCTGACCATGCCTGCTTCCCTGCTGCACTTTCAGACCCTCGCCGACGGCTGCACGCTGGCGGTCGATGGCGAGCACGTGCTGCAGTATCTCGACACCACCCCGCCGAGCTTCGTCCCGCAACCCGGGGCGCGGCGCGGCGTGGTGGGCGTGGCGGCGCTCTCGTGGTCCGGGGTGGATCATGCGCCGGTCGCCATCATCGATGTCCCGTTCACGCTCGATCTCGCCGCGCGCCCGCAGCCCGTGGGCCCGTTGCTGCTGGTCCGTGGGAGCGACGGCACGGTTGCCGGCCTCCTGACCGCCGAAACGGCCCGGCCGCCGCGCTACGAGACTCTGCCCGACCTTCGCCCACTGTCGGAGTGGGAACCTCATCCGAAGCTCGGCCAGCTCCTGCGCTCCTGCCCCCAGCCCGACCCCGCCGACGGCCCCTGCGCCTGGCTGCTGGATGTGGAGCTCTTTCTCTCACGCCTTTCTCAGCTGGAAGGCTGAATGAACCTTCCTCCGCGGTGGAGAGACGCTGTCGGTTCTCGCGAAGCCAACGGGCTTGGCGGCCGGTGCTGACACCAGAGTAAGGGCCGTCTTCGGGAACGTCGCCTCTTCGCTCCTTCGCGTGAGCCTTCCCCGGCGTCGCTCGCGCCGGCACCGTCGTCCCCAAAGCGGCAGGGCGCGGGTCGCTCGACGCTCCCCGCTTCCTGCCGCACTCCAAAAGATCTTCGCGCCTTCGCCCTCTTCTTGCCTTCGCGTGAGCCTTCCCCGGCGCCGCTGGCCGCGCTCTCAGTCCTCGGCCTTCTCGCCGGCGGGGCACATCTTCACCAGCTTCGGATCGAAGCGGCCGAGCACCTCGACCAGATCGGTCTGCGCGGCCATGACGGAATGGATGTCCTTATAGACCCCCGGCACTTCGTCGAGCCCCGAGCTGAGCAACTCCACGCCCGCGGCAGCCAGCTGCTTCTTCACCGCGCTCCAAGTGAAACTCTGCAGCGCTTTCGTCCGGCTCATCACCCGGCCCGCGCCATGCGACGCGCTGTGCAGCGAGGCGTCGTTGCCCCGGCCGCGCACGACAAACCCGGGCGAGGCCATCGAGCCGGGAATGACTCCGAGCACCCCCGGTCCGGCCGGCGTGGCGCCCTTGCGGTGCACGATGACCTCCTTCTCGACCCCACCGATCCGGTGCGTCTCCTTCCAGGCGAAGTTGTGATGGTTCTCGATGTCGAGGATGACCTCCGCGCCCACCTTTCGGGCGATGTACTTGTGAATGATGGCGTGATTGGCCGCGGCATAGCGGCCCATCAGGTTCATGGCGGCCCAGTATTCCTGCCCGTCGGCTTCCTCGAGCGTCAGCCAGGAGAGATGCTTCAACTCCTTCGGCAGCTCGCTGCGCCGGCTCATGGCGCGACGGCTGTAGGTCTCGCAGACCTGCGCTCCAGCGCCCCGCGAGCCGCTGTGGCTGAGCAACGCCAGGTATTCGCCCGGCTCGAGACCGGAGTTCGGGTCCGTCACCGTGTAGGTGCCGAACTCGACGAAGTGATTGCCCGAGCCGCTCGTGCCGAGCTGGTTCCAAGCCTTGTCGCGCAGCCGGCTGGTCACGGGCGTGACGTCCCAATCCTCGTCCATGACCTCGTGGTCGCGGCGCTGTTTGAAGGTCGCGCCCACGCCGAAGCGGGTCTCGCTCTCCAGGATGTTGGCGAAGCGGTCGCGCATGCCGGCCAGCGTGCTCCCCTTCCGGTCGTAGACGCTGAGCTTCATGCGGCAGGCGATGTCGACGCCGACGGCGTAGGGCACGACCGCATTCTCCGTGGCCAGCACGCCGCCGATGGGCAGTCCGTAGCCGACGTGCGCATCGGGCATGAGCGCACCGGCCGCCGCCACGGGCAGGGCGCAGGCATTGGCCATCTGCTGCACCGCGGCGGCGTCGAGATCGGTTCCCCACTGCTGCCAGGGCGCGAGCGTCGCCCGGGGCGTGAAGGCCGGCCGGTAGAGCGCCCGGGCCAGCGGCGCACGCGTCTCGTCGGAGAAATACGCCGGCGGATCGGCCAAAATGCGCTGCAATTCCTCCTCCACCTCGGGCCGGGTGGCGCCATGGGCGAAGAGACGTCGCAGGTGCTCGCCCGCGAGACGGAGGGCATCGCCCTCGGGATAGCCGAGCGCCTGAAGATCCTTGGAATTCATACGACGAAAGAACGACTGGGCCGACACGCTAACGCGCCCCGGCCGATTCTGCACGCGGGCCGCGTCGCCCGCCGCCTACTGCGCCGGCTTTTCGACCGCCGGGGTCGCATTGATCCAGCTGTAGCGCGCATCCAACCAGGCGCTGGTCGAGCCCGGGGCCAGGCCCTTGAAGCGGCGCACCAGCGGCTTCTTCGTCTGGCTCCAGCCGATCCAATACTCCGCCGTGGCGTTGCCTGCCTTGACCTTGAGCAGCACGAGCCGCTCCTGCTCCTTGCCGTTGGACGAGGTCTCCTCGCCGGCCTTCTCGACCTCCGGCTGGCCCTTGGGCGCAGCCAGCGGATCGAGCAGCAGGCTCAATTCGGCCGCGTCGCGCTTCTCGCTGGGCTGCCAGGTCTTGCCGCCATCCGAACTGGTCCAGTTGGACGAGCCGACCGAGCGGAGCCGTTTCGCGCCGGGCGCGATCTGCAGATCGAAGTCCTGCCCCCCGACCTGCGCCTCGAGCGTGCGCTTCGTCTCGCCGTCGACCGTCGCCTTGATCCGCATGCCCTTGGCCGTGCGGGTGTAATCCAGCGCGCTGCGCAGCAGCTGCGCCGGCGGGAGACTGGTATCCTGCGCCGAGGCGACGCAGACGAAAGCAAACCACGAGAGGAGGAGGAACGTGCGCATTCCCTGCAGAAACGCAGCCCCGCGTCCGAGGCAACCGACGACCGCGACCCGCCCGAGTTTCGAATTTCGAGTTTCGGTCGCGCTGATTTTCACCCACCCTGCCTCCCTTCCCGGGAGTCGACTCCCGCGTTACCGTCCCGACCCATGAGATTCGTTTTTGCTGCGACCGCCCCGGCGGCCCTCGGAGGCCTGCCCGCGGCCTTGAAGAAAGCCGGCCACGAGGTCGCCATCATCCTGCCCTTCGAGGCCGGCGCGGCCAAGGTCGCCAAAGCCACCCGGGTCCGCCTCCACCTCCGGGTCGGAGCGCAGAGCATCCTCACCACCATCCACCAGGCGTCCTCCGCGCAGCGGGTGGCCTGCTACGTGGCCAAGCCGGAGCACGCCCCCACGCCGGGTTCGGCCTCGGAGGGCATCTGGTTCTCGCAGGCGGTCATCGAGCTGGCCCGCCGCCTGACGCCCACGCCCGACGCCCTGGTTCTGGCCGGCTGGCAGCCGGGTCTCGCGCCGGTGTACAATCACGCCTGGCACCTGCCGTTCTCGTTCGTCCAGCTGCTCGATTTCCAGACCGGCGAGGGCTCCTTCGGGCCGGAGGAATTCGCGCTCACGAACCTGGCTGGCGAGTACTTCGCGCCCAGCGGGGTGGAGTTCCACGGGCATCTGCATTTCCTCAAATCCGCCCTCCTGCACGCCGACCGCATTGTCGTCCCGGGCGGACTGGCCTTCCGCACCATGACCGAGTCCCGCGGCCAGCTCGGACCGCTGCTGGCGGAGTTGGCCGGCAAGACGCGGGCCATCGCCTGGCCGCTCTCGACCGAAGAGGGCAACCCGGCCACCGACGCCACGCTGACGCAGAAGTACCGCGCCGCTTCGCCCAGCGGGAAGGCCATCTGCCGCACTGCGTTGCTGGAGAAGCTCGGGCTCAAGCCGGAGCCGCGGGGGTCCATTCTCCTGCTCGATCGCGCCCTGACCGCGCACACGCTCGGCCCGATCCTCGACCGTCTGCTCGGCCGCGATCTCCGCCTCGTCGTGGCCCGCGCCCGGACGCCGGAGGATGCCGCCCTGGAGATCGCCGCCCGGCGCAATCCCGGCCAGATCGCCTTCCTGCGCGACGACCAGCCGCCCGGACCCAACGTCCTGACCGGGGTCGATGCCACGCTGCTGCCCGAGCGCCTGACGCCCGCCTCGCTCGAGGCGCTGGAGACGGCGCAACGCTTCGGCGTCATCCCGATCGTCTCGGCCCAGCAGGGCTTGGAAGGGCTTTGCACCGACCTGCGCCCGCTCGTCGGCACGGGCGATGCCATCATCTGCCGCTGGGGCGATACCGACGGCTGGTGGGATGCGCTCGGCGTCCGCCTGCAGGGTCTGACCCGCGTCGATGCCCTCCGCCATGGCGCCGTCCAGCGCGCCATGGAACGTGCCGCCGCCCGCAGCTGGGCGGGCGCTGCCGCCGAGTTCCCCGCGGCCATCACTCACTGACCATGGAGTCACTCCCCGTCGTCTCCTCGGACGGAACCCCGATCGACCGCCCCCGCAACGTCGACTGGCGCCGCGCAGCCGCGTTGCTCTACGGCGACTGGGGCACGAGCAAGGCCTACGTCATCGGCATGGGCTTCGCGGCCGCCCAGTTCGGCTCGCTCTGGATCATCCTCGCGGTCTGCGCCCTGACCGGGCTGGTCGGCTACATGTATTCCATCGTCTGCCGGCTCTTCCCGGAAGGCGGCGGCGTCTATTCCGCCGGCCGCCTGCAGAGCCGGTCGATCGCCACCTTCGGCGCGCTCTTGCTGCTGGGCGGATTCATCGTCACGGCCAGCCTGAGCGCGTACTTCGGCGTCATTTACCTCGGCGTGCCGCAGAAATGGGCCGCGCCCGCCGCCATGGTGATCATCGTCATCCTGGGTGGGCTCAATGCGTACGGCCCGCGCCACAGCGGTAGTCTGGCGGTGGGCCTCGCGCTGCCCGCCGTGGCGGTCGTGGTCATCACGCTCCTCCTCAGCGTGCCGCATTGGACGCTGGAGCACATCGAGCGGCCGCACGGCAACTTCGCGGTCAACTGGGTGCACTTCGTCGGTGTGATCCTCGCGCTCAGCGGGGTGGAGGCGATCGCCAACATGACCGGCGTGATGAAGCTCGATCCGGGCGCCACGCCGGCCGACCCGAAGATCAGCAAGACCGCCAACAAAGCCCTCTTCGTCGTCTCCCTCGAGGTCGTGGGCGCCACCGCCCTGCTCGGCTTCGCCATGCTCTCGCTGCCGGTCGCCAAGACGGCCGAGATGACTGAGCGCAAGGAGGACATGCTCAAGTACCTGGCGGAGCATTTCGGCGCGGCCACCATCGGGCCGGGCTTCGGCGAAGTCTTCGGCACCTTCACCGGCATCGTCTACGGCCTGCTCCTGCTCAGCGCGGTCAACACGGCCATCGTGGCCATGATCGGCCTGCTCTTTCTCATGGGCGCCGACGGCGAAATGCCCCCGCAGATGACCCGGCTCAACGTCCACGGCGTGCCGCGCTGGCCGCTGGTGGCCTCGGTCATTCTGCCGGTCGTGGTGCTCTACTTCGCCAGCAACGGCGACGCGCTCGCCAACTTGTACGCCATGGGCGTGGTCGGCGCGATCACGGTCAATCTCGGCGCCTGTGTCTTCAATCGAAAGCTCCCCATGGCGACGTGGGAACGGCTGGCCATGGGCCTCGCGTTCCTCGTGCTCGCGGCCGTCTCGCTCACCCTGGCCAAGACCAAGCCGGACGCGCTTTTCTTCGCCATCTGCCTGATCGGCGCCGGCTTTGGCCTGCGGGCGTATTCGCACCGACTCTCCGGGCTGCGCACGCTGACCGTCCCGAAGGAGGTCGCCCAAGCGGTCAGCCCGGAGGCGGTGGCAGCGATGCGGCGTCCGTCCGTCGAGGGCGGTCGACTCCTCGTAGCCGCGCGCGGCCTGACCCCGGTGCTGCGCTTCGCCCTCGAGGAAGCCATCCTGCGCAAGGCCGTCCTCTACTGCGTCTACATCAAGGAATTCTCCGTCCCTCTGCTCGGCAGCGTGCCCCGCGCGGGCAGCGGCCGACCGAAATGGCAGGACGATCCGCAGGCCAATGCGATCATGTCCTTCATGCTCAATCTGGCCGAGGAAAAAGGCATCTCGCTCGTCCCCGTCTATGCGGTCAGCACCGATCCGGCCACGACCATCATCGAGCTCGCCGCCGCCACTGGCGTCGACTACGTCCTGCTCGGCGCCAGCCAGCGCGAGGCCATGACCAAGCTGCTGCGCGGCAATGTGGTCGCGCAGGTCGCCTCGAAGCTGCCGGACAACATCGGGCTCATCATCCACGGCTGACGCGCTGGGAAACTCGGCCTCGAAAGAACTCAAGGAACTCAAAAAAGGTCCGCCGCGGCTTTCGTCTTCCTTAAGTTCTTTGAGGCACGGTCTCGACCGCGCCCTCTGCCAGCCAGCGCGAGGCCATGACCAACCTTCTGCGCGGCAATGTGGTCGCGCAGGTCGCCTCGGGGCTGCCGGACAATATCGGGCTCATCATCCACGGCTGAGACGCGCTGAAAAATGCCGGCCTCAAGGAACTCAGAGAACTCAAAAAGAGGAATCATTCTTTGAGTTCCTTGAGATCTTTGAGGCAAAAACTGCGGGAGCCGATCGCGGGCGGACCCGCACCCGAAACCGGGCTGAAAATTTGACGGAATGCCTATTTTGCGCGGAGATTGGGGACCTGATGATCGATCCGCTCCGCCACCGTGCTCCTGGTCTGGCGGAGTTCTGCACCCGCTGAGTCCCAGCGTTGGCGCGCCCTTATGGCCTCCACCCTTCCTGCCTTCGATGCAGACGGCGCCCCCGTCTCCCGACCCCGCAACGTCGACTGGCGTCGCGCCGCCGCCCTGCTCTACGGAGACTGGGGCACCAGCAAAGCGTACGTCATCGGCATGGGCTTCGCGGCGGCCCAGTTCTCGTCGCTCTGGATCATCCTGGCCGTCTGCGCGCTCACCGGCGTGGTCGGCTACATGTATTCGATCCTCTGCCGCCTCTTCCCCGAGGGCGGCGGCGTCTACTCGGCGGCGCGACTGCGCAGCCGCGCGCTGGCCTCGCTGGGCGCGTTGCTGCTGGTGGCCGACCTGACCGTGACCGCCAGCTTGAGCGGCTACTTCGGCGTCATCTACCTCGGCGTGCCGGCGGCCTATGCGCCGGTCGTCGCCATGGCCGTCATCCTGCTCATCGGCTTCCTGAATTTCTACGGCCCGCGCCACAGCGGCAGCGCCGCGGTCGGTCTGGCGCTGCCGGCCGTCGTGGCGGTCGTTGCCATCCTGCTCCTGAGCGTGCCGCACTGGACCACCGCCAACGTGGAGCGGCCGCACGAGAGCTTCAGCCATCTCTGGGTGCACTTCGTCGGTGTCATCCTCGCCCTCAGCGGCGTGGAGGCGATCGCCAACATGACCGGTGTGATGCGCCTGAACCCGGGCGCCACCGAGGCCAAGCCGAATGTCTCGAAGACCGCCAACAAGGCGCTCTTCGTCGTCGCCATCGAAGTCGTCGGCGCTACCGCCCTGCTCGGCTTCGCCATGCACGCGCTGCCGAAGGCGCTCGGCCCGGAGATGGCCACGCGCAACGAGGACATGCTCAAGTACCTCGCGGAGTATTTCGGCACCCAGACGATCGGCCCTGGCTTCGGTCACGCGTTCGGCACGGCCGTCGGCATCATCTATGGCCTGCTCCTGCTCAGCGCGGTCAACACGGCCGCGGTCGCGCTCATCGGCCTGCTCTTCCTCATGGGCCAGGACGGCGAAATGCCGCCCGCCACCACCAAACTCAACCGCCACGGCGTGCCGATCTGGCCGCTGGTCGCCTCGGTCGCGCTGCCCATCGGGGTGCTCTTCTTCGCCAAGAACGGCGAGGCTCTGGCGGGGCTCTACGCCATCGGCGTGGTCGGCGCCATCGTGGTCAACCTTGGCGCCTGCGGCTTCAACCGGAAGCTCGACATGGCGGGCTGGGAACGCGGCGCCATGATCGTGGTCTTTCTGCTCCTGGCCGCGGTCTGGCTGACCCTGGCCAAGACGAAGCCCGATGCGCTCTTCTTCGCGCTCTGCGTGATCTGTGTGGGCTTCGGCCTGCGCGCCTACTCGCATCGACTCTCCGGGCTGGAGACGCTGACCGTGCCGAAGGAGGTCGCCCGCGCCGTCTCGCCCGAGGCCGTGGCCGAAATGCGCCGCCCGCCCGTTGAAGGCGGCCGTATCCTCGTGGCCGCTCGCGGACTGACCCCGGTACTGCGCTTCGCGGTCGAGGAGGCCGGCTTCCGCAAGGCCATGCTCTACGTGGTGTACATCAAGGAGATCGCCCTGCCCATCATGGGCCGCCTCGAGTCCGCCCCCGGCCGCAAGCCGCGCTGGCAGGACGATCCGAACGCCAACGCCATCATGTCGTTCATGCTCAACCTGGCCGAGGAGAAGGGCCTCTCCGTCGTGCCGGTGTACGCCGTCAGCGACGACCCCTCGACCACCATCATCGACCTCGCCGCGACGAGCGGCGCCGATTACGTCATCCTCGGCGCCAGCCAGCGCGAGGCCATGGCCAAGCTCCTGCGCGGCAACGTCGTCGCCCAGGTCGCCTCGCGGCTGCCGGACAATATCGGACTCATCATCCACGGGTGAGGATTGGCCTGCGGCTTTGGTCGATGCGAGGACGAGGACGACGACGACGACGAGGACGAGGCCCGCATACGGCGCCTGATCGCGGATAGGACGAGGACGCGAGTCGAACTGGTTCGCGCACCGCGTCCTTCTCGTCCTCGTCCTCGTCCTCGTCCTCGTCCTCGCATCGACCAATGCCGCAGGCCAAACCTCCTCAGAACCCAAAGCCGAGGTCGTCGACGCCCAAAAGTTCTTTGAGCCAGGGCGCCCGGAAATACTGCAGGTAGGAACGGCGGGTCTCCGCCGCGACGAACGGCCCGTGCAGCAACTCCCCGAGCCGGAAATCGAGCCGCCTCCCGCTCACCCGAAACTCGCGGAGTCCGATGCCCTTGTAGCCATCTTCCGAGTATTTCGGGGAACACGACGACACGATGAAGCCGCGCAGCGGTGTCCCGTCTTTCGCGACGATGAAAAGATATGGGTTCTGGAGGAAGATCTCGTGCCCGGGATGGAGCAGCGCGCCCGTCAGTCGCTGGTCCAGCTCCCGAGCTTTCATCGTGTCCCAGAAGAACCTGGGCCGCGCGGGCCGGGAGTCCTTGTCGAATGCAAGCAGGACGATGCCGGCCGGTTTAGGTAGTCGACGCTTCACCGCCGACGTCGGGGCCTGACCATCGAAAGCCCCACCGGATCCTGCCGCGAAAAAGGTCAGGAACAGCAGCAGGTACAGACTGGTTCTCATCCGTCCATCTAGCCCGCCCACACCGACCGATCAACCATGCTTTACTTAGTATTTAGCTAGCTTATTAGTTAACGATTCTCCGTTCTGGCAATTCCCATGACCCACACCGAAGCCTGCATCGCCCTCAACATGGTGCCGAAGCTCGGCCCCGTGCGGATTCGGGCGTTGCGCCGCGCGCTGGGCTCGGCGGAGGAGATCCTGCGCACGCCGGCGGACCGGCTCGCGGGGGTGGATGGCGTGGGCCGGGAATTGGCCCGGACGATCTCGCGCTGGGAGGATCACGTCGATCTCGGCGCGGAGCTGGCCCGGATCCAGGAGGCGGGGGTGCACGTGCTGACGGCCGAGGATGAGCATTATCCGCGGCTGCTGCGCGAGATCCACGATCCGCCCACGGCGTTGTACGTCTGGGGCGAACTGACCGAGCGCGACCACCACGGGATCGGCATCGTCGGCTCGCGCCAGGCCTCGATGTATGCGGCGGAATGCGCCAAGAAGTTCGGCTACCAGCTCGCCTACGCGGGCCTGACGGTCTATTCGGGCCTCGCCCGGGGCATCGACACGAACGCCCACCTCGGAGCGCTGGCCGCCAAGGGCCGTACGGTCGCGGTCATGGGCGGCGGGCTGAGCGAGATCTACCCGCCGGACAACTTCGATCTCGCGCAGCGCATCGCCGACGGCCGCGGCGCGCTCATTTCGGAATTCTCTATGAGCGTGGTGCCCGACCGGCAGACGTTCCCGATGCGCAATCGGCTCATCTCCGGCGCCTGCCACGGGGTCCTGGTGGTCGAGGCCGGCGAGCGCAGCGGCGCGCTCCACAGCGCCACCTTCGCGGCCGACCAGGGGCGCACGGTCTTTGCCATTCCAGGGCAGATCGACAAGCCCAACGCCATCGGCTCCAACCGCCTCATCCAGCAGGGCGCCAAGCTGGTCATGGATGGCGGCGACATCCTCGACGAACTCTCCGATCTCTTCCGCCCGTCCGCCCGCAGTGCCGGCCCGGACGTTGCGGCGACGGCGCCCGCGGGGTCGCTGACCGAGCCCGAGTCGGCTCTGCTGGGCGCCCTGGCCGCTGACGAATGCGGCATCGACGAGCTCATCGGCCGCACCCGCCTCCCGGCCGCGACCGTGACCTCCACGCTGTTCAGCCTCGAGCTCAAACGCCTCGTCCGGCAGCTGCCCGGCAAGCGCTACGCGGCCGGCCGGCGGTCGGAGTAGCCTCGCTGGGCCGGCCAGCGGGCGGCGGATCTCCCGAATCGCGCGTATCGGCTCGAGGAGAGACCCCTGAGCGGACTCTGGACCACGCCCGCGATGTCACGCCTCCCGCACCGGCATCATCCAGCACGCCGACCCCACCGTCCCGCGGCCGCCAAGCCGGTTCTGTCGGCCGCGCTGATCGCCTCCCCGGCCGCGCCGCCCGCCGGCCCGAGCAGACTGGCTTTTCTTTGACGAGTCGGCGCCGCTGGGTAAGTTCCGCCTCCCTTCGCAACCGCCCCTGACGGCCGGCTGCCGGGGTCAGTCCGACGCGCACGCGGGGGCGGCCGCGGTTTCCGGCTACCCCTGAAACCATGTCCGCCGACCAGCTCTCCTACGTTCTCGTCACGCCGTATTCGATCCGCAAATCCCGCACTGGCGGCATCATCTCGCGGCTCATCCAGCGCACCGGCCTCGACCTCGTCCGCGCCCGCATGTTCGCCCCCAGCCAGGAGCTGGCCGAGGCCTACGCGGCCATGACGGCCACGAACTCCGACAACGCGCGCCATCGCGCCACCCAGGAGCTCATCCGCGATTACATCCTGAAGAATTTCGCCCCGGCCGCCGACGGCCAGCGCCAGCGCGTCATGCTCCTCGTCTTCAAGGGCGAGAATGCGGTCCAGCGCGTGATGGATGCGGTCGGCCACATCGTCCACGAGCGCACCAGCGGCGAGACGATCCGCGACACCTACGGCGATTACGTCACCGGCGCCGACGGGCAGCCCACCTACTTCGAGCCGGCCGTGCTGACGGCCCCGAACCCGCTCGACGTCGAGAAGCACCTCAAGCTCTGGGCCCGCTATTCCGATTCCGACGGCGGTCTGCTCGAGAACGTGGTCAAGCACGCCGAGGGGAACGTCGAGAAGACGCTCGTCCTCATCAAGCCGGACAACTTCCGCTTCCCGAGCGGGCGCCCCGGCGGCGTCATCGACGTCTTCAGCCGCACGGGCCTGTCCATCATCGGCTTCAAGGTCCACCACATGAGCGTGGCCGAGGCCGAGGAATTCTACGGCCCGGTGCTGGCCTTCCTGCAGGACAAGTTCCGCGAGCGCGCCGCCGACACCGCTTCGCCGGTGGTCGAGAAGGCGCTGGGCATGACCCTCGAGGCCGACCAGAAGAAGGCCCTCGGCGATCTCCTCGGACCCATCTGGGGCCGCGACAACTGGGAGAGCATCGTGGAATTCATGGCCGGCAACCGCCCAAGCAAGGTCAGCGCGGAGCAGCGCTCGGCTCCCGGCTCGCAGAAGATCATCGCCATCGTTTATCAGGGCGTGGACGCCGTCCGAAAGATCCGCGACGTCCTCGGGCCGACCGATCCCTCCAAGGCCCCGGCCGGCACCATCCGCAAGGAGTTCGGCAACACCATCATGGTCAATGCCGCCCACGCCTCGGACTCGGCCGAGAGCGCCCAGCGCGAGATGCCCATCGTCGGCATCCACAAGAACAACCTCAAGCCCCTCATCGAGGAGACCTACGGGTCGCTCGAGTAAGCCGGCGTCCCACCCCCAACCTTTCACGCCCACCCGCCCTCCACCATGGATCTCGCCGAACGCGCCAATCTCATTTCGCCGTCGCCCACGCTCGCCATCGACACCAAAGCCAAGCAGATGAAGGCCGAGGGCCAGGACGTCTGCAGCTTCGGCGCGGGCGAGCCGGACTTCGACACGCCTGAGCACATCAAGCAGGCCGCCATCGAAGCGCTGAACAACAACTTCACCCGCTACACCCCGAGCAGCGGCATCCCGGAACTGCGCGAGGCCATCGCCCGCAAGCTCTTCCGCGAGAACGGGCTCGAGTACAAGCCGACCCAGATCATCGTCAGCACCGGCGCCAAGCAGTCCTGCGCCAACGCCATGCTGGCCGTCTGCCAGCCGGGCGACGAGGTGGTCATCCCCGCGCCCTACTGGGTCAGCTATCCGGAAATGGCCCGCCTCGCCGGCGCCGAGCCGGTCATCGTGCAGACCAAGCAGGAGAACGGCTGGAAAATGACGGCCGACGACTTCCGCGACGTCATGACGCCGCGCACCAAGATGGTCGTGCTGAATTCGCCCAACAACCCGACCGGTGCCCTCTACACCCGCGAGGAGCTGGCCGAGATCGTCGAAGTCTGCGACGAGGAAGGCATCTGCATCCTGGCCGACGAGATGTACGAGAAACTGGTGTACGATGACGCCGAGTTCGTCAGCGTGGCCGCCGTCTCCCGCCAGGCCTACGACCTGACCATCACGGTGAATGGCTTCAGCAAGGCCTACGCCATGACCGGTTGGCGCCTCGGCTACCTGGCCGCGCCGGAGAACATCGCCAAGGCGATCGATTCCATCCAGAGCCACCTGACCTCCAACCCGACCAGCTTCGCCCAGTACGGCGCCCTCGCCGCCCTCAACGGCGACCAGCAGTGCGTCAGCGACATGCGCGACGAGTTCCAGGTCCGCCGCGACTACGTCTACGAGCGCATCAGCAACATGCCGAACGTGACCGCCGTGAAGCCGATGGGCGCGTTCTACATCCTGATGAACATCGAGCGCACCGCCCTGTCCTCGACCAACTTCAGCGACCGCCTGCTCAGCAAGCAGAAGGTCGCCGTCGTGCCCGGCATCGCCTTCGGCAACGACAAGACCGTGCGCATCAGCTACGCCACCAGCCTCGACGTGATCAAGAAGGGCCTCGACCGCATCGAGGAATTCCTCCGCACCGTCTAAGGCGCGGCCGGTTCATTTCCCCAGGCGCGGAGAGCGGTCTCCGCGCCTTTTTTCGTGCCCGAATCTCGTCGTCCTCGTCCTCGTCTCGTCCTCGTCTCGTCCCCGTCTCGTCCCCGTCTCGTCCTCGTCCTCGTCCTCGTCCTCGTCCTCGTCCTCGTCCTCGCCTCGACCCCAGCCGAAGGCCAAACTTCCCTCCACGCCCCTCCGACACTTCCGCTTTCCAATCCGCCCTCTCCGCCTCACATTCGGAGCCCCCACCGCCCATTTCGCCGTGCCCTCGCTCAAGATCCATCTTCCCGGCGCCGCGCCGGTCACCCACGAGCTCGACCACGATTCCATCGCGGTCGGACGGCGCGACAGCAACACGATCCAAATCGACGATCCGTCCGTCTCCGGCTCGCACGCGGTCCTGACCCGCCGCGACGACGGCGACTTCACCCTCGAGGATCTCGGCTCCACCAACGGCACGCGCCTCAACGGCAAGCACCTCGAGCGCGCCACCCGCCTGCGCAGCGGCGACCGCGTCCGCTTCGGCAAGGTGGAATGCGATTACGCCTCCAGCGTCGCCGCCCCCGAGCCGGAACCCGAGCCCGAGCCCGAATTCGACGCCGGCGCCACCATCGCCATGCCGGCGGAGGCTGCGCCCAAGGCGGTCGCCCCCGCCGCCGCCGTCTCCCGCAGCGCCAAGGCCAAGCCGGCCGATTTCGTCAACGCCTCGCCCTTCGAAAAGAAGAAGGCCACCTCCGACCCCGTCCGCACCGCCCTCTTCGGCCTGGCCGCCCTCGCCCTCGTCGGCTTCGTCGTGGCCATCGTCCTGCTCCTCCTGCTGGAGGCGCCCAAGCTGGCCATCTAGGCGGCCCTCCGAAGCCCGCGGGGCCTCCGCCCCCCCGCGGCCCAAACATAGTCGGAAAATCGCGCCGCAGATTTTTTCGGTTCTCTGCTGCTGGAGCCAACATAGCCGCTTTGCGGACCTAACTTTTGCCGTTGACGGGGCCTGTCTTCACAGGCAAAAGGCGGCATGCCCGAAGCGGTTCCGAAGATCTCAGATTGGCTCGCCTGCTTCGGGGCGTACCTCCGTTTTCAGGCTGGACCGCGCACGGGCTTGGCCGCCATTTACGCCGACCCCCAGCGCGCGCTGCTCGGGGTGGCTGATCGGTCCGGGGGCCTGCTGGGCTTCGACGGCACCGCGCACGAATGGCCCGAGCCCCCGCCGCGGCCCGAGTCCATGGAGACAGGCGGCGATCGGGGAGTCTTCAGCTCCCGCCTACGCAAGGCCTTCCCGGGGCTGGGCCCCCGGCCGGCCGTGCGCGTGCTGGCCGACGCCCCCGGCGGCAGCGGCATCGTCATGCGCTTCTACACGGCAGGCGAACGCGTAACCATCCGGTCTGGCGCGCTCCTGCGCGACACGCTGGAGCACAATGCCGCAGAGATCTTCGCCGGCTTGTCCGGCAGCTGGCGCTGGGCGGTACTGTCTCCGGACCTGCGGCCCGCCGGCGAAGGGGAGTCGGCCCATTTCCTCGTCGCGGGACTGGCGGAAGCCTACGCCGCCGCGGTGGAAGGCTGGACCCAAACGCAGGGCCTCATCCTGGACGAAATCGCGCCCGCCCCGCTGGCCGTGCTCGGCTGGCTGGCCGAGCGTCTCCCCCATGTGGCCGCGGTCGGGGTGCTGCGCTCGCTGCGCTTTCGCGTCGTCCTGCTGGCCGGAGCGATCGCCTACTTCGAGCTCCAGGCGGCGCTCGAAGCCAATGCGAAGTCAGATCCAGCGCTGGCCGCTTCAGCCACCCCCGGCTTCTCCCGCAACCCGGACGGCTCGCTCAACCTCGACCTCACCGAGCAGCCCATCCTGACGGTCTTCCGCCTTCTCGCCGCCATGGAGCGGCTCAACTTCATCGCCCCCTCCCTCAAGGGCGACGAACGCATTACGCTCAATCTCGTCCGGGTCAGCCCGCGCACCGCCTTCCAGATGATCGCCGCCGCGCGCGGCTTCCGGATGGTGGAGAATGCAGGGGTCGTCACGCTGGAGCGGTCCGACGCGCTCAGCCCGCAGGCTTTCCTCACCCGCACTTATCAACTCCGGCACGCCCGCGTCGCCGTGGTGGCCCAGGCGGTCGGCAACCTGCTCGGCATCGACCTCGCCAAGCCCGAGAACAGCTCGCCGGCCTATCCGGAACCCGTGCAGGTCGGCGGCGCCGTCGGCGTGACCGACGCCCAGGCGCGACCTCGCTTCACCGCGGCGCTGCCCATGAGCGAGCGTCTCAGCAAGGCGGGCGACACCTCGCTGTTCTTCACCCGGCGGACGAACCAGCTCATCATCCGCGCGACCGCCGCGCAGCACGAGCAGGTCGCGGCCCTGTTGGGCTCGCTCGATCGCGACGTCCCGCAGATCGCCATGACCTGCTACGTGCTCGAGATCGCCGACGGGAACGACCAGAACACCGGCATCGACTGGAGCCGCACGCTCGGCGGCTCCGGCCTCCGGCTCGGACTGAGCAGCCAGACCGCCGGTGCGCCGCTCCTGAAGCTCTCGAATGCGCTGCTCTTTCAAGGTGCGGTCCTCAGCCTGGCCGATGCCGGAGTGCCACCTTGAATCTATAACGGTTCTCGCATAGCTGACCCGTCTTGCACACTAAGGACGTCCAGCCATCTCTAAGCCATCGACGAAACAATAGAAGATGCCCTCCAACGATATCTCACCAACTTGTGAGGCCCCTACAAAAACAAACCTAATGGAGCAAGCGTATGATGCGGCCAAGATTGTGATCGCCGAACCGTTAAATGCATTCGCTCGCATCACACTTGCTGAAATACTGTGCGGTCTTGGCCGATATCGGGATGCAAGAGAGCACATTGACGAGGTAATTCTTCAAAAGCCTAACTTAGCGGAGAGTATAAAGAATAATAACAAGCTTACTCCCGCTTGGACGGCTTAGCCTATTTGGCCATCTGATATAGCGGTAAGTCGACCTGATGGATTTGTCCGGAAGCGGGGACAACGCGCAGTCCATTGCCGGTCCAACTAACAGTAATATCTTGCCGATCCACTCGCGAATCCGATGAGATATTCCGAGAAGCGACCGCCACAGCGTAGGACTTTGCACTTGGCGCCCTCCTCTTCAAAGTAGAGAAGATACGCCAACCTAGTTTGAGGTAGGTATCTAGAACTGACCTGTCGGGATGCGCAGGATACTTGGTCCCAACCGAAAGTAGCGCGACACTCCGGCTCGGCGTTCTGAGCCGACTTGGTAATTCAGAATGAACATGCGAAATCTTCGCTCCATGATGGGGAATTTTGGCAAAATCAAACGCAATCTTACCATTCGCTCGGGGGAATCCCTCGTCGTACCCTTCTAAACAATCAAATGCGCTGTTAATTGCCCCGCCATCGGAGTCACCAGTGACCAAACCAAGTACGCTTCGCTTCCCTGCACGTGATCCGACAACGAATACCAGCGAGCCAACATTGACGCTTTCGTTGTCAGGTTCTTGTTGACCCGCGGTCTCCAGCTGCTCCTTGGCGGCAAGTGCCACGGGAATTGGAGCGGGTCCGATCGGGACCATGACTGAGTTACTCGTACGGAAAGGTCGAGTGTCCCTATTGGCCAATCTATAGCCTAGTTTCCTTTCTTCCATTAGCCGATAGATGAAATCATAAAGTGCCCGGAACTCCGATGCGACGACCCCTCCTTTGCGCACTCGAAGATATTCGAAAATGGTCTTGGACCCTATCCCGCCATCACAAAAATAACCGATTGACCGTGGGGGCCTCAAAAAAGCATCGATGATTTCCCTCATCCCGGCGAAGTGATCACGGTGCGGATGCGTGAGCACAACTAGATCCAGCCTAGCGATGCCTTTGGATTCAGCAAAGGCTAGGAAGGCCTGTTGGGAACGGGGGCTAGGCAAATTGCAGTCAACGAGCAGCCACTTGTCATCCAGCTGGATCAACGTCGTGTCGCCGTGGCCACATTCAATCATGTGAACACGCAGAGCCATCGAAAATTCCGGCCTATAGGTAGATGTCGCCTTCAATAGCAAATGACCGCAAATCCGGAAATTCGACATCGGGAACCTTCTCTTTGTCCGGTTGGGCAACCATGATAACGCATGTTTGAACCCGGCTACCTACGGGTGGCAAAATGTGAAAATGGAACTGATTGCGCTGGAAGGACTGCACTAAATAACTATTGCCACCGTCCTCCTCGTACGTCACCACGGCGGTATCGTCATGCACTTCAGAGACATGCCCGTGATGACATTCCCATAGGTAAACGCTATCCGTGCGGTCAGATTCTCGCTCGGAAACCATCTTTCCGAGCAAATTAGCCTCAAAAGAGTGGCACAACGAGATCAATGCGCTGCATTCAGTCTCCTTCTTTTCGAGCTCGGCACGCAAGAGCTTCACCTCCTTTTCAAGCTCGATGGTTCGTGAGCGGAGGGTGTCGACCTCGACCTCCTTTACATTTGTAACCGAAACGAAACGCCTGTTGTTTCGATTGCCTTCAAACAACTCCATTTGTCGTAAAGGGCGAGCCAGCTTTGACTCAGACGCATCCACGATGGAGCCGCTAAAGATGGGTCCGTAGAACAGATTCTGATCGCAACCAGCTGTCTCACTCTCAAAGTGTTTGAGTCCGGAATAATGGATACCGGAGAACCTGTTCAACAATTGGTTGACCTCCTTGACGGCGGCTAGACTTCGACTCTTAGGGCCCGTAAGTCCAAACTGCGCTTGGAGGTGCCAAAACCGAAAATCTCGTCGATCAATCAAAAGCCCTTCTTCGACGTCTGAATCGAGTAGTGCGGGGTTCATTGTCAACTCAAATTGAGATTAGTTTCAACCGCTTTTCCCAGAAGTTCTTTGGCAGCTTGGAGTCGCTGAATCAGGACAGAAATATCAGACTCATCGCACTCTAGCTCGATCCTATTAGTGGATTTGCCAGCGCCAAATAGCATAAGTGCGGTAGGCACTACAGTCTTTCCGAGTCCCTCACTATATTCGAAAGAAAGTCTAAGAAAAGGAACGCGAGTTTCCGATTCCGAACCATAGGCGACGCGATGGGAAATGATCTCGGCAGCTACATCAACTAGTATGTGATTCGAGGAACTACTGAGCCGGCGCCCCCGTTCTTTGAGAGCTTCAGTAGCGAGATGTTCCTCAGCCAACGCGACACGGCGCTCAGCGACTGCGAGCGTCTCGTCGTCCATTTCACCGTTAGACAAATATGTCGCGAGCATCATCTTCGCCGACGGTCTCGAGCCTGCCATCAAAAGGCATTGGAGGGCCATGCATGCCTGGAAGATCAAAAAATCGAGATATCGCGGGGCGCCATTTGCCACGTGCTCACGAAGCGCCTCACGAACGGCATCGACATTGCCAACCAAAGTGATGAGCCCATTCCCGTTGAAAAAAAGTAGCACGACACCCTCGTTCCGAGAACGGGATACAACCCTAACCGCTTCCGCAATGTCCAACTCACGATCCCGCTCACTGGCGTTGGCGGTAGATTTAGTTTTTGTAGTTTTAGTCATTCCACTGGTTGTACGTTGTCTGTAGCACTTACCAGCATCTGGAAGCACCCTGCAAAAGGAACGTCGTCCCGTAGGGTACAAAATCAAAATCAACTGTGCGTCACCCCGTCAACAGTATTCGCAGGCTTAGTGCCGCCCTTAAGGCTGAGGTTCGCACGTGAACGAAGGACGCAAAACGCGCCGCTTCATTCAAAATGTCGTCTGCGCCACGCCGGAGAGCGTCCGTCAATGGTGCGCCCGGCAGCGTTGGACGGCGGAATGCGCCGTCGCGCCGCCGGCTGCCCCGCGCCTGAACGGCGTGCCCCGACCGCTCTTCCCGCTGGCTGCCTTCCGCGCGCCGATGAAGGAGGCGCCCTGGAATCAGCTGCCCTCCAAAATCCTGACCAGTAACGCCGCCGCCCCGGTCTGGTGCGCGGGCAGCCTCGTCACCCTGGCGGTCGCGCCGGAGGCCACCAGCGCCATGCTGGCCGATCTGCGGACGGTCCTGGCCGCGCAGGATCGGCACGTGCGTTTCCTCCACGCCCCGGCCGCGGAGGTGGAACGCTTCGTCGAATCGCTCCAGGGCCGGGTGCTGGAGGAACAGGCGCAGCGCGCGGCCCGGCAGATCGAGGTGGTCTCCGCGCCCGACGCCGGCGAAGAGATCATCAAGCTCTCCATTCTCGAGCGCGGCGGCGTGGCCCAGCTCGATCCGGCCGTGACCATCGTGCAGACGCTCCTGCTCGAGGCCATCCGCCGGCGCGCCAGCGACCTGCAGCTCAAGCAGACCCGCGATCAGCTGCGGGTACGCTTCAATCTGAACGACCTCTGGGAGGACGTGCCTCAGGGGTTCGCCAGCGGCTCGGCCGAGAACGTCATGGCCCGGCTGAAGAATCTGGCCGACCTGCCCTACGAGCGCCGCCTCAAGCCGCTCGACGGCGCCCTGCGCGTGCGGGCCGATTTCGGCAGCAAGGGCGAGCGTTCCTTCCTCTTCCGGCTCAATGCCGTGCGCGACGTGGACGGCCAGCGCATAACCCTGCGGCCGCAGGACAATTCCCAGATCCCGCGCCTCGAGCAGCTGCACATGCCGCCGGCGGTGCAGCATTTCCTCCGCCGCATGCTGCGGCGCCGGCAAGGCCTGTTCGTGGTGGTGGGGCCGACCGGCTCGGGCAAGACGACCACGCTCCACGCCTGCCTGGATGCGATCAACCGCCCCGGCATCAACATCGTGACCGCCGAAAGCCCGGTCGAGCGCCTCATTCCCGGCGTGAACCAGATGGAGGTGCCCGAGACCCAGCCGGACGATCCCGCCAGCCCGAATCGGTTCACCTACGCCGACGCCATGCGGGCCAGCCTGCGGCAGAAGCCGAACGTGATCCTGATCGGCGAGTTGCGCGACGAGGAGACCGTGGAGGTCTCGCTGGCCGCCGCGAATACCGGCCACCTCGTGCTCTCCACCCTGCACGTGAACAGCGTCTACGAGCTGGTCATGCGCTTCCTCTCGCTCGGGGCGAATCCGGTCCTCATGTCCCAGACCCTCCGCGGCGCCCTCGGCCAGCGTCTCGTCCGCCTGGCTTGTCCGCAATGCTCCCAACGCGTCCCGCTGACCCGCGAGCATCTGGTCGAATACGGCTTCGAGGAGCGCTACTTCGAACTCGGCGCGCCCGTGGTGGAGGAATTCCACGAGCGCGGCTGCCCCCAATGCCAGCACGGCGTGAGCGGCCGGCGCGCGATCTTCGAGATCCTCAGCATCGAGCGTCCGTCCGAGCGTTCGCTCCTCTCCAGCGTGGCCATCGCCGCCCACCACGGCCGCACCATGCCCGACGGCAGCGACAGTCCCGCCGAAGTGCTGGCCGGACGGATGGGCGAATTGGGCTATCCGAGCCTCGTGGAGACCGTCTCCCGCGCCGCCGCGACCGGGGAAATCCCGCTGGCCGAAGCGGCGCAGTATCTGTGAGTAGTCCGCACTCTCCGAGTGCGGCGGGTGCAAGCAGCGGAAAATCCTTTGCCTGGCGCGACGCGCTGCGCTGCGGTCCGCCAGCTGCCAACGCTGGCCGCTGGCGAATGGTGCTGCCGCTCCCACCCGCCTTCCTTGCTACGACCGCGACGGAACTGCGACGCCGGAGGCATCCGCGAGAGTGCCGGTGCGTCGAGCAGGCGACGACGTGCGAGATATCAAATCCACGCTCGCGGTTCATGCACCCCCAGGCGTTTCGCGAGGTGCGTCCTGGCGACCGGCTCGTTTCGGCCGAAGGCGCTCACTGTGCACGCACGCGGACCCAAATCGGCAGTCCCACGGGCGATCTCGCGTCTCGGGCGGCGATGGATTACGCCGGGCGGCGGCAGCAAGCTGCCTGACTGACGGGGCCAGCAAGCTGGAGCACTCCACGGCGTCGGGTCCGCGCTCGCTCTACTGCTCCTCCGCCGCCGCTCATTCCGCGCCCCTGCTCCTGCGCTCGGCGACGAGCCGCACTCGGAGAGTGCGGACTACTTGCGCCTCCGCTCCTCCGCTCCCCCCTCTCACCTACCCTCGAGCCGCGTCACCCGCCTTGTCGGGCCTCGCGTGCCGCCTAGGCTGCGGCATGCACGCCGACGCCTCGGTCACCGCTCCCGCCGCCCCACCCGACTTCGAGGCGTTGCGGGCGGATTTCCCGATCCTCCACCAGCAGGTGAACGGGCATCCGCTCATCTACTTCGACAATGCCGCCACCTCGCAGAAACCGCGGCGGGTGATCGATGCGCTGGTCCATTACTACGAGCACGACAACGCCAACGTCCACCGCGGCATCCACGAGCTCTCGAACCGCGCCACGGCGGCCTACGAGGCGGCCCGGGTGCGCGCCGCGCGGTTCATCAACGCGCCCTCGGCCGACGAGATCGTCTTCGTCAACGGCACCACCGAGGGCATCAATCTGCTCGCCTCCAGCTGGGGCGGGAAATTCCTCAAGGCGGGCGACGAGATCCTCCTGCTCGAACTGGAGCACCACAGCAACATCGTCCCCTGGCTGCTGCTGGCCGGGAAGATCGGCTGCAAGCTGAAGTACGTGCCGGTCGAGGGCGACACCGGCCAGGTCGACCTCGCCAAGCTCGACGAACTGCTCACGCCGGCGGTCAAGCTCTTCGCCTTCCCGCACATCTCGAACACCATGGGCGTGGTCAATCCGGTGCACGAGTTCGTCGTCCGGGCCAAGGCGGTCGGTGCGCGTACGCTCATCGATGCCGCCCAGAGCGCCGGCCATCTGGTGGTCGACGTCCAGGCCATCGGCTGCGATTTCCTCGTCTTCTCCGGGCACAAGATCCTCGGCCCGACCGGCAGCGGCGTGCTGTTCGGACGCCGCGAGCTGCTCGACGCCATGCCGCCGTATCAGGGCGGCGGCGAGATGATCTCCAGCGTCGATTTCTACACCGCCAAGTGGAACACCGTGCCGCACAAGTTCGAGGCCGGCACGCCGCACATCGCCGGGGCCATCGGCCTGGCCGCGGCCATGGACTATCTCGATGCGGTCGGCCGCGAGCACATTTTCCGCCACGACCAAGAGCTCGCCCTGCGCGCCCAGCGCGGTCTCGAAGCGCTGGGAGATGTCCGCATCTTCGGCCCGCGCGAGGGCCGCGCCGGGCTGGTCAGCTTCGTGCTGGGCCAGGCGCATGCGCACGATGTCGTCACGCTGGCCGACCAGAAGGGCATCGCCCTGCGCGGGGGGCATCACTGCAACCAGCCGCTGCAC
This sequence comes from Verrucomicrobiota bacterium, assembly GCA_018240025.1. Lineage (GTDB taxonomy): Bacteria > Verrucomicrobiota > Verrucomicrobiia > Chthoniobacterales > SZAS-18 > SZAS-18. The sequence goes on from JAFEGM010000040.1 coordinate 40,900, forward strand.
CGTAAGCTCGGCATCAAATCGAGCGCCCGGGCCAGCTTCTACTTTTACAACACCGCCGCCGAGGTGGATCGCTTCCTCGAGGAGATGGCGCGCATCCAGCACTTCTTCCGCGCCTGAACCCCACGACCGCCAACGCCCGCCGCATGGAGCCCGGAGATCTCGAAGAACTGTATCAGGCCGTCATCCTCGACCACTCGCGCAAGCCGCGGAATTTCGGCGAGCTGCCCGACGCCACCGTGACGGTCGACGGCGACAACCCCACCTGCGGCGACGAGATCCATCTGCACGTCCGCTTCGGCCCCGGCGGCGACCCGCTGGAGCAGGTGAAATTCACCGGCAGCGGCTGCTCCATCTGCATGGCCTCGGCCTCGCTCATGACCCTGAAGATCAATGGCCGCTCCCGCGCCGAGGCCGGCGCGTTGCTGCAGGACTTTCAAGGCATGATCACCGGCAGCGCCCCCGGCCCCGCCCCCAAGACCCTCGGCGACCTCCGCCTCCTCTCCGGCGTGAAGAAATTCCCCCAGCGCGTCAAATGCGCCACCCTCGCCTGGCACGCCCTGCGCGGCGCCCTCGAAGGCAGCACCGGCGTCACGACCGAGGATGGGACCGACACCGATTCCGAAGGCATCGCGGTGGGGTAGGGTCAAGTGCCAAGAGCCAAGATTCAAGATTCAGACTTAATGCCGGGATAAGCACGAAGCGGCGAGGAGCCGAATTGGCGCGGCGATCCCTCGCCTCGACCCTCTGGACTGCTGACGCCTGCGGCAGCCCTGTTTCCTGGCAGCCTGCCGCCTCAACAGGACCCTCACGTCTTCGGGCTCTCTTGCCAAGGAATGGAGGCAGGCCGATTGCTCGGCGAGGTCGGCCATTCGAGCCGATTTGCGCTGTTGCTACGTCGGCGACGTGGTATCTGCCTCCATGCCACGCCCGGCCGAGTTTTTGATCCTCTTTCTCGCACTTGGCGTGAGCCCGGTGCCGGCGCAGACCTGGCAGCAGAATGCCAACGGCCAGAGCGCGACCGACGCCTGCGGCAACGGCATCGTCTTCCCGAACAATCGCAACTGGAGCCAGCAGCTCGTGACGGCCACCTGCGGCCAGCCGCCGATGAGCTACACGGCGCAGCCGAGCAACTGGTCGACCCCGCAATATCCGAACAGCCTGCAGGCGCTGGTGACCCTGGACGGGCCGAGTGTGACGTTGGCCGATGTGGAGGTGCAGTTCGAGACGCTGACCATCGGCCCGTCCGGCGGCCTGAATCTCGATGCCACGGGACGACTGACCGGCAAGAACCTCACGCTGCAGCGCGATGTCACCATCGCGCGCGAGAACACCCAGCCGGGCACGAAAGGCGAAATCCATCTATCGGGCGGCACGATCGCCAAGACCGGCGGCACCGGCACAGCGAGTTTCGATGGCACCACGGGCGGCGGCGTGGCCCTGCATCTCAAGGACACCACCGTCCGAGTGCTGACCGGCAAGCTCGTCCTCCCCGGACGTGGCTCGGTGCGCGGACTGACGGTGGCGGCGGGCTCGGTCGACCTGACAGGCGGACAATCCGGGGCCATTTGGAGCGGTACGTTGACGGGCTTGAGCGGAACTCGAACGCTCCTCAGCGGCGGAGAAATCCGGCTGACAGATGCGGACCTGACCTTGCAGTTTCCCACCGGATTCGCTGTGGCCGGCGAATGGAGCGGCGGCTCGTTCGTCGGCAGCGGCGCAGCCGGGGCAGGAATCCTGCGCAACACGGGCATCTGGACCCTGACCGAACCGACCCTGAAGAGCTTGGTGCGGCTGAACGTACAGAACTCCGGCACGCTCGAAATCCGGGCCGGTACGCTGGGTCTGACGGACGGGAGCGAGTTGCGCAATTCGGGGACCTTGATCCTGTCCAGGTCCGACGGGTTCAGCGGGCAGCAGTCCTCGATGGTCCGCATCGCAGGCGGCGTCGGCCTCCCGCCGCGCGTGGTCAACACTGGGACATTCATCAGGTACGGGTCTCCCGAAGAGGTGCTCGCCCCTGACCTCGAATTCATCAACGATCGTGGAACGGTGAGGGTGGGATACGGCCGACTGACCATCCGCAACGGATTCCTTCTAGGCGGAAGCTACGTTGCTTCCGGCACCCTCACTTTTGGGGGAATCAACGGGCTGGTGTCCATGGCCGATACGCTGACCGGCAGCGGAAACAATGAAGGCGTCGTTTTCGTCGGTGGCACCTTCCTTGCCCGCTCCACCGACCTGCAGGGACAACCCCTGCCCCCGGTGGTGCTGAACTTCCCCAACCCGACCTTGCGGTGGCAAGGCGGGACCTTCGCCAGCGACAACGGCGCGGAGATCACCAATACGGGCACGATCAATGCCTTCGAAGCCAATCCGTTGAACATCGCAACGCCCTTCCACAACGACGGAACGATCTACCTCGACGGGTTCATCACGGTGGCGCCCGGACTGACCTTTCGAAATTCCGGTACCCTCCTCCCAGCGGGAGCTGGAGGCCGCCCCAGCGGGCTCGCAGCAGGCGTCGGTGCCGGCAGCGTCGCCACCCTCGAAAACACGGGCTCCATCGCCCCTCTTTCCCTCGCCGTCTTTCGCCTGCCTGTGCGCAATTCTGGAGAGGTCCTGGCGGATGGCACTTCCATCGAGTTTCAAGCCGGCTTCACGCAAACCGACGGCGTCATCTACCTGGCACGCGGAGGTCGCATCACCAGTACCGGCGCACCATTGGTCTTTCTGGGCGGGACGCTCCGTGGAACCTTGCAGGGCGGGATCGGGACCATCGTGGGCAACATCGAGCAGCGCGGCCCGCTCGAACTGGGCCGATTCGGAGGCGGCACGCTCGCCCGCCTGACGGTGCAGGGCGACTTCACGCAAATCGGAGCTCCGCCTTTGACCGTGCATCTCGGAGGCGCCACGGCCAATGAATACGGCCGGCTCGACATCACCGGCACGGCCACCTTGGCGGGCGCGCTCACCGTCAATCTGGTGGGCGGATTCAAGCTTCGCGCGGGCGATGTTTTCACCATCTTCCAAGCGGGTGCGATCAGCGGTGCGTTCTCCAGCGTCACCCTTCCGCCCGGCGTGCGCGGGCAGGTGACGGTCAGCGGCGGTGCCCTCACCCTCCGCATCACCGCCGCCCCCGCCGCGGCGAGCCTGGTCAATCTTTCGACCCGCGGCCGCGTAGAGACGGGCGACAACACCATGATTGGCGGTTCCGTCATCGGCGGCTCCGCCCCGAAAAGGGTACTGGTGCGCGCAATCGGGCCGTCACTCACGGCCTTCGGCGTGATCGGCGCACTGGCCAATCCGCAGCTGCGGCTGGTCAGTTCTGAAACCCAGGCGACCGTCGCAGAGAACGACGACTGGCGCGGCACGCAGCAGGCGGAGATCACCGCCTCCGGCTTCGCTCCGACCGACCAGCGTGAATCGGCCCTCATCGCCACCCTCGCGCCGGGCGCCTACACCGCCCTCGTGACCGGCGTGGGGGGCGAAATGGGGGTGGGCCTGCTCGAGGTCTACGACTTGGAGAGCGGCGCGCGTGAGACCTCGAGACCGATCAATGTCTCGACCCGCGCGCGCGTGCTGACCGAGAGCGGTGTGCTCATCGGTGGATTTGTCGTGGAAGGCACCCGACCGCGCCGGGTTCTCGTGCGCGCGCTCGGCCCGAGCCTGACGGCTTTTGGCGTGCAGGGTGCCCTGGCCGATCCCGTCCTGGAACTCAAGAACGCCACCGGCACGACCTTGGCCAGCAACGACAGCTGGGCGACGAACCAGGCCAGCGAGATCACAGAAACTGGTTTGGCCCCGCAGAACAGTGCCGAAGCGGCCATCGTCCTCACGCTCGAGCCCGGCGCGTACACGGCCATCGTCCGGGGCGCAGCCAGCACCACCGGAGTAGGCTTGGTCGAAGTCTACGATCTGGAGTGATCGTCACCAAATGGGAGGTCGCACCCCGACCCTTCTAACCCGGATTGCATTCTGACGTGGAGACACCATGAGCAATCCCGTATTCTATGTTGAAATACCGGTCGACGACCTTGACCGAGCCGTCGCCTTCTACGCGAGCGTGTTCGCCTTCGAGCTGGAGCGACAGAGCATCGACGGGAACGAGATGGCCCTCTTTCCCTTCGAGGCGGGAACGGAAGGTGCGACGGGGGCGTTGGCCAAAGGGGAGAGCTACAAGCCGGCCAAGGATGGGGCGCGGGTCTATTTTTCCACCACCGATCTCGACGCCACCTTGGCCCGAGCCGTGGCGGCCGGGGGGCAGATCCTCTACCCCAAGACCGACGTGGGTGCGTACGGCTTCGTGGCGGAGATCGAAGACTCCGAGGGGAACCGCATTGCCCTCCACATGAAGAAGCAATGAGGCCGTCCGGCTCCAGTGCGGGAAGTGGATGGACCATTGCCGGGCGCGGACCCCGCCGGCATCATGGAATGGTCCATCGAACTTTCCGTGGTCGGAGATAAGTCGCCTCCTGCAAGCCGGGCTGGATGCTCCCATGGAGCCTCGGCGATCGGCGGACCCTCATTGATCCCGAACCGCCGATCTCCCGGCGCAGGCGCGCCCTACTTCTGCTCGCGCAGACGTTCGGCTTCCTTCTTCGCAGCCTCGGCGGCCGCCTCGGCCGATTCCTTGGTGGCTTCGGCGCGCGCTTCGCCGGCCCGCTTGGCGGCGGCGGCGTCCTCTTCGGCGCGCTTCTTGGTCTCGGCAGCCAGACGCTCCAGGCGTTGGGCCTCGGTTTCGAGCGCTTCCTTGCGGTTCTTCTCCTGTTTGGAATCGCAGGCACCGAGCGCGAGCGTCGAGCCCGCAAGTGCGAGGGTCAGCCAAAGACGGGGGACGAGGCGAAATGGCAGCTTCATGCCGTGCTTTCGCGCGTCAGGGCTGGGGCGGCTGTTTGCCGCCGACAAACGCGGCCCTGTCGAGGTGCGGGCACGAGCAGGATGTCGCCTGAAGTTGCGGTGAAATGGTCGCAGACCATCTTGCCGCTGCGCGCCACAGTGGCTGCCGCTGTCCCCAGCGGCTGAACCTCGCTCCGGCCCGGCATCAGCATCCCGGCGCGGTGCTCCGCGGCGCAAGCTCTGCCCTTGAGGACAAGGGCAGCCACTTTAGCTCGCCCCGTACAGCGCCATCCGCACCAAGCTCGCGGAATTGAACGCCATGTGCAGGGCGATGGGGGCGAGGATGGAGCCGGTGAACTCGTAGGCGAGGGTGAGGCAGAGGGCGAGGACGAAGAGGCCGCCGAGGGCGGGGACGCTGCCGTGGACGAAGGCGAAGAGGGCGGCGTTGAAGACCATGGCGGCGGCCATGCCGCCGTAGCGCTTGGCCACGCCGTAGATGATCCCCCGGAAGAAGACCTCCTCGGCGATGGGAGCGACGATGGCGGCGCTCAGGCAGATGAAGAGGCGCTCGGTGCCGTTGGCGGCGAGGAAGAAATCGACCAGGGGCTGCAGCTCCTTCGGGTCGCTGGCCAGCTTCTGGGTCAGGAGCGAGGCGGCGCCGACGAGGGGCCAGCTGCAGAAGGCGAAGAGGAGGCCGAGGGCGAAGATGAGCAGGTAGCGGTCGCGATCGAGCCCGAAGAGGATCCGCAGACCGTGGCCATTGCCGTTCACCGAGCCGACCACGATGAGGAAAATGACGCCCGTGAAGATCACGGTGATGACCAGGGCCTGCACCGTCATTTTCAGCGGCGGACCGTCGTAGGTGAAGCCGAGGAAGCCCTGCAACCCGTAGTAGGCGCCGACCACGAAGGCGGCGATCGCCTCCGCCCGGCCGAAGCGCTCGACCTCCACCTGCGCGCCGCCCGGAGCGAAGATGCGCGTGGCGGCAAACGCCATCACCACCGCGCCAAAGGCGAGCCAGGCGTATTCGAGCAGGGTGATTTTTTCCGCGGCAGCGGCGGCGGCGAGCAAAAGCGACACGCCGTCGGTTAGCGGCGGAAACGAACGGGTGCAAATCGCCTCTGCGGCACCGGGGGAAAGAAGCTCCAAGATTCAAGATTCAAGAATCAAGGAAGGGGCAAGCTGCAGGGGGTAAGGAAGGGGTCAGCGTGGGACACTCGTGCCTCCGAACACTCCTCCCATTCCCTCGCCCCCGATTTCCCTCTGTTCCCTTTCGCGGCTTCGCCCCCTTCGCGCCTTCGCGTGAACCTCCGGCTCGACTCCTCAGGCTGCCGCCCCCACCGGGAGGCGCACGCGGAAGCAGGCGCCGCCGCCTTCGGCCGGGCCGGCTTCGATGCGACCGCCGTGGGCCTCGACGATGGCCTTGCAGATCGACAACCCCAGGCCGCCGCGACCCTTGGCACCGCCGGTGCGGGAGGGATCGCCCCGATAGAACCGCTCGAAGATGTGCGGCAGGTCGCGCTCGGAAATGCCAGGGCCGTCGTCCGCCACCTCCAGCACGGCCTGATCGCCGTCGAGGCGGGTGGCCAGCCGGACCACGCCGCCGGGCCGACCGTGCTGGACGGCATTGGAGAGGAGGTTCGCCGCCACCTGGCCGAAGCGGGTGGCATCGACCCGACAAGGCGCCGGCGCGAGCTCGCGCTGCAGGGTGACGTTCCGTTCGGCCAGCAGCGGACCGAGCAGCTCGGCGGCCTCGCGCGCCACTTCGGCCAGGTCGCCGGCGGCGGGCTTGAGGCCGTGCTTGCCGGCATCGAGCCGCGCCAGTTCGAGGAGCGATTCGATCAGCCCGCGCATCCGGCGGGCGGCGCGCTGGGCCGTGCCCATGGCTTCCCGATACTCCTCCGGCGTGCGTTCGCGGGCCAGGGTCGTCTGCGCCTGGGTCAGGATGATGCTGACCGGCGTGCGCAGCTCGTGGGCCGCGTCGGAAGTGAAGCGCACCTGCTGGGCGAAGGCCGCCTCCAGCCGCGCGAAGGTGGTGTTCAGCACCTCTGCCAGGGCGCTCAGCTCGCTGGCCTGCCCGGCGGTGGGAATGCGCTGCGAGAGGTCGCCGCTGGTGATGCGCGCAGCGGCGGCGCCGATGTCCTCGATCGGCCGAATCGCGCGCGTGGCGATCCACCAGCCGCCGATCAGCCCGAGCGCGACCGTGGCCACCGCGCTGCCCGCCAGCGTCAGCGCGAGCTTGCGCAGGGCGGCGGCGTCGGGCTCGAGCGAGCAATTGACCAGCACGCATTCCCCCGTGCCCAGCCAGCCGAAGGCCTCGCGGAGCCCGTCGCGATCACGCGGCGTGACGGCGTCGCGCGGCGGCACCTCGGTCGGAAAGCGGCCGTCGACCGAGCGCGCGTAGAGCTCGCCGTTCGGCCGCCAGATGATGTAGTGGAATCTGCGCCCGCCCTCGCCCAGCGCCAGCTCGCGGCGGGTCGAGGTCTGCATTCCGACCGCCAGCATGGAGACGCGCTGGATCAGCTCCTGGTCCGTCTCGCGCAGCTGCCGCGCCCGCTCCAGCGTGTAGGCGGCGAAGGCGAAGGCGGTCACCAGCGCGATCAGGATCGCGCCGTACCACGCCTGCAGACGCCAGCGGAGAGAGCGGAAAAACACGGCGGCGGAGAGGAAGGGCGGCGCCGCTCAGACCTCGATGCAATAGCCGTGGCCGCGGCGCGTGGTGATGAGATCGGGGCCGAGCTTTTTGCGCAGGTTGGAGACGTGCACGTCGAGCAGATTCGAGAGGCTGTCGTCGTTCTCGTCGAAGAGATGGTCGTAGAGCGCGCTGCGGGTGACCACCTCGCCGCGGTGCAGCACGAGGTATTCGAGCAGAGCGTATTCCCGCGCGGTCAGCGCCACGCGCTCGCCCTCCGAGAAGACCAAACGCGCCGCGAGATCGAGCCGCACCACGCCGACCTCCACCACCGAGGTGGTCACGCTGGCCGTCCGGCGAATGAGGGCGCGCAGCCGGGCGAAGAGCTCATCCAGCTCGAACGGCTTCACGAGGTAGTCGTCGGCCCCCGCATCGAGCCCCCGCACGCGGTCGGCCGTGGCGTCGCGGGCGGTCAGCAACAGCACCGGGGTGCGCTTCTGCTCGCGCAGGCGCTTGAGCACATTCCAGCCGTCCATGACCGGCAGCATGACGTCGAGCACGATGGCGTCGTAATCCCACGTCCGCGCCTTGTGCAGACCCTCCTCGCCGTCCTCGGCCACGTCCACCGCGTAGCCTTCCTCGCGCAACGCCTGGCTCATGCTGCGGAGCAGATCCGGCTCGTCCTCGACAACCAAAAGTCGCATGCGGGTCCATTAGCGAATGTCGCGCCGCACGGAAAGGCCAAGAAGGACCCGGAGGGGAAGATTCAAGAATCAGGATGCAAGAATCAAGGAAGGCTGAAGGGGTAAGATCCAAGGAGAGGGACGACGCGCTTCCTTCACGCCACTCCCCTGCATTCTGCGCGCCTTCGCCTCCTTCGGGGCGGCGCGGAAACCTCCGGCCCGCGCCACTTCATCTCCACTAAAGGCACTCTGGGGCATTCTCCGCCCGTCCCACCACCTGTGCGCGCCTTTGCCTCCCTCGCCGCCCTCGTCTGCGCCGGGCTCACCGTCTTCCCGCTCCATGCCGCGGAGCCGCTCGTGGTCGAACTCGAGCCGCAGTGGGCGGGGCGGCCGCTGACTTTCGCGGCCGAGCCCACGCCGGCGCGGCCCTCCATCACGCGGCTCGATTTCCTCATCTCCGAGGTGGCGGTGCGCGATGCCCGCGGCATCTGGGTCGAGCTGCCCGACGCCTACGAGGTCATCCGCGCCCGCGACGGCCGGCGGACGCTGCAGCTCCCCGGCGCGCCGGCCCGCGTCAGCGCGTTGCGTTTCTCGGTCGGCCTGCCTCCGGCGGTCAACACGCGGAGCGCCAGCGGCTTTGCCCCGGGGCACCCGCTCCATCCCGAGATCAACGGCCTGCATCGTGGCCCGGCCGGCTTCGTCTTCCTGGCCTTCGAGGGGCAGTCGCGCAATGCGGCCGGGGAAGCGCGCCCCTTCGCCTACCAGCTGACCGGCCCCGAGCTGCCGACGCTGGTCGAGCTGACCCTGCCCTCCACCAGCGGGACGAGCCGGGTGGCGCTCGATGTTTCCGTCCTGCTGCGTGGCCTGGGCGACGGTCCGCGCCGCTCCGACGAGCCGACGGACAGTCGGCTGCGGCGGAATCTGCCGGCTGCGTTTGCGCCCATCGCCCCGGCGCCCGATGCCAACGCGCGGGCCGCCATGGCGCAGGCGGAGTCGGCCCCGCGACCCGGCGTGCAGCGGGTGGCGCTGACCGTCGGCACGCCCTATCGGCTGTCCGTCCCGGCGGGCTTTCCGACGCCGCAGCTGCCAGCCGACAACCCGCTGACCGAGGAGGGCGTCGAGCTGGGCAAGCTGCTCTTCTTCGATCGGCGCCTGTCGGGCAATGGCCGCCAGTCCTGCGCCAGCTGTCATCGACCGGAGCTCGGGTTCGTCGACCCCGCCGGCCGAGTCAGTCGCGGCGCCACGGGCGAACTCGGCACGCGCAATTCCCAGCCGCTGCACAACCTCGCCTGGGCCCGCACGTTCTTCTGGGACGGTCGCGCGGCCACCCTGCGCGAGCAGGTGCTGCAGCCGATCGAGAATCCGGTCGAGATGCACGCGCGGTTGCCCGACGTGCTGGCTTTCCTGCGTCGCGAGCCGGCCTATCGCAGCCAATTCGAGGCCGCCTTCGGACCGGGGGAGATCGACCGCGATCGCCTCGCCCGGGCGCTGGAGCAATTTCTCCTCACCCTGACGGCGGCCGAGACCCGCTACGACCGCGCCCAACGCGGCGGCGCTCCGCTCAGCGCCGAGGAGCAGCGCGGCGCGCAGCTCTTCCAGACCGACTACGATCCCGCCCGCGGACAGCAGGGCGCCGGCTGCTACCGTTGCCACGGTGGGCCGACCTTCCGTAATCAGACCTTCGCCAACAACGGGCTCGACACCGTCCCGCGCGACTGGGGCCGCGCCCTCGTCACCGGGCAGGCGTCCGACCGCGGGCTCTTTGCGGTGCCTTCGTTGCGTAATGTCGGCCGCACCGCTCCTTACATGCACGACGGCCGTTTCGGCACGCTCGAGGAAGTGGTGGCCCATTACGCCGGCGGGGTGCAGCGCAGCGCGACACTGGATCCGTTCCTCGCCCGGCTGCCTGCGGGCGGCGTGCCGTTGTCGGCCGACGACCAGCGGGCGCTGGTGGCCTTCCTGCGCACGCTGACCGACGAAACGATTCCGCCCCGCCCGCCGCGACCGCCAGAATTCCGTCGCGACGGGCCACCCGGTCCCGGCCCCGGCTTTGGCCCCGACCCCGCTCTGCTGGCCCGCCGCGGTCGACCCGGTCCGCCTCCGCCTTTTGGCGACCGTGGGCGTCCGCCTCGCGGGGGCTTCCGACCCCCGCCCCCACCGCCCGGCGAATCTCGCCCGTTCTGACTTTCCAGACTCCCAGCGGCCGAGTTCTTCGCGCTCTGAAGGATTGTTACCTTTTGGAAAGCAGCAAAGACATCGTCTTCTTCCGGCGAATAACTCGAACAACTCCCGCCCCGCCTGCAAGCATGCGGCTCGGAGCGACAGCGACGGTGCCAATAACCAGCCAGCCCTTCGCCGACAGCCGCCGATACTTTCGAGTTCGACCGGTCATTGGACCCGGCTCACAGGTTGTTCACACCGTTGTTCCCGGCCCGGAATCTGCCGCCGCGGCGGCCTGCCCCTGGGGATAGCCGGCAAGTTGCTCCCAGCCGCGCAGCTGGAGGGCGACGACCGCAGCTTCCGTCTCGGCTTGCCGCTTGCTGCGACCCTGACCGCGGGCCAGCTCCAGTCCTTCCCAGGTCACCCGGGCCTCGAAGCGGCGCTCGTGGTCCGGACCCTGTTCGGAAACGATCTCGTACACCGGACTGCGCGAGGTCAGGGCCTGCAGGATCTCCTGCAGCTCGCCCTTGGGATTCATCTCGTCCGGCGCCTTGGCGATCTCCCGCAGGAGCTCCCGGCTTTCCTTCAGGGCGAACTGACGGGCAATTTCGAAGCCGCCGTCGAGATACAGGGCGCCGATGAGGGCCTCGAACGCATTGGCCAGAATCGAGGCCCGGGTGCGACCCCCGCTGGCCTCCTCGCCGCGGCCCATCATGATGAACTGGCCGAGCCCGATGTGGGCGGCGCGATCCTTCAGTCCCTCGCGCGAGACCAGCCGGGCCCGCAGCTTCGTCAGCTGACCCTCGGTGAATTGCGGGAAGGCCTGGAAGAGGTGCTCGGTGAAGACGAGCTGCAGCACCGCATCGCCCAAAAACTCCAGCCGCTGGTTGTCGAAATGCGGCTGCTTGGTCTCGAAACCGAGGCTGGGGTGGGTCAGGGCCTCCGCCAGGAACAGCGGGTTGCGGAACTTGTAGCCGATGCGGGCCTCGAGCGGGCTCATAAGAGGAAATCCAGAAGTTGATTCACAAGTTGTTCACAACCGGCAGCCGACTCTCGCCGCGACCTCCGACGGCCGCATTTTCCAGAAGGCGCCAGAAGGGGAAACGAGAACTTTCAGGCCGTCGAACGGAATGCGCGAATGTGGCGGACTTGGCATAATAATTTCTAGAGTCCAGAAGCGAATTCCGTTGCAGACGTTGACGCGGGAGCATTTCGGCTCGGCAAGAGCTGTCGGGGACACCCCGTGGTCAAGTGCCACCGCCACAAAAAACGTCGCCCCAGAGTAACCGGCAGACCGGGCGAATTGCCCGTGCCGGCCCAAACTTATTCACACCCTCGTTGGAGAGCCGCATGAATGCAGGAAAGGCGCGCCCAGCGGGCTCCGCAGCGAGCATTGGAGCGGCTTTGCGCGGGGTAGCCGCGCCGGATCAAGCATAGGAGCGGCATGAGGCTGCCCGACCACGGGTCCGTCAGGCTCCGGCGGGGTCCGACAGCAGCGCACGGCAAAGGTCGGAGCCGGTCCAATCGCGCCGCCCACCGGCCTCCGCGGCCCGCACGAATTCGACCAAACGCGCGTTGACCGGGGCGGTCAGGCCGTGGGCGGCGGCCAGGCGCACGACTTCGCCATTGAGCCAGTCGACCTCCGTCCGCCGACGGGCCTCGAAGTCCTCCCACATGGAGCTGCGCGCCAGCGGGTCGATGGCCAGCAGGCGGCGGGCGACGATCCGAAAAAGGCCGTCGGGCAACTCCAGCAGCGTCGGGATCCAGCCCGGCGGCAGCGGCGTGAGCCGGGCCGGCCGGATGCCGGCGGCGGCCAGCGCGCGGAGCAGCTCGCGCTGGGCGGCCGCCAGGCAGCGTCGATAGGCGCGCTGGGACAGCTCCTCCAGGAGCGGCCGGCCGGAGAGGGCATTGATCGCGTTGTTCAGGTTCAACTGCAGCTTGGCCCATTGCACCGAAGTCAGATCGGCATGCGCCAGCAGCGGCAGCCCGGCCGCGGCGAACAGGTCGGTGACGGCCCCCAGCGCCGGATGCGCCTGCACTTCGAGCCGTCCCTCGGAGCCCTGATGGAACGCCCCGCCGCCGCGCTGGATGACATTGAATCCGACCAACCCCGCCAGCACGGTGCGTCCGGGCAGCGCCGCGCGCAGACGCTCGGCGTGGCCCAGGCCGTTTTGCAGGGAAATGACCACCGCCTCCGGCCGCAGGACCGCCGCGAGCGCGTGGCCGGCCTCGGCGGTGGCGGCCGACTTCACCGTAACCAGTACGAACTCCGCTGCCCGCGCCGCCTCGGCCTCGGTGGCGAAATCGCATTTCTCCGGCGGCACCCGCAAGTCGGCCCCGCGCCAGTCGGTCAGGTGCAGGCCGTGGGCGCGGACTTCGGCTGCCAGGCGGGGACGGCCGATGAGCGTGACGCGACCGCCCGCCGCCCCCAGCCGCCCGCCGACGTAGCAGCCGATGCTGCCGGCGCCGAAGACGGCCAGCTTGGGCGAGGCCATGCGGGCGTCGAGCTTCGGCGGGTGGAATCCGGCGCGGTCGCGCTCAGACCAGGTGCTCGGGATTCAGCAGTTCGAGGCCCGGCACGACGAAGCGCCCGTCCTTGCGCACGAGCTCGTCGTCGAAGTAGATCTCGCCGCCGCCCCACTCGGGCCGCTGGATGCAGACCATGTCCCAGTGCACCTGGCTGCGGTTGCCGTTGTCCGCCTCCTCGTAGGCCTGGCCGGGCGTGAAGTGGAACGAGCCCGCGATCTTCTCGTCGAAGAGGATGTCGCGCATCGGCGAGAGCACGTGCGGATTGAAGGCCAGCGAGAACTCCCCGATGTAGCGCGCGCCTTCGTCGGAATCGAGGACGGCATTGAGCTTGTCCGTCCCGCCGCCGGCCGCGGTGGCCTGGGTGATCTTGCCGTCGGTGAACTCGAGGCGGATGCCGTCGAAGTTCGTGCCGAGGTAGATCGTCGGCGCGTTGAAGGTGATGTGGCCCTGGACGGAATCGCGCACCGGGCAGGTGAAGACCTCGCCGTCGGGGATGTTGCGATCGCCCCCGCAGCTGACGCTCCCGATGCCCTTGATGCTGAAGCGCAGGTCGGTCCCCGGGCCGGTGATGCGAACCTTGTCGGTGGCCGCAAAGCGCTCCTTCAGCGCCGCCATGCCCGGCAGCATCTTGGAGTAATTGAGCGTGCAGACGCGGAAGTAGAAGTCCTCGAACTGCTCCGTGCTCAGGCCGGCCTGCTGGGCCATGGCGGGCGTCGGCCAGCGCAGGACGCACCATTTGGTCTTCTTCACGCGGTGATCCTGGACGGGGCGCATGAGCTTCATGAGCAGCTTCATGCGGTCGGAGGGGACGTCGGACAGCTCGGTGATGTTGTGGCTGCCGCGCAGGCCGAGGTAGGCATTCATCTTCTGCATCCGCAGCATTTCGACCTCGGCGATCGTCTCGTACTGCGCCTGCTCCGCGGCGAGGGCCATCTCGCGCGAGACCCGGCCGTGATGCAGCTGGACCAGCGGCAGCGCGCCGCGGGCGCGGACCGCGCGGATCAGCGCGACCGTCATTTCGTCCGGGATGTCGAAGCAATCGAGCAGGACCCGCTCGCCCGGTTCGAGCTTGGTGGAGTAGTCGGTCAGAACGCGGGCGAGTTGGTGATAACGGGGATCCATGGCGGGGGTCGAAGAATCAGGAAGCAAGAAGCAAGATTCAAACTGTGTTAAGGGGAAAGTTCCAAGAGCCTGCCGGTCTGGCGAATCGGAATCCGTCCTGATCCGTCCTGATCCCCTTAGGCCTTGTGCCGGTTTGGGCCTTGGCTCTTGTTCCCTTCTCCTTTTCACCGTGCGGTCCTTCTCGCTTTTTCTCGCCCTCCGCTACCTCAAGCCGCGGCGGACCTTCCTGAGCATCATCACGCTCATCTCCGTGCTGGGCGTGACGCTCGGCATCACAGTGCTCATCCTGGTCATCTCGGTCATGACCGGCTTCGACCGCGAGCTGAAGCGCAAGGTGGTCGGGTTCGATGCGCATCTGCTCATCACCAATCGCGACCTGTTGCCCGACTGGCGCACGACGGCCGAGGCGGTGAAGAAAGCCTCGCCGGAGATCGTGGCGCTGTCGCCCTTCGTGCTCGGACCGGTCATTCTCGAATACCAGTCCTCGCGCATGGCCCCGAAGATCCGCGGGGTCGATGCCAAGCTGGAGGGCGAGGTCAGCGAGATCCGCAATTCCATCGTGGAAGGCAAATGGGACCTCGACGGCCAAAATGCCGTGCTCGGCGCGGAGATCGCCCGGGCGCTGGGCGCGAAGGTCGGTGACAAGGTCACGATCTACTCGCCCGGCAACCTGAAGGCCGTCTTCGACGAGCTGGAGCAGCTCGACAAAACTGGCGACCGCGCGGCCAAGGATCAGAAGGTCGCCAAGCTGCGCGAGCTCATCCTGCCGACCGAGGTCACGGTCACGGGCATCTTCAAATCCGGCCGCTACATCTACGACGCCGAGTTCCTCTTCATCCCGCTCTACCTCGGCCAGGAGCTCTACGGGCTGAAGGACCACGTCCACGGCATCCAGGTGAAGACCCAGGACGCCTACCGCGCCGAGGCCGTGAAGCAGCAGGTCATGCGCGTGCTGGAGCCCCCCATGACCGCGCTGACTTGGATGGATCTGAACCATTCCTTCTTCGAGGCCGTGCGGCTGGAGCGGACGGTCATGTTCTTCCTGCTCTTCTTCATCATCATCGTGGCGGCGTTCGGCATCATGAACACCCTCATCACCGTGACCGTGCAGAAGACGCGCGAGATCGGCATCTTGAAGGCGCTGGGCGCGCGGGTGGGCCAGATCGTCTGGGTCTTCCTCGCCCAGGGCATGGTGGTCGGCGTCCTCGGCAACATCACCGGCGTCTCGCTCGGGCTCACGCTGACGCAGTATCGGAACGAATTCCGCGCCTGGCTGGCCAGCACCCTCGGCATCGAGGTCTTCCCGGCCAGCGTGTATCAATTCACCGAGCTGCCCGCCCAGGTCGTGCCAGGGGATGTCGCCCTCATCTGCGTGAGCGCCTTCGTCATCTGCTCCGTGGCCGCCCTCGTCCCCGCCTACTTTGCCGCCCGGCTCGATCCCGTGAAGGCGCTGCGGATGGAGTAGTCCGCAATCTCCGAGTGCGGCCGGGTCACCGGGCCGGGGACTCCTGCGCGCGACGAGCCATCGCCCGGGCCAGGTTCGTGGACTGCGCGCAGCTTGCTGCCGCCGTCACCCAGGCAGCTTGCTGCCGCCGCACCGCTGGGGACGACGAGATCGGGCAGCGATGCTGATGAGGCAGGTCGCAGTGGCAGGCGGGATCCGATGGGGAATGGGAGTGGGAGTGGGATGGGAGTGGGACGCGCCGAATCCGAACTTGCTCCCGCGGCGGCCCGCATTTTGCGTGAGGCTCCGAAGCTCGATCCCCTGCAGCGCGATGAACTGGTGCGGACGGCGGAAAGCCTCGCCCGACAGGCTCCCGATCCCTTAAACCGGCGCACCATGGACCGCGTTGCTGAGGTGGCC
The DNA here is from genome assembly GCA_018240025.1 of Verrucomicrobiota bacterium. Lineage (GTDB taxonomy): Bacteria > Verrucomicrobiota > Verrucomicrobiia > Chthoniobacterales > SZAS-18 > SZAS-18. The sequence continues at coordinate 56,726 of JAFEGM010000040.1, forward strand.
GCTGCGCTGGCGGCCGGCGCCGCCCGGGCCGCGAAATCGAAGTAGCGGCCGCGCCCGGGGCTCAGGACATCCGCTGCACGCCCTGCACGGCGCGTTCCTGCACCTGGCCGATGCCGAGGCCGAGGCGCGCATTGGCCACGCCGAGGAAGGCGCCCGGGGGATCGGTCAGCGCGACCTCGAGCCGGCCGGCGCTGCCGCCGGCCACGAGACCTTCGCGCTCGAGCAGGTCCTTCAGCGCCACGGCGCAGTTGCGGGCGGAGTCGACGATGGCGATCTCCGGCCCGAGGAACCGGGCGATGCGTTCGTGCAGGAACGGGTAGTGCGTGCAGCCGAGGACGAGCGTGTCGATGCCGGCGTCGCGCAGCGGCGTGAGGTAACGCTCGATGACCGCATCGGTCACCGGGTCTTCCAGCCAACCTTCCTCCACCAGCGGGACGAAGAGCGGACAGGCCAGCGCGTGCACTTCGACCGTCGGGGCGAGCGCCTGCAGGGCGCGTTCGTAGGCCCGGCTGGCGATGGTGGCGCGCGTGCCGATCACGCCGATCCGTCCGCATTTCGTCGCCTCCACCGCAGCCTGCGCGCCGGGGCCGATGACACCGACACTCGGGGTCCGCACGCTCTCCTGCAGCCTCGGCAGCGCGAGGGCGGTGGCCGTGTTGCAGGCCACCACGAGGGCTTTGGCGTGCTCGGCCAGCAACAGCCCTGCGATCTCCAGCGTGTAGCGCTCGATGGTCGCGCGGCTCTTGCCGCCGTAAGGCACGCGGGCGGTGTCGCCGAGGTAGAAGATGCTCTCGCCCGGCAGCAACTCGCGCAGTGCCGCCACCACGGTGAGTCCGCCCACGCCGGAATCGAAGACTCCGATGGGGCGGGAGGCCGGGGCGGTCGGGCTCGGTTCCATGGCGGGATCGGGCGCGCTCATTTCCCGGGCTTCGGCACCTCGGGGGCCGGCCGTGCGGAGGGCGGGCCCGACGGCGGCGTGAGGCGGGCGGGCGTGGTGGCCGGCTTCACCACCGGCTCTTCGCCGAACCAGCGGTAGTGGCCGATGATCTCGTATTGGAAGAGGATGTCCTCCTCCTTCGTGCCCGCGCCGATGTTGTGGATGACCAGCGGCGTGCCGGCCGGCGACTTCGCATCGGAAACGAGCCCGATGTGGAGCAGCCCGTTGGGCAGCTTCCAGACGACGAAATCGCCCGGCGGGTAGTGCTCGACCGTCTGCGTGTTCCGCTTCCGCTTTCCGGCGCGCATCAGGTAGATCATCAGATTCGGCACCCGCCGGTGGTCGATGTTCGGATCCGGCGCGCTCAGGTTCCAGAGCTTGGGATAGCGGGCCCAGGCGCGCTTCATGTCCTCATTGACCAGCACCTGGAGATCGGCTCCGACCGCGCGGAGGGCGCGCACGATGACGTCGGTGCAGACCCCGCGATCGAGCGGCACGTCGCCGTTGGGAAAAGTGATCTGCGAATAGTCCGGATCGTATTTGGTGGTCACCCCGATCTGCTGGCGCGCGGCCGCGATCAGCTGGCGGATCTTCTCGGCATTTTCCGGGCTCGGCGGCGGCGGCGCGACCACCACCGGCGTGGTCGAAGCCGTGGCCGACGGCGTGGTGGCGGGAACGGCGGATTCCTGGGCGGAGAGAGGCTGGACGAGCAGGCCCGCCAGCAGCAACAACGCGAAGAGACGCATCGGCCACTCTGCCACGCGGCGCGCCGCCTGCGCGGAAATTTCGTGCCACGGCCGAAAGCGGCGAGGGAGCAGAGTCTCACACGAAGGCACGAAGGCACGAAAGGGGGACAGGCGAACAGCGGGGCGAAGGCCTCGTCGGCGGGCGTTGCGGCACCGAATGGGGAGGTCGATGAGCGGAATCCATCTCCTTAGCTTCGTGCCTTCGTGCCTTGGTGTGAGACTCCTCTCCCGATCCCACTTGAGCCCACGCGGCGGGGATCGATGCTGGGCGATGGAATACCGCCGTCTCGGAAAATCCGGTCTCAAGGTCAGCGCGCTCTCGTTCGGCGCCTGGGTCACGTTTGCGCAGCAGATGAGCGAGGAGGAGGCCGAGGCCTGCATGAAGGCCGCCTACGACGCGGGCTGCAATTTCTTCGACAACGCGGAGGCCTACGCCGACGGCCAGGCCGAGGAGGTCATGGGCCGCATTCTCAAACGCCAGGGCTGGCGGCGCGAGTCATGGATCGTCTCCAGCAAGGTCTTCTGGGGTGGGGACACGGTGACGGAGAACGGACTCTCCCGGAAGCATGTCTTCGAAGCCTGCCACGCAGCGCTGCGGCGGCTGCAGGTCGATTACCTCGACCTCTACTTCTGCCACCGGCCGGACCCGGAGACACCCCTCGAGGAGACCGTGCTGGCCATGGGCGATCTCGTCCGCCAGGGCAAGGTGCTCTACTGGGGCACGAGCGAATGGACCGGCGCGCAGATCGCCGAAGCCGCGCAGATCGCCCGCGAATGGCGGGTGGCGCCGCCGCAGATGGAACAGCCGCAATACAACCTGTTCGAGCGCCACAAGGTCGAGCAGGACTACCTGCCGCTCTACGAAAGCCTGGGCCTTGGCACGACCATCTGGTCGCCGCTCGCCAGCGGGCTGCTGACGGGCAAATACAATCAGGGCGTCGACAGCGCGACCTCCACCCGGCTGCAGATGGAGAACTACCAATGGCTGAAGAAGGTGGTCGAACGCTCGCTGGAAAAAGGCCGCGGCCGGCAGGTGGAGGAACTCGGGCGCCTGGCCGCCGAGCTCGGGATTTCGCTCCCGCATTTCGCGCTCGCCTGGTGCCTGAAGAATCCGCACGTCAGCACCGTCATCACCGGTGCCTCCCGCTCCGCGCAGGTGGTCGAGAACATGAAGGCGATCGAGGCGCTGCCGAAGCTGACGGACGAGGTCATGCGGCGGACGGAGGAAATCCTCGTGCGGTGAGGGGAGGAAGGTTCAAGAATCAACGAGCGAAGAAACAAAAACCAAGGATCAAGATTCAAACTGTGTTAAGGTTAAAATTCTAAGGAAGGAACTCAGGCTCGGGGGAACCTGCCGGTTTGCTGGAGAATACACGCCGCCGGATCCGTTCGTGCTTTTGCGAGTTCAGTGGCCAAATCACCGATCCTTATCTCCTGAGCCTTGTCCCTTTCTTGAATCTTGACTCTTGAATCTTGGTTCTTCCCTCCCGGGGTGTATGGTCCCGCCCCGCAAAGCGCCGTCCGGCGGGCTTCATCCTTCTTCCTTCCACCTTCTTCCTTCTCTCTCCCGTGCTTTCCGCTGGCATCGTCGGCCTGCCCAATGTGGGCAAATCCACCCTCTTCAACGCTGTCACCCGCACCCGGAAGGCGCAGGCGGCGAACTATCCGTTCTGCACCATCGATCCGAACGTGGGCGTGGTGACCGTGCCGGATCCGCGTCTGGCGGTGCTGAGCAAGCTCTCGGGCTCGCAGAAGCTCATCCCGGCGGCCATCAATTTCGTCGACATCGCCGGCCTCGTGCGCGGCGCCAGCGCGGGCGAGGGGCTCGGCAACCAGTTCCTCAGCCACATCCGCGAGGTCGATGCCATCGTGCAGGTGGTGCGTTGCTTCGAGAATGACGACATCCACCACGTCAGCGGCTCAGTCGATCCGGTGCGCGACATCGAGGTCATCAACACCGAGCTCATCCTGGCCGACCTCGCCGCGGTGCAGAAGCGGCGCGACAAGCAGGCCAAGGGCGCCCGCGCCGGCGACAAGGCGGCGCAGGCGGAGATCGCGCTGCTCGACCGGCTCATCCCGCATCTCGATGCCGGCAAGCCCGCCGCGCTCCTGCCCGTGGAGGAGAACGAGAAGCCCATCCTGAAGAGCTTCTTCCTGCTTTCGGGCAAGCCGACCATCTTTGCCTGCAACGTGGCGGAGTCGGATCTGGCCGCATTCGCCGGCGGGAAATGCGACGAGTCGACCCCGGCCGGCAAGTATGTCGCCGCGGTCCGCGCCTACGTGCAGAGCCACCTCGACACCGAGGCCGTGGTGATCAGCGCGCAGATCGAGAGCGAGCTGGTCGACCTGAGCGAGGAGGAAGCCGCCAGCTACCTGCGCGAGCTCGGGGTGGGGGAGGAAGGCAGCGGCGTGGGCGGACTGATCCGCGCCGTCTATCACCTGCTCGGCCTGCAGACCTATCTGACCACCGGCGAGAAGGAGACGCGCGCCTGGACCATCCGTCGCGGCGACAAGGCCCCGGCGGCCGCGGGCGTGATCCATTCCGACTTCGAGCGCGGCTTCATCGCCGCGGAAGTGACCGCCTACGACGAACTCGTCCGCCTCGGCTCGTTCGCCAAGGCCCGCGAAGCCGGCAAGCTGCGCATCGAGGGCAAGGAGTACGTCATGAAGGACGGCGACGTGGTGGAGTTCCGGTTCAACGTCTGAGGGACGCGCCTGCGCTGGGAAACACGCCGATCTGAAGAAACTCGAAGCTCGAAGCTCGAAGTTCGAGGGAAGTCCGAAGTTCCAAACTCCAAGGCCGCGGGTCGCGTCATCGGTGATCGCGTGGCAGGTTGGATGATCGAGGTAGCCCGAACGTCCAGCGTCCGGGCGCCGCTTCCCTCATGTTCGATCCTGCAGTGCTCGTGGCCCTCGCCTGGCAGGCGCTGGAGCTGCGTACGCAGCCGGTCTACGAGGCGAAGTGGCTGGTCAAGCGCACCATGCCGGTGGTGGTGCGCGGCGTGGTCACCGGCGTGCAGCAGACCAAGCGCGGGGGCAATGTGCGCATCTTTCTCGACGGCGAAGAGGGCTTCTTCGTCTTCCTCCCGAGCGAGGAGGTGGAGAAACTGGGCGGCTTCGAGGCGCTCCTGCGCTGGGTCGGCCAGCCCCTTTCCGCCATGGGCCGCGTGCGCCGATTCTGGGGCTGGACGCAACTGCTCGCGACGGCGGGGAGCGTTTCGAGCGGTTAGGGGGAAAACTCGAAACTCGAAGTTCGAAACTCGAAGGAAGTTCGAAGCTCGAAGTCCAAAGCTGGCGCGGCCGACCTGCTGGCGACGGCGGAGAGAGCGATTCGAGCGGTTAGGGGGAAAACTCGAAGCTCGAAACTCGAAACTCGAAGGAAGTCCGAAACTCGAAGCTCAAAGGGCCGCGCGAAGCATCAATGTCGAGTTGGGCCGACGACCTCGGAATTGATGAGGAGGTTTCAGCCAGCAGGTCGGCGCGCCGGCTTCAGACTTCGAGCTTCGGACTTCCTTCGAGTTTCGAGTTTCGAGCTTCGAGTTTCCTTTATGAATCTCGCGCGCCCGACTTCTCCCCCTCCGCCCCGTGCCCCGCCGCCGGAGAAAAACGAAACCCGCCCGGCCTCTTCGAGGCGGGGCGGGCTCGATGGAATTTCTGAACTTCAGCCGGCGGCCGCTCAGCCCTTCGGCTTCGAGGCGTATTGCAGGTTGAAGTAGGCGGGACCGCCGGTCTTGGTGCGGGCCATCACGACCTTGATGTAGAACTGGTCGGTATAGCCGGGGGTCACGGTCACGACGGCGACGTTGCTGTTGTCGTCGTCCTTGGCCAGGAACTTGGCTTCCGGGCCGTAGTAGATGCCGACATCGACGTCCGCCGCCTCTTCGTCGCCCGCGGCGACGATGCGATACTGCTGCCCGAAGTACAGCGTGACCGGGTAGATCTTGGAGCCGCCGGGCTGGAGGACGTCGATGGCGCCGTCACGCACGGTCCAGCCGCTCTCGGTGAGCAGGCGGGCCACGTTCAGGGCCGTGACTTTGGCGCCCATCTGGCTGGCGACGATGTTCACCGTCGGCAGGGCGAGCGCGAGAGTCGCGAGGGCGATGAGAAGGAAACGTTTCATGGGGTGATGATGAAATGGTTGGGGTTGGGGCGATCAGGCGCCGGCGATGGCGGCGACGAGTTCGCCGCTGATTTTGTTGAGCTTCTGGAGGTCCTCCTTGCTCATGGTCTTGCCGCCGCCCGGCTTGGTGTGCGGATCGGCCCCGGCGTCGATCGTGGTCAGCTTCTCGATCGCATCCATCTGGGCGATCATCTTGCCGACGAACGGCGCGCCCTTGGCCTTGGCGCCGAGACCCTCGAGCTGGCGCTTGAGGTAGGCGACGAGCTGCGGCTGGCGCATCAGCTTGGTGGCTTCGGCGTCGTAGGTGTCGGTCAGCGCCATGGTGGCGATGTCGAGACCGCGGACCCAGCCGCCGACGGTGGCGAGGGCGACGGAATCCTTGTCTTTGTTGGCCTTCAGCTCATTGAGCACGTCGACGCGGACAGCCTCGAGGATGGTGCGGAGCTCGGTCCACTTGCCTTCGTCGGCCAGCTTGTTGGCGACTGCGATCTTGTTCTTCATCGAGAGATCGGCCGAGAGCTCGAGCGAGAGCACCTCGATGACGTCAGAGGCGCGGCGCAGGGCCTGCGCGTCCTTGGCCTGGACGGCGATGAAGGCGTCGGCCACGCGCATGCCGAGGTTGGCGGCCTTGGCGGCGTCGGAGGAGAACTTGGATTTGCCGGTGTTCGGGTCCTTCGCGAAGGACGCGGCGACCTTGGCGAAATCGACCTTCGAGGCGCTCTTCAGCGCGGAGAAGACCTCCTCCGGCGGGGGCAGGATGTAATTCTCGTCAGCCTTCGTTTCCTTCGGATCGAGGGCCTTGCCGGGCTGGACCGCCGCCGAGGCCGGCAGGGCCACCAGCAGGGCGGCGAAGAGGGGTGCGCAAACGATTCGTTTCATGGTTCTGGTTCGGGTTTCTGGGTTTGAGGAGAGGGAGTTTCTAGCAAATTGCCGGAGCGGATGTCTGCGAAAAACGCCTGCTCCGGCGTTGGAGGCTCAGCCTTCGAGGAGGAAGATGAGCGCGGTGTGATGATGGATTAACCGTCACCGCCGGTGCGTTACCAACTTTCTTTTCGAGCATGAGCAGACCCCCATCGACCGCCCCCAGCCCCGGGCCGTTCATTTTGTCCTGGCTGCGCTGGTGGTGGCCCGCCCTTGGGCTGATGACCTTCATCTTCTTCGCCTCGACCGATCTCGGGGCCATGTCGCACCAGTCGCGCCTGCTCGGACCGTTCCTGCGCTGGCTCGGGGTGGGGGAGGCGCAGGCGCTGGAGATCATCGGCTTCGTCCGCAAAGGCGGCCATTTCGGCGGCTACGCCCTGCTCGGCCTGGCCTGCTGGCGCGGCTGGTGGGCGCGGCCGCTGCTCTTCTGCTGCGAACGCTGGCCGCTGCACCAGGCGGCGGTGCCGCTCGTGCTGGCGGCGCTCTACGCCTGTTCGGACGAGTGGCATCAGTCCTTCGTGCCGTCGCGCACGGCCAGCGTGAGCGATGTCCTGCTCGACAGCACCGGGGCCGCAGTGGGCCTGGCAGCGCTGTGGGTCTTCCATCGCCTCCGTGCCGGCCGCGCCGGCTGATCGCCCCGGGCGCTGGCGGCGGCGGACTACTTCTCCGAGTTCGTCTTGAGCTTGGCCAGGCCGGCCTCGAAATCCTTGCCGACCAGTCCGTCCATGAACTTGGCGAACCAGCGATTGATCGGACTGGCGCCCACATCGCCCCGCATGATCCAGCGCACCTTCGTCGCGCTGCCGGAGGGCTCGAGCACATACTGCCCGAGCGAAGGCCGGTCGAAGCCCTCGAAGGCCAGCTCGAACTCGACCAGCTTCGGTGCCTCCAGCTTCGTCAGCTTCGCGCTGCCGTTGCCCTGCGTGCGCGATTTCCAGCTGCTCGTCGCGCCCACTCCGGTGGTCTCCGCGGAATACGTCACCTGCATGGCCGGATCGCGCTGATACCAGATGCCCCACTCCGCCCAGCGTTTCACGTCGGCCAGCGCCGGGTAGATCTTCTCCGCGGGCGCATTGATCACCACCGAGCGCTCCACCGCGAAGGTCGAGGGCAGGGTGAAGCCGATGCCGATGAGCAGGGCCACGATCAGGACCAGAAAGCCCACGATCCGGAGAAGAATTTTCATTTCTCCGGTCTCCCATTTTCGGTCGGAAGCAGCAAGCCGGATCGGAGGGGGCGCTTGCCCGTCGCCCGGATCGGTTGCGCCCATTCGGGCCGCTCGAGCATGCGGATCGTGGGAATCCGCCGTCTCGCTCGCACTCCCACTCCCACTCGCACTCCCACTCCCACTCGCACTCGCACTCCCACTCCCACTCGCACTCCCAGACCCTCCCCCGAAACAGCCTGACTCCCCCCGCGGCGGCAGCAAGCTGCCTGGGTGACGGCGGCAGCAAGCTGCGCGCACTCCACGGCGTCCTGCTCCTCCTTGCCGGCTCGCTTCCCATCCAGCCTGCGCGCACTCCACGGTGTCCTGCTCCGAATCCTCTTCTTTCCCTCTTCCCTCCGCCTCTTCGCCTCCTTCGCCCCTTCGCGTGACCTCAGTTCCCTCAGTCCTCCCGCTGGTCCTCGCACCGTCAGCAACCGGGGCGGGTCTTGCCTTCGAGCGTTTCCCGCGGACGATGGTCTCACACGTCTCATGTTTCGCCGTCTAGCTCTGCTCGCCGCTGTCGTTGTCGCCACCGCTCCGGCTGTCCGGGCCAACGTGGCCGATGTCCGCAAGTCGGTCTTCCGCATCACCAACACCCTCCAGGCCCCCGACTACCGGGCGCCCTGGAACCCTGGCAACATCGGCCGCGGGGTGGGCGCGGGCTTCCTCATCAGCGGCGGGCGCATCATGACGAATGCGCACGTCATCAGCGATGCGCGCTTCATCGAGATCGAGCGCGAGGGCGATCCGAAGAAGTATCCGGCCAAGGTCGAGTTCGTGGCCAACGACTGCGACCTCGCGGTCCTGACGGTGCTCGATCCTTCGTTCAAGACCGGCCTCAAGGAGCTGGAGTTCGGCGGCATTCCGGCGCTCGAAAGCGATGTGACGGCGCTCGGCTACCCAATCGGCGGCGAGCATCTCTCGGTCACCCGCGGGGTCGTCTCGCGGGTCGATTACCAGCTCTTCTCGCACTCGGCGGTCGACTCCCACCTGGCCATTCAGATCGATGCGGCCATCAATCCCGGCAACTCGGGCGGACCCGTGGTGCAGAACGGCAAGGTCGTGGGCGTGGCCTTCCAGGGCTATTCGGGCGATGTGGCGCAGAACGTGGGCTACATGATCCCCACCCCGGTGGTCACCCGGTTCCTCAAGGACATCGAGGACGGCAAGTACGACAAGTACGTCGACATCGCGCTGACCACTTTCCACCTGCTCAATCCCGCCCAGCGCGCCGCGCTCGGCCTCAAGCCGGACGGCAATACGGGCATCCTCGTCAGCAGCGTGATGGCGGGCGGCTCGTGCGACGGACTCGTCCAGCGGGGCGATGTGCTGCTGACCATCGACGGGCTCACCATCTACAGCGATTCGTCGGTGCAGATCGACGGCGAGCGGGTCGAAATGCCGGAGGTCGTGGAACGCAAGTTCAAGGGCGATAAGATCGATTTCGTGCTGCTGCGGAACCGGCAGGAGATCAAGGTGACGGTGCCGCTGAAGAACGCGGATCCCTATCTCATCCAGGCCTTCAGCTACGGCGTTCGGCCGCGCTACTTCATCTACGCGGGGCTCGTCTTCCAGCCGCTCAACCGCAACCTGATGGCGGCCTACAACTTCGAGGACCTGCACACGCGCTATCACTACAACTTCTACGTCATCGACCAACTCTTCGTGGACCGACCCGAGGTCATCGTACTCGCCTCCATCCTGCCGGATCGGGTCAATTCCTACATGAACGGCCACCGCGGCATGGTGGTGGACACGATCAACGGCAAGAAGATCCGGCGGCTCGAGGACGTGCGCGAGGCCTTCGACGTCTCGGCCCCGACCTTCGTGGTGAAGATGCTCGGCAGCGGCCGTCCGCTCGTCCTGCAGAAGGCGGAGGTGGACGCCGCGCGCGACCGCATTCGCAACCGCTACAACCTGGTCTCGGAAAGCTATCTGGGAGGCGAAGGATGATTCTCACCGGCATCGGCTACGACACCCATCGACTGGTCGAAGGACGCAGGCTCGTCCTCGGCGGCGTGGAAATCCCGCACACGCTCGGACTGCTCGGGCATTCCGATGCGGACGTCCTCTCGCACGCGATCGCGGACGCTCTCCTCGGCACCATCGCGGCGGGCGACATCGGCATCCATTTCCCGAACACGGACGCCTCGATCGAGGGCATCAGCTCGCTCAAGATTCTCTCGCGGACGGTCGAGATCCTGGCCGCGTCGCACGCGAAGCCGGTGCACATCGACGCCACGCTCATCGCCGAGCGTCCGAAGATCTCGCCGCATCTGCCGGCCATCCGCGCCACGCTGGCCAAGGCTATGGGCCTGCCGCTGGAGCGGGTCAGCGTGAAGGCCACGACCAACGAGAAGATGGGCTTTCTGGGCCGCGAGGAGGGCATTTCCGCCATGGCGGTGGCCACGGTCGAGCAGCTGCCCGACCCGACTTTCTATCCGAACATCTGATGGGACTGCGTTTCCTGAACACGTTGACGCGAACGGTCGAGCCGTTCGTGCCGCTCGATCCGGCCGGCCGCGAGGTGCGCATGTACACCTGCGGTCCCACGATCTACAATTACGCCCACATTGGCAATCTGCGGTCCTATATGTTCGAGGACCTCATCCATCGCCACCTGGAGCTGCGCGGCTTCACGGTGAAGCGCGTGATGAACATCACCGACGTGGACGACAAGACGATCCGCGATTCGCGGCGGGCGGGACTCTCGCTGGGCGCCTTTACCGAGGTGTATCTGCAGGCCTTCTATGAGGATCTGAAGACGCTGCGCATCAAGCCGGCCGACGCCTATCCGCGCGCCACCTCGTCGGAGTACATCGAGCGGATGATCCGGATGATTGCCACGCTCATCGAGCGCGGCCACGCCTACCAGGCCGAGGACGGCAGCGTCTATTTCCGCATCTCCAGCTTCCCGGCCTACGGACGGCTGGCCAATCTCGACCTTGACGAACTCCGCCCCAGCGGGCGCGTGGCCAGCGACGAATACGAGAAGGAGAGCGTGGCCGACTTCGCGCTCTGGAAGGCCTGGGACGAGGCCGATGGCGACGTCGGCTGGGAGAGCCCGTGGGGCCGCGGCCGACCGGGCTGGCACATCGAGTGCAGCGCCATGGCGACTGCGCTGTTGGGCGATCAGCTCGACATCCACTGCGGCGGCGTCGACAACATTTTCCCGCACCACGAGGCCGAGATCGCGCAGACCGAATGCTGCACGGGCGTGCCCTTCGTGAAGTATTGGCTGCACGGCGAGCACCTGTTGGTCGAGGGCCAGAAAATGTCGAAGTCGCTGGGTAACTTCTACACCCTGCGCGACCTGCTCGACAAAGGCTGGTCCGGCCGCGAAGTCCGCTTCGCGCTGCTCCGGGTGAATTATAGGTTGCAGCTGAACTTCACCTTCGCCGGGCTGGAGGACGCGCGCACCGCGCTCGGGCGGATCGACGAATGGGTCGCGCGCCTGACCGACCACGCCCGCGCCGCCACCGGTCCCGAGTCGCATCCCGCCTTCGAAGGCGAGCGTTTCGAGGCCGCGTTGGATGACGACCTCAACATCTCCGCCGCCCTCGGCGTGCTCTTCGAGGCCATCCGCGAGACCAACCGCGCCCTCGACGCCGGCATCCTCACGCCCGGTCAGGCCCGTGCCGGTCTCGACTGGTGGTCACGCCTCAATCACGTCCTCGTCCTCGACACCGAGGCCGCCGCCATCCCCGCCGTCGTGACCGCCCTGCTCGAGGAGCGCCAGCAGGCCCGCCTGGCCAAGGAATGGAAACGCAGCGACGAGCTGCGCGATCAGATCGCCGCGCTCGGCTGGGAGGTGAAGGACACGAAGGAGGGGGTCAAGCTCACGAAGAAAGCCGCTTAAAGAAAACTCGAAGTCCGAAGTTCGAACCGAGCGAAGCGAGATAGCCTCTCACTCCTATCTCAATCATAAGAGGCAAACTCGAAGGAAGCTCGAAGTCCAAAGCTCCAAGATCCCCCGGCAAGCACTCTCCTCACGACCTCCTGCCCCCGTCTTTGCTAAGCGGCACCTAGTTCTGCAAAGGCCCCTTCGAACTTCAATCTTTGAACTTCCTTCGAGTTTCGAGTTTCGAGTTTCGAACTTCCTCTCAACCGCCATGAAGCACTACGTCATCGAAGTCATCTACCGCGCGCCGCTGCCCGAGATCGAGGCGGCCACGCCGGCGCATCGCGACTTCCTGCAGGGCGGCATCGAGAACGGGACGTTCCTTTTCTGCGGGCCGATGGTTCCGCGCACCAGCGGGATGTTCGTCGCCCGCTCGGCCTCGCGGGAGGCGCTGGATGCCTACCTCGCGCAGGATCCGTTCGCGCAGCAGAAGCTGGTCGAGTTCCGCGTGATCGAGGTGAACCCGGTCAAGCGCCAGCCCTTCCTCGACGCCTGGTTCAACGCCTGAACCCGCGCCTTCCTGCTTTCTCCTTCTTCCTTCCTCTTCCGCTTTCCGATGCGCCTACTCGCCACTGCCGCCGCGTTCGCCCTGCTGTTGCCGACCCTCAGCCCGGCCGCACCCGTCACCGCCGCCACCGCCCCGAAGCGCGACCGTACGGCCGATGCCTCGGTCGTGCGCGTGACCTCGACCAACCAGCAGACCGACCTCATCCGCCCCTGGACCCGCAAAGCGCCCTTCACCCGGCGCGGGCTGGGCGCGGTTCTGCCGAAGAACCGGGTCCTCATCACCGCCGAACTCATCCAAAACTACAGCCACGTGGAGCTCGAGAAGGCCGAGAGCGGCGAGCGCATGGAGGCCAAGGTCCTTTGCGTGGATTACGAGGCGAATCTCGCCCTGCTCGAGCCGGCGGAGCCGAAGTATCTGGCCGGAATGAAGCCGCTCGACGTCGTGACCGACGCGGTGGCCGGCGACACGCTGCGCATTCTGCAACTGGAGTCGAACGACGCCGTCGTCTCCACGCCCGGCCCGGTCACCACGGTCGAGGTGGCGCGCTATCAGATCGATGACGCCAGCTTCCTGCTCTATCGGCTCAGCCTCTCGCTGCCGGTCAAGGAGAGCAGCTTCACCGCGCCGGTGCTGAAGGAGAATCGGCTGGCCGGCATGCTGCTGCGTTATTCGCCGCAGAGCCAGACCGCCGATGTCATCCCGGGCCCGGTGGTGGCGCATTTCCTCAAGGACTTCGAGGACGGCGAATACCGCGGCTTTCCGCGGGCCGGCTTCCAGTTCGCTTCGACGCGCGATCCGCAGCTGCGTCAGTATGCCAACATGCCGGCCGGCAACGGCGGCGTGTATGTGACCGATGTGGTCGAGGGCATGCCGGCGGACAAGGCGGGCCTCAAGGTCGGCGATGTACTCCTCGCGCTGGGCGACGCGCAGATCGACCAGGACGGCAACTACAACGAGCCGCTCTACGGTCGCATCACGGTCAGCCATATTCTGAGCACGAAAAATCAGGCGGGCGACAAGCTGGCCTTCAAGATCCTGCGCGAAGGCAAGCCGATGACCCTCGAAGTCACGCTCGAGAAGAAGGCCGCGCGCGACTACGCGGTGCCGCCGTACATCTTCGAAACGCTGCCGAACTACGTGATCGCCGGCGGCCTCATCTTTCAGGAGCTGACCCGCTCGCATCTCAAGGAGTGGGGCAACGAATGGCGTCGTGCCGCGCCGCAGCGCCTGGTGCTTTACGACCAGCAGCAGACCCAGCTGATCAAGCCGCCCCGCAAGCGCGTGGTCTTCCTCAGCCAGGTGCTGCCCACGGCTGCGACGGTCGGGTACAACGAGCTGGCCTTCCTCGTCGTGACCAAGGTCAACGGGCAGCCGATCAACGAGCTGGCCGATCTGCCGAAGGCGCTCGAGAAGCCGGTCGATGGCTTCCACAAGATCGAGTTCGAGGATCATCCGCGCGAGATTTTCCTCGATGCGGCCCAGACCGCGGAGGTCGACCAGATGGTGAAGAAGACCTACCGCCTGCCGGCGCTTTCGCGCCTCAAGTAAGGGCGCTGCCGCGCTCCTTCGGCCCATGCACGTCCTCGTCCTCGGCGCCGGTTATCTCGGCCGCGCCTTTGCGGCGCGGATGGCCGCGCAGGGAGCGGCCGTGACCGCCGTGACCAGCTCGGCCGAATCAGCCGCGGAGCTGGCGGAGGCCGAGCCGGAATGGCGGGTGCGGGCGGCGGATGTCTCCGATCCCACCGCGATGGCAACGTTGGCCGGGGAGCTTCCGGCGGTGTCGATCGCGCTGCTCGCAGTCAGCTCGGGGCGGGGCGGCGCGGAGGCTTATCGCAAAGCCTATGTGCAGGGCGCGCAGAATCTCGTCGCCGCTTTTTCGCAGGCCCGCCTCCTCTACACGGGCAGCACCTCGGTGTACGCGCAGATCGACGGCAGCTGGGTGGACGAATCCTCGCCCGCCGAGCCCGATCGCGAAACGGGCCGGCTGCTGCTGGAGGCTGAGCGGCACCTCCTCGCGGCTGGGGGGACGGTCGCGCGCATTGCCGGCATCTACGGTCCCGGTCGCTCGGTGCTCTTGCGCAAGTTCCTCGCGGGGGAGGCCGTGCTCGAGGGCGACGGCTCGCGCTGGATCAATCAGGCGCATCGCGACGACATCGTGTCGGCGCTCGAAGCGCTCGCGACGCATCCCGCGGCGGCGGGCGCGATCTTCAATGTGGCCGACGACCGCCCGCTGACCCAGCGCGAGTGCTACGCCTGGCTGGCCGGGCATTTCCAGCGTCCGCTGCCTCCGCTGGCGCCGCCCGACTACGACCGCAAGCGCGGCTGGACCCACAAGCGCGTGGCCAACAGCCGCTTGCGCGGCCTCGGCTGGCGACCGCGTTACCCGTGCTTTCTCGACGCGGTCGCGGCGCACGGCGAGAGTCTCGCGGCGCGCGGCTGAGCGGGTTGCAAGATTGACGAATGCGCTCCCGGCCGATAAAACGCGCCGGTGAATCTTTGGACACGCATCTTCTTCGGTCTGGGACTGGTCTCGAGTTTGTGGGCGGTGGATGACACCCAGGTGGGTGCCACCGGCACCAGCTCCGGGATCAACGGAAATCCCGGCGGGAACGCCACCGCCAGCGCCACCAGCGCCGACCCCACCAATCGCGCGACCGCGACCGGCGGCGCGGGTGGCGCCGCCACCTCCAACGGGACGCCCGGCGCGGGCGGCAGTGCCACCGCCACCGCGGGCACGAATTCCCCCGCCACGGGGGCAACGCAGTCGGCCACGGCCACCGCCACGGGCGGCGCGGGCGGCAGCAGCACCGGCGCCAGCACGCATCCCGGAGCCGCGGGCGGCAGCGCGACGGCCAACGCCAGCGCGCAGAGCGCCACCGCCTCCCAGCTGACGGTCACCGCCGCGGCAACGGGTGGCAATGCGGCCAACAGCTTCTACGACTCTCTCAGCGGGGTGGCGACCGGCGCGAGTGGCGGGAGCGCCAGCGGCTCCGCCACCGGTCAGCTGCTGCAGGCGGGTCTCCTGCAGGTCTCGCTCACGCTGCAAGGCGGCAACGGTGGTAGCGGCGCCGGGCAGGGCGGCAACGGCGGCGCGGCGGGCGCTCTCACCTTCGGCCAGGTTTCCGGGACTTCGCTGGGCGACGCCACCGTCAGCGCCACCGGACTCGGGGGCAATGGCGGCAACGTGAACACGCCGCTCGTCGGGCAGCTCGCCACGCCCGGGAACGGCGGCTCGGTCACGCTCAACAACGTGGTCACCGGCTCGGCCGTGGGCACGCTCTTGCTGCAGCAGACGGCCACGGCAGGCAACGCCGGCACCGGTACCCGCGGCGTGGGCAATGCCGGGACCGCCTCCAACACGCTCGATTTCACCACATCCTCGCCCACCGCCGTGCTGGATGTGCGCACGGCTGCGCGGGGCGGCGGCGGCGGCTGGGACACGCTCGGCAACGTGACCGGCGGCGGTGCGGCCAGCTCGATCTCCCGGGCCACCAATGCCAGCGGGCAAGCGCTGGCCAATGCCAGTTCCACCGGCGGCACCGTGCTCTTTGGCGCCGGCCGTGGCGGCGGGGGCGGGGCGGCCAATTCCACCGCTCAGGCCACCGCCGGCGGCAGTCAGAATGGTCTCGGCGCCAACGCGACCGCGACCGCCACCGGCGGCGCCGGCAACTCCCTCGGCTCCAGCACCACGACCCCGGTGTCGCTCGCGCCCGGCGGCGCTGCCGTCGCCAACTCGACAGCCACTTCCAATCTCGCTGCCAATGCCATCTCGAGAGCCACCGCCACGGGCGGCGCGGGTGGCAACTCGAGCAATGGACGCGGCGGGGCCGGGGGCACGGCCACCGCCACGGCCACGGGCACGGTGCAGGGCGCGGCCAGCCTGCAGGTCGTGGCGCAGGCCACGGCCGGCAACGGCGGCACCGGTCCGGTCGACTTCGGGAACGGAGGCGACGCGACCGCCCAGGCGACTGGCACGACGGCCGGCAACGCCGACATTATCGCCACCGCGAGCGCGGGTACCTCTGGCAACGGCACCACCACGCTCACCGGCTGGAATGTCTCGGGTCAGGCCGCCGCCACCTCGAGCGGCACGGCCGCCTCGGGCACCATGCTGGCCAGCGCCACCGCCCTGCGCAGCAATGCCCCGGTCGCCAGCGCGGTCGCGAGCACGACCAGCTCGCTCGGCGGGGTGGCCGTGACGGCCGACACCCGCGCCCGCATCAACGCGGCCGCTCCGGCCGCCGCCACGACGCTGGTCTCGAGCCAGTTCGTGGGCACGCCCCGCGCGGCCGACGTCAACCCGGTCTTCAGCGGCAACGCCCTCACCAGCGCCCGCTTCAATCTCGCCAGCACCTCGCAGTCGCTCGGCCTCGGCACGGTGGCCGCCAGCTACGGGAATACGGCGCGTCCCGCGCCGCTGGCCGTCACCCTCCTGGTCGCGACATCGATCGACCTGAGCGTCATCCCGAGCGGCGAGCAGCGCACGCTCCAGCTGGCCCTGCTCAATCCCCAGGCCACGGGCCAGGGATTCGACACCCTGCGCCTGACCGTCAACCGGGAAGGCGCGATCATCCTGGATCAGACGTTCACCGACCGCGCGACCGCCCTCGCCTACTTCACCGATCACCCACTCGATCTCGGAGCCATCAATGTCGGCGTGACGGGGCTGCTCGACGTCTCTGTGCGACTCGAGCTCACCCTCTCGGCTCCCGGGGACGGCTTCCGCGCGAACCTCTTTCTCGGCAATGCCGCCATCCCGGAGCCGTCGGTGCTCGTCCTGGCGCTTGCCGGCACCGCCGCGCTCCTCTGGCGGCGGCGGCGAGGTTGAGCCGGCGATTCCCCGGGTGCAAATCCCTCGGTCGCGGAGAGATTGGCCGATGCCGAAATCCGCCGCCGACCCCGCCGAACGCTGGATGCGCGCTGCGCTCGACGAGGCGCGCAAAGGGGTCGGACGGACCAGCCCGAATCCGGCGGTCGGTGCGGTCATCGTGCGGGGACAGCGCATCGTCGCGCGCGGCTGGCATCGGGCCGCCGGACAGCCGCACGCCGAGATCGAGGCGCTGCGCGCGCTGCCGCGGCCGGAGCTGGCGCGCGGCGCGACCATCGTGGTCACGCTCGAACCGTGCTCGTCGCACGGCCGCACGCCGCCGTGCACCGACGCCATCATCGCGGCTGGCTTCGCGCGCGTGATCTACGGCGCGACCGATCCGAACCCCAAGCACGTCGGCCGGGCGGCGCGTCTGCTGCGCGCGGCGGGCCTCGAGGTCGTCGAAGGCGTGCTGGCGGAGGAATGCGCGGCGCTGAACCCGGCCTTCAACCATTGGGTCACGACCGGGCGGCCGTGGGTCATCGCCAAATGGGCCATGAGCCTCGACGGCCGGTTGAATCGGCCCCCCGGCGAGCTGCCGTGGCTGACTTCGCCCGCCGCCCGCCGCCACGCCATGCCGCTGCGGGCGCAGGTCGATGCCATTCTGATCGGGGCGGGTACGCTGCGGGCAGACGATCCGCAGCTGACCGTGCGCGGAATCCGCGGCGCACGCCAGCCCTGGCGCGTGGTCCTCACTCGCCGCGGCGAGTTGCCGGCGGACGCGAAACTCTTCACCGACGAGCACCGCGAGCGCACGCTCGTGCTGCGTGGCCGGACCCTGCGCGGCGCGCTGACCGAACTCGGTCGCCGGGGCATCACGAGCGTGTTGATCGAGGGCGGCGGTGAGATCCTCGGCCAGGCGTTCGATCAAAAACTGGTTCAGGAAGTTTGCTGCTTTTTGGCCCCGCTGCTGGCCGGAGGGAGCGTCCCGGCGGTGGGTGGACGAGGCATAGGCGATCTGTCTGAGCGACTTCGTCTGCGGGCGCCAAACTTCGAGCGCATCGGCCCCGATCTCTGTCTCCGCGGGCTGGTGGATGCATAAATGCGCGTCAGCCCGGCAGATTTTTTTCTCGCGTCACTCGGTCAACCTGACGGTTAATACTGAATAGACCGCAAAACTTGCGCGTCGAGATACCCGTCATGAAACGACTCCTCCTTATCGCCCTGGCCGTGCTCAGCGCCGGCCTTTTCGACCACGTCAACGCCGCGCCCGACGTGCCGCTGACTCCGGCCCCGGCCCCGCAAACGGCCGCGATTCTGGCCTCCGGCGAAGCGTCGGTGAACCAGGTTTACTACGTTCGTCGCCGCCGCCGTCGCGTGCTGACCGGCTACCGCACCGTGACCTACACCAAGTGGCGCCATGGCCGTCGTTACGTCATTGTGCGCCGCGTGCCGGTGTACGTCTGGCGTTACTGATCGCCGACCGCTCGGCGGCAGCCCCGGCTGCCTGACCATCCCCACTCATTTCGGCCCTTCCGGGGCCGGGAAGAGTGGGGATTTTCTTTGCTCCGCCTCCTCCAGCCGGCGTCGCACCGTGGCGGCCAACCGGGAGCCTTCGAAGGGCTTGCTGAGGAAGTTCATCTCGGGCACGAGCTCGAGGTCGCGCGCGGCGTCGGCCACGTAGCCGCTCGTGAATACCACCGGGAGTTCCGGCCGCTCGGCGGTCAGACGGGCCGCCAGTTCGCGTCCGTCCATGCCCTCGGGCATGATGAGATCGGTCAGTAGGAGCGCGATCTCTTCCCGCCGCTCGCGCCAGATCTCGAGCGCAGCCGCGCCAGTGGCCGCGGCCAGCACGCGGTAGCCGAAGTGTTCGAGCGTGAGCTGTACGATCCGTCGCAGTCCCGACTCGTCCTCGACCACGAGAATGGTCTCGCCGCGGCCGCGCGGCGCGCTCTGCGCGACGGCCGCCTGCACGCGCGGGGCGGTTGGGGAGGTGCGGGGCAGATAGAGGTGGAAGCTGGTACCGTGGCCGGGCGTGCTCTCGACCTGCAGCCAGCCGTGGTGCTGTTTGACGATGCCGTAGACCACCGCCAGTCCGAGGCCCGTGCCGTGGCCGGCGGCCTTGGTGGTAAAGAACGGCTCGAAGATGTGCGGCAGCACGTCCGGCGCGATGCCGGCACCCGTGTCGGCCACGGTCAGGCGCGCGAAGCGTCCGGCCCGCGCCTCGGGGGAGAGCGCGGCGGCGGCCTCGGCGTCCAGCGTCAGCTCGCTGGTCTCCAGCCGCAGCGTACCGCCCTGCGGCATGGCGTCGCGTGCATTGACCGCCAGATTGACCAGCACTTGCTCGAGCATACCGGCATCGGCCCGGGTGTGGAGGGCGGTCGCGGCCAGCTGGGTGCGCACGCTCAGCGCCTCGCCCAGCAGGCGCGCGAGCATCGGCGCCACGCCTGCCACCACGCAATTCAGCTCGAGCTCGGCAAAACGGACCTGCTCGCGCCGGGAGAAGACGAGCAGCTGGCGCGTGAGTTGCGCGGCCCTCTCGCAGGCGTGGTCGATACCGCGGATCGCCGCCAGCATCTCCTCGTCTTCCCCTGGCAGCGCCTTCAGCAGCGTGGCATTGAGCTGCACGATCGAGAGCAGGTTGTTGAAGTCGTGCGCGATGCCGGCGGAGAGATGCCCCACCGCTTCGAGCTTCTGCGCGTGCCGGTACTGGGCCTCGAGCTGGATCTGCTGCGTGACGTCGCGCGAGTTGAGGATGAACAGCCCGGAACGCAGACGGCGTCCCCGCACCTCGAAGTTGCGCCAGGTGCCGTCGCGATGCTGCAGGCGGACGGCGAAGGCGAGCGGCGCGCCCGTTTCGAGGGTGCGTCCGACCGCGGAGATGGCGGGTTTGCGGTCGATGGGATGCACCAGCGGCCAGACCGGCTGGCCGATCACCTCGGCAGCGGTGCGTCCGAGCGCGGTCTCGACCGAGGGGCTCTGGAAGACGATGCGGCCGGTGGCGTCGAGCGTCGTGATGAGGTCCGAGACGTTTTCGATCAGTGAACGGAAATGCGCCTCGCTCTCGCGCAGGGCCCGCTCGTGCCGATCGCTCTCCGCGCGCAGTACCGCATTCTCCAGATTCCAGGCGAGGCGCTGCTGCTGCCCGGGCGTTTTGACCACGTAGTCGGCCGCCCCGAGCCGCAGCGCCTGAGCGGCCGCCTCCTCGTCGCCGGCGCGGGTGTGCACGATGATCGGCAGCTCCAGCCGGCGGCGCTGGCGCAGCTCCTTGATCAGGTCGAGCACCGTGCCGTCCGGCAGCGCGTACTCGGCCAGCACGACATCGAGGTGCGGATCCGCCTCCAGAACCTGCAGGGCCTGCCCCGCGCTCTGGACGTGCTGCAGCCGCAGGTGCGACTCGCGCCGCAGGGTCAGACGCACCATGTCGGCATCGAGTTGATCGGGCTCGACGAGCAGTACCTGCAGCGGTCGAGCCCGGCGCCGCTGCTCGGCCTGATGCTGCGTCCATGCCGCGTGCAGCGTGCGCGGCAGGGTGTGGAGATAGTCTCCGGACTTGATGACGTAATCGTCGGCCCCGGCCCGCATCGCCTCCGCGGCCACGGCCTCGCTGCCGCTGCCGGTCAACATGACGACCGCGAGCGAGAGGCCGCGCTCCCGCGCCTCGGAAAGCAGGGCGATGCCGCTGCCATCCGGCAGTTTCACATCGGCGAGGATGAGGTCGCAGGCACACCGCCCCGCGGCCACGGCATCGAGGTGGGCGACGGCGCCGCTCAGCGTGCGCTCGCTGTGCAGCTCGATCTCCGGCGCGGTGCGGGCCAGCGCCCGACGGGTCAGATCGGCATCGGCCGGTTGATCCTCGACGTAGAGCACCCTCATGGCTGCTTCGGATACGGATGGTTGAGGACGGTCCAGTAGAGTTGGATGTGCTCGGCCACTTCCAGGAATTTTTGGAAGTCGACCGGCTTCACGATGTAGGAGTTGGCACCGCGCGCGTAGGCCTCCTCCACGTCCGAGTGCTCGGCCGAACTGGTCAGGACCACGACGGGCAGCTTGCCGAACTGCGGGTGCGCCCGGATGCGCGCGAGGACATCGAGACCGCTGACCTTCGGCAGCTTGAGGTCGAGCAGCACCACGACCGGGACACGGGCGCCGGATTCCCAGCGCTCGAGGAGCGCGAGGGCCTCCGCGCCGTCGCGCGCGACCTCGACCGGGTTGGCCAGGCGGCGGCGGGCAAAGGCGCGCAGCGTGAGGTCGACATCCATCGGGTTGTCCTCGACGAGCAGGATGGGACCGGGCAGCGGGAGGTCAGCGGGATTCATGGGGTGGGAGCGGCGGCGAGCGGGAGTCGGAGCGTAAAGGTCGCGCCGCGACCCGGGGCGCTTTCGGCCGTGACGGAGCCGCCCATGCGCTCCATGGCCTTGCGGACGAGGGCGAGCCCCACACCGGTGCCGGGGTACTCCTCGGCGCGATGCAGGCGCTGAAAGATCTCGAAGACTTTTTCGACGAAGCGCATGTCGAAGCCCGTGCCGTTGTCGGCCACGCTCAGCGCACAGGCTCCGTCGGCGGGCTCGGTCCGCAGGCAAATGTGCGGCTCCGGGGCCGCGGCGGAGAATTTGACCGCATTATCCACCAGATTGCGCACAGCGATGGCGAGGCCTTCGGGATCCGCCTGCACGCGGGTTTCGGCCACCTCGTTCTCGAGCCGCACTCTCGCCAGATCGGCCGACATGGTGGAGAGGATGGAATCGACGAAGCTCCGCAGCTCGACCGTACTCCGGCTCATGGTGCGGCGTTCCAGCCGCGAGTAGGCGAGCAGGTCCTCGATCAGCTGACCCATCTGCGCGCAGGCGTTGCGGATGTAGCCGAGGAAATCGCGTCCCTCCTGATCGAGCGCGGCGGCGTGGTCCTCGAGCAGCAGCCGGCTGTAACCGTCGATGCCGCGCAGCGGCGCCTTCAGGTCGTGCGAGACCGAGTAGGAGAACGCCTCCAGCTCGCGCGTCCGTGCCCGAAGCTCAGTCGTGCGCTCGGCCACACGCTGCTCGAGATCCGCATTGAGGGCGCGCACGTGCTGCTCCGAAGCGTGCAGCTCGGCCGTGCGTTCAGCCACGCGCGCCTCCAGGCGTTCATTGGCCTCCAGCAGCGCCTCGCCGGCGCGGCGGCGCGCCCGTGCATCCCGCCGCAGCAGCAGCAGGGCGACCGTGACCAGCGCGACGGAGAGCACGATGCCGGCGATCATGGCGGTGCGGGAATGCTGCACGCTCTGCGCGGTGGCCGCCTCGCGTCCGGTCAGCAGCACGTGCTCGGCCTCGCTCAGGGTTTCGATGAGACGGTCGAGCTCGCCGGAGATTTCCCCGCGCGTGGCGATGTCCCGGCGGACGGCCTCGAGTCCCTCGCGTGCGCGCAGGTCCATGCGGGCCCGGGCGCGCGGCAGGCGTTCTTCGAACAGCGCCGCCACCCGCCCCAGGCGTTTCTGCTGGTCGGTATTGTCCGCGGTCAGACTGCGCGCGCGGGCCAGACGCTGGCGCGCCGCCGCGGCGGATTGCTCGAAGGCGGCGCGATGAAAGTCCTCGCCGGTGATGAGGTAGTAGCGCTGGGCGGTCAGGGCCTCCTGCCAGTTCGAATTGAGCGCTTCGATCTCGAGCAGCACTTCCATGGTGTGGCGCGCCCAGGCGGCGTCGGCGGATTGCCGATCGAACGCGCGCAGCGCCAGCCAGCCGACCGTGACCAGCAGTACGAGCGCGAGCGTGAAGCCGACGGTGACGAGCCGATCGCGCACCCGGGAGCCGGCCAGATCGGCCGCGATGGCTTCAGACGACTGCATGGGCGGAGGGGGAATCGGCCTGCAACGCGCGCGCCAAGACTTGGGCGAGATCCTCGACTCGGTACGGTTTCCGCAGGAAGGCCACCGCGCCGGTGGCCTCAGGCGGTTCGGCGTAGCCGGAGGAGACGATGACCCGCGCCTGCGGATCGAGCTCGAGCAGCCGGCGCAGCACGCCCAGTCCCCCTTCGCCGCCGGGACTCGTGAGGTCGACCACCACCGCCTCGAAGCGTCGGTCGGCGCGCAGGCTCTCCTCGTAGAGCCCCAGCAACTCGCCCGGGCTGGCCACCGCCGTCGCCTCGTAGCCGGCTTCCGCGGCCAGGCGGATGAAATTCTGCCGCAACCCCGCTTCGTCATCGAGGACGAGGATGCGCCCGCGCCCGCCGACCAGCGGCGTGGGCGGAGCGCTGGCGGGCGTCGGCGCGGCCGGCAGCAGGAGGGTGAAGACCGTCCCGCGCTCCGGCAGCGGCTGGGCGACGAGGCTGCCGCGGTGCTCGCGGGCGAAGGCGGAAGCCGCGGCCAGCCCGAACTCCCGCGAGTCGGGCACGGCCGGCAGCTCCAGCTCCAGCAGGCGCTCCAACTCCGCGTGCGGCCGGGTGGTGCCGTTGTCCTGCAGCGAGATGCGCGCGTAGGGACCGGCGGCCAGCCCCGGCGCCTCGCCTGCGGCCAGTTCCGTGCCTTCCAGGCGGACGATCAGCCGGCCCGGCCCGGGGAGCGCCTGCCGCGCATTGACCGCCAGGGCGGCGAGGCATTGCTGCAGCGAGGTCGGCTCCGCCAGCACGGCGGGTGCGGCGGGATCGAGATGGAACTCCGCCACGATGGAGCTGCCCTGGAGCGAGAAGGCCACCACCTCGCGCAGCAGCGGCGCGAGCGGAACCACCGTCCGGCCCACGCTCTCGCCGCGGGCGAACACCTGCAGCTGGGTGGCCACGGCGGCGGCTTCGCCGGCCGATTCGTCGGCCTGCCGGATGAGCGGCTCCAGCATGCTCAGGTCGCCCTCGGCCACCTTGAGCCGCGCCAGCGACAGGGCGCCAATGACACCGGCCAGCTTGTTGTTGAAGTTGTGCACCACCCCGCGAGCCAGCGCCGCCAGCGTCTCGCTGCGCGCCGTCCGCAGTCGCTCGGCCGCGGTCTGCCGCTCCTGCGTGCTGTCATGGGCGATAAGGAGAAAATGCGGCGGCCCGCCCGCCTCGCTGCGGATAGGCAGGCCGAGATGCCAGTTCAGCCAGAACGTGCCCGTGGCGCCACGGCGACAGCGGATGGCGCCATCGGCCACCGCGCCGCCGCGCATGGCTTCGGCGAGCGTCGCCGCCTCGGCCTCGGATCCGGGCGCCCAGAGCGTGGCCAGCGACCGGCCCACCAACTCCGCCTCGCTCGCCCCGAGCACCTGCGCGGCCGTGGCGTTGGCGAAGGCGATGCGCGGGCCTTCGCCCCCGACCTCGCCCTCGGTCAGGAGCAGGCATTTCTGCACCTGATCGAGTCCCGAGATGAGCAGCTGCAGCCAGCGCTCGCCCTCGCGCCGGGCGGTCACATCGCGCTGCACGCCGATCCAATGCGTCAGCCAGCCGGCTTCGTCGCGCACCGGTTCCAGCCGCAGCTCGGCCCAGTACACGCCGCCGTCCTTGCGGTAGTTGAGCAACTCGACCCCGACGCCGCGCTGCTCGCGCAGGGCCGTCCGCACGCGATCGAGCGCCGCGCGCGCGGTCCGGGGTCCCTGCAGCAGGCGCGGGCTGCAGCCGACGACCTCGCTGGCGCTGTAGCCGGTCAGGCGCTCGAAGGCCGGATTGACGAAGAGAATGCGCGGGCCCGGCGAATCGATGGGCTCCCCCTCGCAGACCATGATGGCGTCGTTGGCGTGCTCGACGATGTCGCGGTGCAGCGCCGCGCGTCGCAGCTGCGTCTCGGCCCCGGCCAGGGGCGAGACGGCGACCGAGAAACCACCCTCGGCCTTCGGCCAGACCCCGATCTCGAAGTGAAACAGCCCTTTCGGCGACCAGTGGTGGCGGTCGAAGCGCAGCGGCTGCCCGAGCGTGCGGGCCCGGCTCGCGTAATGCCCGATCCGGCTGGCCAGCGGACTGCCCTCGAAGAGCCGGTCGCCTTCCTGCACCGTCTCGAGGCCGTCGCTCAGGCCCACCTCTTCCGAAAGCGTTTCGATAGCACGGACCAGCCCGTCTTCGGCGACTTCGAAGACAGTATGGATGGCAGCGCTCGGGGCAGCCTCTCTCATGGACGGTCGCGGTGAGCGACTTCGAGAGCATGCGGGGAGCGGGCCACGCTGGCCAGAAAACGACCGGACCCACCCATAGCGGACTCTCCAAATGAGGCAGCGACGCAATCCAGTTCGGCGTCTCCGCCCGCCGGCTTGCGGGTCCGCGGGGAGAGCGCAAGCTGAGCGATGCGCTTCGCAGTCACTCTGATCGAATACCCGGATCGGTGCGAGGCCTGGTGCGACGATCTGCCCGGCTGCCACGCCGAGGCTCCGACCCGGGCGGAGGCGCTGGAGAGAATGCGCGGCGCGATCCGCCAGACCCTGGCCGCGCAGCCCGGGGTGCGCACCACGGCGGGAGCGCGCATTTCGCGCGAAGTGCTGGTGTTCGAGTAGGGGTTCGGTCGGGGTCGCAGGCAGGAATTCGGCATGGCAGGACGGAGCGTCGTGTCTCCATGGAGAAACACGCGGAAACCGCGCCTGCGTGACCGCTCAGCCGCGAAATGACGCCGATGTCATGCGAACTTCAGCCGTTCGCGCCCGGCGATGGCTGCGGGCTGACCGGCTGCGGGCTGACTGGCGTGCCTTCGCCGCCCGCCCCCGCGCTGACGGCGCTGCCGCCTTCGACTTCGGCGGCGGGCGCCGCCACCTTCTCGGGCGGGCGCCAATCGGCCTTCCCCTTGTGCACCCGACCCAGGCCCACCCGGCGGCCGGCGGCAGTTACGAGATCGGACACCCGCAGCTTCAGCCGGAAGGCGCGCCAGGCGAAGAAGAGGAGGAAATAAAGCAGGACGCCCAGCGAGATCTGATCCCAGAGCGTGAAGGCGCTCCACTTCGGGACATTGACCCAGCCGCCGAGATACTCCGTCCAAGGCAGCGAGAAGAGTCGGTAGCTGACCAGCGTGCCGAGCACCACGCTCAGCACCACCGTGGTGAAGACGGGCGAGAGCCAGAGCTGCACGCGAGTGAGCGCCTTCGGCCCGCCGTGATATTCGGTCACGGTCTTCATCTTCACCTGCCACCAATAGGAGCCGTACACCTGCACGTCCCAATCACGCCAGCCGGTGTCCCAGGAATAGCGCCAGCCTTCCTTCTCCAGCGACTTGATGAACTCGTCGAGCAGCGCCTCGCGGCCGACCGCCGCTTCGTTCCAGTATTCGTGCGCGCCGAGCTGGAAGCGCGCGGGCGATTTCCCCTTCGGCACATCCTCGGTCGAACTGATGACCGAGGCCGGCGTGCGCTTGAACTTCAGCCAGGTGGAGTAGCGCGCCCAGCCGCGCGCCAGCGGCTGCCAGAAGGCCAGCCCGAAGACCAGCAGACGCGCCAGCACGGTATCGTGCTTGGCCTCGATGCGGGCGTGGATCATGTAGCTGAGCGCCACCAGCATGGTGGCGAAGAGCATCAGGTAGGGCACGATCCGCAGCCCCTGGAACGGCACGCTCATGACGAAGAGGAAGAGCGTGAGGGCGAACCACTCCACGCTCGAGACGTAGTCGGCGATGACCGAGCGCGGCGTGGGGTAGATCGATTGGAACAGCCCGTGCCCGAAGATGCCGTGATAGACGATCGGCTTGTTCACCAGCCAGGTGAAACGCGGCGTGCCGTAGATATTCCCCTTCCACTGCGCCGTGCCGGTCGGACCGAAGAAGATCAGATGCTGGAAGCGCAGCATCGACTCCGCCTCGCCGTAGCCTTCCTGCTGCTTCTTGAAGGCCTTGAGCGTGAAGCGGCGGTAATGCCAGACGATGGCCGCCGGCGAAAAGGCGACCACGCCGCCGGCCTGCTGCAGGCGCCAGCAGAAGTCCACGTCGTCGCCCGCCTTGCGGTAGAACGGATCGAACCCGCCGACCAAGAAGAAGGCCCAGCGATGGAAGGCCATGTTACAGCCCGGGATGTGCTCGGCCACGGTATCGGTCAGCAGCACGTGGCTCGGCCCGCCCGGCGCGGCGCTGACGCAGGCCTGAATCCAGTTGGCCGCCGGCGGCGAGATGTT
Source organism: Verrucomicrobiota bacterium (assembly GCA_018240025.1). Classification (GTDB taxonomy): domain Bacteria; phylum Verrucomicrobiota; class Verrucomicrobiia; order Chthoniobacterales; family SZAS-18; genus SZAS-18. Next base: position 83,890 of record JAFEGM010000040.1, read on the forward strand.
CGGGCCGCCCACGCCAGCGTAATCGCCGCTCAGCAGCGTGCCGACGAGGTAATAGAGCCAGTCGGGGTCGGCCATGCAGTCGCCGTCGGTGTAGGCGAAGACATCGCCCGTAGCCGCGCGCGCGCCGACGTTGCGGGCGTAGCTCAGGCCCATGTTCTTCTGCTTGATGTTGACGATGCGGCCCTCGTATTTCGCCGCGATCTCCTGCGTGCGGTCGGTGCTGCCGTCGTCCACCAGCACTACCTCGTAGTTCGGGTAGTTCACGTGCATGAGCGACTCGAGGCAGTTCTCGAGCGTGCTGTCGCCATTGTAGGAGCAGACGATGACGCTGACCTTCGGATACGACGGCAGCTTGACCCGCGTGGTGACCGGATCGCTGGAGCCCCACTTTTCCTTGATGGCCGCGAAGGAAAGTTTCGGGCGGCGATCGCGCGTGACCAGGCCGAAGGACCAGTCGGTGATCTCCATGCCGCCGGTGAACCACTCGTCGGTCCAGGCGTACACCACCGCGCCGGCCAGCCCGCAGCGGACCACGCTGTCGACGTGCCAGGAGAGCATGTCGGCCTGCTCCTCCTCGGTGTGCCGCTGTGTGTCCATGCCGAACTCGCCCAGCACCAGCGGCTTGTCGTCGGCCAGGTTCTGCAGGCGCAGCAGATAATTGTTCAAATCCTGCTGCCGGTGCAGGTACACGTTGAAGGTGAAGAAGTCGACATTCTGCGGCAGCAGGTACTCGGTCGGCGGGTAGGACGCGTAGGAGTAGAGCGCGTCGGGATCGATCTTCCGGCAGCGGTTGATCAGCTCCTCGAGGAATTCCGTCACCCGGCGCACCCCCAGCCAGCGCACCATGGTGGTGGGGATTTCGTTGCCGACGAGGTAGCCGAGGATGGCCGGGTGTCCGGTGTGGGCGCGCACCGCTTTCTCGATGGTCTCCACGACCTCGCGGCGGATGCGCTTGTCGTTCAGGAAATGCACGTGCTCGGCCCAGGGAATGGAGATGAGCACCCGCATGCCGGCCGCCTTGGCGCAGTCGAGGAACCAGGCCGGCGGGACGTGGTAGACGCGCAGCGTGTTGATGCCGAGCTCCTGCATCTGGGCCAGGTCCGTGCGCACGCGCTCGGGCGTGCCGACGTAGTCGCCGTTCGCATCCGGCTTGAAGGGTCCGTAGGTGATCCCCTTCAGGAACCACTTCTTTTCTCCTTCGAAGAGGAACTTGGCGCGCGCGCGGATGCGCTGGCTCAGGTCGTTGGTCATTGCGGCGGGATGTTAGCCCGGGAGGGGAAACGGGAAATCCGAAATGCGCGCAGCCCAGGGGGGAAGGTTCAAGAAACAAGAATCAAGATTCAAACCGTGTTAAGGTGAAAAGAATAAGGATAAGGTAGCCGAATGGTCGGTGCCCCAGCAGATGGTCAGCGAGCGCGGCGGGTTCCTTGCTGCTTGCTCCTGGGGACGTTTTGGATCCTGGGTCTTGAGTCTTGAAGCTTTCGCAGTCCTTGCATCCCCGCCGAATCCGCGTCGGTTGCGGGCCGTCATGAACGTGCGCATTCCCGGGCTCGTGGCCCTGCTCCTGCCAGTCTGGTCGCTCCCGTGCGCAGCCCAGCCGGCCAAGCCCACGCCGACGCCAAAGGAGAAGATCGTCCACCCGTCCGCGGTGGTCCTGCCCACGCCGGTCCGGTCGGAGCCGGAGATCATCTCGGTCAATTTCGACAAGATCGCGCTGCCCGATGCGGTTGACTTCCTGGAGCGCCTGACGGGCGAGAAGCATGCCATTTCCCTCACCCGGAAGCCGGCCGAGATCATGCTGAGCATCCGCCTGCAGGGGCCAAAGCTGCTGGTCGTGAGCCAGCTGCGGCAGATCATCAGCAACCAGGCCGAGGTGAAGATCGAACGTGTGGGCGCCGGCTGGGCGGTGCTCGACCGCGCTGAGGCCGAGGCGACGATGCTCCCCCCGGGAGTGCCCTTGGGCAATGCCGCCACGGCGCCGGCCGCGGGCGGGGTGCAGAAGCGTCCGCATCCGCCGCTGCCGCAGGGGGCGGCGCCGACCCCGACCCCGGTTGGGAAATAGACCCGTGCAATCGGCACTTGGCGTTTGGCGAGGGGTCGCCATCTTCGCCCCTGCGCTCCGCGCCCGCCATGTCTCAGGATCCACCGCCCAACGTCGTCCGCTTCAAGCGCTACGAAGTGGCGTGCGATGCCCGCGGCCGGCCCATCCAGCTGGCCCACGGCGGCATGGGCGTGACCTACAAGGCCCACGATCCGAAGCTCGACTGCACGGTCGTGCTGAAGATCGTCGGCGAGCTGCTGCAGAGCGATGAGGCCAGCCTCGCCCGCTTCCGGCGCGAGGCGCGCAAGCTGGCCCAACTGCGCGACCATCCGCACATCGCCACGCTCTTCGATTTCGACGAGCAGGACGGGAAGGACTTCTACGTCATGGAGTTCATCGACGGAGAGGACCTGGCCAGCCGCGTGCGGCGGGAAGGCCCGCTCTCCATTCGCGACGCCCTCGTGGTCGTGAAGCAGGTCTCCAGCGCGCTCACGGCGATGTGGGCGCGCAGTCTGGTGCATCGCGACATCAAGCCGGCCAACATCATGGCCCTGCGCGAGGCCAAGCACGGGCTCTTCGTGAAGCTGATCGACTTCGGCTTGGCCAAGGACATCGGCAACAGCGAGCAGACGCAGGTCACCCACACCGGCGAGCACGGCGGCATGAGCGTCTTCTACGCCAGCCCGGAGCAGATCAAGGCGCAGCCGCTCGACATCCGCTCGGACCTCTACTCGCTCGGCATCACGCTCTGGTTTCTGCTCACCGGCAAGACGCCGTTCTCGGGCACCTCCATGTGGCAGGTGACCAACAAGCAGCTGCACGACGCCCCGCCGCTCGACGAACTGCCTAGCCGCACGCCACCGGCCGTGCGCGATCTCCTCGAGCGGCTGCTGGCCAAGCGCCCGGAGGATCGGCCCTCGGAGCCGACCAAGGTGGAAGCCGAGGCGGCCAAGATTCTCGAAATGCTCCCGGCCGGACCCGGCTACGCGCTGGGCGAGGCGCCGACCGTGAGCGGTGGCGCGCTGCCCGGGGCGGAGCATTTCCGCGCCACCGAAGCGATGCCGGACCCGCATGCCACCGTGCCGCTGGCCAGCGAGGCGGATTCCACCCTGCCGATGCCGGGCAGCGAGCCCGCGCCGGCGGGCGAGGGGAGTCCGGCCGATTCGACCGCGTTGCTCGGCGCGGCCACGGCCATGCGCTCCATGGCGGGCGAGACGACCATCCCGATGAACGTGCGGGCGGCGCGCAATTTCGAGCCGCCGCTCTTCGCGACCTCGACCATGACGCGCCGGCTCGAGCACGGGCCGAAGTATCGCTGGCGGCCCATGCTCCTCGGCGGCGCGGGCATCTTCCTGCTCGCGCTGCTGGCCGCCTGGGCCTTCTTCTTCCGCGGTCGGCCTGCGCCCGCTGCGGCGGCGGCGCCAGCCGGACCGACGGTCGTGGTAGTGACCGCCACGCCTTCGCCCGTCCCCGCGCCGACCGTCACTCCGGCGCCCACGCCGACGGCGACCGCAGCCATCGGCGCGCCGCCGGTCACACCGCCGCCGCCAGCGTCGACCGCACCAGTCGCGCCCACGCCGCCGCCGACCGAAGCGACGATTTCCGCCACTCCTGCCGCCGTCTCGCCCGCGCCGACCGACCCCGCGGCGCCGACGCCGAACGCCACCTCCGGCCTGCCCGCGCCGCATCAGAACTCGCTCGGCATGCGGTTCGTGATGGTGCCGAACGCGAAACTCGGCCTGCAGATGTGCATTCATGAAACGCGCGTGGCCGACTTCCGCGTCTGGGTCGAGGAGACCAACCAACCGCCCACCCGCTTCCGCGGCATGCTGGCGAATTCGCCCACCGGCTGGAACGACAAGGGCGGCTTCGACTGGCGCAATCCGGGCTTCCCCCAGACCGACGACCACCCGGTGGTCGGCGTTTCCTGGAACGACGCGGTCGAGTACGCCGACTGGCTGACCCAGCGCGAACGCACGAAGGAAACGATCCGCCCGAAGCAGCGGTATCGCCTGCCGACCGACGAGGAATGGAGCCGCGCGGTCGGCCTCCAGCCCGAGCCCGGCGCCACGCCGCGGGCGCGCGACGGCAAGATCAAGCGCGTCTACCCGTGGGGCGAGGAATGGCCGCCGCAGAAGGCCTACGGCAACTACCGCGGTCCCGAGGCGATCATCGGCCAGGAGATCGACGACCCGAAGCGCACCTTCGGCCCGCCCGACGGCTACGCCCGCACCGCGCCGGTGATGAAATTCCCGCCCAACGCACTCGGGATCTACGACCTCGGCGGCAACGTCTTCGAGTGGGTGCAGGACAAGTTCGACGGCGGCCGCGACCGCACCCTGCGCGGCGCCGGCTGGTTCGATTTCGACGCCGAGCGCCTGCAATCCAGCTACCGCATCGGCATGGCGCCGACCTACCGCCAGGCCAGCGTCGGCTTCCGTTTGGTGCTGGTGGAGGAGCCGTGAGGAGAGCGGTTTGGGAATTCGCAGCCGCTGGAGGCGCGCTGAATCGTTGAGTCACAGAAGGCCAAAAGGCCAGAGTAACCAAAATGCTTTGGTTCTAGCCTTCTCGTGACCTCGTCGGTACGTTGCAGTCGGACCGCAAGCGCTGCTGGCGCGCGAGCGCGACCGCGCAACTTCCACCCCTTGTGGGAATGAGGGGGCGCGCGAAGCTCTCCCCCGAGCATGCCCCCCGTGCGCCCTGTCATTTGTTTCGGCCAGCAGCCGTGCGGCTTCTTCCCGCGGCGCTTCCTGTTCGCCAAGATCGTCACCGCGCGCCGGCTGCAGGCGGAACTGGGCGGGGAGATCGTTTTCTTCTGCCACGATTCCGACCACGATCCGCGCGAGACGAAGACCATCCTGACCGACCGCCGCACCGGGCGCGAGGCGGCGCTGAACTTCGCCTTCTTCCCCGGCCTGGAGAAGGACTACGCGCCGCTGGCGGTCAAACGCATCGCCCCCGGCTGGCAGGAGAAGACGGCCCGTCAGCTGCCCTGCTTCGTCGGGCCGCAGTCGCTGGCGGCCTTCCGCGGGGTGCAGGCGGACAAGGTGGCCGACTTCTGCCTGGCGATGTACGCGGCCCTCGGGCTGCTCGACGGCATCCGCGTGGTGCGCTCGTCCGATCCGGCAGTGCGCCAGGCGGCCCTGGCGGTGGACGACTACTTCGTCGACGTGCCGCACGAGGGGACCATCGTGCGGGCCCGCTGCACCGACGGCGTGCTGCGTCTGCACAAGGGCGGCGGGGCCTTCGTCGAGCTGCCGCGCTGTGAGTTCGACCGCGCGCAGATCAGTCCGACCCGCGACACGCGGCTGCGCTGGATGCAATCGGTCGTGGGCTGTACCCACTACGTCACCGGGGCCGGCGAAATGCAGTACCTGCACCGCGAGGAGACGCCCGAGATCGAGTTCGTCCAGCGCGATGCCATTCCCGACTCCGACCGCGCCTATGTCCCCGATTGATCCCGCGCCGCTGCGCCTGGGCCTGGTCTGTCTGCCGCGCATCGGTGGCAGCGGCATTCTGGCCACCATGCTGGGCGGCGAGCTGGCCCGGCGCGGGCACGAAGTGGTGGTCTTCAGCCCGGCCGCGCCCTCGCGGTTCGATCCGAGCGTGCCGGGGCTGACCTTCCGCGAGATCGCCACCGGGCCGGGCGGGCGGAGTTTTCCGCCGACCGACTACACGGAAGAGCTGGCCGACGCCATCCTGGCCGAAAGCGCGGTGCGGGGCTTCGATGCGCTGCACGCCCACTACGCTTATCCGCACGCCCGGGGCATCGTCCGCGCCGCCGAGCGTCTGCCGGGGCCGCGGCCGCAGCTCATCACCACCCTGCACGGGTCCGACGTGGCGCGGCTGACCACCGAGCCGCGCCATCGGGCCGCGCTCGACGCCTGCGACCGCATCACCACGGTCTCGGATTTCCTTCGCCGGGAAATCGAAACCCGCCTGCACGTGGCGGGGCCGATCGACGTCATTCCGAACTTCTTCACGCCGACCTATCCGCGCCACACCCGCGACGAAGTCCGGGCCGAGCTCGGGCTGGGCGAGTCGGAATTCCTGGCCGTGCACATGTCGAACGTCCGCCCGGTGAAACGGATCGACCTCCTGCTTCAGACCCTGGCGCGGACGGGCCCGCACATCCGGCTGCTGCTGATGGCGGGGGGCGATTTCTCACCCTACGAGCCGCTGCTGCGCGAGTACGGCGTGGCCGACCGCGTCTTTCTGCGGCGCGACGTGAAGCGGGTGGAAGACTGGCTGGTCGGGGCCGATTGCGGCATCTACACGTCCGAGCAGGAGAGCTTCGGGCTGAGCATCCTGGAAACCCAGGTGCATGCCTGTCCCGTGCTGGCCTATCGGGTGGGAGGCATCCCCGACGTCGTCCCCGATCCGTCGCGGCTCGTGCCCTTCGGCGATGTGGGTGCCATGGCCGCGCAGCTGGAGGAGCTGGCGGCGGATCGCGCGCTGGCCCGGCGCCTCGGCGAGCGGGCCGAGCGCCACGCGCTTTCGCATTTCACCGCTGACCGGGTGGTGCCGGACTACGTGCGCTGCTACCGTCATCCGACCCGGGTCGTAGCCGTGTCAGCTTGAAATTTCGTGCCACTTCGGCGGACATTCTGCTTTTAGTAGTACCGACCCCTCATGAATCAGTCTTCTCCCTCGGGTTCTGCCCCTTCTCCGTCCATGTCGGCGGCGGAGGCCGAGGCCGTTTTCCGGGCGCTGGAGCAGGAGCTGGTCGTGCAGCGGGCCCGCCGCGCGGCCGCCGCCAGCCGCGGCGCTTTGCCGAGTTCGACCAAGTGGCTGTTGCTGATGCTGGCGCTTTTCCTTCTTCTGGGCGTCATTTTGGGCGGCTTCTGGCTGGCGACCTCGCACCTGCGGGCAGGTGACCTTGGAGTTCCGGCAAAGCAGTCCGTTCCCACCTCCGTACCTAAGAAATAGAGATGTCGGAGGAGATTCTCCATACGCTGCGGATCGACCCCGCCGATCACAGCAATCCGCGGACTTCGCTGCAGCTCACGCTCTCGCAGCTGCAGAAGCTGGCGGACGATTTCGACCTCGGCCGCATCGTGCAGATGGACCGGCCGCTCGACACGCAGTGCAACACCACCGACCCGTTCAAGACGGGGCAGGGCACGTTTCTCCTGCGGGCGCGGCACGGCGAGGAATTCAAGGAGCGGGTCGAATACCTCCATTACCTGATCGACTACCTTTGCTCCCATGGCTTCCCGACCGCGGCGGTGATCCGTTCCCGGCAGGGCCGTAGCTGGACCACCTGGGGCGAACGCATCGTCGAGATCCACCGCTTCGTGCCGCACGATCCGGGCATCCACCGCGACTGGCGCCGCATGCACGCGGCGGCCAGCGCCTTGGGCGATCTGCACCGCATGCTGGGCAAGGCGGTGATCGGCCGCACGCCCGTGCCGCCGGAGATGCGCAATGACGCCAATCCGCAGCAATGCTGGATGCTGCTGAACGATTCGGAATCGACCCTCCTGTCGCAGATCGGCGTCCATCCGCAGGCCGAGGAGGCACTCTCCATCGTGCGCAAGGCGCGCGAGGCGCTCGAGCCGCTGCTGGGCGACTACGCTCGGATCATCGGCAATCTGCCGTGGGTCACGGTGCACGGCGACTTCCACTTCTGGAACGTGCTCTACCGGGCCGATCAGATTGCGGCGGTGGTCGACTTCGACTTCGTGCAGGAGCGCGAGCGGCTCTTCGACATCGCCTACGCGCTGCAGAGCGTCATTCTCCACCTCCGGCACGTGCACGGTCCGAACCTGCGCAGCTTCGGCGACCTGGCCTGGAGCAACGCGCGCATCTGGCTCGATTTCTACGACGAAGCCGCCCACCAGCCGCTGAGCGCGGCCGAGCGCGCCTGGCTGCCGCTGGAGGTGCTGCGCATCTACCTCGTCAGCATCGCCACCAGCACGATGCAGGAGGATCCGGTCGGGACCGTGATGAAGAACGGGCGCGACTTCCCGCTCTTCCTCTGGGTCAGTCAGCAACGCGACATCTTCGCGGGCTGATCCGGCTGACGTTTCCGACCTTAGGCGCGGACGGCGCGCCGGCGGCGCCAGGCGAGCAGCACCACGCCGAGCGCGAGCACTCCGGCCAGCACGGTGGCGGGCTCGGGCACCACGATGACCGCGTTGCCGTTGGTCAGCAGCACCTGGGCGGCAAAGCCGTTGCCGATGGTGTCGGTCACGACCCGCAGGTTGATCTGCACGTCGATAGTCGTGAGCAGATTGAGGTCGCCCAGCGTGATGGCCTGGTCGTTGAAGTACGCCAGCGCCGAGGCGGTGTCGGTGAACGTCTGGTCGATGACGAAGCTGCCGCCGCCGTCGAGGCTGACCTGGAAGCCGAGCGAGCTGAAGCCGCCGCCCTGGGCGATGGGATTGAAGAGCGCGAGCTGCAGATTCTGCTGGCTGGCGATCATGGCCAGATCGACCTGCAGGCTGAGCGAGGCCGTGAAGGCCTGGGAGCTGCCACTACCGTCGTTGGCGTATTTGCCGCCCAACACGCCCAGCAGGAGGAGATCGCTCGCGCCGGCCTGCACGGCGGCCGCGTTGGCGTTGCCGCCGACCGCCGCGGAGACGTTGATCCCGAGCGGCAATGCGCTGCCGTAGGCGGTGGCCTGCTGCGTGCCGGCGTTGGCCGCCGCCAGCGTGGGGCCGCCGACCGTGGCCGCCGAACCCGCCACCACTGTGCTGCCCACGCCCGCGGTGGCCGTGGAGGTGAGGGACATCGAGGCGCCGGACGTTCCGGAGATCGCCTGGGCCTGCCCGCGCGCACCGCTGGCGGTGGCGGTGGCCTGGGCGCTGCCCGCCAGGCTGGCGTTGCCGCTGTAGCCGCCGGTCGCCCGGGCGAGCACGTCGACCGTGAATCCGCCCAGGCCGCTGGCGGTCGCGACCGCGTTACCGCCGTTACCGGAATTCGCCCCGGAGAGCGCCGGGCCGGCCAGGCCGCCCAGCGCGACTGCGGTGACCGTGTTCTGGGTGCCGGCGCCGCCGCCGTGGGTCGAGGAGATGCTGGCCACCGCGTTGCCGCCGTTGCCGGAGCGGGCGAAGTCGGAATAGCCGCCATCGCCGCCCTCGGCCCGCGCGGTCACGTCGACCGTGGTGGCGGTCGAGCTGAGCGTGAGGGAACTGCTGGCGGCACCACCGTTGGCGCCTGGGGACGTCACCGCACCGCCGCCCACTCCTCCAATCGCGACTTGGCCGAGCGTGAGCGACGTCGGGGAAGCGCCGCTGACCCGGTCGGTCAGGCTGACCGAGGCCCCGGCGGTGGGCGTGCCCAGGAAGCTGTCGCCGCCGCTTCCGCCGGTGATGAAGAGGGCCACCGTCGAACTGCCGGTCAGGTTCACGCCGCTGAGCGTCGGCACGACGACCGCGCCGGGGGCTCCCGCGGTGCCGGAATATGCCGGGCCGCCGGTACCGCCCACCAGATTGGCGGCCAGTCCGAGCGTACTGCCGCTGAAGCCGGTCGGCGCGGTGATCGTGCCGGAGGCCGTGCCGCCCGCCAGGCCGCCCGCATCGGTCCCGCCGCCTGTGCCGCCGATGGCCTCGACCGAGAGCACCAACACGTCGGCCGGGCTGGCGGCGACCGACAGATTCGAGGTCGCGTTGCCGGCCGCGCCGCCCGTGCCCTGGGCGCTGTAGCCGCCGGAACCGCCGGTGGCCGACTGCAGCAGGACGACCGCGCCGGTGGAGGAGGCGCCGATGGCATTGCTGAGCGTGACCGAGGCACCCGCGCCGGCCTGTCCGGTGACCGAATCGCCGCCATTACCCCCGTCGAAGTAGGCGTTGTATTGTACGCTGGCCGCGCCGGCACTGATGCTGGCGCTGCCGGAGGCCGAGCCGCCCTGGCCGGCCGCGCCATCGGCATTGCCGCCGTGCCCGCCGCGGGTGTCGGAGAAAATGTTGATGGTGCCCGTGGTGTTGACGTTGATCCCGAGGTTGAGCGACGCATTGCCCCCGTTGCCGCCCGTGCCCCCGAGGCCGGTGGTTCCGCCGCCGTTGCCGCCGAAGGCCTCGGTGATGAAGCTCAGGTTGGTGCCGCCCGTGTAGCCGCTGACCGTCAGCGTGCTGGCCGCGAGGCCGCCATTTCCGCCCGCGAGCCCCGCCGCGACGCTGTCGCCGCCGCCGAAGCCGCCGTAGGCCGAAACGAGGCCGCCGAGATCGGTCGCGGCCGAGAAGACGGTCGGGGTCATGGCCAGATTCGCAGTGGCCGCACCGCCGCTGCCGGCTGCGCCGCCGACCGAGCCACCGCCGGTGCCGCCCGTGACGCGCAGATCGACCCCGAGCACGCCCAGACTGGCCGAGGGCTGGAAGTTCGCGCCGCTGGCCACGCTCGCTCCCGCGCCGCCGGTGGCGCCGGCGAGGCCGTCGCCGCCGTCACCGCCGCGGAGCTGGGAAGAGATGGAAAGCGTGCCTGCACCGGAATTGAGGCCGCTGGAAACGACCAGGCCCGGCGCGCCGCCGTCGCCGCCGAAGTAGCCCGCGCCGGCGCCCGAGCCGCCGGCGCCGCCGGCCGCACTGGCGGTCAGGTTGACGTTGGCTCCGCTGCCGATGGCGAAAGTCCCCAAGGCGCTAGCGGTGGCGCTGGCGCCGAGTCCGCCGTCGCCGCCGGGTCCGGCCGTCGAAACGCTGCCGCCGCGACCGCCGGTGGCCTCCGCCTGGAGCAACGCGTAGTCGGCGGAGCTGACGGTCAGGTTGGCCGTGAGCGTGGCGGCGGCCGTACCGCCGGCCCCGCCCAGGCTGGCGACCGTGGTCGGACCCGTGTTGCCGCCCTGCCCGCCGGTGGCGGTGGCGGTGCTGGTGGCCGAACCGATCCCGGTGAGATCCGTACTCGCGCTGGCCGCGCCGCCGAGGCCGCCGGTCGCGCCGTTGGTGACGGTTCCGCCCTGCCCGCCAATCGCGAAGGCATCGACGCTCAGCAGCCCCGACGTCGTGCGCGTGCCGCTGGCCGAAGCCATCGCCGCGCCGCCGGCCCCTCCACTGCCGCCACCCTGCGCCCGCAGGCCGCCGCCGCCGCCGGTGGCGACGCTGGTGAGTACGAGTTCGGTGGCGACCGAATTCGAGACGGTCAGGGAAGAAGTGGCCGCGCCGCCCGCCCCGGCCGACCCGGAGGGAGCGCTGGAATTGTCGCTCAGACCCCCGCCAGCCCCGCCGACCGCGCTCTGGCGCAGACTGAGCGTGCCGGAGGTGTCGCCCGAGACCGCATTCGTCAACGTGATGGAGCGCCCGTCCGCGGCCGCGGTGTTGACCGAGCCGCCGCCGGCCCCGCCGGCCGCCTGCAGACTGACGAAAACGCTGCCGCCGCCGGTCGACTGCCCGTAGGCCGTGGCGGAGGCGAGCCCGCCCTGACCGGCCACGCCGTTGACGGTCGATCCGCCCCGACCGCCCGCGGCGCGGACGAAGAGATCGAGCGAGCCAGCCGTGCTGACGCTGGCGTTGGACGTGCCGCTGCCCCCGGCGCCGGCCACGCCATCGGCGCTGTTGCCGCCGCGGGCGGCCAGGCCGCCGGAGATGAGCTGGTCGTTGGCGATGGCGTTCACCAGGGTCGAATTGGCCGACAGCCCGCTGAGCGAGAGCGAGACGTTGGCCGCGCCGCCCACGCCGCCTGCGCCGGTATCGGCCGCCGCGCCGCCGCTGCCGCCGTTGGCCGTCTGCTGCAACGAAAGGAAGCCGGTGGTGTTGCCGACCGCGCCGTTGGTCAGCACGGCCAGGCCGCCCGCCCCGCCCGAGGCGCCGGCTTCGCCCGCGCCGCCGGTGCCGCCTGCGGCGGTCACCTGCACCAGCGTGTCGCGGCCCGAGCCCGAGGTCCCCGAGCCCACCGCGGTGGCTGCGCCGCCGCTGCCGCCGACGTTCCCCGTCCCGCGCGCCGCGCCGCCCGCCCCGCCCACCGCGCCGAGCGAGATGCTGACTTCGAGGTTCGCCGTGGCGTCCAGCGCGGCCGAGGCCCCGCCGCCGTTGCCGCCATTGCCGAGGGCTTGGCCGAGCACGCTGCCGCCTTCGCCGCCGAAAGTGGTGCCGTTGAGCCCCAGCGAGGAGCCGGCCGGCAGGGCCGAGGCGATGACGTTGCTGGTCGCGTTGCCGCCGTGGCCGGCATCCCCGAGCGTGGGCAGCGACGCATTGAGGGAACTGCCGAAGCCGCCGAAGGCGCCGACATCGATGAACGCCTGCCCGCCCCCGGCGTTGTAGACGAACGTCCCGGTGGCGAGCGCGAAGCCGCCGTTGGCCGCGGCCCCGGCTGCGCCATTGCTGCCGCCCTGCACGCCAGGTCCGCCCGCGCCGCTGTTGCCGGCGTTGCCGCCGAAAGCCTGCAGCATGTCGAAACTGTTGAAGCCGAAGACACCGTGATTGACCGTCGCCGCGGCCGTCGCATTTCCCCCGGCCCCGGCCGCGCCGCCCGCCCCGCCGTTGGCCGCGGTCGAGCCGTCGTCCCCGGCCGCCCCGCCCACGCCGCCGCTGCCGCCGTTGCCGCCCACGGCGCTGGAATTGTTGTTGGCGGTGGCGCTGTTGATCGAGGCGCTCGCCGCCCCTCCGGCCCCGCCGTCGGTGCCGTTGCCGCCAGCGGCCCCAGGCGCGCCGGGTGCGCCTGCGGTGCCGGCCGCGCCATTGGCGCCGGTCTGCTGGTCATCGTCGGCCAAAGCCGGAGTGGCGAGGGCATGCAGCGTGCAGGCCGCCGCGAGGAGAGCGAGGAGTTTCATACGCCGGGACAAATGCGAAGAGACGCGGTCCGCTGGGGCCGCGTCGGTGTTGGGAGTCCCGCATCTCACCAAATACCCCGTGCCCGGGCAAGCCCGCAGACGGCGGGCGCGAGCCTAGTCCAATGGCCCCATCCACTTCACGGGCAGCCCGCCGCAAAGGTACCCCCCGGCCGCACGCACGGAGGTCAATTCCAGCTGCCAGAGCGACGCCTTCTTCACCTCCAGGCGCGCTGGCTGATCGGCCGTCCCGATCAGCATGCCCATCAATCCGCTCAGGTCCGGTTCGTGCCCCACCAGCAGCAGCGGCTCGTCGCGCCGCAGCATGGTCTTGAGCATGGCCAGGCCTTCTTCCGGCCGCATTCCGCTGCGCAGGGTGGGCTCGGCCGAAATGCCGAGTCCGAGCTCTGCGGCCACCAGTTCCGCGGTCTGTTTGGTCCGCAGGTAGGGACTGTGCAGGATCAACGTCGGCTTCCACCCCCGCTCCGCCATGAAGCGCCCGACCCGGCTGGCCTGGGCCCGCCCCTTCTCGGTCAGGGCCCGGGCCGCATCGCTGCTGGCCATGGGTTCGGCGTCGGCGTGGCGGAGAACGAAGAGCGAGAACATGCGGGTTTGGTCGGTGCCCTATCTTCTAACCGCTCACGACCCTAAGGTGTCATGAAGGGGGCAGATTTCCCCCGCTTCAGCCCAATTCTGCCAACACCAGCGCGGCGTGCTGCTCTGGATTGACCTTGCGCAGAATGGCCTTCAGCCGGCCGTCGCCCCCGATGACAAAGGTCGAGCGCTCGGTGCCCATGTACTTCTTGCCGTACATGTTCTTCTCCACCCAGACGCCGTAGTCCTGCACGATCTTCTGCTCGGTATCGCTGAGGAGCGGGAAGGGGAGCTGGAACTTGTCGATGAACTTCTGGTGGCTGCCTGCATCGTCCACGCTCACCCCGAAGACCGCCGCCTTGCCGGCGAACTCGCCCCAGACATCGCGCAGCCCGCAGGCCTGCTTGGTGCAGCCCGGCGTGTCGTCCTTCGGGTAGAAATACAGCACCACGTTCCGTCCCACGAAGTCGGCCAGCCGGACCTGGCGCCCCTCCGCCCCGTATTCGCCGCCCACCGCCAGCGCCGCGAAATCGGGCGCCGCATCCCCCACCGAAAGTGTCGTTTCGCTCATCGGGAAGCCTCGCTGGAAGCTCGGCATAGGCAATATTCAATATTCAATAGGCAATAGAGGCCACGCATTCACCCCCCCCGCTTCCGAATCGGCTCTATTGCCTATCGCCTATCGCCTATCGCCTATGCCGAGCCTCAGCGAGGCTTAGCGAAGACCACGTCTACGACGGCGCGGACGAGGGCTTCGTCGGAGAGGTCGGTGGCGATCTCCTCGGGCAGCTTGACCAGGCTGCGGAAATGCTCGGCCAGGGCGGCGAAGACCTCCAGGCGGGCGGTGGGCTCGAGCTGATCGCGCCGAAGCAGGGCGCGCAGCGCGGTGTTGGCGGTGGCGGGGTCGACCTGCTGGCGAAGGCGCGCGGTCACCAGCGGATGCTCGCGCAGGGTGTTGAATTTGCTCTCCAGGCCGAGGCGCGAGAGATCGGGCGCCTCGCTGGGTTCCAGCCGGACCACGATCGTCCCGGCGGCCAGATCGCCCAGGCGCTGGCAGCGGCGGCTGGCCAGACAGACGAAGCCGCCGAGCAGGTACAGCGCCGGCAGGGAGTCGACCGCCCGCAGGAGATTCCGCATCACGACCTGCGAAAAACGCAGTCGCAGGCCGCTGGCGTCGAGCACGCGCAGGCGCATGACCCGCTTGCCGAGGGTCTGGCCGCGCATCCACCACTCGAAGGCGATGCCGTAGAGGATCGGCACCAGGAAGTAGAGGATGGTGACGATGGCCATGGCGAGGTCGCGCGAGACCACCGCCAGCATGAACACGATCTTCGAGACGAAGGAGAGGATGGCCATCTCGGCCATGAAATCGATTGCCCGGGCCAGGAAGCGCAGCATGGGGCCGGCCAGCGGGAGCGAAAAATCCACCCCTTCCGGCAGGCGGATGACCAATGCATGCGTGCGGGCCGGGGCGGCGGAGGTCATGCTCACGGCGCGGGCTCCTCCGTCCGGCGACCGCAGAAGCCCAGCCAGCCGATCAGCGCGGCCAGATTGACCACCCCGAAGGCGATCTTGACCGAATAGGGCAGGACCGGGGCGTGATACTGCGAGAAGAAGGCCTCGATGATGCCCGCCCAGACGAGCAGGATGGCCACCCCGCCGATGAGCGTGACCATGTCCGGCAGGACCGCCCGGAAGCGTCGGCCGAGCGGCACGCGCTGGCCCCAGCCGATGAGCGCACCGGCCAGCACCAGCCCGGCCTGGCCGCCGAGCAGGATGGCGGGGATCTCGGTCGATCCGTGCGGCAGCAGCCAGCCGGCCAGGAAGACACCCTCGCCGGCACGGAGGTAGTCGAAGCAGACGGCCCCGAGGATCACGCCGTTATAGAAGAGCACCACTACCGTCAGGATGCCCCAGGTCATGCCGAAGGCCATCGCCTTGATGGAGACGCCGATGTTGTTGGCCATCAGCTGGGCCGAGAAGGTGGTCTTCTGCCCGCTGAGTTCCTTGCCCGAGCGATTCTCCTCCTGCGCCACGCGGTCGTTCGGGCTGCCGAGCAGATGGCTGAAGGGGAGGATGATCTGCTTGGCTTCCTGATCCCGGTGCACCGCGTAGGCCCCGAAGACACAGCCCGCCAGGGTGATGGCGAGCACCAGCCAAAAGGCGCGCAGGTGCCGGCGGAAAGTCCGCGGGTATTCGTGCAGGAACCAATGCAGCGGCTTCCAGCGGGAGTCGTCCGCCTCCCGGGCCGAGTGCAGCTCGGCGTAGGCCCGGGCCACCAGCGTCTCCAGCCGACGCCGCAGCGCCGGCTCGGACGAAAAGGTGGCCAGCCGCGCGAGGTCGGCCCCGGCCCGTTGGTAGAGATAATAGAACCGCTGGGCCCCGGCCAGCTCGCCGAAGCCGCGGCCGGGATCCGACTCCAGGCGCTCGAGCATGCCCTCCAGCTCGTCCCAGTGCGGCTGGGCGGCGGCGGTGAACTTCTCCAGGTCGAGGATCATGCAGATGCGGCCGGCTGCGCGCCGCTCAGCGCCCTTCGTCCACGTCGATGTAGTGGAACATCGTCACGATATCGGCGCGATCGGACAGGTTGCTCGTGTCCTTGCGCCACTTGAGGCGGTCGGTCGCCTCGTCGTTCCAGCCGTATTTCCGGCAGAACTCGTTGAAGACGAAGATCGCCTCGTCGTCCGGTCGGCGACCGTGGGTGAAGGCCCACTCGAGCAGCTGATCGTCGGTCGCATCGGGATGCGCCAGCACGTGGTCCGACAGATCGGGGTAGGAGATCTTGAGGAAATTGCAGGTCTTGGCGTCGAAGCCTTTGCCCAGAAACGGTGCGTAGTTTTCGTCCAGCGGACTGGCCGCGTGGGCGCGGATCTTGTCGATCATGCGGCCGAAGTAGAGCATGCCTCCGACCTTCTCGTTGGGGGAGCGGAATGGAACCTTCACGGTCGGAACCGTAAGGCGCGGGGCGCGGGGCTGGCAATTTCCGATTGCGCAGGCGGGCCGGTTCCCGTTTTGATGAGGCACAGTCCCATGAAGCTGACCATTGCCGAGCTGAATGCGCTGCCGAAGGACGAGTTCATCGAACGTCTCGGCGGCATCTTCGAACATTCGCCCTGGGTGGCGCAAAAAGTGGTGGGCAAGCGCCCGTTCCGCGACCGCGAGCATCTCTTCAAGGCCATGACCGACGCCGTGCGCCGCGCCGGCGCCGAGAAGCAGCTGGAGCTCATCCGCGCGCACCCCGATCTCGTCGGCAAGGCGGCCAAGGAGGGCAAGCTCTCCGCCTCCAGCCAAAGCGAGCAGACCAAGGCCGGCCTGACGAATCTCTCCGCCGCCGACATCAAGTGGTTCGACCGCTACAACCGCGCCTACCAGGAGAAGTACGAGTTCCCGCTCATCGTCTGCCTGCGCGCGCTCCAGGGCGATCCCAAGCAGATCATCCTCGACCAGTTCGAGATCCGCATGTGCAACGACGAGGCCCGCGAGAAGCGCACCGCGCTCGAGGAGATCAACAAGATCGCGGAGTTCCGGCTGCAGGACCTCGTGGGGTAGAAACAAAAACTCGAAACTCGAAATTCGAAACTCGAAGGAAACTCGAAGTCTGAAGTTCCAAACTCCCGTGCGCGGTGAAGACTTTTCGGTGGCACCTGCCTGTAACGAAATTGCCCCTCGAAGTTGGCCTTGGCACCGGCGACACGGTTCATAGATCGGCACTTCGAGTTTGAATCTTCGAGTTTCCTTCGAGTTTCGAATTTCGAACTTCGAGTTTTTTCGTTCGAGTTTTCCGCCAGCACTTCAGCCGCGCGCACGACGACCTCCACCACCGTATGGGAAAATTGACCACCCACGTTCTCGACCTCACCCGAGGCCGCCCGGCGGCCGGCATGAACATCGAGCTCTGGCGGGTCCAGACCGACACGCAGGAGTGGGTGAAGAGTCTGCAGACCAATGCCGACGGCCGCACGGACACGCCGGTCCTGAACGAGCAGGAGATCCGCCCGGGCACCTATGAGCTGGTCTTCGCGGTGGGCGAGTATTTCGGCTCGGGCCTGGCGCGCTTTCTCGATGCCGTGCCCATTCGCTTCTGCATCGCCGACGCGTCCCAGCATTACCACGTGCCGCTGCTCTGCACGCCGTGGGCGTATTCGACCTACCGCGGCAGTTAGCCCATGGCCACGCCCCGCGACCGCGCCCGGCGCGTCCAGACCCGGCTCGAGGAGCTGGCGCTGGTCTCGGAGGAGGAATCGGTGCTCACCCGCACCTACGGGTCGGCGGCGTTGCGCGATGCCCTGCGCCTGACCGCCAGCTGGGCGGCCGATGCGGGCCTGGCGGTGCAATTCGACGCCATCGGCAATCTCCGCGCCCGCACCCGCGGCAACGCCCGCCAGCGGCTGCTGCTCGGCTCGCATCTCGACACGGTGCGCAACGCCGGCCGCTTCGATGGCGCGCTCGGTGTGCTGGTGGCGCTCGACTGCATCGCGGCCCGTGGCCCGCTCCGGAAGGCCGAACTCGAATTGATCGGCTTCTGCGACGAGGAGGGCGTGCGCTTCCACACCACCTACCTCGGCAGCCGCGCCGTGGCCGGGACGTTCGACCCGGGCGACCTGGCGCTGCGCGATGCGGCCGGTATTGCCCTCGGCGAGGCCATCCGCGCGAACGGGGGCGATCCGCGCCAGCTGGACACCTGCATCGTGCCGCGCGACGGCCTGCTGGGCTATCTCGAGGTCCACCTCGAGCAGGGCCCCGTGCTCGAAGCCGCCGGCGAGCCGCTCGGCATCGTCTCGGCCATCGCCGGGCAGACGCGCATCGCGGTCGAGTTCATCGGCCGCGCCGGCCACGCCGGGACCACGCCCATGTCGATGCGCCGCGACGCCCTCACCGCCGCGGCCGAGTTCGTGCTGGCCGCCGAGAGCAGCGCGCGCATGCAGTCCGGGATCGTGGCCACGGTCGGGGAGATCGAGGTCCGCAGCGCCGCCAGCAACGTCATCCCCGGCCGCGTCGCCCTGACCGTCGATGTCCGCTCCGGCCAGGACGCCGCCCGGCGCGTGGCCGCCGGCACGCTCGAGCACCTCGCCCGGAGCATCGCCACCCGCCGCTCCCTGCAGATCGAATGGCGCGTGGTCATGGAGACCCCCGCCGCCCGCTGCGATCCCAACCTCTGCGCCGCCTTCATGCGCGCCGTCGAGGCCGCCGACGGCAACCCCCTGCCCGTGCCCAGCGGCGCCGGCCACGACGCCGCCGCCTTCATCGCCGCCGGCATCCCCGCCGCCATGCTCTTCGTCCGCTGCCGCGCCGGCGTCAGCCACCACCCGGACGAGTTCGTCGCGCTGGAGGACATCGAGGCGGCGATCGCGGTACTGGATGGAGTGCTAAGGGAAATCGCGTGAGGAAGATTCAAGAAACAAGAATCAAGATTCAAACTGTTTTAAGAAGAAAGATCTAAGGAGGATTCCCGAATGAGTCCTTTCCTTAACCCTTCCGCCTTGAGACTTCCTTGATTCTTGATTCTTGAATCTTGATCCTTCCCCCTATGGACCTCGTTCTCCGCCAGGGCAAAGTCGTCACCCCCGCCGGCTCGGCCGTGCGCGACATCGGCATCGCGGAGGGGCGGATCGTCGAGATCGCGGAGAGCATCCGCGGGTCGGGGGCGGAGGAGCTGGATCTGCGCGACCTCTACGTCTTTCCGGGGGCGGTCGATATCCACGTCCACCTCAACGAGCCGGGGCGCGAGGATTGGGAGGGGCTGACGACGGGGACCAATGCGCTGGCGGCGGGCGGGGTGACGACCTTCTTCGACATGCCGCTGAACAGCACGCCGTCGGTGCTCGACGTGCCGGCTTTCGAGGCCAAGCGCGCGCTGGCGGAGCAGAAATCGCGCTGCGATTTCGGACTCTGGGGCGGGCTCACGCCGAGCAATCTCGAGCAGCTACCGGCGCTGGCCGGGGCGGGCGCGGTCGGGTTCAAGGCGTTCATGAGCAGCAGCGGCGTGGCCGATTTCCCGCGGGCCGACACGGGCACGCTGCTCGAAGGCATGAAGATCGCCGCCGAGCTCGGCCGGGTCGTGGCGGTGCACGCGGAGAACGAGTCGATCACCGCCGCGCTCGGCCGTCGCGCGGTGGCGGAGGGGCGGGTCTCGATGCGCGATTACCTCGAATCGCGCCCGGTCATCGCCGAGGTCGAGGCCGTGCAGCGGGTCATCCTGCTGGCCTGGGAAACCGGCTGCCCGGTGCATTTCGTGCACATCAGCACCGGCCGCGCCGTGCAGATGATCACCGACGCCCGCGAGCAGGGGGCCGATCTGACCTGCGAGACCTGCCCGCATTACCTCCTCCTGACCGACGCCGACGCCGAGCGCCTGGGCGCTGTGGCCAAATGCGCGCCGCCGCTCCGTTCGCGCGGCGAGCAGGCCGGGCTCTGGCAGAAGGTGCTCGAAGGGGAAGTCGATCTCATCGCCTCCGACCATTCGCCCGCGCCGCCGTCGATGAAGGAAGGCGCCGACTACTTCAAGATCTGGGGCGGCATTTCCGGCGCCCAGCACGGTTTCCCGCTCGTGCTGACCGAGAGCGGCTCCGACGTCCACCGCCTGCCCATGGAGCGCGTGGCTGCCCTCTTCGCCGGCAACCCCGCCGTACGCTTCGGCCTCGGCGCGCACAAGGGCGCCCTCGAAGTCGGCCGCGACGCCGACCTCGCCATCGTGGCCCACAGCGAAGGCCACGTCATCGTGCGCGACAACCTCTGCTACCGCCATCCCCAGACCCCGTATCTCGGCCGCCGCCTGCACGCCGAGATCGTCCGTACCCTCGTCCGCGGCCAGACCGTCTTCATGAACGGCGAACTCATCGGCGCCCCCGCCGGACGGCTGGTGCGGCCGGGGGAGTGAGGGGACCGGGAAGGACGGGGAAGGACGGATGTCCCAGCCTTGGCAGCCCATTTCGCCACCCTCCCTGTCCTTTCCGTCCTTTCCGTCCTTTCCGTCCTTTTCGTCCTTTTCGTCCTTTTCGTCCTTTTCGTCCTTCCCCGTCCTACCCCGCATTTTCCCGACTTTGTCAGGGAAAAATGTTTCATTTGAACTCATTCCGAATGGGCGGAGTTTGGCGGCCCATGTCGCACGCCGCTGCTCCGATCGAACTCCGTGGAGTCTGGCAGAACAACCTGAAGGGGTTCGATCTGGATCTGCCGACGGGGAAGTTTATCGTCGTGACGGGGCCGAGCGGCTCGGGGAAGTCGTCGCTGGCCTTCGACACGCTCTATGCGGAGGGGCAGCGGCGGTACGTGGAGACGTTTTCGCCCTACACGCGGCAGTTCCTCGACCGGATGGACAAGCCGCGGGTCGACAGCATCAAGGGGATCCCGCCGGCCATCGCCATCGAGCAGTCGAACCACGTCAAAAGCACGCGCTCGACGGTCGGGACGATCACGGAGATCAACGACTACCTGAAGGTGCTCTTCCCGCGGGTGGCGTCGGCCTATTGCCCGGATTGCGGCGGGCCGATCGTCCCCGAGCAGGCGGGGGACATCGTGGCCGGGGCGTTGCGGGCGCGGGCGGGGGCGACGGTCCTGGTCACCTTCGCGGTCGGGGTGCCGGCGGGCGAGAAGCCGGACGCATTCTTCCAATTTCTGCAGTCGCAGGGCTATCTGCGCGTCTGGCTGCACGGCAAGGTCCGCCGGACCGACGAACCGGCGGGGCCGGAGGTGGCCTGGCTGCCGGCGCGGGTGGCGGTGGTGCAGGATCGGCTGGCGCTGACCGAGGAGAATCGCGGCCGCGCGACCGAGGCGGTGGAAACGGCGCTGCGCTACGGCAAGGGGCGGATGGCCTTCCTCGACGCCGCCAGCGGCGCGGAGGAGCCGCATTCCACGGGCTGGAGCTGTCCGCGCTGCGAGATCGAGATCCGGCCGCCGTCGCCGGGGCTGTTCAGCTTCAATCATCCGCTTGGCGCCTGCCCGGCCTGCCGCGGATTTGGGCGGACGCTCGGCATCGACCTCACCCGCGCGCTGCCGAATCCGGGGCTGTCCATTTCCCAAGGCGTGGTGAAACCGTTCCAGACGGGCTTCAGCCAGGAGTGCCAGACCGATCTCCTGCGCTGCGCGCGGCGGGAGGGGATCGATGTCCAGACGCCGTTCGAGGAGCTGTCGAAATCCGACCAGGCCTGGGTGCTCTACGGCTCCTCGCGCCGGCGCGACGCCAAGGGGCCGACGGGCGACGAGCTTTGGCAGAACGGCGAG
This sequence comes from Verrucomicrobiota bacterium, assembly GCA_018240025.1. Classification (GTDB taxonomy): domain Bacteria; phylum Verrucomicrobiota; class Verrucomicrobiia; order Chthoniobacterales; family SZAS-18; genus SZAS-18. Next base: position 105,444 of record JAFEGM010000040.1, read on the forward strand.
TGGTACGGCGTGAAGGGCTACTTCGACTGGCTGGAGTCGAAGTCGTACAAGATGCACGTCCGCGTGCTGCTCAGTCGCTACCGCAGCTCGACCCCGTGCCCGGCCTGCGAAGGCGGCCGGCTGCAGCCGCAGGCGTTGAATTTCCGGCTCGTCCTGCCGTGGCCGCCGCTGTCCCCGCCGCAGTGGCCGCCGCTGTCCCCAGCGGCGAAGTCAGGCGAGGGGGCGAAAGCGTTGGCCGCCAGCTCCTGCGGACAGGAGCAGCCACCGCCGCAGTGGCCGCCGCTGTCCCCAGCGGCGAAGTCAGGCGAGGGGGCGAAAATGTCGGCCGCCAGCTCCCGGGGACAGGAGCAGCCACCGCCGCAGTGGCCGCCGCTGTCCGCAGCGGCGAAGTCGGGCGAAGGGGCGAAAGCGTTGGCCGCCAGCTCCTGGGGACAGGAGCAGCCACTGCCGGGCTTTCGCCTGCCGGATCTCGCGCTGCTGCCGTTGCGCGATCTGCGCACGGTCTTCGATTTCGTGACGGCGCCGGCGCACGATCCGACCGCGCTGATGGTCCTGGGCGAGATCCGCACGCGGCTGAAATACCTGAATGAGGTCGGCCTCGGCTATCTCACCCTCGACCGCCCGACGCGCACGCTCAGCGGCGGGGAGATCGAGCGGGTCAATCTCACGACCTGCCTCGGCGCCTCGCTGGTGAACACGCTCTTCGTGCTCGACGAACCGAGCGTCGGCCTGCATCCGCGCGACATCGGCCGGCTGATCGGCGTGATCCAGGGTCTGCGCGACAAGGGCAACACGCTGGTGGTGGTGGAGCATGAGGAGTCGGTCATGCGCGCGGCCGACCACCTCATCGACCTCGGCCCCGGCCGCGGCGAGGCGGGCGGCGAAGTGGTCTTCGACGGATCGCTGCCCGAGCTGCAGCTGACCGGCCCGCGCACGGCGCGTTCGCTCACGGCCGACTACCTGACCGGCCGCAAGCGCATCGAGCCGCCGCCGGCCCGGCGGAAGCCGTCGCGCTGGCTCAAGCTGCGCGGCGCCCGCGAGCACAATCTGCAGAACCTCGATGTCGACTTCCCGCTCGGCGTGCTCTGCTGCATCACGGGCGTCTCCGGCTCCGGCAAGAGCACGCTGGTGCACGACGTCCTCTATCAGAACCTCCTCCGCGTGAAGGGCCTCGACGTGGGCGATGCGCCGATCGGCCGCTGCCGCGAGCTGAGCGGGCACGAGGCGTTCGGGCAGGTCGTGATGGTCGACCAGTCGCCGCTGGCGCGCACGCCGCGCTCGACCCCGGCGCTCTACCTCGGCATCTACGACGCCATCCGCGAGCTCTACGGCGCGACCGAGGCGGCCATTTCGAGCGGGCTGTTGCCGGGCGATTTCTCCTTCAACACCGGCAACGGCCGCTGCGAGCGCTGCGGCGGCACGGGTTTCGAGAAGGTGGAAATGCAGTTCCTGAGCGACCTGTATCTGCGCTGCACCGAATGCGAGGGCCGGCGCTTCCAGCCGCACGTGCTGGCGGTGCAGGTGGCGGGGAAGAGCATCCACGAATTCCTCGAACTGACCGTCGAGCAGGGCGCCGCGTTCCTGCGCGAGCTGCTCGGGTCGCAGCGCTGGACGACCGAGGAGGTGCCGCTGGCCCGGGCCGACGAAAAGCGTCTGCGCGAGGCGCTGCCGGCCCTGCAGACGCTGGCGGAGGTCGGGCTCGGCTATCTGCGCCTGGGCCAGCCGCTCAACACGCTCAGCGGCGGCGAGGCGCAGCGGCTGAAGCTGGTCGGGCACCTGGTCGAGAAGGAGCGCCGGCCGGACACGAAGCGCGCGCTGCTCATCTTCGACGAGCCGACCACCGGCCTGCATTTCGACGACATCGCGCAGCTCCTGCGCGTCTTTCACCGGCTGGTCGAGCAGGGCGAGAGCCTGCTGGTGGTGGAGCACAATCTGGAGGTCATCCGCCACGCCGACTGGCTCATCGACCTCGGCCCCGAGGCGGGCGATCAGGGCGGCACGCTGGTCGCGGCCGGCACGCCGGAGGACGTGGCGGCGGTGGCGGAGTCGCACACCGGCCGGTGCCTGGGGGAAGAATCAAGAATCAAGATTCAAGAGCCAAGGAAGGCGAAAGGGAGAAGGGGGAAGGAGGCGCTCGCGGCGGTGGCGGCGTCGAGGGTGGCGTCGGCAGGGGTGGATGATGGGCTGGCGTTGGTGGCGGAGCAGGGGGCGGAGTATCGCGCCGGTGAACCCTGGAGTGCCGGCAGCCTGCTGCCGCCTTCGCTCAGGCCGCCTGCGGCCGGGAACGGGGCGGAGATTTCCATCCACGGGGCGCGCGAGCACAATTTGAAGAACCTCACGCTCACGCTGCCGCGGGAGAAGATGGTCGTGATCACGGGATTGAGCGGGAGTGGGAAATCGACGCTCGCGTTCGACCTGCTCTTTGCCGAGGGGCAGCGGCGGTTCCTGGACTCGATGTCGCCCTACGCGCGGCAGTTCGTGGAGCAGCTGGAGAAGCCGGACGTCGATCGCATCGAGGGCCTGCCGCCGAGCGTGGCGATCGAGCAGCGCATCACGAAGGCGGGCGGGAAGAGCACGGTCGCGACGGTCACCGAGGTCTATCACTTCCTGCGCCTGCTCTTCGCCAAGCTGGGCACGCAGTATTGCCCCGACTGCGACGTGCCGGTGCAGGCGCAGAGCGTGGCGGCGATCACGAAGCAGATCGAGGAGATCGCGCAGAAGGGGAAGGTGAAGCTGCTCGCGCCGCTGGTGCGCGCGCGGAAGGGCTTCCACACGGAGGTCGCGGCCTGGGCGGTGCGGCAGGGCTTCGAGCAGCTGTGGGTCGACGGCGCGTTCGTCTCCGCGCGGAACTTCGAGAAGCTGGAGCGATTCAAGGAACACACCATCGACGTGGTGGTGGCCGAGCTGGGCGCGAAGGAGTCGGGCAATTCCGTGCGCGAGGCGGCCAAGCGCGCGCTCAAGGTCGGCAAGGGCACCGCGCGGCTGCTCGACACCAAGGGCGGCTCGACGGTCCTGAGCACGCATCACGGCTGTCCGGAATGCGGCACGGCCTTCGACGTGCTGGATCCGCGGCTGTTCTCCTTCGCCTCGCCGCATGGCTGGTGTCGGAAATGCCGCGGCTTCGGCAGCATCTGGGCCGGCGGCGCGCTGGTGAAGGAGGATCAGGAGTTGTCCGAGGCCGAGCGCGAGCTGGCCGAGGAGCGCGCCAGTGCCAACGTCGAGGATGCCGAGGAGAAGACCTGCCCCGCCTGCGCCGGCGCGCGGCTCAATCCCGTCGCCCGCGCGGTCCGGCTGCAGGGCGAGGAGAAGATCGAGCATTTCGTGCGCCGGCCGGTGGACGACGCCCTCCGGCAGCTGCGCACGTTCAAGTTCCCCAAGGCGCAGCAGGAGATCGCGCGCGACATCGTGGCGGAGATCGCCCAGCGGCTCGATTTCATGCACGAGGTCGGTCTCGGCTATCTGACGCTCGATCGCGCCGCCCGCACGCTCAGCGGCGGCGAGACGCAGCGCATTCGCCTGGCCGCCCAGCTCGGCTCGAATCTGCGCGGGGTGCTTTACGTGCTGGACGAGCCGACCATCGGCCTGCATCCGCGCGACAACGAGGCGCTGCTCGGCACGCTGGAGGCGCTGCGCGAGAAGGGGAACTCGCTCCTCATCGTGGAACACGACGAGGAGACGATGCGGCGGGCCGATCACATCATCGACCTCGGCCCCGGGGCCGGCGTGCACGGCGGCGAGGTCGTGGCCAGCGGCTCGCTGGCGGAGATCCTGCCGCATCCCACGTCGGCCACGGCCAAGGCCCTGCGCGAGCCGCTGCGGCATCCGTTGCGCGGGCAGCGTCGCCCGTTGCCCGACCGCTGGCTCAGCCTCAAGGGCGCCTCGGCCAACAACCTGCGCAACGTCCAGGCGATGTTCGCGGTCGGCCGGCTCAATGTCATCACCGGCATCTCCGGCTCGGGGAAAAGCTCGCTGCTGCATTCCTGCCTGCTGCCGGCGGCGAGCGCGGCGCTGACCAAGAGCAAGAAGAAAAAGGAGGAAGGAGGAAGGAAGAAGGAGGCAGGCAAGCCGGTCACGGGCGCGCTGAGCGGGCTCGAGTTTTTGGAGGCGGTGTACGAGGTGGACCAGTCGCCGATCGGGAAGACGTCTCGCTCGACGCCGGGGACGTACGTCGGTGTGCTCGACGACATCCGCGCGCTGTTTGCCCAGCTCCCGCTGGCCCGCATGCGCGGCTACGAGGCGGCGCGGTTCTCGTTCAATGTGGAAGGCGGCCGCTGCGAGACCTGCGGCGGCCACGGCGTGATCAAGCACGAGATGGCCTTCCTGCCGACCAGCTACACGCCGTGCGAGGACTGCAAAGGCTCGCGCTTCAATGCCGCCACCAACGAGGTGCTCTACAACGGCAAGTCGATCGGCGACATCATGCAGCTCAACATCGAGAGCGCGGCCGAGTTCTTCGCCGCCAGCCCGCGCATCGCCCGGCCCCTGCGGCTGCTGGCCGAGACCGGGCTCGGGTATCTGACGCTGGGCCAGTCGAGTCCCACGCTGAGCGGCGGCGAGGCG
>JAFEGM010000040.1:110047-116021 GCA_018240025.1 Verrucomicrobiota bacterium
ACCGTGGGCCTGCACATGGCCGACGTGGAGCGACTGCTCGAGGTACTGCATCGCCTGGTCGACGACGGCGGGACCGTCGTGGTGATCGAGCACCACCTAGACGTCATCGCCGAGGCCGATTGGATCGTCGATCTCGGCCCCGAAGCCGGCCCCGACGGCGGCACCATCGTCGCCAGCGGCACGCCTGAGCAGGTCGCCAGGCACAAGGTCAGCCGCATTGCGCCGTTCCTGAAGACGATGCTGAAGGGGAGGTAGTCCGCACGCTCCGAGTGCGGCGAGCTCGCAGAGAAATCAACGGAGGGAGTGGAGGGCACGACGGTTGCGCTGCTCGGTCCGCGCGCGGCCGCTCCGTCGCTGGTACGGCCAGAAACTCGGGAGATGGGCCTTTCGCCTGACGCTGTCTGCCTCTCATCCTCACCTCTTTGCGAGCTCGCCGCACTCGGAGCGTGCGGACTACCTCTCACCTCTCACCTTTCCCCCTCCGCCCGGATCTGCTTGGCTCGCGCGCTGTGGATCCGCTCGCTTCGCGCCGACATGTGACTGCCCTGATCTGTCTGGGCTGCGGGTTGCTCACGCTCCTGTTCATGTTTTCCGGCACGCTGGCCAACCAGCGCGCGGCGCAGCTCCGCAAAGACCGGAAGCCGACCGACGGCGATCTCGCCCTCCGCCTGCTCGCAAGTCTCAGCGGCTGGCTGCCGAATGCAGAGATCAACCTGCGCAGCGAAATCGTCCGTCGCGGGCGCATGGCACCGATGTCGCCGGACCTCGTCTTCCTCGCGGTGGACGATCTCTCCATCGGGATCGAGCCGCTCGATTTGGAGGCAAACGCGAAGGACATCCCGCCGGAATCCAACGATTTCCGGGCGCTCAATCTCATGAGTCAGGGCTGGCCGTTCGACCGGGAGGTTCACGCGCTGGCCATCGAAAAGCTGATCCAGGCCGGCGCCCGCGCGGTGCTGGTCGACTTCATTTTCGTAAAGCCGTCCGCGGGCGACCGACCGCTCAAGTCGGTGCTCGAGCGCCACCGGGACAAGGTCACGGTCGTCTGCAATTTCGTGCCGCCGACCGGCGAGGGCGGCATCACCTCGGGCGCGGGCAAGAACGCCATCCAGATGCCGCCTTCGAGCCTGCTGCCGGTCGACGAGCCGCGCGACGTCATCGGCCTGGCAAACTTCTTTCCCGATCCGATCGACGGCAACATCTGGGCCGCGCGCTATCGCATCAGCGAGCGGGAGTTGGCCAACTACCCACCCGCGGCCGACGGCTCGGACGAGTATCTCGCACTCAGCGCCAAGGCCGTCGCGAAGATCGGCCTGGCCCGGCTCATCCCCGCCGGCACCCGGCCGACGCCCTTTCGCTATGCCGGAGCGGTCGGCACGTTCAAGCCGCGCTCGTTCCAGGAGATCTTCTTCCCGCGCATCTGGGAGGCGAACTACCGCTCCGGAGCGTTCTTCAAGGACAAGCTGGTCGTGCTCGGCCCCTTCGGAAATTGGGCGCAGGACTTCCAGCCCACGCCGCTCGGCACCATGCCGGGACCCGAGGTGCATCTGCACGCGCTCAATGCGCTGCTCTCGCAGTCCTTCCTCCGCGAAACCCCGCTCTGGCTGGCCGTGCTGGAAGTCATCCTCGCTTGTGCCGGCGTGGCCGCGCTGAGTTTCACGCGCCTGCGGCCCGGCGTGCGCTTCCTGCTCGCAGTCGGCGTCGGCGCGCTGCTCGTGGCGGCCGCCGCGGCCGCCTACAACCGCTTCGACACCTACCTGCTGACCGCCTCGCCGCTCTTCGCGCTCGTCGCCTGCAGCTTCAGCGTCTTCGTGCACGAATTCGCCCTCGAGCGGCTCGAACGGGCCCGCACGCGCAAGTTCCTCGAGCGATCGATGTCGGCCAACCTCGTCCGCGCGGTGCTCGATCAGCCGGGCTTCTACGAGAAAATGCGCGCCGGCCAGCGCATGCCGGTCTCCATCCTCTTCTCGGACATCCGCAGCTTCACGACCATGACCGAGTCGGCCGACGAAGCCGCGCTGGTCGTGCAGCTCAATGAGTACATGGACCGCATGGTCGAATGCGTCTTCAAGCACAACGGCACGCTCGACAAGTTCATCGGCGACGCCGTCATGGCGGTCTGGGGCAACACCCCGACCACGAAGGGCCCGCGCGAGGACGCCTGCGACGCCGTTCGTTGCGCGTTGGAAATGCTGGAGCGACTGCGCGAGCTCAACGTGCGCTGGAAATCCGAGGGCCGGCCCGAGCTGCACATCGGCATCGGCGTCAACTCCGGCGAGGTCATCGTGGGCGAGATCGGCTCCTCGCAGAAGATGGAAATCACGGTCATCGGCGACGCGGTCAACACCGCCTCGCGCTTCGAGGGATTGACCAAGGAGTACCATCTCGAACTGCTCATCGGCGAGAACACCGCCGCCCACGTGCGCGACCGCTTCGTGCTGCAGCATGCCGATTTCAACATGCCCAAGGGGAAGACCCGGCAGATCGAGATCTTCACCGTGCTCGGCGAGGACCTCGACGGCGCCCGCGCCCGCTGGCAGGCCGCCGGCCTGGCCGACTACGAAGCCGGCCTGCGCGCCTACCGCGAACGCGTCGCCGCCAAGGAAGCGCCGCCCGGCGAGGACCTGGCCGCCTACCGTCACCGCCTGGAGCAGACCGCGCTGGCCGCCTTCACCGCCGCCGCCGCCGCCCGCCCCGGCGATTTCCTCAGCGAGCGCTACGCCCGCATCACCGCCGCCAACATCGCCGGAGGCGAGCAGGCGGTCTGGAGCGAAGTCACCGTCATGACGAAGAAGTAGTCCGCGCGGAGGAGCGGAGGAGCAGGGGAGCGGAGGAGCGGAGGAGCAGAGGAGCAGAGGAGCGGAGGAGCGGAGGAGCGGAGGAGCGGAGGAGCGAACGCAGGTAGTCCGCACTCTCCGAGTGCGGCTTGTCGCAGAGCGGAGGCGTGACGGAGTGATGGAGTGATGGAGTGATGGAGTGATGGAGTGATGGAGTGATGGAGTGATGGAGTGATGGAGTGATGGAGTGATGGAGTGATGGAGTGATGGAGTGACGGAGTGACGGAGTGACGGAGTGGTGGGGCCAGCGCGGAAGCGACGCCGTGGACTGCTCCAGCTTGCTGGAGCCGTCGTTCAGTCAGCTTGCTGCCGCCGCCCCGCACGGAGCGTCTTGCCCCCCCCAAGACGCGACACCGCGGGTGGGACCATGCGATGCCGCGCGCCGCCAGCATCGCAGCCTCCGTCCGTCTACGGATCTTTCGCCCCTGCCACCAGCCGCACTCGGAGAGTGCGGACTACTTGCGCTCCGCTTTCCACTTGCCCGGCGCTCGGCGTTGCCGCTTGAATGCGGCGGATTCATACGCGGGATGATCACGGTCAGTGCGCTCTACATCTATCCGGTGAAGTCCTGTCGCGGCGTGGCGCTGACGGAGGCCAGGCTCGATGCCTTCGGGCTCGAACACGACCGGCGCTTCCTCGTCGTCGATGCCACCGGCCACTTTCTCACCCAGCGCTCGGTGCCGCGCATGGCGCTGATCGAGCCGGAGATCACGCCGACCGAACTCGTGCTGCGTACGCGCGGCGCGACCGATCTGCGGGTGCCGCTGCCGGGCGGACTCGAGCGTGAGCGGCGGACCCAGGTCGTGATTTGGCGCGATACGGTCGAGGCGATCGACCTCGGCGATGCGGCGGCGAACTGGCTGCGCGACTGCCTCGGCCAGCGCTGCCGACTCGTCCACACGGGTTCGCATTTCGCCCGCCGGCTGCGCCGGGAGAAGATTCCCGCGCCGCACCAGTTGGCGCTCCCCGACGTCCCGGTGGCCTTCGCGGACGCGTATCCGCTGCTGGCTGTCTCCGAGGCCTCGCTGGCGGCCCTGAATGACCGCCTCGAGCCGCGCGTGCTGATGGACCGCTTTCGACCGAACATCGTGCTGAGTGGCTGCGGCCCCCACGACGAGGACACTTGGCCCATGGTCCGCATAGGCGGGATTGAGATCCGCGCCGGCGGAGACTGCGCGCGCTGCACCGTCACCACCGTCGACCAGGCCACGGCCCAGCCCGGCAAGGAGCCGCTACGTTCTCTCTCGAAATACCGCCGCACCAGCGAGGGCAGCGTCCTCTTCGGCCAGAATTGGATCCACACCGCCCCCGGCACCTTGCGCGTGGGCGACCGGGTCGAGGTGGGCGTGGGCCTCGGCGTGGGCGGCTGAGTGCCGGCGGCGGAAATTCTTTGCCTCAAAGAACTCAGAGAACTCAGAGAAGAAGGCCTTCCGGAGGGGACATTCCCCGGCGGAAGTGCCTCCGTCGTGAGCGCACCGGCCCGCAGTTCAGTCCAGAAACGGTTCTCTATTTTTCTAATTCTCTGGCCTTTTCGCCTTCTGGTAAGAACTGCCTGGGACTTCGCATCCGCCCACCTCGATCTACCGCACTTCCTCCTGCACGCGCTCGCGCGGCGGCACCAGGGTCGGCAGGCGGCGCTGCAGTGCGGCATAGACATCGTCCAGCAGTTGGCGGGTCGCCTCGATCTGCTGCGGGGGGACGTTCCGGCTGGCCCAGACGCAATACATCCGCAGGCGGTTGCCTTCGCGGTCATTGCCGCCCACTTCGATCACGCCATCGGCGCGGCGGCCCTCGGCGATGAAGTGGTACTGATCGGTCGCGTAGTTCTGATACTCGATGCGCCCGTAACCGATGTTCGAGGGCAGCCGGCGGTAGCGCGCGAGCTCGGTGCCCGGCACGTCCTTGATCGCCGCCATGACCTGCTCCTGCGGCAGCCGGGCGGGAATGCGGACGGCGCGCTGGACGCTGCGGCCGGATTCGCAGGCCGTCAGACCGAGCAGCGCGAGCGCGACGAGAGCGGAGAGGAATCGCATGGCCGATGTTCGGACGCGTCGCGCACGGTGCCAAGCGCGGAGTCGCCTCAGCGCCGGCCGCTCAGGCGGGTCAGCGCAGTCTGCACTTCGGCCAGCAACTGCTCCTGGCTCAGCGGCTTGGCCTGCCGATGCCGCGTGTCGGAGGTGCCGAGCACGCAGGATTCCAAATGCCGCGCGACCAGCGAAATGCCGACCGCTTCCAGCGCGCGAGTGGCGGCCGCGATCTGATTCAACACATCGATGCAGTAGCGGTCGTCCTCGACCATCCGCTGGATGCCCGCGACCTGGCCGGCCACGCGATTGAGCCGGCGGATGAGTTCTTCCTTGGAGAGCGTCGTCGTCTTGGCCATGGCTTTCAGGATGCGGGGGTGGTGGCGAGCGAGGCCCGGCGCAGGCGCAACGCATTGTAGACCACCGAGAGCGAGGAGAAGCTCATGGCCAGCCCGGCCAGCATCGGACTGAGCAGGAGGCCGGTGAACGGATAGAGCGCGCCCGCGGCCAGCGGCACGCCGAGGAGGTTGTAGGCGAAGGCGAAGAACAGGTTTTGCCGGATGTTCTTCATCGTGACCCGGCTGAGTTGAATGGCGCGCACGAGGCCGCGCAGATCGCCGTGCAGCAGCGTGACGCCGGCGCTCTCGATGGCCACGGCGGTGCCCGTACCCATGGCGATGCCGACCGACGCGGCGCTGAGCGCGGGGGCGTCGTTGATGCCGTCGCCCGCCACCGCCACGCGGCGGTTCTCGGCCTCCAGCGCGCGCACCTCGGCGGCCTTGGCGGCGGGCTCGACGTTCGCATGAATGCGGGTGATGCCGGTCTGCCGCGCCACGGCCTCGGCGGTTCGGCGGGCATCGCCCGTCATCATCACGACCTGCAGGCCGAGCGCCTTCAACTCCATGACGACTTCGGGCGCGTGCGGCTTCACGGCGTCGGCCAGCGTGATGAGGCCGATGGCGCGTCCGTCGATGGCCACCTTCACGGCGGTGTGGCCTTCGCCCTGCGCACGGAGCGCCGGCACTTCGAGGACGTCGTGACCCTTCACTTTCGTGTCGCGCAGGAAGTCCACCTTGCCGACCCGCACTATGCGGCCTTCGACCTCGCCCTCGA
>JAFEGM010000041.1 GCA_018240025.1 Verrucomicrobiota bacterium
CCGCTGCCGCCGTATTCTTCCTCGACCGTGATGCCGAGCAGGCCCATGTCGCCGAGCTTTCGCCAGAGGTCATTGGGGAACTCGTTGCGGTGATCAATGTCGGCCGCGCGCGGCGCGATCTCCTTTTCGGCGAACTTGCGCACCGAATCGCGGAGCAGGTCGACGGTCTCACCGAGGGCGAAATTGAACGAGGGAATGGAGGCCATGGCGGCTGACGGACAGGGGATGGAGCGAGCTGCGGACGGAAAGTCCGCTGGCGGGGGGAGGCACCTTCATCCTTCTTTCCCGCTCCTTCATCTTTTTCTTTTATGGCCGACCTTCCGAATCTGCTCGTCACACCGCCGAACCTGCCCGCGCCGGAGGATGACGGCGCCTGCGACCACCTCCCGGGGCTGCGTCTGCCCGACTTAGCCCTGCCGTCGACGGCCGGCGGCGAAGTGGCGCTCGGCCGTCTGACCGGGCGGGTGATCGTTTACTTCTATCCCCGCACCGGCCAGCCCGGGGTCGCCCTGCCGGACAATTGGGACGCCATCGCCGGCGCCCGCGGCTGCACGCCGGAAGCCTGCAATTTCCGCGATCACCGCGCCGAGCTCCTGGCCGCGGGGGTGGGCGAAGTCTACGGCGTCAGCACCCAGGACTCCGCCTATCAGCGCGAGGCGGCCGAGCGCCTGCATCTCCCCTTCCCCCTGCTGAGCGACGAGCGTCTTGCACTCGCCCGGGCATTGCGCCTGCCCACCTTCGAGGCGGCGGGGGCCGAGTTGATCAAGCGCCTCACGCTGGTGGTGGACGATGGCGTGATCACGAAGTGCTTCTACCCCGTCTTCCCGTCCGAGACCGCCGCCGAGGTGGTGCTGGCGTGGGTGAAGGCGAATCCGTAGCAGAATCGCCTACCCGCGCGCCGCCCGCACGAACTCGGCAAACAGCGGCGCGTAGAGCGCGGCGTCCCGCTCGGGGTGATACTGCACGCCGACGCACCAAGGCAGCTGCGTGCTGCGAACCTGCTCGATGGTCCCATCGCCGGCATGCCAGGCCTCGATCACGAGCCCGTCACCCAGCTGGTCGATCGCCTGATGGTGCGAGCTGTTGACCGACTCGAAGCGCCGGTGCGCCGGCGTGGCGGCGTCGAAGCGCAACGGTTGAATGTTGGCGTCCTTCTGCTCGGGCAGATTGTGGCCGTCGATGTGCAGGCGCAGCGTGCCGCCGAGCCCGACATTCAGCACCTGGTGCCCCTTGCAGACGCCGAGGATCGGCAGTCCCTGCTGCACGGCAGTCGCGAGAGCCGCGAATTCCCAGGCATCGCGCTCCGGCACGGGATCGAGAATCGGCGACGGCTCCGGAATCGGCTGCCGCAGATACTCCGCCGCGATGTCCTCGCCGCCCGTGATCAGCAGGGCGTCGATCCCCGCCAACTCCGGCCCGATCTGTCCCGTGCGCCCATCCAGCAGCACCACTTCGGGATGCGGTGCAAAGCTCCGTCCGAACCACGGAATGTCCTTCTCCCGAATCCAGGTCGCCACGCGCAACATGCGGCCAATGTGGCAGAACCCGGCCCCCCGCGCCCTTCCTTTCCTCTATCGCCTATCGCCTATCGCCTATCGCCTATCGCCTATGCCGAGCCTAGGCGAGGCTCCGCGAGGCCTAGATCGCGGCCAGCCCGGTCTCCTCGGTGCGAATCCGGATGGCCTGCTCGATCGACGAGACGAAGACCTTGCCGTCCCCCATCAGCCCCGTGCGCGCCGCCGCGAGGACGCCGGTGACGGCGCGGTCGAGCAGATTCTCCGGCACAACGACCTCGACCTTGAACTTCGGATGCAGGTCGGAGAGGTGCCCGGCCCCGGAGCGCGTGGCGCTGAGCGGCTGATAGCCGCGCACCTCGGAGACGGTCATGCCCTCGAGCCCGAGCTCGTGCAGCGCCTCCTTCACTTCCTCGAGTTTGAAGGGCTTGATGATGGCTTCGAGTTTCTTCACGGCGCGGGCGGGGTGGGTGGGAACCTTTGGATGCGGGGCAGGCGCAAACCCCCGAAAGCGCCCGCCCCGCACCCTTGAGATGGTGGAAATTGTGGCCTGGGGTCCTGCGCCGCCCTTAGCAGCGAGCGTGCCAGGCCCATCCACAGAGGGGGCAGGCCGCGAAGAGGGAATCGCCTGCGCCGCTTTCCGGCCAGCGTGGGCAAATTTCGCCTGTGCCATCCACCGACACCGCTCTGGCAATCGACGCCCCCATGGCTAACCGTGAGCCCATGGTAGCGATCGGTCGTGCCCTGCGCTCATTTCTGGCGACCGTCTCCAGCCTCATCTGGCTGCTGCTCGACATGATCTCGGAGATGGCCGACCACATGCGGCGCGGCCGCCTGCCGTTCCGGCGCTCGGTCTTCTTCGCGCAGACGGAGCGCGCCGGGCTCAACTCCGTGCCGCTGGTCGCGATGGTTTCCTTTTTTCTCGGCCTGACCATGGCGCTGCTGACCGGCTACCAGCTGCGCACGTTCGGCACGGAACGACTCGTGCCGGGACTGATCACCATCGCGTTCTGGCGCGAACTCGGGCCACTCATGACCTCGGTCATCATCGCGGCCCGCATCGGCGCGTCTTACACGGCGGAACTCGGCACCATGACGGTCTCGGAGGAGGTCGAGGCCATCGATGCCATGGGCCTGGGTCCGCTCCGCTTCCTCGTTGCGCCCCGGCTGGTCGCACTGGTCTTGCTGATGCCGAGCCTGGTCGTGGCCTCGAACCTGGCGGCCCTCTTCGGCACCTACCTCATCTGCGCGTTTTCCTTCAATATCTCGCTGCCCGTTTTTGCGGATCTCGTGCGGGAAGCTTTGATCCTCAAGGACGTCGTACAAGGCATGCTCAAAGCCATTCTCTTCGGCCTGCTCATCGCGCTCATCGCCTGCTACCGCGGCCTGACCGTGCAGGGCGGCGCGGCCGGCGTGGGCACGGCCACCACCAGCAGCGTGGTCAGCAGCATCACCACGGTCATCGGGTTCGACACCTTCATCAACATGCTGCAGGTCAACGCGCCCCAGTAGCGGATCGCTCCTCATGTCCGCTCTCGTCGAACTGGAAGACGTCGTGCTGCGCTTCGGCCCGAAGACGGTGCTCGATGGCGTCAGCCTGCAGGTCTCGCCCGGCGAACGGCTGGTCGTGATGGGCCAGTCGGGCGGCGGCAAGAGCACGCTGCTGCGGCTCATCCTCGGCATCCTCAAGCCCACCTCGGGCCGGGTCATCTTCGACGGCACGGAGATCTCCCGACTGCCCCGCCGGCAGCTGAACGAGATGCGTCAGCGCATCGGGATGGTCTACCAGTATTCGGCTCTGATTTCGTCGCTGACGGTGCGGGAGAATCTGGCCCTGCCGCTCGAGGAACTGACCGACACGCCGGCCGACGAGATCGACGAGAAGATCCGCTCCATGCTCACGGCCGTCGACATGGAAGGCAGCGAGGACAAGCTTCCCGCCGAGCTCTCGGGCGGCATGCGCAAGCGCATCGGCCTGGCCCGGGCGCTGGTCATGCAGCCCGAGCTGATGCTCTACGACGAACCCAGCGCGGGGCTCGATCCGGTGGTCAGCTCGGTCATCGACGAACTCATCATCCGCACCTCGGAGGAGAACCAGTCCGCCGGGATCATCGTCACGCACGAGATGGACAGCGCCTTCCGCATCGGCACGCGCATGGCCATGCTTTACCAGGGCCGCATCATCGCGGACGATGTGCCCGAGAAATTCCGCCAGTCCACGAACCCCGTGGTGGCCCAATTCGTCAGCGGCAGCACCGAAGGACCCATCGGCGAAGGCCGCACCGCGCCATGAGATTCGAACGCACCGAGATCAAGACCGGGATCTTCTTCGTGGTCACCTTCGGCCTCCTGTTGCTGGTGGTGCTCTACCTGGCCGCGCCCGATGTCTTTTCGAAGCGGAAGGAATTCGAGATCTTCTTCGACAACGCCGGCGGCCTGAAACCCGGCGCGGCCGTCAATCTCGCCGGACGCAAGATCGGGCAGGTGCTGAGCATCGAGTCGCCCGTGGCCAAGAAGGTCCGTCCGCGCCCGGAGATGGAGGTGCTGGCCGTGCTGCGGGTCGATGCCAATGCCAAGGTCTTCCGCGACGCCACCGCGCGGATGGTCGCCTACGGCCTGCTGGCCGAGGTGCAGATCGACTTCGTCCGCGGCAACGAGGAATCGGGCCTGGCGACGAGCGGCGACACCTTCATCGGCGAGCGCGAAGGCGGCATCAACGACACGGCCAATAAGGCGATCAAGACGCTCGAGCCGCTCGCGGCCGCGGCCGAGGGCACGCTGAAGGATTTGAAGGTCACGGTCGGCACGCTCAACGCCTTCTTCGGCCAGGGCTCCGACCTGCAGGCCAGCATCGCCAACATCCGCAAGGTGGGAGAGAACCTGGGCAATCTGACCGCCAAGGACGCGGCGCTGGCGGCGGCGATCGAGAACATCAAGACGCTGACCGGCAAACTCTCGTCGGACGACGGCTCCCTGCTGCAGGCCATCGCGAAGCTGAAGGACGCGGCCGACCAGCTGACCGCCAAGCAGCGACTGGCCGAGACGATCGACAACCTGCGCAGCGCCGCCGCCCGCCTCGACCGCCTGTTGAGCGGCGTGGAGCCGCAGTTGCGCGGAACGGTGCGGAACGTCGAGCAGCTGACCGACACCCTGAAACGCCAGCCCTGGCGCGTGATCTGGCCGACCACGAAGAAGTACCCCGAGGACAGCCAGCCCAAGCCCACGCCCACACCTCCGCCGAAGCCGCCCCGCAAGAAAAAGCGCTGACCCCTGGAGTGCGGCAGGAAGCGGGGAGCCTCCGGCGACCCGCGCCCTGCCGCTTTCGCGGACAGCGTGCCCAGTGCCGATCAGCATACTGAGTGGGCTGCGTGGCAGTCGGCGGGCTGTGTGGCAGTCGGCGGGCTGCGTGGCGGTTGGCGGACTGCGTGGCGGCCACCGGGCTGCGTGGCGGTCGGCGGGCCGAGTTGGCGGTCGGCGGGCCGAGTTGGCGGTCAGCGGGTGAGTGGCGGCCAGCGGGTGAGTGGCGCCTGAGCATCGCCGCCGACTCGTCGTCGAGCCGACAGCCACATCCTCCCCGGAGCGACGGCAGCAAGCTGCGCGCAGTCCACGGCGTCCTCTTCGCGGAGCGCAGGCGAGCCGAGGCCGCACTCGGAGAGGTCGGACTACTTGCGGACTACGCCCCGAGCGTCATCCCCGGGCGCAGTACGCCGCCATTGAACCAATCGCGCGCGGAGAGCCGCCTGCGGCCTTCGGGCTGGAACTCGGCCAGACGAACGGCCCCATCCGCGCACGCCACCAAGGCGCCGTCGCCGTCGGGGCCCAGCACGGTGCCGGGGGCGACGTCGGACCGGCCGTGCTCCGACGCGAGACGCGCGCCGAAGACCTTCAGCAGGCGTCCATCGGGCAGCGTGGTGAAACTCCCCGGCCACGGTTCGAAGGCGCGGATGCGACGCGACAATTCGAGCACGCCGTGCCGCCACTCGATGCGCCCGTCCGGCCGCTCCAGCTTTGGCGCGAGGGTCGAGAGCGCGGAGTTCTGCGGCACGCGCGGGGCGCGGCCTGCCGCCAGCAACTCCAGCGCTTCGAGGATGCATTCCGGCGCGAGCGCCGAGAGTCTGGCGAAGAGCGAGCCGCCGGTCTCGTCCTCGGCCAGCGGCACTTCGCGCTGCAGCAGAATGTCGCCGGTATCGAGCCCGGCATCCATGAACATGATGGTGTGGCCGCTGACCGCATCGCCCGCGCGGATCGCCGCCTGGATCGGCGCCGCCCCGCGCCAGCGCGGCAGGAGCGAGGCGTGGATGTTGAGCGCCGCCAGCCGCGGCAGATCGAGCACGGCCTGCGGCAGGATCTGCCCATACGCGAAGACCACGAAGGCATCGGCCGCCACCTCGCGCAGGGCCTGAACCGCCTCGGGACGGCGGACGCGTTCCGGCTGCAGCACCGGCAGACCCAGCTCGCGCGCCAACGTCTTGGTGGGCGGCTCGCGCAGCTGATTCCCGCGGCCGGCCGGCTGGTCGGGCTGCGCCACCACGGCAGCGATTTCGTGCGCCGCCGCGAGCGCGCGGAGCGTGGGCAGGCCGATGTCGCCGGATCCGAGATAGACGAGTCGCATGGGCCGACCCTACGCCGAGCGCGGCCTCAGTGCTTCCAAATCAGCAGCCCCGCGAGGTGAATCAGCACGCCGATCGCGCCGCCGATGACCGTGCCATTGAGGCGAATGAACTGCAGGTCGCGCCCGACTTCGAGTTCGAGCTTGGCGGTCATCTCGTCGGCATTCCAGCCCTTCACCGTCTCCTCGATGAGCTGGCCGATGTCCTTCGCGTTGGCTTCGACGAAATCGAGCACGCCGTTGCGGATGCCGTCGTTGAGCCGCGCGCGCATCGGGGCGTCGTCGTGCACCGCGCCGGCCACGCCGGTCACGAGGGCCACGAAATGCCGGCGCAGCTTGGGCTCGGGCGTGGCGAGGTCGCGTTTGACCGCCTCCTTCAACTGCCCCCAAACGCTGCCGGCGTAGTCGTGCAGGACCGGATTGGCCAGCAGCTCGCTTTTGATCTCCTCGCCGCGCGCCCGATATTCCTCCGAGGTCTCGAGCTCGTGGATGAAGCGCACCAGCCGGCGGCCGAACTCCTCGCGCAGCGGGTGCTCGGGATTGGCGCCGACGTCGTGGAGCAGGCCCTGGACGTTGTGGACGACCTTGTTGGCGATGTAGTCGGCCAGCATTTCACGCACGCCCTGCAGCGAGACGGGCCCGATCTTCTCGGGTACCGGCAACTCCTTCATGATGCCGCTCTGCAGCAGGTGGCGATTCTTCTGCACGAGCGAGTCGCCGAACTGCAGCGCCTGGCTGAGCAGCGCCTCGTGCTTGGCGCCGGAGGTGAGCAGCGAGAGCGCCTTGGCCAGCGCCGGCGCGGCCGGGATGGTGGAAGCGCGCTGCAGGAACTGCTTGTAGACGACGCGCGTGACGTCGTCGTCGTCGATCGCATCGAGCAGCCGCGGCACGAAGGAGAGCACCTTGTCCGCCAACAGACCCGAGTGATCGCGCAGCCACGCCGTGGCCGTGCCGGTGAGGTCCATCTTGGCCAGCCGGCGGCCGACGATTTCCCGGGTGAGGAAGTTCTCGACCACGAAATTGCCCAGCCCCTGCCCCACCTCGACCTGCTTGCGGCGCAGAATGGCCGTGTGCGGGATGGGCAGCCCGAGCGGATGCCGGAAGAGCGCCACGACCGCGAACCAGTCGGCCATCGCGCCGACCATGGCCGCCTCCGCGAAGGCCCGCACGAAGCCAATCCAAGCCGCACGCGGCTCGAAGGTCCGGGCCACGACATAGACCACCGACATCGCCACCAGCAGTCCGGTGGCGATGAAGCGCAGGCGGCGCAGGTCGGCCGCCTTCTGCTCTTTGCTGAGTCGATTCATCGGCAGGTTCAATCTACCCAAGCCCGCTTCGCGCGAAATGCCGGGCGCGTGTCTTTGCCGGGACGCGGAAAGCGGTGGAAATCGCGCGCGGCCAGTGGCAAACGCGGCCATGCACGACCGATTGAAGGAGATCCTGGAGGCCAAGCGCCGCGAGATCGAGGCCCTGCAGCCGCGCCGCGAGACCCTGCGGCGCGATGCGCTGCTGCGGAACGATTTCCGCGGCTTCACCCGCGCACTGCAGCCGCGGGAGGACGGCACGCTCGGCCTCATCGCCGAGGTGAAGAAGGCGTCGCCCTCGGTCGGGGTCATTGCCGAGGACTTCGATCCCGCCGACATCGCCCGCCGCTACGAAGCCGCCGGCGCGCAGGCCATCTCGGTGCTGACCGACGAGCCGTTTTTCCAGGGGCATCTGTCCTACCTCGCCAAGGTGCGCGAAGCCTGCGGCCTGCCGCTGCTGCGCAAGGATTTCATCCTCGACGAGATCCAGATTTTCGAGGCCGTCTGCGCCGGGGCCGATGCCATTCTGCTCATCGCCGCCGCACTGCCGCCGGGCGATCTCGACCGTCTCCAGCGCGTGGCCCGGGACTTCCAGCTCGACGTGCTGGTCGAAGTCCACACCCTCGCCGAGATGGAACGCGCGATCGACGCCGGGGCCGATCTCATCGGCATCAACAATCGCGACCTCACCACCTTCGTGGTCGACCTCGAAACCACCAACCGCCTGGCCGACGAGGCGCCGGCCGAAGTCGTGGTGGTGAGCGAAAGCGGGCTCAAGACCCGTGAAGACTCCGTGTTCGTCGCTCGCGCCGGGGCAGACGCCATCCTCGTCGGCGAGACGCTGATGCGCTGCGCGCCGGGAGAGCTCGCGGCGAAAGTCGCGGAGCTTCGGCTCGGCTAAGATTGGCCTGCGGCATTGCGTCGCTTCGAGGACGAGGACGAGGACGAGGACGACGACGAGGACGAGTTCCGAGAGCGGCGTTTTGCGTATTGAAGAGGAGCCGAGGGGGAGAATTGGCCTGCGGCTTTGGTGGCTCCGAGGACGAGGACGAGGACGACGACGAGGACGAGCTCCGAGGGCGGCGTTTTGCGTGTTGAAGGGGAGTCGAGGGGGAGAATTGGCCTGCGGCTTTGGTGGCTCGACGAGTTCCAAGGGCGGCGTCTGCGTATTGAAGGGGAGTTTCGGCGAGCAGGACGGCCGAGAGCCACGACTTCAGCGCGCGGTTGGCTTATATAAAATTTCTTTACAATTTTCTGACTTCTTTGATGGTCCGGCATGTCCCGCGAGTTCGATCACGAGAAGCTCGACGTCTACAAAGTAGAGCTGGAGTTGACCGAGTGGGTTTCGGTTCTGCTCGAGGAAATCGCAGACTCCAGACACGCCTATCGAAGGGAGGTCTGCGATCAGCTTGATCGGGCATGCTTGTCCGTTCTACTGAACACCGCCGAGGGGAACGGCAAACGCCAGCGTCCTCTGCGGGCCAAGTTCTTTGACGATGCCCGCGGTTCAGCAGTCGAGTGCGCTGCGTGTCTCGACGCCATCGTCGCCAAACGTCTTGCGCCAGCCGCGCGAGTTGCCGGAGGCAAGAACCTCCTGCTTCGCATCGTCAGCATGCTCACGCGCCTCGTAAACCTTTTCGAAGGATCGCCATCCTCGGCTCCAGAAGACGATCACTGCGAATCCGAACCCTAGCCGAGTCCAAACTTCCCTCCTCGTCACCCCGGTCGACCCAAGGCCGCAGGCCAAACCTCCCCTCGTCCTCGTCGTCGTCCTCGATCAACCAAAAGCCGCAGGCCAAACTCCCCCTCGTCCTCGTCGTCGTCCTCGTCCTCGTCCTCGATCGACCCAAAGCCGCAGGCCAAATCTCCCCTCGTCCTCGTCGTCGTCCTCGTCCTCGTCCTCGAAGCGACCAAAGCCGCAGGCCAAACTCCCCCTCGTCCTCGTCGTCGTCCTCGTCCTCGTCCTCGAAGCGACCAAAGCCGCAGGCCAAACCTCCCCTCGCCGTCGTCCTCGAAGCGACCAAAGCCGCAGGCCAATTCTCCCCCGTCACCTTCTGGCCGATCGCCCAATTTGCGGCTATGGTGCCCTTCCATGTCCGCCACTGCCTCTCCCGCTGCGCCCCAGGAAAAACGCCGCATCAATCTCCGTACGCCGGAGGTCATGGCGGCCGTGCTGGAGCAGGTCCAATCGCACTACCGCAGCGAACTGGTCGACCGGGTCATCGCCCGTGGCGGCATCGTCTCGCGCGGGGGGTTGACCATCCGTCTGGCCCAGAAGTTCGGCTTCTGCTACGGGGTCGAACGGGCCATCGACATGGCCTATGCGGCCCGGAAGTATTTCCCGCCGGAACAGCGGCTCTTCATCCTCGGCGAGATCATCCACAATCCGGAGGTCAATGAGCAGATCGCCACGCTCGGCATCCGCAATCTCATCGGGCCGCGCAAGCAGGCGGAGATCGACCAGCTCACGCCCGACGACGTGGTTATCGTCCCGGCCTTCGGCTCGGAGGTGAAAACGGTCGAGCGGATCAAGCAGATCGGCTGCCACATTGTCGACACCACCTGCGGCGACGTCATGAGCGTCTGGCGGCGGGTGCGCGGCTACGCCCAGGAGAAATTCACCTCGATCATCCACGGCAAGGCGGAGCACGAGGAGACCAAGGCGACGGCCTCGCGCGCGCTGGGCAACGATGGCAACGGGCACTACCTCGTGGTGCTCACGCTGGCCGATACCGATTACGTCTGCGACTACATCCGCCACGGCGGGGACAAGGAGGCGTTCCTGGCCAAGTTCGGACCCGAGGCGCACTCGCCGGGCTTCGATCCCGAACTGCACCTGCGCTGCGTCGGCGTGGCCAATCAGACCACCATGCTGCGCGGCGAGACGGAGGAAGTGCAGCGCCGGATCCGGGCCGCCATCGCTGCGCGCGATCAGGACCCCGACGCCCGGAATTTCCGCTTCTTCGACACCATCTGCGGGGCCACGCAGGAGCGGCAGGATGCGCTCTTCAAGCTGCTCGAAACGCCCATGGACCTCATGCTGGTGGTCGGCGGCTACAACAGCTCCAACACCTCGCACCTGGCCGAGATCGGCGAGCAGAAGCTCCCGACCTACTTCATCCGCAATGCCAGCCGGCTGGAATCGGTCGAGCGCATCACGCATTTCAACCTGCACGAAAAGCAGGAGGTCACGACCCAAGGCTGGCTGCCGCCGAAGGAGCAACTCGTCATCGGCGTGACGGCCGGCGCCTCCTGCCCGAACCACCTGATCGAGGAGACGATCCTGCGCCTCTTCCAGCTGCGCGGCATCCCAACGGAAGGTCTGGCCGAGTAACGCGCAGCCAAGAGCCGCCACATTCGGTTGGACAGGGCGGGCCGACGGGGTTGAAGTGCCGCCCCATGGCTTCCCCGACAGCCTCTCCGTCCCCCGTTGCGGCCCCCGCCGCGAAGGCTCCCCTCGATCTCGAGATCAAGGACGCCCAGCTCATTTTCGACGCGGTCTGGGAGGATCTCGAGGAAGAGGTCGGCCGCGAAAACCTGCGCTTTCCGAAGGAGATCATCCTGCTGGGCGGCGCGCCCGGCTCGGGCAAGGGCACGCACACGGCCTTCATCGGCAAGACGCGCGGCTTCACCTGCCCGCCCATCGTCATCAGCTCGCTGCTCGATTCCCCCGCCGCCAAGCGCCTGAAGGACGCCGGCCAGATGGTGGGCGACCGCGAGGTCATGGGCCTGCTGCTTCGCCACATGCTGCGTCCGGAGTATCGCGACGGCGTCATTCTCGACGGCTTCCCGCGCACGCAGGTGCAGGTGGAATGCCTCAAGCTGCTGGTCGACGAGCTGCAGAAGCTGCGGAACGAATTCTACCGCTCTCCGCTCGGCATCCATTTCCGGCAGACGACCATCCACATCATGGTCCTCTTCGTCGACGAGCTGACCAGCGTGCAGCGCCAGCTGAAACGCGGCGCCGAGGTCAAGGCCTACAACGAGGAGGTGCGGCGCTCGGGCGTGGGCGAACTGATCGAGGAGCGCACCACCGACTTTTCGCCCGAGTTGGCGCAGCGGCGGTACCGCGTCTTCAAGGAGCAAACCTGGGACGCGCTCCAGTCGCTCAAGGAGATCTTCCATTACCACTTCATCAACGCCCAGGGCCCGATCGAGGAGGTCGAGCAGAACATCCTGCGCGAGCTGAAATACCAGAGCACCCTGGAGCTCGATCCGCGCACCTTCGAGCGTCTGCGCGGCATTCCGCTGGCCAGCGAGATCGTGGTCCACGCGCGGCAGGAGCTGGTCAAACGCCTCGATGCCTACGAGCTCGAGCAGCCGGAGCTCTTCGCCCGCATCGTGGGCTTCGTGGAGAAGAAGGTGATCCCGATCGTCGTCCGCCACGCCATCTCGGGCGCGGCGCTGGTCAACACCGAGGACACCACGCTGGAGGACCCGGCGGCGCTGGCGATGCTGATCGACGTCTTCTCGGAGCGCGGTTACCACGCGACGGTCGACGTGCATCGCATCGAGATCCCCGAGCGCTTCGATCTCCAGACCGGTGAGATCCGCTGTCGCGTGAAGAAAGTCTTCCGCATCCAGGTGCGCTTTCAGGGCTCGGAAATCCGCCGCGGCAGCTGATGTCCCTGCCCGCCCCCGATCTCCGCCGCGTGGCGCCGCGTCCGCCCCAGGTCGCGCTGGCGGGCTACGCCCTGGCGGCGCGGGCGGTGGACAAAGGCCGGGCGGAGATCGCCGGCACGGTGGGCGAATACCACTACGACTGCCCGCTCGATCGCCGCTTCTTTGCCTTCGCGGGCGTCTCGGCCAGCGAACTCCGGGAGCTGCTCGCCACCGGGGCGGACGATGCCGCGGTGGAGCATTGGCTGCGGCAGCAGGCCAAACCGCGACCGGCCTGGCTCCGCACGCTCTGGACCACGCTCTGGCGCTGCAATCCGCTGTTCCTCGTCATGCTGCTCGACGACACGATCCACACCCTGCGCGGACGGCGCGGCTGACGGCCGCCCTCAGGCACCGCGCCGCTCGCGGAAGAAGGCGCGGAGCAGCTCGCCGCATTCCTCCCCGCGCACGCCGCCGACGGTTTCGCAGCGGTGATTGAGCGTGGGCTGGTCGAGGAGATTGATGAAGCCGCCGGCCGCACCGCCTTTGGGATCGGGACAGCCGAAGACCACGCGCCGCAGCCGGACGTGCACCGCGGCCCCGGCGCACATCGGACACGGCTCCTTGGTCACGAACAGCTCGCAATCGGTCAGGCGCCAGTCGCCCACCACCTCCTCGGCCTGGGTGATGGCCAGCATCTCGGCGTGCGCGGTGGCATCCTTCAGCGCCTCGACCTGGTTGGCGGCCCGGGCGATGATCCGGCCTTCCCGCACGATGACCGCGCCGCAGGGCACCTCGCCCGCGGCACCGGCGCGCCGAGCCTGGCGGAGCGCCTCGCCCATGAAGTAGGCATCGCTGCGCAGGTCGATGAAAACGTCGTCTTCTTCGGGCATCGGACGAATTCGCCGCGACCGGGCGGTGGCCGCAAGCGCTCGTTTCGGGACTCAGGGCTGCTCCCGGATCGTCGCCGGCGCATCGCGGGGTGCCACCGGGACAATCTTGATTTGGACTCCGGGCGGCTGTGGGAAGCGGGCGGAGAGCTGCTGCAGGATCGCCTGCTCCGCCTCCCGGGTCAGCCCCGCGCGGAAGGCCTTGCGCCGGGCCTCGTCGGGCAGGGCGTCGATCTCGGCCGAGAGGATCTTGGTCGAGATCTTGTTCCAGAGCCCGTTCTCGTAGGCCAGGATCTCGACCCCGAGCGATTCCACCGAGAGAATCCTGGGTGCCGGCAGCTCGATGCGCACTGGCACGCCGGGAGCGTCGGTCAGGGCCACGCTGTACGGCTGGTTCAGGTCGAAGCCCGCCTTGACCCGGAACGAGCCGCGCAGGCGAATGCGTTTGAGGCTGCCCATCCAGGAATGCTCGAACTCGCGCTCGACCTCGACCTCCCGCTGCAGGACGGCCAATTCGAACGTCGGCGAGGATTGGTTCAGCACGACCCGTTCGTTGATCGTGACCTGCGGCTGCATCTGCAGCACCTCCGCGAAGGCCTTGGCCGCCCTGGAGGCGATCTCCGAGGGCTGGGTCACGACCGTGGTGGCGACCCGCTCCGCCCGCCAAAGGGCGTAGAGGACGACCGCGGCCATGGTGATCACCGAGCCCAGGAAAGCCGCCGCAAAGCCGAGTCGGCCGCGGCGCGGGGCCGGTGAGGCGGAGGCGGGGGACGGCTCCTCGGGGGCGGCAGGCTCCATCGCCGCGCACCATAGCGCATCCCTCCAACGCCACCCCTGGAAAAAGTTACGGCCCCCGCACCCATCATGGGCGCAGGGGCCGTCTGTTCCCCCCAGAACAATCTTTCAAAACTGCTGTTACCGTATCGCGGAAGGCTCGCCCGGCAACCTCGATCCATTAGTTTTGTTAATGAAACGACGCAGTTTCCCAGGCGCTCTCGGGTAAGAAAACGCCCGAATACTCTGGAAAATCCGCTCCGATCCGCAGCGTGACAAAACGTGAATGTTTCGTCACTTTTTTCGAGCGAGCCCTCTCAGCGGGTTGGAAAACGACGCTCAGTAGCCGACCGCCTGACCGTCCTTCCGCCCCTCGCTCGCTCCGACCCAGACCCCCAGTTGGTGGTCGCGCATGATGGCTTGGTAGCCCCCAAATCCGCCGAAACCGACGCGCACCTGGTGGCCGCGCTTCATCAGTTCGCGGACGCTTTCCCAGGGGATGCCGGATTCCACCTCGACGTAGCCGCCGTCGGTCATCTTCTCCCCGGTCGGCTCGCTGCTGCCGAGATGCTGCCAGCGCGCGGCGTCGCCGGCCTCCTGCAGGCCCATCCCGAAATCGACCAGATTGTGGATGATCTGGGTGTGCCCCTGCGGCTGCATCGCCCCGCCCATCACGCCGAACGCCAGCCAGGGCTTGCCGTCCCTCTTGGCGAAGGCCGGGATGATGGTCTGGAACGGTCGTTTGCCGGGGGCGTAGATGTTGGCGTGGCCGTCCTCGAAGGTGAACATCTCGCCCCGGTCCTGAAAGCCGAAGCCGAGCCCGGGCACGACCACCCCGGAGCCCATCCCGCGGTAGTTGCTCTGGATGAGCGAGACCATGTTGCCGTCCTTGTCGGCGGTGCAGAGATAGATGGTGTCGCCGTCGCGCAGGGCGGGATTGCCGGCATCGAGTCGCTTCGAGGCCCGCTTCTCGTCGAGCAGCTTGCGGCGCTCGGCCGCGTAGGCCTTCGAGATGAGATCCTGCAGCGGAATGCGGGCCATGGCCGGATC
The DNA here is from genome assembly GCA_018240025.1 of Verrucomicrobiota bacterium. Classification (GTDB taxonomy): domain Bacteria; phylum Verrucomicrobiota; class Verrucomicrobiia; order Chthoniobacterales; family SZAS-18; genus SZAS-18. The sequence goes on from JAFEGM010000041.1 coordinate 14,741, forward strand.
GGCGTAGAACTTGGCGCGGTCCTCGAAGGCCAGCTTCTTGGCCTCGATCATGAGGTGCAGCGCCTGCGGATGATTGAAGCCCAGCGCGCGCAGATCGTACGGCTCGAGGATGTTGAGCGCCTGGAGCGCGGCGATGCCCTGGCTGTTGGGAGGGAGCTCGAAGACCTCCACGCCGCGGTACGTGGTGCTGACCGGATCGACCCAGGTCGAGGTGTGCTTCTCGAAATCGACCTTGCGCAGCCAGCCGCCGCTGTTGCGCATGAAGGCATCGATCTTGTCCGCGATCTCGCCCTTGTAGAAGGCGTCGCGCCCTTTCTCGCCCAGCAGCCGCAGCGTGCGGGCCAGGTCGGGATTCTTGAAGATCTCGCCCTTGCGGGGCGCGCGGCCATCGATGGTGAAGGTCTCCTTGAACGCGCCCGGCTGCTTGCTCAGCACCGGCACGCTGCGTTCCCAGTAGTACGCGATCAGCTCGGAGACCGGGTGCCCCTCCTCGGCGTAGCGGATGGTCGGTGCGAGCAGGTCGCGCATCGGCAGCTTGCCGAACTTGCCGTGCAGCTGGAACCAGCCGTCGGCCGCGCCCGGCACGCTGATCGGCAGCATTCCATGCGGCGGAATCGTCTTGCTGCCGAGCTTGGCCAGTTCGGCCTTCAATGCCTCGAGACTGAGCCCGAGCGGCGAGCGACCGCTGGCATTGAGCCCGTGCAGCCGGCCGGTCTTGGCTTCGTAGACGATGGCGAAGAGATCGCCGCCGAGGCCGCAGCCGGTGGGTTCCATCAAGCCGAGCGCGGCGTTGGCGGCGATGGCGGCGTCGACCGCATTGCCGCCCGCTTTGAGGACATCGAGCCCGATCTGCGAGGCGAGCGGATGGCTGGTACAGACCATCCCATTACGGGCGATGACCTCGGAGCGGGTGGCGAAGGCTTTGCCGGTGATGCGATCCACTTGGGCGGAGAGTTGGGCCGCGCCGAGCAGCGCGGAGAGGAGAAGGACGAGGGGCTTCACGACGAGAACGAGTAGACGGTGGGTCGGCGGCCTTGGCGAGCAAATGCCTGGCGGTGCGTGCAGGGACCGTCGCTGCGTGCAGCTTGGGGCATGTCCCGTCTGCCCGAACTCGAACGCGCTCAACTGCCCGCCGCGGCCCAGGCCGTCTACGACGAAATCCTCGCCTCGCGGAAAGGCAACCTCTCCGGACCGTTTCGCGTCTGGCTGCACAGCCCGGAATGGGCGCGGCGTGCGGCCCGTTTGGGCGAATTCGCCCGCTATCTCACCCGGCTGCCGCTACGGCAGAGCGAACTCGCCATCCTCGTGACCGCCCGCGGCCAGCGCTGTCCGACCGAATGGGCCATTCACGCGCCGATCGCCCGGCAGGCCGGGCTCGAGGCCGAGATCGTCGACGCACTGGCCCGCGACGAGAAGCCGGCGTTCTCCTCGCCGCAGGACGAAGCGCTCTACGATTTCTGCGCGGAGCTGAATGCGACCAAGACTGTGGGCGAGGCGACGCTGGCCCGGCTGATCGCGCGATTCGACGCGGCCACGGCGGTCGAAGTCACCGGTCTGGTCGGCTACTACACGCTGGTCGCAATGACGCTCAACGTCTTCGACGTGCGGCCGGGGGAATAAAGAAAAAGGCGGGAACCGGGGCGCACCCGATTCCCGCCTGGGAAGGCATCCGCCCGACTCAGTTACACTGAATCGGCTGGAGGAAGATCGACCACGTCTGGAACGTGCTCACGTCGCCCGGCCCCTGGTCGGACACATTGAGCGTCCAGGTGCCGTTCGCGTCGGCCGGGAGCGTCCCGACAAACGTGCTCAGGCGACCCGCCGGCCGGAAGGTGCCGGCGAAGGGCGGCTGGGCGGCTTCGATTCCCACCGCAGCGTCGTCGTCGAAGGTCACCCGTTCGGCGTCGGCGGTGCCGGTGCCGAAGGTCGTGTTGCCGCCGCCGACGTTCGAGGACAGCACCACTTCGCGTCCGTCCGGCGAGCGAAGCTTGAAGACGAGGTCGCCGATGTAGGTCGAATTGTTCGCCCAGACCGAGACCTTGACCTTGCCGACGCGCCCCGCGACGCCGCTGACGGTGATCGGGAAGTTGATGCCGGTAGCGTCGTTGTCCGGCAGCGCAGTCGGCACGTTGGTCGAGTCGAAACGCTGCACGGTCTGGCCGACCGCGAAGTTCGTGGGCAGGCTGAACGGGAAGACGAACGTGCGGCGGCCGAAGCTGGCCGTCATGACGAAGTCGAGCTTGCTGCCGCAGGGTACCGTCGGGCTGACCGTGATGAGGAACGGCCGGCCGGAGTTGCCAGTCGTGCCCTTGGCGATGGTGGCGTAGCCGACCGCCTTGTTCTGCACGCTGACACCCGGCGTCAGGCTCGTGAGGCTGGCGTTGACGCCCACCGCATCGGTCGAGCCGCTGGGGTTGGTCAGCGGGACGAAGACCTTGAAGACATCACCGACGTTGATCGTACCGAGGCCGTTCGGCGTGATGACCTGGTAAGTCTTCGCGTCGCGCAGGGCGGCCGTGGCGCTGACCGCGGCGACGGCCGGAGGGGCGTCGAGAATGCCCGCGCCCGAGGTGGAGTCGAAGCCCGGCGCCTCGATATCGATGGCGGTGCTGGTCAGCGCCGTGCGCATCTGCGCCGGCGTGAGATTCGGATTCTTGGCCAGGACGATGGCCGCGATGCCGCCAGCGTGCGGGGCGGCATTGGACGTGCCGAAGAACGGATTCAGGCCCGAGGCGGGCGGAAGCGTGGTGGCCGTGCCGTCAGCCGCGGTGAAGTCCGGCTTCGGGCGGGAGTTGCCGCCGGTCGAGAGGAAGTTGCCCGGAGTGATGGGCGACTGGTCCGGATTGAAGAAGACCTGACGCGGTCCCTCCGAGGTGAAGGGCTCGATGCGCGTGGAGGTCGTGAACACCCCCGGGAAGGGCCCGCCCGGCAGGGTGACGGACGGATTGCCATACGCGCCGAACTGGCCGACGGCCGGCGCGGCGGCGACGCTGAAGCCATCGCGCGAGGCGTTGTGGCCCTTGGTACGGCCACCGGTGCTGGGCTGAATGTAGCCGTCGCCCAGGTTGAGCGACAGATAGCGCGCCTGCGCCGTGGCCGACTTCACGATGACGAAGCGCTTGTTGGTGTAAGGCGCGCCGCCGCCGGTGCCGGTCGAGAGGTCGCCGAGAACCTCGATCGGATCCTGCGTGCCATTCTGCACGTTGGTCGAGGCCCGCAGCACGGTGGCGCCGGTGGCATCGAGATAGAAGAGATCGTAGTCGTTGCTGGAAGCACCGCGCGGATCGGACCAGAAGAGATACGGATCGCGCCGGCCCGCGCTGGTCGGAGCCGTCGCGGGGAAGGAGGCGTACGGACGCGGCGCCGCCACCGCCGGCGGCTGGGCCGGGAACTGGTGCAGACGGCCGGTGCCCGTCAGCGGAGCGGCCACCGGGCCGCCGTCGGTGAAGTCACCCTCCCAGACGCTGGACGAATTGGTGGTGCGATTGCCCTGGTTGCCGGCCGAAGAGAAATACATGCAGCCCTGCGCGGTGACCGCGTTGACCGCCTGCTCGATCGAATCCGGGAAGAACGGCGACTCGTCAAAGTAGGAGACGTCGTCGACGATCACGTCGCAGCCGGCGGCGCGCAGATCGAGGATGTTCTGGGCGAACTGCTCGGAGCCGTTGAAGGCAGTAGCGAAGTAGAGCTGTGCACCGGGCGCGATGTCCGCAATCGCCTCCAGCATCGCCAGGCCTTCGCCGCTGAGCTGCCCGCCGCTCTGGCCGGGCAGGACGGTGACCGGCGGCACGTCGCCGGAGGCGACGGCATTGGCGTAGGAGCCGGAGGAGTCGTCGATGGAGTCGGAGAGCACACCGATCTTCAGACCGGTGAAGACAAGCCCCGTGCGGGCCTGCACGATGCGATGCGTGGTCACGCCTTCCGAGACATTGACCGCCTCGGGACTGGCGCCGGCCTCACGCCGGGCGGCCGCCCGCTCCAGCGCGTCGCGGAACTGGCCGAGATCGCGCTTGATCGAGCTGTTGCGCATGGGCGAGGCGGGCCGGATGACGCGCGTCTCCTTGAGCGAGGCAATTTCCTCGACGATCGAGAGCGGCACCCAGGCGCGCATGCCGCCGAAGCGGGGCACGGAGGAGACGATGCTGCCGCCGGCGCGCTCGATCACTTTGTGGATGGCGTGGCCGACCTCGCCCTTGATGTCGACGAGGATGAGGCCCTTCTCGTTGGTCTGCAGCGAGACTTCGAGGGAAGGCACTCCGCGCGCGGCCTGCAGCCCGCGGCTGGCGCGCAGGGCGTAGAGCAGCTGGGAGTCGATCTTGATCTCGGTGGGCGTGCGGCTGGCCTTTTCATCGATCAGCGCCTGGATCTGCGCCGCGGCCTGCGGGCTCACGCCCTCGGGGATCTGGGCCGGCAACGCCGGACTGAAGGCAACGGCGAGCAAGACGCCGAGGATGGAAGTGCGAAGGCAATGTGGATACATGGCGAAAAGCGCAGGGGACGACGAAACGGCCGGCAGGGCGCCGGATGCTGTCGATTAGCGCCCGGCAGGTCGGAGGCGTCAATGACATTCCTGAGCGGCACCGGGACGTGACAGGGCCGGCCGCCTTGGCTTGTGTGCGCGATGCAGCTTTCCGTCCGCACCAGCCGCCATTCGTATTTCATCGTGGTGGAGGAGGGTGCGCTCGACCGCCTGGGAGCCGAACTTCGCCGCGCGCGGCCCGAGGCGGGACGGTCGGTGGCGCTGGTGACGGACAGCCACGTAGGCCCTCTCCACGCGGCCCGGGCCGAGGCGGCGCTGCGGGCCGCGGACTTCGCCGTGACGACGCAGACGGTGCCCGCGGGCGAGAATTCCAAGAGCCTCGAGCAGGCCGGCGCGCTCTGCGAAGCCTTCGCCGCCGCCGGGCTCGACCGCCACAGCACGATCGTGGCGCTGGGCGGCGGGGTGATCGGCGATCTCGCGGGCTTCGCGGCGGCGATCTACCACCGCGGTCTCGCCGTGGTGCAGGTGCCGACCACCATCGTGGCCCAGGTGGACAGCGCCATCGGCGGCAAGACCGGCGTCAATCTGGCCGCGGGCAAAAATCTCGTGGGCGCCTTCCATCCACCGGTGCTGGTGCTGACCGATCCCGCTCTGCTGGCCACCCTGCCGCGCCGCGCCTGGTGCGAGGGCTTTGCGGAAGTCATCAAGCATGGCGTCATCGCCGACCGCGCCATGGTGGAGGAGCTGGCCGCGGCGGAGCCCCGCGATCTGACCGCGCTGGTCTCGCGCAACGCCGCCATCAAGGCGCGGATCGTGCAGGCGGACGAATTCGAGCGCGGCGAGCGCATGCACCTCAACTTCGGCCACACCGTCGGCCACGCCATCGAGGCCGCCGCCGGCTACGGCGGTCTGCTCCACGGCGAGGCCGTGGCGCTCGGCTCGGTGGTAGCGGCGCGTCTCTCGGTGCGCAATGCGGCGCTCCCGGCCGAGGACGAGGCGCTGCTGCACGCGGCGCTGCGGCGGTTCGAACTCCCGCTGCGGCTCGAGGGTGCGGCGGCCGAGGTCGGCGACGACGCCCTGCTCGAACTGTTGCGGCGCGACAAGAAGTTCAAGGACGGCCGCATTCGCTTCGTCCTCACGCGCCGTCTCGGCAGCGCGTTCGTTTCCGAGGACGTGACCGAAGACGACATCCGCGCTGCGCTGGCGGCCGTGCGCTGAGCCTCAGGGCGGGAGGTGCACCACGCGGTAGAACCGTTCCTGCACCCCGACGGCCGCATCGAACACGCTCAGCGGCTGGCCCGTGCCGATGAGGTCCGGGCCGAGCGCCTGCCAGAGCCCGGAGTTCAGGTCGGCCGTCCACTCCACCCGATACCGCCGGCCGTGGATGGTGCGAAATTCCAGCGTGGTGCCTTTGGCCTCGCGGCTGAACGAGGTCACCCGCAGCGAGTCGCGGGCATCCCGCGGATCGGTGCCGGCGAGAAACTCCTGCAGGTTGGTAAAGCCGTCGCCGTCGCTGTCGGCCAGTGCATCGGCCGGATCGTGCCGGTCGAATCCATGCCGCCGTTCGTAGCTGTCCGGCAGACCGTCGCCGTCGCTGTCGTACAAGGCTGCGTCCTTCTGCAGCGTGAAGGCATCGTCCACCACGCCGTCGTCGCGGACCAGACGCGCATCGAGCCGCGGGCCGTACACGTCGAGCACCAGCGAACCGAGCACATTGAGCGAGCGGTGCATGGCGGGATGATTCAGCGCCCCGCCGCTGATCTGGCAGCCCTGGCCGATGACCGCATAGACAGCACCCCGCCGACCCACCCGGCCCGGCGGTTTGGCGTAGGCGCCGGTGTCGTCGGGCCGGCCACTGCCGGCATCCAGCTTCATCGATTCCACGAACGTGCTGCTCGGCCCATAGTGACCGTCGAGCAGGTACGAGCGCTCGTAGGCATGGCTGTGCCCGGTGAGAATGAGGTCCACTCCGCCCGCTTCGAGGATGGGATTGAAGACCGCCCGCATCTCGATGAGCTGCCCCTCGAAGTCGGAATCGTGCGAGCCCTTCGAGTAGGGCGGATGATGCCAGAACGCGACGATCCAGTCGGCCGTGGTCTGCGCGAGATCGGCCCGCAGCCAGTTCGCCTGCGCGCCGTTGGGCGAGCGGTCGGCGGTCATGCTATCGAGACAGATGAAATGCACATTGGCGTAGTCGAAGGAGTAGTAATGCGGCGTGCCGCTGGCCACGCCGCCCGCCTCGGCCGCCGCGGGCAGGGTGAAGATGTCGAAATACGGATACGGACTGAAGAAGTCGCCCGACTGGCCGGTGTCGTGATTGCCGAGTGTGGGCCACAGCACCGACTGCTTGAGGATCTCGCGGTAAGGGTCGAACAGCCCCAGTTGGTACTCTGCGTCGGTGCCGCTGTCGTAGGCGTTGTCGCCCATCATCAGCCAGAGATCGAGCCGCGCTCCGCCCTGCAGCGCGAGAAAGGCGTCGCGCACCGCGTTCTGGGCCGGCCCGGCGCGGCCGCTGTCGCCGAGCGCCCAAATGCGAACGGGTTGGATGGTGCCGACCGGCGGCGCGGTGTGAAAGCGGCAGGCCGGGCCATTCTCCAGCACCACGCCGTCGATGGTCTCGACCGAGTAGTAATAGAGCGTGTTCGGGAGTAGCCCGGTCAGGGCCAGCGCATGCTCGGTGCGGGTGCCGGCGAGTTCGACCAAGCCGGTGAAAACGCCGGGACTGAGGCCGTAGCGCAGGCGGGAGGAGGCCGGCAGCGTCGTGCGCCAGCGCACCGTCACGCCGGTCGGAGTGCCGAGCTGAAGATAGGGTCCGCGCGCCAGCCGCGGCACGGCGGGCCGCGCGAAGAGTGCGAGATCGAAGGACAGATCGCTCGTCGTGCGGGAGACCTGGTGCACTTCCACAGCGACCACATTCGCCCCGGCCACGAGGTGCTGGGCCGGCAGATGGTAGACGTTGAAGGCGTTCTCCACCGCCGGTCCGCCCGTGGCCAGCGTGTCGTAAAGGACGGGATCGACGGCCAGATTCTCCCGCTGCAGTTCGTGGCCGTTGAGGTAGACGATGGCCCCATCGTCGACCAGGAGGCGCAGTTCGAGCGCCTCGACCTCGGCCGGATCGGCCAGCGTGAAGCTGCGTCGGAAGTAGGTCGTGACGAATTTGCTGTTCGGATCGGGTCCGTAACTGACCACCGTAGCCTCGTCACCTTCGCCGTAGCCGAGCTGGGCAGGGCCGCTGGCCCAGGCGGAGTCGTCGAAAGCGGGCTCGCGCCAAGCGGTGCCCTGGTCGGAGCCGTCGTCGAGATAGCGCCAGATTCCACCGGCCTCCAGCAGCGGACCGTCCAGGACCTCGGGGCGCACCGACGGAACCGCCCGGCTGCCCGCGGCCCAGAGCGGGCCGAGCAGGACGAGCAAGAAAGCCAGACGAAGGAGGGTCACGGCAAAAGATAACGACGCAGACGCGAGGCTAGCTCGCGCGCCGCGGCGGTGTCACGCCGAACCTCCGGCAGCGACTCCAGCGCGGCCAGCCCAGCCCGGGCCGCCTCGGCGGCCTCCTCCGGACGCCCGGCGAGCCGGAGTACCTCGGCCTTGCGTTCCAGCCAGGTCTCCGGGCGCGGGGCCCGGCTCCGCGCCGATTCGATCCGCGCCAGCGCCAACTCGGAGCGTCCGGTGGCGGTGAGAAGTTCGACGAGGCGGAGCTCCAGCACAGGCAGTTCGCCGAGCCGGCGCAAACCGTCCTCCAGCGCCGTCACCGCCGCGTCGATCTCCCCCAACCTTGCCCGCAACGCCGCCAGTTCGAGCACATCGGACGGCTGCGGTCGGCCCGGCCCGCCGACGATCCCTTCCCACGCCTTGGCCGCCTCGGCCGGGCGGCCCTGGCTCTGCAGCAGGCGGGCGCGGAGCCGCTGCCACTCCAGCGGGGCGGGGGGCTGGGCGCACAAACGTTCGAGCAGCGCCAGCGCCTCGCCTTCGCGGCCGCTCTCCGCCAGCAGCCGGGCGCGGGCCGGCTCCAGGCCGGGCAGTCGGGGGTCGAGCCGCGCGGCTTCGGCGAGGTCGCGCTCGGCCGCAGCGAAATCGCGGTGTTGCCGATGCAATTCCCCCCGCTCCAGCCAGAGCCGGGCCTGGCCGGGCTCGCGCTGCAGTCGGGCGTCGAGCCGCGCGATACGTTCGTGGAGATCGCCGTGTGCCGCGGCCGTGAGTGCCAGCGCTCCGCCCAGCAGCAGGCAGAGCAGCCGGGCGGCCATGGCGTCAGCGCGCGGCGATGGTGTTGCCCAGACCGACGAGCTGGAAGCTGGGCGCGATGCGCGGGATGAACTCCTCGATCATCTTGCGCGTCTCCTCCTCGTTGCGGCCGAACTTGTAGTAGTCCTTGGTCACATTGGCCGCCACGGTGACGTAGGCCCAGCGCTGCGACTCGCCGCGCAGGACGCGGTCGCGCATGTCGATGAACGTGCGCCGCAGATGATTGCCGGTGACCTCGCGCGCGCCCACGAACCAATAGTAGCTGAAGCTGCGCTGGGTGAGCTTGTCGCCCTTCGGCGTGGTCACCTGCCGGGCCGAGAAGAGTTGCGTCGTGTCGATGGCCCCGCCGTTCGGCAGGCGCACCCAGCCCTGCGCCGAACGGGCGATGCTCCAGCCCTGCGCTGGCAGACAGCGCTCGGGGCGATGGATGCCCTGGGTCGGATCGAAGCCGGCCAGCACGATGCTGACGTAGATTTGGTCGCCGAAGGTGTTGGTGTAGACCTTGCGCGCGAACTCCACGTCGGAACCGAGCACTTCGCGCTCCTTCTGCGTGACTTCGGCGTCTTTGCCGTCCCAGCTGCCGACCGTGTCCGGAAGTTCGAGACGAATGCCGGGTTGGCCGCCCGGGCGGTGGGGCAACACGGCGACCGCGCCGAGTCCGACGGCGCAGATGCCCACGACGATGAACAGCCGCCGGGCCAGCGGACTAAGGGAAGAAGAGGAAATGGACACGGCGGGGGGATCAGTAGTCGTATTTTTCGGCGGTCGGACCGCGCGGCGCCGTCACGGTGCCGTCGGCCTGGACCTCGCCACGTTTGAGCCCCTCCTGCACCGCGGTCTCGCCCGCGTTGACGAGGCGCGAAGCCCCCCACATGGCGGCGAAGGCGATGGGGAAGGAGACGATGAAGGCCGAGTAGTCGTGGAAGACTCCGCCGGCAAACTTGGCGTTCACGAACTTGGCCACGACCATGATGGTGGTCACGCGAGCGACATTGCCCACCACCGCGAAGACGGCCGAGAGGCTGAAGAGGAAGAGCTTCTTCCAGAGCCGGTCCTGCGTGTAGTGCACGAAGATGGCCGTCAGCATGGTGATGGCCATGAGCGAGTTGATCCCCGAGCAGCTCTCCGCGATCTCGAATTGAAACGAGGCGTCGGCCGAACGCATGGTCGTGCCGAAGGCTTCCATCTTGATCCCGATCAGGTTGCAGAGCGCGCTGGAGACCAGGGTGGAGATCTTCTGCAAATTGTTCACCGTGGCGTGCTGGATGAAATTCAGCGGCACGGCGAAGAGCAGGAACATGATCGGGAAGAAGAGCGCCCGACCTACCCGATTGCCCCAGACGTAGAGCACCATGCCGAAGAGCAGGCAGGGCAGCGCGACCATGGCCACGCGCGGCTGCAGCGTGCGGGCGGCTAGGAAATAGAGGAAGGCACCAGCGCCGATCCACCACAGACCCCAGCCCGAGCTCTGGGTGCGCTCGTTCCGCAGGTCCGGCAGCTTGTGCAGGATCATGAAGAGCGAGAGCACCGGGATGATGGGCGCGTGCTCGTAGTTGGTTTCCGGATTCCAGGCCACCCAGGCCCAGCCGGCGGTACTGTGGGTGTAGTTGTAGAACAACCGCAACAGACCGAAGAAATAGACGAGCAGCAGAACGAACACCCCGAGGGCGGTCGCCTCCATGGGCTGGCGCTGTGCCCAGCCCTTGATCATGGCACCCCGCACCGAGAGCCATTCCATGATCTCCTCCGTCAGCGGCGGCGGGGGCGGCTTGGCGGCGGGAGAGACGTCAGCGGTAGGAGCAGCCATGGCGGAGGCGCAGGCTAGTCGCGTCACCGCGAGGCGACAAGTGGCGCCTGTCACGTGCACACAGTCGCGGATTGCATGCCCGTAAGGATTGGGCCTAAACTGCGGGGTGGCGCGCCTTCGTCTGTTCCTGCTTGCCTTGACGGCCCTGGCCCCCCTCGGGCTGTCGGCTCAGGTCCTGCAGGCCCCGCTGGCCGTGCCCGAGGCCGAGCCGCTGCGCGTTGAAGTTGGGGCGCTCGAGTCGCGTCTGGCGCAGGCGGGCAGCCGGCCGAATTCGATCGTCTTTTTCGGCAGCTCCTCCATCCGCCTCTGGAGCACGCTCGACCGCGATTTCCCCGGTCGCACGGTGGTCAATTGCGGTTTCGGCGGCTCGACCCTGCGCGACTGGCTGCGCTACGGCCCCGGCATCTTCGCGCGGGTCAAGCCCCGGGCCATCGTGCTCTACTGCGGTGAAAATGATCTCGCGCGCGGCGAGGCGCCGGAAACGGTCTTTCAGAACTTCCAGGCGCTTTACGCCATGCTCGCCTCGGCCTATCCGGACGTGCCGGTGGCTTATCTGAGTGTGAAACCCAGCCCGCTCCGCGCGCATCTCAAGAGCAATGTCGAGCGCTTCAATTCTCTGGCGGCCTCCTATTTGCGTACACGCAAGGCGGCCCGCTTCCTCGATATCTTCAATGCGCTCCTCAAGCCGGGGGGCGAATTGGATCCCGCCCTCTACCGACCCGATCGTCTGCATCTGAGTGCCTCTGGTTATGCCGTCCTGCAGCGCGAGGTCGACACCTTCCTCCGCGAAGCCGCTCCCCTCGGCAACGCGGGATCCTGAAGCGAAGAGCGCCGCGGGGCGCTCGCCCAGCCGCCGGTTGGCCAGCCTCGACCTCCTGCGCGGGGCGATGCTGGTTCTGATCGCGATCAACCACTCGCCCTTCTGGGTGCGGAAGTACACGGAGGAATTCGTCGGCTACGTCTCGGCCGCCGAGGGCTTCGTCTTCGTCTCGGCCTTCCTGTCCGGTAAGCTCTTCAGCCGGCGCGAGGAACGGGCCGGCTTCTCCGACGCGGTCTGGTCGTCGCTCCAGCGCTCGATCCGCATTTACCAGGCCCACCTCATCCTGCTGGCGTTCCTTTTCCTGCTCGCCCATGCCTTTCTGGCCCACCTCGACGGCATTCATCATCTGATGCACCCGATCGTGCAGAACCCGGCCGGCGCAGGCGTGGCGGGGGTGCTGCTGCTCTTCCAACCGGCCCTGCTCGACATCCTGCCGCTCTACGTCGTCTTCTCGCTGCTGACCCCGGCAGCCTTTCGACTCGCCCGCTACTGCGGCACCTGGGCACCAGTCCTTTGCCTGAGTTGGGCGCTCTGGTTTTGGTCGCATTTCGACCTCAAGGAAAACCTCTTCGCCGCGGGCAAGGACATCGCCTTCATCAATCCCGGCGCCTTCGATCTCTTCGCCTGGCAGGCCATCTGGCTGACGGGCCTCTGGCTGGGACAACGGCACGAGGAGGGCGCCTTCGTGCTCCGCGCCCGCTGGATCACCTGGGCCGCTGCCGCCTGCGCCGGGTTTTTCTTCGTCCTGCACTGGTGGGAGCCCCTGCGGGAGGCGGTGGTGACCGATGCCAACTGGTGGATGTTCAACAAGTGGCAACTCGGCCCGCTGCGGGTGGCGAATTTCGCCGCTCTGGCCTGGCTCGTCACCGGCCTGGTGCCTTGGCTGGAGCGCCTGGAACCCCGGTTGCGCTGGTTCAGCCTGATCGGCCGGCACATGCTGCCGGTGTTCTGCTCGCAGATCGCGTTCTCCGTGCTGCTGAACGGTGTGAGCCCCTCGCTGCGCGACGACCCGCACGAGATCTTCGGCTGGCTGACGCTGCAGGTCAGCTGCGCTTTCGCCCTGGCCATCGCGCTCGAACGGAAAGCGGCCAAGCCGGCGGTCCCAGCCTGAGCGGCGGAGGGCGCTACTCCGCCTCCGCGCTCTCCTCGGGCCGCCAGCCGCGCTCGCAGCGTTCCCGCCAGAGCTGGGCCTCCCGCCGCGCTTCCAGCAGGCGTTCCTCGAGTTCCCGAATGCGTTGCTGAAGGTTTTCCTTGATGCCGCCGCTGGCGCGGACGGGAGCGGTCGCGTGCTCCACGGTCGGCTCGGGCGAAGGCTCGAGGTCCGGACCGAACAGCAACTCGCCGACCAGGTGGCGCGAGCCGGCCACGGCATCGATGATCTCGGACTCCGCCGTGATGTCCCCGGCCCGCACGAATTCCCGCAGGGCGCCCAGGGTGGTGGGTCCGTAGAGCGCGCCGTCGCCGAGCTCGATCAGCCAGTCCATCTGCAGTTCGGCCAGCATCGGCGCGCGCTGCCAATTGGCGCCGTCGGGCGAAACGGAATCGAGCGGCGAAATCTGGGCCGACTCCGCCCAGGCATGCAGCTGGGCGAAGCTGACCGGACCGAACGCCTCCTCCCCGCCCTTCTTGCGCAGATACCACTCGGAGGAAGCAGCGTTGGCCATGCGCACGCTTTTATCCGCCCGGCCGGGGGAATCGAGCGCTTTCGCAGGCCGCCGCCCAAAAGGGCGACCTGCAGAGCGTGCGTTTCGCCCGCCGCCGGGACCTCAGCGCACCCCGCACTTCGCCCGCATTTCCTCGGGCGTGCTCGGGCCATCGATCAGGCCGTAAAGGTAGGGATCGACCGCCGGCAACATCCGGGCCCGGAGCAGGCCGGCGGGATGTTCGAAGCGGGAGAAGAGCGCGCGTTTGATGTCGCTGCGCGGCACCTCCTTCTCGCCGTAGCCGGCCTGCTGGTTGCTCGACCAAAAGCGCACGTATTCCACCCCCTCGCGCTGACTGAGCCCGAGGAAGACAACGGAATGGCCGCGCTCCTTCGAGCCGATGTGCTCGTTCCACCAGATCTTCAGGAAATCGCCCGGCCGGGCCGCTGCGAATTCGGTGAAATTGCGGCCCAGCTTGAGCTCGTGGAAGAGCCGCGCGGTGCCGGGACCATTGGCATTCCAGCGCCCCCAGACGCCTTCGCCGTCGCGCGGGCCCCATTCGTTGGGCTTGCGATCCGGGCGGTTGGGGTCGTCGCGCGGCACGAGCGTTTCGAGCTCGGCACGGGGCGGGTCGATCCGGCCGCGTTCCCGCAGGAGCTGGACGGTGCGCAGGAAGACGAGGTACGTCGCGCCGGAGCAGTAGCTGGGCGTGGCGCGGCCCGCCTCGATCTCCAGCGCGCCGCCGGGCGCCAGGCGGATGGCGTCGCCGAGCTTGGCCGTGGTGGAAGGCTTGGTGTCGTAGCCGCCCGCGGACGGCATGCCCCGGATGGCGCTGAGGACGAGGGCGTTGATGTCCGTCTGCGGCGCCGAGGCCGCCGGAGCCTCCGGCCAGAGCGCGAAGACGAGAATCAGGATGACCAGCGAGGCGAGGCGACGGAGGAGCTTCACGCCGGACGACTACTCCGATTGGCGGCGTCGCGCACGAGGCAGATGAGCGCCTGCAAACCCGCCTGCTGCCCCGCCGTGAACACCTCGGAAGAGGCCGCCGCAGCCGCCTCTTCCAGCAGGTCCTGCATCCGGCGACGCAGACAGGCCACGGCACCGCTGCGCGTGACCAGTTCCTTGGCCATCGAGACCGAGGCATCGCTCGGACTGGCACCGCTCAGGCAAAGCTGCAGCAAGGCGCGGTCGGTCTCGCCCAACAGCTCGAAGGCGGTGTGGATGAGCAGCGTCTTCTTGCCCTCGAGGAAGTCGGCCGGCACCTCGGCGTCGCTGATCTCGAAGCGCTCGAACTCCTGCAGGTCGTTCTGCACCTGGAAGGCCAGGCCAGCCGGCCGCGCGACTTTCTCGATCTGCGCGATGGCCTCATCCGAGGCGCCCGCCAGGGCCGCCGCCATGGCGAGGGGGCATTCGATCGTATAGCGCGTGGTCTTCAGCAGGTACATCTGCTCGATCTCCGCCAGACCGATCTTGGCCACGTCGCGGGTGCCGTAGAAAATGTCGGCCGTTTCGCCGAACCCCGTCTCCATCAGGCAGGTCAACAGCATCCGCCCCAGCCGCAGCGAGGTGGCCGGCGGCACGCTCGGGGTGTCGAGCAGGCACTGCTGGGCCAGCGCGAAGAGGATGTCGCCCAGCACGAGCGAGAGATTCTTCCCGATGCGCGCAGGATCGGCGTAGGTCGGCAGGCGCGATTCCAGCACCCGGTGGAGCGTGGGCCGGCCGCGGCGCAGCTCCGAGCGGTCGATGATGTCGTCGTGGATGAGGATGAAACCGTGCAGCAACTCCAGGCTCGTCGCGATGGCCAGGAGATCGCGCTCCTCCACCGCCTGACCGGGCGGCCGGAAAATGCGGTGGGCCAGCAGAAACAGCACGGGCCGCAGGCGCTTGCCGGGCCGGCAGACGAATTCGACCGCGTCCTCGTAGAGCTGCGCATTGATGGTCTGCCGCAGATATCCCGGCCGCGAGGCGACGAGATACTCGGCCATGAACCGGTCGACCGCCGCCTGCAGGCGGGGGAGATCGGCAGCAGTGGGCGAGCCCTCGGCCGGAGCGCGTGGGGGAAGGGAGTTTGGAAGCTGTGTTTGCACGCCCACGCTGGCCATATATGTCACGGGGCAGAAATCGGATGCCCGCTGTCGCGGCGGGTTTAGGTTGCCTGCGCAGCTCGGTCAATCCCTCCATGGCGTTTTCGCGGCATTTTGAGCAATCCCTTCGTCAGCCCTCGCCCCTCGTGCAGCGCTTCGCGCGCCTGCTCGAACCGACCGATGCGGCCGGCTTGGAGACCCTCGCCGGCCGGGCCCGGGCGCTGACGCTGAAGCACTTCGGGCGGGCCATGCGCCTGTTCGCGCCGCTCTATCTCTCCAACGAGTGCGTCAACAACTGCGCCTACTGCGGCTTTTCGCGGGATAACCCGATTTTCCGGGTCACGCTCTCGACCGAGCAGGTGGTGCGCGAGGCGCGGCATCTCGCCGCCGAGGGCTTTCGCAATCTGCTCCTGGTCGCCGGCGAACACCCGAAGTTCGTCTCGAACGGCTACGTCGAGGAATGCATCCGCCGGGTGCGCGAGGAAGCCGGCATTCCAGGCCTCTCGCTGGAACTCGGCCCGCTGGAAACGCCCGAGTACGAGCCGCTGGTCGCCGCCGGGGCCGAGGGGCTGGTGGTCTATCAGGAGACGTACGATCCGACCACCTACGCCGAGCTGCATACCGCCGGCCCGAAGCGCGATTTCGCCTGGCGGCTCGACTGCCCGGAACGCGCCCACGCGGCCGGCTTCCGGCGCATCGGGATCGGCGCGCTCTTCGGCCTGCACGAGTGGCGCGCCGAGGCGCTGGCTTTGGCCGCGCATCTCGAACATCTCCTCAAGACCTGCTGGCGCGCCCATTTCACCGTGGCCCTCCCCCGCATGCGGCCCGCCGCGGGCGAGTTCCAACCGCGCTTCTCACTGCCGGATCGCGAGTTCGTCCAGCTCGTCTGCGCGCTGCGCGTGACCTTTCCGCAGGTCGGCCTCGTCCTCAGCACGCGGGAGTCGGAGAGCTTCCGCGATGCCGTCATTCCCCTCGGCTTCACCATGATGAGCGCCGGCAGCCACACCGAGCCCGGCGGCTATACGCGCCAAGGCATCGAGGACCTGCATCTGACCGTGCGCGGGCGCCGGCAGGACCTGCAGGACTCCGTCGATCGCTCCACCGCCTGCGCCACCGGCCAGTTCGACATCGCCGACCACCGCGCGCCCGCCGTGGTCGCCGCCCAGCTGCGCGAGCGGCACGGGCTCGAACCGGTCTGGAAGGACTGGGAGAATTTTTGACGACCGGCTGAGCGCGGCTGCGGAAGCCGGGGCGGTGGCGGGGTCGAGCAAGGATCTCACACCAAGGCACGAAGCCACGAATGGAGGGAGTCTGGAGGGGTTGCACCCTCGACGTGAGATCCTGCTTTGTGCCTTCGTGCCTTGGTGTGAGCCTCCGCTCGCCCCCGCCACCGCCCACGACCGTGTCCTCTGCGCACGAAAAAGGCGCGGACCTCGCGGTCCGCGCCGGTGAAAGCAAAGCTCCGATCGCTTACTTGATGCGGGTCCAGTTCTGCGAGCGGCCCAGCATGGAGAAGCCGATGAAGCCGCGGACCTCGATCTTGTTGGCGCCCGACATCTGCATGTAGGACTTGTAGGTCTTGCCGTTCTTCGGGTCGTAGATGGAGCCGTTCTCCCAGCGGCCGTTGCCGGCGCTGGTGAAGCCCTTGAGGAAGACCAGGCCGACGAGCGGCTTGCTCTTCTGCGCGGCGTCGGGGTTGTTGGTGTCGGTCTTCGGCTTGCCGTCCTTGTCGTTCGGCTCCTTCAGCGAAACGATCTTGCCGAAGAGCTTGCCGCCCTGGTCGAAGATCTCGAACTGGGCCTCCTTGGCTTCATTGGTCCAGACACCGACCGGCGACTGCGCCATGAGCGCGAGGGGCAGGGCGAAAAGGGCGAGGAGAAAGAGGGAGAAGCGTTTCATGGTGGGAATGGGAACGGCCGTGAGACTGCTGGGGGTGGCCAAAAATTCAATCGGAAAGCGCATCTCTGAGCCCGGCCCCCTCGGCACGCCCGAGTGTCTATTGCCTATTGCTTCGCGCCCCTTCCCGCGCTTCAGGCTCGGGATGATCGTCGTCACCTTTGCCATGGGAGAGGAAAGCAAGGACTTCCTCCCGCTGCTCGAGCACCGTCGCGAACGCACCCCGGATGGGCGGCACGACCTGCCCGTGGTCGAGGGCACCTTCGGCGGCGTGCCGCTCACGGTCGTGCACCTGGGGGTCGGCGCGGCCTCGGCCGAGCAGCGGCTGAAGGCCTCCGGCGTCTTCGACGGCCCAACCAAACCCCGGCTGCTCCTCTGCCCCGGCTACGGCGGCGGACTCGCGCCCCAGCTCGCGCATGCCGATCTCCTGCTGGTCGAGAACTTCTCCGATCCCGCCCTGCTCGAACGCGCCGCCGCGCTGGTGGCCGGTCCCGGCGTGCACCGCGGACGACTCACGTCCGAGATGGTCATCATCGAATCGGCCGCCGACAAAGCCGCCCTCGCGGCCAAGACGGGCACCGTCTGCGTCGACATGGAAACGGCCGCCGTGGCCGGACTCTGCGCCGAGGCCGGAGTGCCGATGCTCGCCTTCCGGGTCATCAGCGACGACGCCCAGACCACGCTCCCGGTGCCCGGCTACCTGCTCTGGGACCTCGAAACGCAGAAGCCTCCGCTCGGCAAACTCCTCTGGCACCTGGCCACGCATCCCAGCGCCATCGGCGGACTCCTGCGCATGCTCGAATCCCTCCCCGAGGTGCGGCAGCGCTTGACCAAGACGATTCAAACGCTCGTTCCCGCGCTTTGAGCTTTGCCGCGCTGGGCATCGCCGAACCCGCTTGCGCGCGACGCCCGTCATTTCTTCCTTCCCCCTACATCCTTCATCCTTCTCCTCCGTGCTTCGCATCCTCTCCGGCATCCAGCCCACCGGCACTCTGCACCTCGGCAACTACTTCGGCATGATGCGTCCGTCCATCGCGCTGCAGGACGAGGGCGATGCCTACTATTTCATCGCCGACTACCACGCGCTGACCTCGGTGCACGATCCCGACCTGCTCCGCGCCAACGTCCGCGGCGTGGCGCTCGATTTCATCGCCTGCGGGCTCGATCCGCGCCGCTGCTGCTTCTTCCGCCAGTCGGACATCCCCGCGCACGTCGAGCTCGCCTGGCTGCTCAGCACGGTCACGCCCATGGGCCTGCTCGAGCGCGCCCATTCCTACAAGGACAAGGTCGCGCGCGGCCTCGACGCCTCGCACGGATTGTTCGCCTATCCGGTGCTCATGGCCGCCGACATTCTCCTCTACGACTCCGCCCTCGTGCCCGTCGGCAAAGACCAGAAGCAGCATCTCGAAATGACGCGCGACATCGCGCAGAAGTTCAACGACCGCTACGGCAACACCTTCCGCATTCCCGAGCCGCGCATCGGCGAAGAGACGGCCGTCGTGCCCGGGCTCGACGGCCAGAAGATGAGCAAGAGCTACCACAACACGATCGAGATCTTCGCCGAGGAGAAGGTGCTGAAGAAGAAGGTCATGGGCCTGGTCACCGACTCCACGCCGGTCGAGGCGCCCAAGCCGGTGGAGAATTCCACCATCCTCGCGCTCTATCGCCTGGTGGCCTCGGCCGCCGACGTGCAACAGATGGAGCAGGAATTCATGAACGGGGGCGTCGGCTACGGCGACTTCAAGAAGCGCCTCTTCGGCGCGATCTGGGAGTACTTCGCCCCGCAGCGCACGCGCCGCGCCGAGCTGGAGCGCAATCCCGACGAGATCGACCGCATCCTCGCCGATGGCGCCGCCCGCGCCCGGCAGGTGGCCGATGTCGTGATCGAGCGCGCCCGCGAGGCGGTGGGACTACGCTGAGCCGCGAATCGGGCTGAGGCATCGGCTCGAATTTCGAACGTAGGGCTTGCCATGGGGTCTATTAGTGTTCAATATGCACTTAATGACCGCGACGCCAGCATCCACCCGCATCCCCTGCACCGGCCGCGTTTCGGTCGAAGGCTTCGCCGACTTCCTCCGCGCGGAGCTGGGGCCGAGTCGGCAAAATCTCACGCTCTGCGCGGAGGAGTTCGGGCGTGTCCTCGGCGCCGAGCACGTCGCGCTGGTCAACTCGGGTTCGTCGGCCAACCTCGCCGCCGCCATCTGGGTGAAGCAACGCGCCCGCCCCGGCCGGCGGCGGGTGCTGCTGGCGGGCTTTTCGTTTCCCACCACGATCTCGAGCTTCACGCTCCTGGGCTTCGAGGTCGAACTGGTCGACACCGAACCCGGCGGCTTCAATCTCTGCCCGCAGGCGCTGCGTGGCGCGCTGGCCGACGACGTGGCGGCGGTCGTGGTCACACATTTCCTCGGCTTCCCGGCCCGACTCGCGGAGATCGCGCAGCTCGCCCACGAGCGCGGCGCACTGCTGGTGCAGGACGCCTGCGAGACGATGAATCTGCAGGTCAGCGCGCGCTCGATCTACGCCTTCGGCGACATCGTCACGCACAGCTTCTACCACCCGCACCATCTGACCTCCTTCGGCGGCGGCGCGGTCGTCGTGCGCACGCGGGAGGAGTTCGACCACCTCCAGTCCATCATCCACTGGGGCCGTGAATGCCGCTGTCACTACGATCCCGCGCGTTGCACCGCGCCGGCCGGACATGACCACAATTTCTGGTACGTCCGCGAGGGCGTGAATCTGGCCATGAGCGAGCTCAACGCCTGCTTCGCCCGCTGGCAGCTGCAGACCTGGCCGGAGCAGGAGGCCGCGCGCTGGGCGCGTTGGCAGCTGTGGGAGGAAGCGCTCCGCGACCTCCCGGGCATCCAGCTGTGGCCGGCCAGGCAGAATGTCTCGCCATTCGTCTTTCCGATCGGCGTCGGTCGCGCGCGCTTCGCCGCCACCGCGGAAGCCGTCCGCGCCGCAGGCGTGGAGGTGCGCAGTCTGATGGGCGGAGCGATCCACCGGCATCCGGCCTATCGGCATCTCGCGCACTCCGGACTGACGCAATGCGAGGAAGTCGGCGCCTCCGCCTTTTTTACCGGCATTCACCAGACCGTCCCGCTCGACGACGTCCGCCGGGCGGCGCAACTCGTCCGCGAGGTGCTCGCATGAAAGCTCCGGCTTCCGACGCGACCGCGCGCTGGCTGGGCTTCGCGGCGCGCCATGCGCCCGACTTCACCATCCAGTATCCGCCCCGGCGCGAGTATTTTCAGCAGCGGTATCGCTCGCCGCTCGGCGCGCCCGACACGCGTGACTGGATGCCCGCCGCGGGCGACGTGCTGCTCTACCTGCACGTCCCGTTCTGCGAGGCGAAATGCTACTACTGCAACTTCGCGGTCGACGTCTCGTCCGATGCGGACCTGCATCGTCGCTACGTCGATGCGCTCCTCGTCGACCTCGAGCGGCATCGCCCCTGGCTCGAGCGCGCGCGGGTGCGCGGGATCGATGTCGGCGGAGGTACGCCCACGCGCCTGGGCAGCGCTGATCTCACCCGCCTCGGCGCAGCGCTGCGGCCGTTCGCCGACCCGGCGCATCCGTGGCCGCTCAGCCTCGAGACCACCCCACGCATCGCTGCCACCGAGCCCGAGAAGATGCAGGCCCTGCGCGCCGCCGGCTTCGGCCGCGTCAGCATGGGCGTGCAGAGCTTCCACGCCGCCACGCTCGCTGCGGTCAATCGCCAGGCGCAGGTCGACCAGACCGCGCAGGCGATGGCGCATCTCCGCGCGGCCGGGTTCGCTCGGATCAATCTCGACGTCATCTTCGCGCTCCCCGGCCAGACGCTCGCGGACTGGGACTTCGATCTCGCGCAGTTGATCGCCCTGCAGCCCGACAGCATCACGACCTACGACTGCCTCTACCGCGGCAAAGGCCGGGCCCTCACGCGTCGGACTTCGCAACTGCCCGGGCCGGACGTCTACGGCGCGATGTACGACCACGCCTTCGCCCGCCTGACCGCCGCCGGCTGGCACGCGCCGTATGGATCGGTCAATTTCGCCCGCGAGCCGCGCGAGACCGGCACCAGCGCCTATTTCGAAGGCCGCCTGCTCGACGGCCTGCCCTATCTCGGCCTCGGCAACTACGCCACCTCGCTGCGCGGCCACCGCTGGTCGTTCAACGTGCGCGGCGTCCGCAGCTATCTGCGGCAGGTCGCGGCCGATGCGAGCACGACCGAAGATTGTTACGACCTCCCGCCCGCCGAGGTCATGGCCAAGCAGGTGCTCCTCTCGCTCAACTTCGGGTTCATCGACCCCGCCCGCTTCGCCCGCCAGTTCGGCGTGGATTTCGAGGAAGTCTTCGCCGAGCCCCTCGCATGCGCCGTCGCCGCCGGCTGGCTGCAGCGCGCGCCCGACGCCTGCTGGCGTCTCGCCCCCGGCGCCTTCAGCCAGCTGCCCCTCCTGCGCGCCCTCTTCTACCCGCCCGCCGCGCGAGCGTGGCTGGAGTCGCTGGACGCGGCGGAGGCTGCGCGTGCGGCGGCGTGAAGAAAATTCCGGGGCGTAACGAACGACCGAGAGCGCGGAGGCAGTGGCCGCCGCTGTCCCCAGCGGCTGACCGATCTAAGCGCAAAAAAGATCGCCCGTGGGGACGAGGGCGGCCAATGGATCCGCCTCACCAGGGACGCAAAGCCTGCGGTGGATCGAAATCGTAACGTAGCCAATACTATTGCATTGACTGTGTAGGTGCAACGTATAGCACTGCCGTCGATGGACGCCGCCCACCCGCCCACCTGCCCACCCGCTAACTGCGTCGCTGCGATGGCGGGCGGTGTACGCTCTCTGCGGGCTCATTTTTTGCGCGGCGGCGGTGCCCACCGTCCCGGCGCAGGTCGCTCCGACCACGCTCCAATTCAACGTGCCTGCCGATCGCAAGGTCTCGCTGGGCGTCTACGACCCCGAGGGCCGACTGGTGCGGACTTTGCTACGGGTCGAGCCGCTGACCGGAAGTCAGTCGCTGACTTGGGATAACACTGATGACAACGGTTCCCCCGTGCCGACGCACGCCGGCGGGGTGCCCGTTGACTACACATTTCGGCTGCTGCAACACAATATCGTGTGGGAGTGGCAGGGGGTGGTTGGGAACACCTCAACCTCCAAAACTGGCCAACAGATTCACACTGGACAGTACCCGCTGCTAGCGCTCGCGGCCGTTCCCTCGCCCGAAGCGAGTCCGGGCGACGCCAGGGTCCGTCTATTCATGAGCTGCGGTTTCAACGAGGGTGGGCCGATAATGCGGCGCGCTGACTGGTCGCCAGCAGACCCATCTCAGATCGGTAAATGTGATTACATAAGTAGCGATAATAACGGGTTACCATACCTACGACCGCCCGACAGAACCATCGCTCCACTTCATATCTGCGCCGATGCCGATAAGGCATACTGGGCAAATAGTCAGTCATACGACATTCGTGCGCGGTTCGTGTTCGCTACGAATGTGCGCGACAGCGGCACAAACCTCAGGGACCGGTTGTTCCACTTCCCCCTCGGTTACCGCATCTACTTAGAGGGAGGCAGCGGAAATTGCGGGCGCACGGGCGAAGAAGTTTATCCAGCCAGCACCCCGCAAGGTTGCGACTTCGACTATCCGAACCACTGGCCCTCCGTCCTCGATGTCCGGCAGCGCGATGTTCGTGAGGACGGGACTTGGATGCTCGAAACGACTGGCATCGCCGTCCAGCAAACAGGGACGCAACTTGTCGTCCTGCACGGGCGCGAAATTCGATACGAGCCAGTCCGGAACAAGAACAACGTCATCACGGGGTATCTCCCGGCCGAAGAGAACGAACAGGACATCGTCACACTCTTCGACAAACTGACTGGCCAACCTCGCGACTTGGGCGACATCCATCTTTCGACCTGGGGCCTGACGGCCCCCAAGGCTGTCGCCATCCACGACTCGACGGTCTACATCGTCTGCAAGCGGATCGACAACGGGCAATGGATCGTCTTTCCGTTTTCCATCGTTCCCGATGGGCTCACACCCACCATCGTTCCGAAATCCGGCCACATCGGCGGAAATTGGTGGAACCGGACTTTCGCCGAACCACTGGCGATCGGCGTTTCGCCCAACGGCCAGCGCGTGCTCGTCGTGGTCGGCGGCGCAGAGCAGCAGGTCTTGTCGTTCGATCCGCTCGGGAATCAGAACTGGGCGTTTGGGCAGCCCGGCGGCTACGCGAACGGCCCCGAAGTCACCTTCGACAAGTTCGACTTCGGGCGCAGCGGCCTGCGGGGCGGGATCGTCGGCGCGGCCATCACCTTCGCGCCGGACGGGACGTTTTGGCTGGCCGAGCCGGGCACGAGCCGCACCCGGCGCTTTCAAATCAATTCCTCCGCGCCCTGGCTCACCCAATTGGACCAGATCATGTACCTCCCCCGCGTCTACGATTGCGGGGTGGTTCGGGGCGAGCCGACGCGCCTGCTGTCAGGCCCTCTCGAGTTCGAGGTCAACTACGCACTCGACGTGAAGGCACCCGGCGCTTGGACCTTGAAGCGGAACTTTTCTCACTACCGCGAAACCGCGACCGCAGTCATCCAACCTTATCCGAACGAGTATCGGTACAGCGAGAAGGATGTCTTCAGCCAAGTGGCGACCGTGCGTAAGCCGGCCGCTTACGTTCCGGGTCAACCTCTGCCCCCGGATTTGAAGCGCAGTTTCTTCTTCTGCTACCGCTACGTGGCTTCCGACTACCTGGGGAATCCGCCCCGTCTCCAGACCGGGCAGCGTGAGTATGCTCTGCTGGAGTTGAAAGCCCGACCGGATGGCACGGGCCACATCGAGCGAACGGGTTACACGTTCTTGATGGAAGCCTACGATGCCCCACCGGTGCTTGACGAGTATGGCGAAATTCGCTTCGCCAAACTCGTCCCCGGCAAACGCGAATTCTTCTCTTCCCGACTGCGCTACGACAGTCAGGAGTCTCCGGTCGAGGTGGGAGACTTCGTGCCCCAAGGCAACGACATCGTCTTCGTCGCAGGAGCGCGCACCAAACGCGCCGAGACGCCCGTGGGGACGTCTGTTATCCTGCCGGAGGTGAGCACGCTGAGCGTGCCGGTGGCCCCACTATCACGAATGCCGATCGCCGGCAACATGGCCTTGCAGCTGTCGAACGCCCGCATTCCCAGCGTTCCAGGTCAGCAGCAGAACCACTTGGGGGCGGTCAGATTCCTGCCCGTGGATCCCGGGAATCCCACCTACACGTCCGGCTGGTCTTGGAAGAGCATGCCGGACGGTCCGATGCGGGATCTCAAGTGCTATTACCAGATCGTCGCCGGGGCAAACATTCAGGAGGACAACATGTCGCGGGCGGTCGACGCGCTCGGCAGCGACATCATCGTCGACTACAGCGGACTGTATTTTCCGCAGAGCGTCCCCGGCACGCAGGGTGGCAAGCCGGCGAATCAATATCTTCACTACGATGCCTCGGGCCTTCCCATTGCACAGTTCGGGAAGTTTCTGGAGGACACGGCCGTGACATACCCTCCGACCGTGGTGGAAGGCCCGCCGTGAGCGGCTTCAGCATCAGCCTTGCTTCACACTCGCCACTGATCTTCACAAGTTCTGGGACGGCGAACAGCACCACGGTACCGTCGTCAATCGCCGTGCCTGGGCTTGCGCAGGAGACAAGTTACCGAGTGACCGTCAAAGCTTCGCCTGGGTCGGCCCTCAATGCGGTCGTGAAGATCAAGAACCCTTCGGGCGTAACGATATTGACGCAGAATACTGGCTTCGATGAGGACGTGTCCTTCACGACAACCGTGGCTGGAACCTACATGGTGGAAACCACCGCCTTCAACGCGAACGCCGGCGGGGACTATGTGTTGATCGTTTACGCCCTCAACGAACTTTATCTCTGGCATGGTGACGAAATCATCCATGGTGGAGTGCACCGCTGGAAGGCCCAGAACGTTGGGACGAAGCAATACCGGACGGCGACGGCTCCCCTCGGGGGTAACGTCTCGATTCCCTAGCCACTCTGGTCATGCAGATCACACAGACTCGGTTTAAGTTCGCGCTGGCCGGGTTAGCCATTGCTTTTGTCTGTTCTCTAAGCGGGCAGACGACCTACCAATGGGATAACTCCGGCTTCGACGGAAGCCCCAATCGCTGGTCAGACGCAACGCATTGGATACCTAATGGAGTCCCTAATTCGGCCAGTGCTGAAGTCACCATCCCGAGAGGGAGCATTTCTGTCGACGGCGACTTTTCCGTGGGTTCGCTGACGTCATCCGGTGGCCAGGTGGGCAGCATTTTTCCTTCGGCAGGTCCCCAGGCACCATCTCAGTGTTCGGACCCACGAGGTTTCCAAGCTCTGGTTTCTTCCTCTCCGGTGCGTCGCTTTCGCTCTACGGAGACCTTATCGGCCCCAACTTGAGCCTCGGCTCGGCCTGCCAGCTCAGCGGTCGCGTCGTCATGAACGTCACCGGCGGCACGTCCATCCTCCAAGGCGGCTTTCTCATGAACCCGCTTTCGGTCCCGGGCGGCCAGTCCTCCAACCCGAGCTTCACCATCCTGGGCAACGTGCTCACGCCGGCCGGAGCGCGCACGGAGTTCCGCGGCGCCTCCTTCGTCGACGTGCAGGGGCGCTGGGAGATCGGCGCCGGGGCCCTGGTGGAGCAGGTGATGCGGTTCGTCCACAGCGGGACCGTCGCGGTCGATGGCGGCAGTCTGCTGGTCACCGTGCCGCGCAGCGCGCTCGGGGTGGGCGTCTGGGATTCCACCGGGACCTGGAGCATCGGCGAAAACGCTTCCATCGATGCGCGCGTGTACGCCTACAACGGCAACTCGTCCGCGCCCTTCGCCGACCCGTTCGCCTACATGGTCAACTCAGGCACGATCGACGTGCATGCCACGAACTATACTTTCAGCCGCCTCACCGGTCTGGCCATTAACTCCGGCACCCTGCAGGTGCGCAATGCAGGTCAGCTGACCACGGGACGCGCGCTCGACTCCACCGGCGTCATCCGTCTGCGGGAAGGCGGCGGACTGAGCCTGGGTGGCGCGCTGACGCAGCGTGGCGGGGTCATCGAGTTCTCCGACGGCTTCCTCAGCGCTGCGCAGGCGACCCTGACCGGCGCCACGTTGCGCGGGGTGGGCTCGATCACGGCGCCACTGCTGCGTTTGGCCGCGAACGGGCCGCAGCGGGCGCAGCTGGAGCCCGGCAGCGCGGCCGGCTTCGGGCAGATCCAAGTCACAGGGAATCTCGAGCTCGACGGCGCAGTGCTGGCGTTGGGGCTGTTCCGGGATGCCAACGGGCAACTCTTCGCCGACGGGCTGACCGTGAGCGGCACCGCCTCGCTCCTGAATGTCGAACTCGCGCTTCGCCTGCGGGCCGGCTCGGGCGTCCTGCAGGAGGGCGATCAAGTCCGCTTGCTGTCGGCGGCGCAGGGTCTCCTCGCAGGCGGCCCGATCTCGATCACGACTGACGGCTCACTGGGCGGCCTCGGCTTTCTCGCCACGCCGAATGGAACCGATCCCCTCCTGACGGTCATCCCGGAGCCGTCGACCGTCGGGCTCCTGGCGGCCTCCGGATGGCTTGCGTTAGGCTCGACGTGGCTCCGGCGAAGGCAGAAATGGCACGCGCGGCGGCGTGCAAAGGATTTCGCACGAAGGCGGTAAGACGATTTCTACAGTCCGTAGGTCAGAACGACGTGGAGTCATCCAGGACTCGGCTCCGCCGGTGGGGTGGAGTTCCACCTCCACCGACGGCTGCTGGGATGGCTTCCGACCGCGTGCCGCGCTCGGCGGAGCCAGCTCAAGCCCCGGCAATCGTCGTTGGAGGTGGAACTCCACCCCACCGGCGCATTGTGCTCACTCGACCGTAGAAATCGTCTAAGGCACAAAGAAGAAGAAATAATGCACCTGCGGTGAGGAGCGGTCATCGCACCCGTTCCTGTTTTGCCTCTCTTAGTGCCTTCGTGCCTTCGTGTGAGACTCCGCCTCACTCCGTCGCAAACGCTTCCAGAAACGCCGCCTCCAGCGCAAGGGCTTCCTGCACATTGCGGGCGAGGTGCTCGTGCAGCTGCTCCAGCGCCTCCAACCGGCGCAGGATGGCGTTCGCTCCGGGCTCGTCGCCCCGGTGCTGAGCCTCGCGCAGGCGGCCGCCCCACCAGCGGGCGAGGGTGCCGATGATCCGGTCGCGCTCGGCCAGATATCGGGTCTCGATTTGGGTTTTGTGATATTCCTCCTTCTCGTCCAGCCAGGCGCCGTAGTCCCGCCGTTCGTAGCGCTTTTCGGCGTCCGAGAATTCCCCCTCCTCCTCGTCCTTGATCTGCGCCCGCGCCTCGGACAGCAGGCCTTGTACATCGCGCAGCAGCCCGTAGGCCGGCGCCAGGCGACTCTTGCCGGCGGAGCGGCGCGCGAAGCCCTCCAGCAACTGCACCAGACGCTGTTCCCGCTCGCTCAGCGCGGTGGCGGCGCCGCCGTCGTGCAGTTCCAGACGCAGGCAGCGGCTGATGATCGTATCGAGCAGGCTCTCCGGCCGCGAGGTGACCAGCAGCAGCAGACAGAGCGGCGGGGGCTCCTCCAGCGTTTTGAGGAAGGCATTCGAGGCCGCCGGGGTCATGCGCTCGGCGTCGAGGAGAATGCCAACCTTGCGCCCGTCCGGGGTGAGCGAGCGGAGGGAGAGATCGTTGCAGAGCGTGCGCACCTGCTCGATCGAAATGCGGCGCGACTTCGACTCGGGCTCGATCAGGCGCAGATCCGGATGCTGCGGATAGCCGTCCTTGGCCGCCGGTACGCGCAGTGCCAGTGCGGCCAGACCATTCGCGACCTCACGCCGAAGCGATTCGTGCTGCCCGGTGATCAGATACGCGTGCGCCAGCCGCCCCGCTTCCTGGGCGCGGGCGAGCATGGCGAGGGCGGCGGAAGCGGTGAAGGCCAAGGTACGAAGGGGGTTGCTGAAGACGGCCGACGATGCTCGCGTCTGCCGCGCAACTCTCAACTGCTTATGCCGAAATCCCACCGCTGCTGGCTGGTCAAGAGCGAGCCCGACGCCTACTCCTGGACGCAGTTCGTGGCCGACGGCCAGACTGCCTGGACCGGCGTGCGCAGCTATCCTGGCCGCCTGCAACTGCGCGCCATGCAGGTGGACGATCCGGTTTTCTTCTACCACTCGAACGTGGGCAAGGAGGTGGTCGGCCTGGCCCGGGTCGTGCGCACGGCCTATCCCGATCCGACCGTCGAACCCGACGAGAAAGGCGACTGGAGCTGCGTCGATCTCGCGCCCGTGCAGCCCCTGTCCAAGCCCGTCGGCCTCGAGACCATCCGCGAGGACAAGATCCTGCAGAACATCGCCCTCATCCGCCAGTCACGGCTCTCGGTCATGCCCCTGACCGCCCCCGAAGAGAAACGCCTGCGCAAACTCGCCGGCCTCTAAAGCAGCTCGCCGCACTCGGAGAGTGCGGACCACCTCCGCTCCTCCGCTCCTCCGCTCCTCCGCTCCTCCGCTCCTCCGCTCCTCCGCTCCTCCGCTCCTCCGCTCCTCCGCTCCTCCGCTCCTCCGCTCCTCCGCTCCTCCGCTCCTATGTCCTCCGTAGCTCTCGCCGACCTGACGGCGGAATTCGACCATCTCCTGCGGATCAAGGAGATCGGTGACTGGTCGGGCGCGCTCAACGGCCTGCAGATCGAAAACACCAGCGGCCGGGTCACGCGCATCGCGGCGGCGGTCGATGCCAACCTCACCACCGTGACCCGCGCGGCCGAGGCGGGGGCCGACCTCCTCATCGTCCACCACGGTCTCTTTTGGAACAGCCCGCAGCCGCTGCGTGGCCGACTCTTCCAGCTCTGGCACACGCTGCACACGCGCAATCTGGCCGTTTATGCGGCCCATCTGCCGCTCGATGTGCACCCGGAACTCGGTAACAACGCGCTCCTCGCCCGGGCGCTCGGCCTGCCGGCCGACGGCGACTGGTTCCTGCCCATGAAGGGCGTGCCGGTGGGGTATCGCGCCCCGCTCGATCTCCCCCGCGCCGAACTCGTCGCCCGCCTCGAAAGCGCCGTCGGCGGCCGCGTGCATCTCCTTCCCGGCGGCCCGGAGCGCTGCCGCGTCGTGGCCGTCATCACCGGCGGTGCCGGCAGCGAACTCCGTGCGGTGGCCGAAGCGGGCGTCGACACCTTCGTGACCGGCGAAGGCCAGCACTGGACCTTCGGCCTGGCGGAGGAACTCGGGGTCAATGTCCTCTACGGCGGCCACTACGCGACCGAGACCTTCGGCGTGAAGGCCCTGGCCGCCCATGCCGCCGAGCGCCACGGGCTGCCCTGGCAGTTCATCGACCACCCGAGCGGGTTGTGACGCGAAACCGCGGGAGTAGCGGTCGGTGACCGTTGGGATCCGCAGGTTCGAAGAACTGGACGCAGGTTTCTACCTGGACGTCATCGTCCGCGCGACCTGAGCATCTGCGTCGAATCCTCCAAATCGGAGGATCCTTTCCCCTCCGCCACCGCCCAATTGCGAACTTGCACGCGCGCCCGCCGCTGCTTCATTGCCCGTTCACGCACCGGTAGCTCAATTGGATAGAGTGACGGTCTCCGAAGCCGTAGGTTGTGGGTTCGACCCCCGCCCGGTGCAGGTTTCGGATGCGGCGCTCGACACCGCGCCGCGCCCCTCTACCGTGCGGGTCCCATGAAGATCGAGGTCGTCCTGACGCCCGCGGAAATCGCCCTGCTGCCGCAGCGTGACCTGAGCCAGACGCACGCGGTGGTCTTCGATGTCCTGCGCGCGACCTCGGTCATCATCACCGCCCTGCAACACGGCGCGGCCTCGATCCGCCCGGTGGCCACGCTGGAGGAGGCGTGGGCCACGCGCGGGGGTCGGCCCGGCTCGCTCATCGCCGGCGAGCGCGACGGCCTGAAGGTGGACGGCTTCGATTTCGGCAACTCGCCCCTCGAGTACACCCGCGAAGCGGTGGCCGACCGCGAGATCATTCACACCACCACCAACGGCACCGTAGCACTGCGCGCGGTGGCCGAGGCGCGCCGGGTGCTGGTCGGGGCGCTGCTCAATCTCGATGCGCTGGCCGCCTTCCTGCGCTCCGCCATGCCGGAGCATCTGCTGCTGGTCTGCGCGGGATCCTGGCGCTGGTTTTCGTTGGAGGACGCTTTGGCGGCGGGCGGCTTGATGGCCCGGCTACCGGAAGCGGAGCCAACCGACGCCGGCACCGTCGTGGGACTGATCCACGAACGTTATGGGATGGAGCCTTACAAATGCCTGCGCTCCTCCACGAATGGACGACGTTTGGTGAACATCGGACTGGGTGAGGATGTCGCATTCTGCTCCCGCACCTCCAGCTCCGCGCTGGTGCCCGAAATGCGGGAGGGCGTCATTTTGCCGCCGTTGAAGTCGTAGCCAGCGATGATCGAACTGCAGGACAGAGACACCGGAACCGTGCTGACGCCCACCCGCAAACGGGTGTTGGCGGCCCTTGGCGCGGCGGTGCTCATCCATGGCATCCTCCTGCTCTGCCTCGCGAGCCTGGCCCCGCTGATGCCGGCGCCGCGGCCCTTTGCGGTGGTCACGCCCAAGCCGCTGAAGCTGACCATCGAGCGCCCAGATGAGACGCCCGCTGCGGCGCCGGAAGAAAAGAAGAAGCTCGACTACATCGAGACCAATCCGAACCGCGAGTCCGACAAACCGCCCGAGAAGGCGGATTTCGAATCGGACAAGGACACGCTGGCCGCCACCGAGCGCCCGGAAGACAGCAAGGGCGACAAGCCGTTACCGACCCAGGACGGTCGGGAAATTCCGTATTTCCATTTCGAGACCCGTCCCTACACCCCGGGCGAGAAGGCGGCCAATATCGCTTCCAAGCCGGCGGCCGCGTCGGCTGCACAGCCGGGGCCGACGCCACCGCCGCCGCCGAGCGAAGTCCAGACCACCCCGCCGCGGCCACAGCCGAACCTGACCGCGACGCCGCCGCCGAACGTCGGTCCGCGCGACATTGCGGTGCTGCCGCCGACCACGCCGCTGCCCAGCTCGCCGACCCCGCCGCCCGACCGCAACGCCCTGCTGCGCCCGATGCAGCCGGAGACGCGCCCCAGCATTCCCTCGGTGTTCAGCCCCGGCCGGCAGACCACGCAGGGCTACCAGTCGGAGACGGAGAAGACCAAGATGGTCGGCGGGCTGAGCAACCGCGGCGAAAGCTCGGTCTCGGCCATCGGCACGCCGCTGGGACGCTACCAAAAGGCGATCAGCGATGCCATCGGCAACCGCTGGTATTTCTACGCCAACCGCCGCTCCGACCTCGCCGCCGTCGGCACGGTCCACACCAGCTTCCTCATCACCCGCTCCGGCAAGGTCGAGCGCGTGCGGGTCACTTCCAACACCAGCAACCAGACGGTCGCCTCCTTCTCCGTCCAGGCCATCGTCGAGGCCCGCATTCCCCCCATGCCGCCCGAGGTGGCCAGCATCATCCCAGCCGAGGGGATGAGCATCGATTACTCCTTCGCCATTTACTAAGCCCGAACCCGTCCCTGCATGTTCCTTCTCGCCGAAGCGGCCGCCGCCGCCGCCAGTTCGCCGCTCACCTCCATCACGCAGTTCTTCGTGAAGGGCGGGTATTTCATGATCCCGATCGGGCTTTGTTCGCTCGCGGCGGTCACGCTCATGATCCTGCGCGGACTCGCCCTGCGCCGGGAGATGATCATCCCGCATTTCGTCGAACGGGAGATCCACAAGTTCCAGGCCGGCGACAGCACCGAGCCGCTCGCCCGTCTCGTCGGCGGCGATCCCGCGCCGCTGGCCCGCATCGCCCGCGTCGCCCTGGCGCATTTGCGAGACGCCAAGGCCGACAACGTCGAGGCCGTGCAGGCGGCCGCCCGCGTGGAGGTGACCAAGATGGAAAGCGGCCTGGCCGGCCTCGAGCTGATCGTCGGCCTGGGGCCGATGCTCGGCCTGCTCGGCGCCGTCTCGGGCCTCGTGCGCGTCTTCGGCAATCTCGGCTCGGGCACCACCTCGCAGGCCGACACCATGGTGGTGGCCCTGGGCATCGCCGAAGCGCTCAATTCCACCATCTTCGGCCTCTGCGTGGCCATTCCCGCCCTGATCGCCTTCACCTACTTCCAGCGCCGCGTGGAATCGCTCGCCGCCGAGATGGAGAGCATCCTGACCGAGCTGCTGAGCAAATGCTACCAGAGCGGCCGCAGCAATCGTCCTAACTTCACCGCCCCGCCGGTCGCGGCCGAAGCCGCGGCGAAGAGCGGGCGCTACATCGAGACGTTCCAGCCGGTGGATACGAGGGAATAGGGAACTCAGACCTCTCGGGAAACTCGAAGTTCTAAGTTCGAAACTCGAAGGAAGTTCGAAACTCGAAGTTTCAAGACCACTACTGGAAATCGATCCCGCCGCGCTCCACGATCGTCGCTAGCTTCCAAGCCTTAGTTGCTGCCCGCGGGCCTTTGAGTTTCGAACTTTAGACTTCCTTCGAGTTTCGAGTTTCGAACTTCGAGTTTCCCCGACTGACTTCCGCCAGCGAGTTCAACCTCCCCGCCATGGCCTTCTACCAAAAAAAGCGCTCCAGCCCGATCATCCCGATCATCTCGCTGGTCGATATCCTGACCATTCTGCTGATCTTCTTCATCGTCACCACGACGTTCAAGACGCAGACCCCGCAGGTGGCCATCACCCTGCCTGACTCGAAGACCGCGGTGGCGGCGCCGGCGGGGAAAACCCGGCCGCTCATCCTGACGGTCGCGCCGGACGGCAAATGCTACCTCGATGCGCAGCCGGTCGAGCTGGAGAAGCTCGGCGAGGCCATCAAGAAGGCGCGCACGGATGGCGGCGAAGTGGCCATGAAGGCGGACAAGAGCGTGCCTTTCGGCACGATCATCAAGGTGCTCGACACGCTGAAGGAATCGGGCATCGAGAACCTGCCCACGCAGATGAACGACCCGCGGAAGTAAGCGCCGCGGTCCGCGTCAGCCCGCTTCCGTGAATCCGCCCGCCCTCCGTCTCGAAGTCCTCAACACCGGCTCCGAGCTGCTGCTCGGGGCGGCGGTCAACACGCACCTCGCCTTCCTCGGCGAGCACCTTTTCCGCGCTGGCCTGCGGGTCGAGCGCCAGACCGCCGTGCCCGACGGACCGGCCATCGGCGAGGCCATGCGTGAGGCGTTCCGGCGTTGCGACATCCTGCTCGTGACCGGCGGGCTCGGGCCGACCTCCGACGATATCACGCGCGAGCTGACCGCCGAACTGCTCGGCCTGACGCTCGCCCCCGACGCGACCGTGCTGGCCCGCCTGCACGCCTACTACGAGCGCCTCGGCCGCACCACCACGCCGCAGATCGAGCGGCAGGCCCTCGTGCCGGACGGCGCTCAGGTGCTGGAGAATGCGCATGGCACGGCGCCCGGACTCTACCTGCCGCCCCGCCCGTTCGGCGCGGCCTACTCGCCACACGTCTTCCTCCTGCCCGGTCCGCCGCGCGAGCTGCGGCCGATGGTCCTTGATCAACTCCTGCCCCGCCTCGGAGCCATTCGCCGCGCCGCCGGACTGGGCGTGCCGGCGCGTCGCACCTTCCGGCTCTTCGGGCTGGGCGAATCGTTCATCGAGCAGAAGGTCGGCGACGCCCTGCTCGCGCTGCCGGAGCTCGAGCTCGGCTACTGCGCGCGGGTTGGAGAGGTCGATCTGCGCCTGATCGGTCCGTTCGAGTCGGTCGAACGCGGCGCCACGCTGGTGCGGGCCGAGCCGTCCTTCGCCGGCCACATTTTCACCGAGGAAGGCGAGTCGCTGGAAGAGGTCATCGTGCACCGCCTGCAGGCTCTCGGCCAAACCGTCGCCACCGCCGAATCCTGCACCGGCGGACTGCTGGCGCATCGTCTGACCAACGTGCCCGGCGCGTCGCAGGTCTTCCTCGCCGGCCCGGTGGTCTACTCGAATGCGGCCAAGGAATCGCTCCTCGGCGTGCCCGCGGCGCTTCTGGCGGAGTTCGGCGCGGTCAGCGAGCCCGTCGCGCAGGCCATGGCCCGCCAGGTCCGACAGCGCTGCGGGACCGATTTCGGCCTCGCCACCACCGGCCTCGCCGGCCCCGGCGGCGCCAGCCGCGACAAGCCCGTCGGCACGCTCTTCTTCGCCCTCGCCGGTCCCGGCGAGGCCTGCACCGTCCGCCACCGCGTCCTCTCCCTCACCGACCGCGAGAGCTTCAAGCACCTCGCCACCCAGCACGCCTTGAACCTCCTCCGCGAAGCTCTCTCCGCCCCCCGCTGACGGCCCTTCTTCCTTCTTTCTTCTTCCTTGTCCCCCAAATGGCGCACCCTGCTCCTGCTGACGCTCGCTGAGCTGCTCGGCATGTCGGTCTGGTTCTCGGCCTCGGCCGTGGTGCCGGCGCTGACGCGCGCCTGGAGCCTCGGCGAGGACGGGCGCGCCTGGCTGACGATGTCGGTGCAGATCGGCTTCGTGGCCGGTGCGCTCGGCTCGGCCATCTTCAATGTGGCCGACCGATACCCGATCCGCACGCTCTTCACGCTTTCCTCCTTCGCCGCCGCCGGCTGCACGGCGGCCATCGGGGCGTGGAGCGATGACCTCGGCAGCGCGCTGGTCCTGCGCTTCCTGACCGGATTCTTCCTCGCCGGCGTCTATCCGGTCGGCATGAAACTCGTGGCCACCTGGACCCGCGAAGATCGCGGTCTGGCCATCGGGCTCGTGGTCGGCGCGCTCACCCTCGGCTCGGCCGCGCCGCACCTGCTCAACGTCCTCGGCGGCGTGAGCGCCTGGCGCCCGGTGCTCTACGGTGCCGCCGGACTCGGCGCGCTCGGCGGGCTCATCGCTTGGTTCGGCCTGACCGAGGGGCCGTATCGCACCGCCTCGCCGCCCTTCGACTGGCGCTACGCGGCGCGCATCGTCGGCCATCGCCCGCTGCGTTTGGCCAATCTCGGCTATCTCGGGCACATGTGGGAGCTTTACGCGGTCTGGACGTGGCTGCCGGCGTACCTCACGGCCAGCTTCGCGTTGCAGGGCGTCGAGGCCCACTGGGCCGGGCTTGCGGCCTTCGCCGGCATCGCCAGCGGAGGACTGGGCAGCGTCGCCGCCGGGAAACTCGCCGACCGACTCGGCCGCACCACGCTTTCCATCGCCGCGCTGCTCGGCAGCGGCGCCTGCACGCTCGGAGCCTGCGTTCTCTTCGGCGGGCCGGTCTGGGCGGTCACGCTGCTCGTGATCGTCTGGGGCATCACCATCATCGCCGATTCCGCTCAATTCTCCGCCGCCGTCAGCGAACTCTGCGAACCGGCCTACACCGGCACGGCGCTGGCGCTGCAGACCTGCGCCGGGTTCCTGCTGACCATGCTCTCGATCCGTCTCATCCCCACCGTCGAACGCCTGGTCGGCTGGCGCTGGGCCTTCGCGGCGTTGACCCTGGGCCCGCTCCTCGGGGCTTGGGCCATGTATGCGCTACGCCGCTCGCCGGAAGCCGTGAAGCTCGCTGGCGGCAAAGGTTGAGTGCACGCCACGTTCGGAGACGGTGAAACTCTGGCCTCAAAGAACTCAAAGAACGCAAAGAAGAATACTGCTTCTGAGTTCTTTGTGTTCTCTGAGTTCTTTGAGGCAAAAAATCTCTGCACCCAACTAAGCGACCGCCGCCGCCAGATTCCGCCTGGCCGCGGCCTCCAGCCGCTCGTGGAAGAAGGGCGTCTGGAAGATGGCTGGCCGCGCCAGCAGCGCGCGCAGGAACTCGCGGCGCTTGCGACGGAAGAGAAAGCCGGGGACCCAGCGATACTCGCGCCGGACCTGCTGCTCGTACTCGGCGAAGCGCGCGGGCTCGGTGCCCAGGATGGCGAGATCGACATCGATCATCCAGGCGGTGTCGCCCTCCGCGCCGGGCAAGTGCTGCCGGGTGGCGAGAATGTGCCTCTCGACCCGCGCCACCGCCCCCGCATCCGCGCCGGCGGCCCGCAGTGCCTCGACCGCGAGTTCGGCGCTGCGCGCTTCGTTGTCCGAGCGGCTCGCCGCATAGACGGCGTCGTGGTACCAAATCGCACATTCCACCTCGGCCGGGGCCTGCACCAACGCGCGCGCTTCGTCGAGCCGCGCAAAGCACTCCCGCAGGTGCTGCAGATCGTGGTAGGCGCGGTGTCGCTCGCTCATTCTCGCGACCACGTCTTCGAACGCGCCCGACGGCGGAGTGAGGCCCAGCCCGCTCCAGGTCGAGTCCCAGCGGGCGCGATCGGTCATGCGAAGCGGCGGTTGAGGAACTCCTGCGCGGCGCCCGCGAGGAGATCCTCCGTCGCCTGCGCGCCGAACTCCCCGCGCAGGCTCTCGATCAGCTCGCCCGGCCGCTCCTCGCCGAGCGGGAACGGATAGTCCGAGCCGAGGGCGACGCGGCGCGACCCGAACTGGCGCACGAGCAGGCGCAGGGCGTCGGCATCGTGCACGAGCGAATCGACGAAGAACCGCGCCGGCGCTTCCGGCGTGGCGAGATAGTCACGCGGGTCGCGCGCCTCCGCCGGGAAGAGATCGGGCCGGCAGGCGCGGCCGTGGCTGAGCCGACCGACCGTGCCTGGAAACGAGCCGCCGCCATGCGCGAAGCACAGGCGCAGTCGCGGCAGGCGATCGAGCACGCCGCCGAAGAGCACCGAGGCAATGGCGATGCACGTCTCCGCCGGCATCCCGACCAGCCAGGGCATCCAGTAACGTCCCATCCGCTGCACCGTGGCCGAGCTGGCCGCAGCGCGGGCGTGGGTGCTGGCCTGGATCATGTCCCACGGATGCACGAAGATGCAGGCGCCGAGCGCCTCCGCGGCGGTCAGCACCTCGACGACCGAGGGATCGTCGAGGTTGAGGCCGTTGACGTTGGTGCCGATCTGTAGGCCCGGCAGACCGAGCGCGAGCACGCAGCGCTCGAGCTCGCGAATGGCCAGCGCCGGATCCTGCAGCGGCACCGTCCCGAGGCCGACGAAGCGTCCCGGATGTGTGGCCACCACTTCCGCGAGGTGATCGTTGAGCAGCCGGGCGAGATCGTAGGCATCGCTCGCCCGCGCCCAATACGAGAACATCACCGGCACGGTCGAGAGCGCCTGCACGTCCACCCCGGTGGCATCCATCTCCGCCAACCGCACCTGCGGATCCCACAGGTTGGCCCGCACGTCGCGAAAGCTCGTGCGCGAGCCATCCGCCTCCGAGCGCTGCATGCGGGCTTCGCAGGCAGCGCAGCCGGGAGCGTCATGCGCCAGCTCGATCCAGCCCGCGTAGCCCGAGCGCTCGGTCCAATTCGGCCAGCGGGCGGGCAGCAGGTGGGTGTGGAGGTCGAGACGCACGGGTGGGAAGATTCAAGAGGTAAGAAGCAAGATTCAAACCGTGCTAAAGAAAAAGGTCTAAGGCTGGAGAGGCGCTGCGCGCTATCCGCGTTTTTTGGCGGCAGGCTTGGCGGTGGACTTGGCTTTGGCTTTGACGGTGCGCGCGGCGGCGGGGCGGGCTTTGGCGGGCGCGGCGGTAACCTTGCCTTTCGCCAGCTGGATGGCGCCGGCGCGTTGGATGACGTGGCCGCACTTCCTGCAAGTGCGGCGCTTCTCGGGGCCGGACCAGAACGCCTCCATGATGACCTTCAGATCCTCATCGATCTTCTTCAGCACCCACTTGGCCTCGTGCACCAGCGCGTCGCATTGTGGGCAATACCAGCGCAGGCCGTCCTTCTGCGGCTTGCCCTTGGCATCGAATCCGCGCGGGAACTCCACGATGAGGCCGAGCGTGCCGGCCGGGCGCTGCGGGCGATGCGGCACCCAGCGGGGGAGGAGGAACATCTCGCCCTCCTTCACGATCACGTCCTCGGGCTGCGAGCCATCGAGCGGTCGCACGCGCACGGCGATGTCGCCTTTCAGCTGGTAGAACAGCTCCTCGGTCGGATTGACGTGGAAATCGTTGCGCGTGTTCGGGCCGCCGGAGACGAAGACGATGGCATCGAGCGCGTCGCGGAAGAGCTGGCGGTTGCTGACCGGGGGCTGCAGCAGCGCGGCGTTGTCCTGCAGCCACTGGTTGAAGTTGAGCTTGGGATAATCGGGCATCGGGCGGGGGGTTGGGGCGAGGGTGCTCGAGTTTCCAAGAAATCCGGCGCCCTCGAAACTCAAAAACGGCGGGCCGAGGCGAATTGCGCCGGGCCGGGAGCGCGTAGGGTCTTCGCCTCATGCCGATTCTCCCCGTCTCCGGCCGCACGTTCGCCGCGGTCACGCTCGCGCTGCTCGTCTCCCCGTCCCTGCCCGGCGCCGAGCCGCCAGCCGCCTGGCGCCAGGCCGTCGACGCCGCGGTGCAGCCGCTGCTCAAGGAGCACGATGCGCCCGGCGTGGCGATCGGCCTGACCGTGGGCGGGCGGGCGGAGTTCTTCTGCTACGGCGTGACGGCGCGCCAGGACGGCCGCCCGGTCACGCCGCGGACGCTGTTCGAGATCGGCTCGGTCAGCAAAACCTTCACCGCCACGCTCGGCGCGGTGGCCGAGCAGCGGGGGCGACTCCGCTGGTCCGACCACCCGAGCAAATTCGCCTCCGAGCTGCAGGGCGCGCCGGTCGATGCGGCCACGCTGCTGCATCTCGCCACCTACACCGCCGGCGGGCTTCCCCTGCAGCTGCCCGCGCAGGTGAAGTCATTGCCCGATTTCTTTGCCTACCTGCGCGCCTGGCAGCCCGAGGCCGCGCCGGGCGTGCAGCGCCGCTATTCCAACGGCAGCATCGGCCTGTTCGGACACCTCGCTGGCGTCGCGCTCGGCGGCGACTACGCGGCGCAGCTGCAGCGCGAGGTGCTCAGGCCGCTGGGACTCGGCCACACGTATCTCCGCGTGCCCGAAGCGGCCATGGCCGACTACGCGTGGGGTCACGACGGCGAAAAGCCCATCCGCGTCGGCCGCGGGGTCTTCGACCTGGAGGCATATGGCGTGAAAACCTGCGCGGAGGATCTCGTGCGCTACCTCGAAGCGCAGATGGATCCTTCGAAATTGGCGTCGCCCCTGCGCGAGGCGATTGCGGCTACCCAGCTCGGCCACTTCCGTGTCGGCGAGATGGTGCAGGGGCTCGGCTGGGAGCAATATCCGTATCCCACGCCCTTGGAGCGTCTGCTGGCGGGCAACTCGTCCGAAATTTCTCAGAAACCCAATCCCGCCAGCGCGCTCGTACCGCCGCGCGCACCGGAGGGGCCGACGCTCTTCAACAAGACCGGCGCGACCAACGGCTTCTCGGCCTATGTCCTGCATGTGCCCGCCCGCCGGATCGGCATCGTCGTGCTGACGAATCGTTTCGTGCCCGGCCCCGCGCGCATCACCGCGGCCCATGCCCTGCTGACCACGCTGGACGCGGAGCAGAAAGGGCGTTGAGCCAGCGGGCAGACGAGGCGTCCGGCGGAGGTTCACGCGAAGGCGCGAAGGGGGCGAAGGTGCGAAGGAAGGCAGGAAATGGAAGCAGGTGTCGCGCGTCGCACCATCCTGCGCAAATCAGCCAGTTCTTCCTCCTGTTTTCCTTCGCGTCTTCGCCCCCTTCGCGCCTTCGCGTGAACCTCCGCTGGACCCCGCTCCTTCAGCAAGCGTCCAGCCCGAGCTGCGCCGCGCCGATGAGCCCGGCGTCGCTGCCGAGGGTGGCGGGGACGATGGCCAGGTGCTCCACCAGGACGGCGCTGCAGCGGTTCGCGATCTCGCGCCGGACGGGCTCGAAGATCAGGTCGCCTGCCTTGGCCACGCCGCCGCCGATGACGATGGCGTCGGGGTTGAGCAGCCAGACGAGATTGGCCAGCTGGAAGCCGACATGGGTGCCGATCTCCTCCCAGAGCGCGATGGCCACGGCATCGCCCGCCTTGGCCGCCTGCTCCAGGGTCAGCGGAGTGACCTCGCCATCGAGCTGACGGCCCGCCGCAGCGTAGAGCTCGCGGGCCCGGTCCACGATCTGGCGATTGCCGACGTATTTCTCCAGCGCGCCCTTGTTGCCGTAGTTTCCGGGCTTGCCGTTGGCCTTGATGCCCATCTGACCGATCTCGCCCGCGCCGCCTTGGGCACCGCGGTAAAGTCGGCCGTCGAGCACCAGCCCGCCGCCGACGCCGGTGCCGAGCGTGACGCAGATCACATTCTTCCGCCCCTTGGCGGCGCCATGCTTCCACTCGGCGTAGGTCATGGCCTTGGCGTCGTTCTCCAATTCCGTGCGCAGGCCGGAGCGTTTGCGCAGGATGTCGCGCAGCGGCACCTCGTCCCAGCCGGGCACGTTGGTCAGGCCGTGGATGATGCCATGCTCGCGGTCGACCAGGCCGGGGAGGCCCACGCCGATCGCCTCGGCCGGCGTCGTTGGATGTAGCGCGCGCAGGGCCTCGACCTCCTGCAGCATGGCGTCGATGAGCGCATTGGCCGAGGAAAACGTCTGGGTCGGCAGCGGTGGCCGCTTCTCGAGAATGCGGCCGGCCGCGATCAGGCCGATCTTCACCGTGGTGCCGCCGAAGTCGATGCCGATGCCGGCGCGCGAGTGCAGGGATTCTTCCGTCATGTCGTGCTCAGACCGGGAGGACCGGCCGGTTGATGTCCTTGTAGTAGATGTAAGCCGCCGGCGTCTTGCCGGTGGCGGCGAACCACTGCGGGCAGTAGGGCGCCATCCAGATGGCATCGCCCGCCTGCACCGGATACCACTGCTCCTCCAGCCGGTAGATGCCTTCGCCGCCCAGCATGAGCAGCCCGTGCTCCATGATGTGCGTCTCCACGAAGGGCAGGCGCGCGCCGGGCTTGTAGCGGAAAATGTTCACGGCCAGGTCGAACTCGGGACGGTCGGGGAGCAGCACCTGCAGCATCGCATCGGGATCGCCCAAAAACGCCGCGCCCGGCACCTCCTGCTCGCGCCAGATGAACACGCCCGGCAGATCCACCCCTTCCTGCGGCTCGTAGGTCTTCTCGAAGATGAGCAACTGCGCCCCGCCGGCGGCCGAGACGTGCCAGGTGGTGTTCGGCGGCAGAAAGACGTAGCCGCCGGTGCGCAGGAGATTCTTGCCGTTCGACGCGCCCAGGGTCAGCTCCACGCTGCCGGAGACCAGATAAATGAAGCACTCCCGCGGCCCGGTGGCGCCGCGGCCTTCGCCCTTGCCGCTCATCTCCACCAGGAACTGAGAGAAGTGGGCGCCCATGGCGGCCGAGACCAGCACGACGCAGCGCGACTCCTTCCAGCCCGGCAGGTTGCTGGCGACGTGA
Source organism: Verrucomicrobiota bacterium (assembly GCA_018240025.1). Lineage (GTDB taxonomy): Bacteria > Verrucomicrobiota > Verrucomicrobiia > Chthoniobacterales > SZAS-18 > SZAS-18. The sequence continues at coordinate 55,862 of JAFEGM010000041.1, forward strand.
CCATCGGGCGCGATGAGCGCATGACGCTGGCGCACCACGGTGCGGGTCGAGGCGGAGAGAAGACTGGCAGCCATGAAGGGTCAGCATCGCCGGGCTCGCGCCTCCGGCCAAGCGCCAAAAAGCGTCTCGCGCCCGCAGTTCACGACGGTCCGGGGGCGGGTCAGAATTCGAAGTCCTCGCCGAGGTAGAGCCGTTTGCTCTCCGGGTCGTTGGCCAGGAAATCCTTGGTGCCCTCGCGCAGGACGGAGCCTTCGTAGATGAGGCAGGCGCGATCCACGATGGAGAGCGTCTCCCGCACGTTGTGGTCGGTGATGAGAATGCCGAGCCCCTCCTGCCGCAGACGCAGGATGATCTGCTGCACCTCCTGCACCGCGATCGGGTCGACCCCGCTGAAGGGCTCGTCGAGCATCAGCAGGCTCGGGCTGGTGATGAGCGAACGCGCGATGGTCAGCCGCCGCTTTTCGCCGCCGGAGAGCGTCAGAGCGCGGTTCTTGGCCACCGACTCGATCCCAAACTGCGCCAGCAGCTTCGCGCAGCGCTCCTTCCGCTCGGCCTTCGAAATCGGCAGCGTCTCGAGGATGGCAAGGAGATTCTCCTCCACCGTCAGCTTGCGGAAAATGCTCTCCTCCTGCGGCAGGTAGCCCATGCCCAACCGGGCGCGGCGGAACATCGGCAGCGAGGTCACGTCCTCCCCCTTGAAATGGACCGTGCCCGAGTTGGGCGGCACCAGGCCGACCACCATGTAGAAGCTGGTCGTCTTGCCCGCGCCGTTGGGACCGAGCAGGCCGACGATCTCGCCCTGCGCCACCTTGATGCTGACCTTGTTCACCACCGTGCGGCCCCCGTAGATCTTCACGAGGTCACGCGTCTCCAGCAGCGTGGCGGAGGCCGCGGGCGGAGCTTCGGCTTTGGGCGCTTCGGCGGTGGCGGTACTGCTCATGGCTTCTTGGCCGGCGCGGTCAGATCGCCCGATTTGCCGGTGTCGCGCAGCATCGTCCGGCTCGGACCGCTGGTGCGCAAACTGCCGTCGCGGCCGATGATCATGACGGTGTTCGGCGAGGTGCCGATGTGCTCATTGACCCCGCGGCGCACGACCGGGCTGCCGCTCAGCGTGACCTGGCCGGTCTTGGGTTCGAAAACCGCCTTGGCCGCGCGACCGGTGACCTGCTGACCATCGGGCTGACCCGGTTTGGGCGCCTGCTCTATGGTCACGCCGCCCTCGGCCACGGCGCGCTCCACGCCCCCGCCCAGACCCTCGGGCTTGGTCTCGGACTTGGGCGCGTCCTTGGCCGGCTTGGTCAGGAAGACCGTCAGCTTCTCCGACTTCATCTTGAAGCGCGTGTCGGTCACCGTGACCCCGCCGGTGAAGCTGGCGGTGTGCGCCTCGGCGTCGAACGTCGCCTCGCCTTCCGACTGGATTTCGGTCTCGACCGGCGTGCCGCTGGCCGCGGCCTTCTTCGCCTCCTGCGCGCCGAGATCGGGGCCCAGGCTGGCCGCGAGGATGACGGCGAGGAAGGAGGGAAATTTCTTCATAGGGAAGGCGAAGGTGACGCGGAGTCGGGAACTTGGGAAGGGGCGCGGGAAGCTCAGCGTTTTTCCGGGGCCGCCGGGCTCGGCGCAGGGGTGGCCTCTCCCTCGGCGGCTGGCTTGGACTCGGCTTCGGGTTTCTTGTCCGAAAAGCGCTCGATGTCCCGGATTTTCATCGTCACCGGGCCCAGGAGCCGGCCTTTGCGGGTGGCGGTGTTGAATTCCAGCTTGGCCCCGGTCAGGTCGAAGTCCTTGTGCTTGATGTAGACGGGCTGCTCGCTGGTCAGGATGCGCGTCTTCACGCTGAAGAGCGAGGCGGGCAGGTTGATGACGAACTCGCTCTTCCCGCCCTCGTCGAAGAGGTCGAGCTTCAGTTCCTTGATGCGTAGAAACTCCTCGTCCACCCGCTGGATGTTGCCGGCCATCAGCTGCGAGAGGATCTGGCCGCTGAGGTTGAATTGCGGAATCTTGATGCCGGCCGCCTGCTGACCGATCGGCAGCGGCACATTCAACGGCTTGAGCGCCGGCGTGGCGGCCGGCGTGGGCGTCGGCTCCTGCGCCGACACCAGCGCCAGCGGGGCGAGGAGCGCGGCGGCGAGACGGCGGCGACTAGGCCTGGCCGAGCGCTTCATGGATGCGAATGAGGCTGTCGAGCACGGCCGAAAGCTGGCGCAGCGGCACCTGGTTGGGGCCGTCCGAGAGCGCCTTGATGGGATTCTCGTGAGTCTCGATGAAGACCGCATCGACCCCCGCCGCCACGGCCGCGCGGGCCAGCACGGGGGCGAGCTCGCCGTCGCCGCCGGTCATGTCGCCCTGGCCACCCGGGCGCTGGACGCTGTGGGTGGCGTCGAAGCAGACCTTGAGGCCGGTCTCGCGCATCCAGTGCAGCGAGCGCATGTCGGCCACCAGGTTGTTGTAGCCGAAGGTCGTACCGCGCTCGGTGATGATGTAGTTGCGCGCCTGAAACTGATCGAGCTTCTCGACGATGTGCTTCACGTCCCAGGGGGCCAGGAATTGTCCCTTCTTCACATTCAGCACCCGGCCCGTCCTGGAGGCGGCGGCCAGGAGGTCGGTCTGGCGGCAGAGGAAGGCGGGAATCTGCAGGATGTCGATGAACTCCGCCGCCATCTCCGCCTCGGCCGGGGAATGGATGTCCGTGGTGACCGGCGCGCCGATCTCCTTGCCCAGTTCCGCCAGGAGCTGGCAGGCCTCCCGTGGCGGCATGGCGGAACGGAAGGACTTGCCGGAGGTGCGGTTGGCCTTGTCGTAGGAGGCCTTCAGGACCAGCTCGGCCTTCAGCTCCTTGCAGATCGAGCCGATTTTCTCCGCGTGACGGCGGATCATCTTGTCCGACTCGATCACACAGGGGCCGAGGATGAAGAGGAGCGGCGCCTGCGCGCGGGCGTTCTTCGAACGGGCGGCAAAAAACCGGGTGAGGCGCGGGTGCATGGGGGCGGCCATGCAGCGATACTGTCTTATTCCGCGCTTTGTGCCAAGTACCTCGCTGAACCCGCCGCAATTCCGACCTTGAAGCCTGCCCGACCCAGTTCCGCACCAGTCCGCCCCGCCGCCGCCGGGGTGCGCCTGAACAAATTCCTCGCCTCGGCGGGCCTGGGCTCGCGCCGATCGGTCGAACAGCTCATCACCGGAGGGCAGGTCTTGGTCAATGGCCGGGTCTGCACCGAGCTGGCCACGTCGGTGACGGAGGCCGACGAAGTGGTGGTCGGCGGTCAGCGCCTGGGGGCGGAGGACAAGATGTATCTGCTCCTGAACAAGCCCAAGGGATACCTCTGCGCGGCCAAGGACGAGCCCGGACAGAATCGGCCGACCGTTTTCGACCTCCTGCCGGAGGGCTGGCCGCGAGTGGCGCACGCGGGCCGGCTCGACTACGACAGCGAGGGGCTGCTCATTCTCACCAACGACGGGGACTTCGCCCTGCGCCTGACGCATCCGCGCTACAAGGTCGAGAAGGAATACGTGGTCACGCTCGACCGCGCCTTCGACCCGGCCGACGCGCCGCGTCTTCTGAAGGGCGTCTTCATTGCTCCCGAGGAACCGCGCCCGGGCGCCGCCGCCCCGACCGAGGCACCCAAGCGCGTGCGGGCCCGGGCCGAGCGCATTCTGCCGCTGCCGGGGACTTCCGTCGGGGTGGTCCTGCGCCAGGGGCTCAAGCGTCAGATTCGCCTCATGTTCCTGGCGCTGAACTACCGGGTGCGACGGCTGGTCCGCGTGCGGATCGGGCCGCTGACCGACCGCCGCCTGCCTTCCGGACAGTTCCGCAAGCTGACCCGCGGGGAAATCCGCGACCTGCTGAAGGCCGCCACCGCCGTGACGGCGGAAGGCTGAGCGCGCGATGGCCTCCGCCATCCCCACCCCGCTGCTCACTCCGCTGTTGCCGGAGGCGCCCCGGCGTCCCTCGGCCCGGCGCTACTGGCCCTTGGTCATCACGCTGGTGATCTTCAATCTGGCGCTGGTCCTGACGGTCCTGGCGCTCAACTACCTCTCCTCCTACCGCCTGGACGAGAATTCCAGGGCCCTCGCGCTGGCCGGCCGGCAGCGGGCCCTCCTCGAGCGCATTCCGCTGGCCCTGCTGCAACTGCGCGAGGCCCGCGGAAAGGGCGCCGACTACGCGGCGCAGCAAGGTGATCTGCAGGCGACAGTCGAACAGTTCGAGGCCATCCTCACTGCCTTCGATCGGGGCGGCGAGGTGCGCGGGGAAGGCCGCATCGTGGCCGTCCGCGCGCTCACTCCGGGAGACGCTCGCGACCTCCTGGCCCAGGCCAGCTTCGTCTGGGGGCCGTACCGGGACCGGCTGCTGCCGGTCGCCCGTCAGCGCGGTGGCGTGAGTGACGAACAGCTCACCACCGGCCTGACCGCCGCCCGCGAGCACAACGCGGTCATGCTCGGGCTGCTCGGGGATCTGGCCGCCCGGATGGAGGAGAGCGCGCGGCGCGAGACCACCCGTCTCCGCCGCTATCAGATGCTGGCGGGCGCAGGTGCCCTGCTGGCCTTCGGGGCACTGCTCTACGTCTTCATGGCCCGGGTGCGACAGAGCGAGCGCGCGCTCGATGCCTTCGCCGATCGGCTGCAGCATTCGAACGAGCAACTCCAGATCAGCGCGGGCGTCCTGGCCACGGCCAAGCAGGAGGCCGATCTCATCCTGACGACCGTGCACCAGGGACTGCTGCTGCTCGATCCCACCTTCCTCATCGGCCGGCAGTATTCCGACGAACTGCGCCGTCTTTTCCGTCGGGAGGATCTCGCTGGCTGCGACTTCCGCGACCTGCTTCGGCCGCTTCTGCACGGCGGGATGTTCCGGCCGGTCTGCGACTACCTCGACTTGCTGTTCAATGCGGCCAAGAAGGAGCGGGCACTGGCCCGGATCAATCCCCTCGCCCGCATCGAGCTGACCTTCTCGGATCCCACCGGGGTGACCGAGTGCATCTATGAGTTCGCCTTTCGCCGCATCCTCGACGGCGAACGCATCATCCGCCTGCTCGTCAGTGTGCGCGACGTCACACCCGAAGTGCGGCAGGAACAGGCGCAGCGGGCCGAGGAAGCCCGCCGGGAGCGGCAGTTGGAGCTGTTGCTCGGCATCCTGCACCTGGATCCGAAAGCGCTGGAGGACTTCCTGGGCCACGCCCGCCGCGAATTGGCGCGGGTGGACAGCGCCTTCCGACTGGAGAGCGCGGTGCACCAGGGCACGCCCATGCCGACGCCCGCGCCGGTGACCGAGGCCACGCTGCGCGCCCGGCTCCACGACATCCTGGCCGCGGTGCACAACGTGAAGGGAAATGCTTCCGTGCTCGCGCTGGCCACCTTCGAGCGGGCGGCGCACGAATTCGAGGACGAGATCCGCAGCCTCCTCGCGCGGCCGGAGCTGACCAACACCGCCTTGATGGAGGTGGAGGACCGGCTGGAGGAATTCCGCGCCTCGCTGGACGAGGGCAACGACCTCGCCGGCCGCCTGCGCGCCTTCGCCCGCTCGGAAGGGGGCGATCCCATCGTCGACAGCCTGGCCTCGTTCGTCCACGCCACGGCGCTCAAGCACGGCCGCAACGTGCGGATCGAGGCGCAGGAGTTCCGCTCGGCCGACATCCCGGCCGAGCACCGATTGCTGGTGCACGACCTCCTCATCCAGCTGGCGCGCAATGCGGTCGTCCACGGGATCGAAGACCCGAAAACCCGCGCCGTGGCCGGCAAGCCCCCGCTCGGACTGCTGCGCCTGAGCGGTCGGCTCGATGACCGCGGGGACGGCCGGAGCATCTACCGCCTGCAGGTGGAGGACGATGGCGGCGGAATCAAGGTGGCGGCGGTGCGCGAGCGGGCCATCGCGCTCGGTCTGGTCTCCCGCGAAGCCGCCGAGCAGCTGACCGACGAGCAGCTGCACGCCTTCATCTTCGAGCCCGGATTTTCCACCGCGACGACGGAGACGACCCACTCCGGCCACGGTGCGGGGTTGAATTTCGTCCGTCGTCGGGTGATCGACGACCTGGGCGGCGGCATCTCCGTCAGCAGCGAGCCGGGACGCTCGCTCCGGCTGAGCATCGTGCTGCCCATCCAACCCGCCCCGACGGCGTCCGGCGCCAACGGCCACCTCCCATGAAGCTTCTCATCGTGGACGATTCCCACATCATCCGGGAAACCATCCAGGGCATCCTGCGCGGGCACCGCTTCACGGAAGTGCGGCAGGCGGCCGACGGCGTCAGCGCGGTGGCTTCCGCGCTGGCTTGGAATCCGGACGTCGTGACCATGGACATCACCATGCCGGAACTCGACGGCTTGTCGGCGGTCGACCAAATCACCGCCGCGCGCCCGCGGATCAAGATCCTGATCGTGACCGCGTTGGCCGACAAGCAGACGGCCGTGGAGGCCGTTCGCCGGGGGGCGGAGGGCTTCGTGCTCAAACCCTTCACGCCCGAGGACCTGCGCCTGGCGCTCGACGAACTGCTCGACTGATGAAAAAGCCCAGCCGCGACGAAGTCCTGGGGCGCCTCGTCGCCAGCGCCACCCGCTTCTTCCGCGGTGCCGGTGACGAGGCCCCCATCGTCGGCAGTACGGTTCCGCTCCTGCCCGGCCGCGCCCGGGAGGTGCTGCTCGACCACGCCGCCCGCATCGAAGTCTCGGGCGATCAGCAGGGTGTCATCGTCTTCAGCCTGGAAGAGCGTCTGGCCCAGTCGCTGGCCCGCCGGCTGGGCGTGGCGCAGCCCACCCTGGCGCATTGTGCCGACATGACCGGCGAGGCGGCCAACACGGTGGTCGGCAATGCCCGGCGCGAGCTCGGGGCCAACTTCCGCATTTCCGTTCCCACCTGCATTTCCGGGCGTCCCGCCGAGCTGCCCCTGGACCGCGGCGCCGAGGTGCGCGTTACGGCCTTCGACTGGCGCGGCGGACGTGCGTATTTGGTGGTCTGCCTCGGACTGGAGCAGTAGGATGCGGCCCATGAACGGCTTCGAGGAGGACGAACTGGCCCATTTCGCCGAGATCACGCGACGCTACTTCGAGCGCACGACCAGCGAACCGGTCAGTTTCGACCCCGCCCAGCTCGGCTTCGGCACGCCGGCGTTCTCCGATTTCACCGGTCTCATTCGCATGACCGGGCAGCAGACCGGCTTCGTCTTCCTCAGCATGCCCGAGCCCCTGCTGCGCCAGTTGCTCACGCAGGTGGGCGAAGCGGTGCAGAATGCGGACACCTGCCGCGATTTCGTGGGCGAGATCGCCGGCACCATCGCCACCCACGCCCGCGAGCATTTCGGGGGCAAATTCGGGCTTTCCACGCCCATCGCGATGACGGCCGACGAAGCGGTGAGAGTGGAGTGGCCCTTTTCCCATCTCACGATGCCGTTTACCATGCTCGGACACGCCAGCCAGCTCGGTTTCACCCTCGAAGCCGACGGACAGCCCACATGAAACGCACCGACATCTTCGAACGCGCCGACGATTGGAATACCCGTGGCGACGGCCTCCGCCTCCGCCCCGGCGAATGGATGCTGCTGGAATCGATCGACGGATGGCACACCATCGGGGAAATCCTGGACGAAGGGGAATGGGATCAGCCGAGCACCGAGGCCTCGATCGAGAAGCTGCTGCAGCTCGGCCTCATCCGCCGCAACGAGTACAGCTGGGAGGAATACTGCCACCGCTTCCGGGAGGACGATGACGAGGGGGTCGAGATCTTCGAGCCCATGCCGGCGGAGGAGGCTCCGGCCGCAGTCGTCGCCGAATTGTCCGCGCCGGTCTTCGTGGAGGCCCCGCCTCCGCCGCCCGCACCGCCCGTGCCGGAACTGCCCGCGGCCACGCCGGTAGCCACGGCCGTTCCATCCGCCTCTCCCGCGCCCGTTCCGGCGACCCCGCCGCCGGCGTCGCCCTTGCCGCTGCGCGAGGTGCTGGATTTCGTGATGGACCGCGCCGGCGGCGGGCCCAAAGGCCAGCTGGCGGTCTATCGCACGTTCCTGAAGATCCCGATGCATCAGCTGCGCGAGTCGGGGATCAAGTCGTTGAACGTGACCACTTCGGACCTGATGATCACGGACCCCGCCCTGCAGCAGAGCCTGCTCAAGGCCGTGGCCTCGGTGGTCGGCGAACCCTTTGACCGCGAGCCCTCGCTGGCGGGCAGCTGAGCGCGCCGCCGTGCCGGAAATCGACCTCAACTGCGACTGCGGCGAGGGCACCGGCCACGACGCCGAACTCCTCCCGCTGGTCACCTCCGCCAACATCGCCTGCGGCGCCCACGCCGGCGATGCCGCCAGCATGGCCGCGACCTGCGCCCTCGCGCAGCGCCACGGCGTGGCGATCGGCGCGCATCCGGGCTATGCCGACCGGGCCAACTTCGGCCGTCTGCCGGTGGCGCTCGACCCCTCATCCCTGCGCCGGCTCGTCCTGGGCCAGTTGGAGGCGCTGGCCGACTGCGCGCCCCTGCGCCACGTCAAACCCCACGGCGCGTTGTACAATCTGTCGGCTGCCGACCCCGCCGTGGCCCGCACGCTGGCGGAGACCGTGGCGGAATTCGACCGCTCCCTCCTGCTCTTCGGTTTGGCCGGGAGCGTCTCCCTGCACGCCGCCGAGGCGGTCGGACTGGCCGTGGCGCATGAGGTCTTCGCCGATCGCACCTATCAGCCCGACGGCACCCTGACTCCCCGCAGCTCGCCGCACGCACTGCTGGAGGACGAGGAGTCCGCCGTGGACCAGGTGTTGCAGCTCGTCCATGAGAGCCGCGTCCGGGCGGTGGACGGGACTGAGGTGCGGCTGAGAGCCGATACCGTCTGCATCCATGGCGACGGCCCCCACGCGGTGGCCTTCGCCCGCCGGGTGCGGGAGGCGCTCGCGGCGAGCAGCGCCGTCATCCGAGCGCTGCGGCCCTGAGTCGGGGCGACCACGCCGCCAGCGAAATCTTCGTCCGGCGAGCAGAGATGACGAGGCACGGAGATTGCGTACAGTGTCCGCCCCCTCTCATGTTGGATCCCGAGAAACAGGAGCAGACCGCTCTCTTCCTGCTGGCGGAGCTTGGCCCAGAAGCGCGCCAGGCCTACGAAGCGCTGCGCGAAGCCGACCCCGCAGTGGCGGCCTATGCGGTCGAGGCCAACGCCCGGCTCGAGCGGATCATGCAGGGGCTCGAGCCCGGGGTGCACCGGGCCTCCGAGACGGTACGGCAGGCGCTCTTCGCAGCCGTGGCGTCTTCGCTCGTCGTGCCGTCCACGACGCCAACCCCCGCCCCGGCCCCGACCGAACCGCTGCCGGCCGCGCGTCCGCCCGCGCCCGCCCCGGCGCTCAAGCCCGAGGGGGGCATCATCGCGGCCGCACTCGCCGGGCAGGGCGGATGGGGCTTTGCCGCCGTCATCGGCGCCCTGGTGTTGGTGGCCGCCGGGGCCGGCTGGGCCACCCCGCTGTTGCAGTCGCGCGCCGTGGTGGCGGCCGACAACAGCCATCTGCGCACAGAGCTGCATTCCGCGCAGTCGACCGTGACCTCGCTGCAGAATGGTCTGACCGAGGCCATCCGGGCCTCCCAGAACGAAAACCTCCGGGTCATCGGCGAGCTGACAGCCCGCAAATCCTCGCTCGAGAAGGAGCGTGACACCCTGCGGCAGAATCTCGAGAACACGACCGCCGAACTGCTGGCCCTGCAGGGCGGCGACCACCTCTCACGCCTGCAGATCCAGGTGCTGCGTCCGGCCGTGGCCGGGGACGATGAACCAGGCCAGCCGCTGCGCGGGCTGTTCGTCTGGGACCCTTCGAAGCAGGTGGGGCTCATCGCGCTGCAGAATCTGCCACCGCTGCCGCCCGATCAGGACTGCCAGGTCTGGGCGCTCGACCCCTCCATGCCGCAGCCGGTCTCGCTGGGCCTCGCCTCCGCCAAACGGCCCGCCAATCTGCGGGCGCCCCAGCGGCTGGCACGCCTTGGCGAGATCCGGGTCACCATCGAGAAGAAGGGCGGCGCGAGCTCCCCCGAGGGCCCTACGCTGCTGGTCAGCGACAAGTGATTTCGAGCGCGCTGTCGGCGGCGATTTTGCGCCCGCGTGGCCATCCGCACACGGGCTGGCGTCCGAACCGCCGTTGACGCCATCCCGCCGCCATGGTTGCTTTCTCCCCTGTGCCGAGCGGGATTGCCCGGCGGCACCCACCCTCAGGTTCTGAATGAAAATTCTCTCCGCTGTTCTCGCTGCGCTCCTCGCGGCCAGTTTCGTCAGTGCCTCGGAATCGCGCGCGCAGCCCGCCGCCAAGATCGACCTGCACTCCTTCCCGGCAACGGAAGTGGATGACGTGGTCGTGCCCGTTCCGAGCGAAGTGTTCAACGCCCTCGACAAGCTCGGCACCGTCGCCTGGCGCTCGGAGTTGCGTCAGTCGTTCACCAAGACCCGCTCGGGCCGCCCGCAGATCGCCCTGCTCCTCGGCAGCGTCATCGCCGACGGCTTCCTGGCCGTGCAGGCGCAGGACGCCGAACGGGTGCAGGAGATTGGCAAGACAGTGCTCGATCTGGCCGGAGCCATCAACGTCCGCGAGGTCGTCCTGGCCCACTGCAACAGCATCATCGACGGCGCCCAAAAGCGCGACTGGAAGCTGGTCCGGCGCGAGTTGGACTACACCCAGCGCGACGTCCGCCAGGCCATGGACCGGCTGAAGGACCAGGAGCTTTCGCAGCTCGTCTCCATCGGCGGCTGGCTCCGCGGCACGGAAGCCCTCACCGCGCTCGTCCTGCGCGACTACTCGGCCGACCGGGCCGAACTGCTGGCCCAGCCGCAGCTGGTGAAGCTCTTCGAGCGTCAGCTCAACGCCATGTCCCCGCGCCTGAAAAGCGATGCGCTGGTGGGCAGGATTCGTGCTGAGATGGCCAATGTGAAGCCTCTCATCCCCGAGGAGGGCACGATTTCCAAGCCGGTGGTGGAGAAGCTCAACGGCATCACCCGCGGACTCGTTCGGGCCATCTCCCCGGTCGACAACTGAGGCCCGCCCCGTCCCCCCGGAATTCCACCTTTTTCCGCCGTGAAAAAACTCTCCCTTTTCGCCGCCGCCCTCGCGGTCCTGCTCTGTGCCGGACCCCTCCGGGCCACCGTGGACGATGCCCTGTCCTTCGCGCTGGAGGCCATGACGCCCTACGTCAAGGACGGCTACACCCTGCGCGAGGACACCTGGGGCGGAGATCTGCCCGTCGGCCAGCAGAAGGCCATCTCCCAGCAGCTGTTCAAGGGGAACGAGTACTGGTTCACCATGGGCACCGAGGTGAAGGGTGCCGTCATCTCCATCCACATCTACGACCGGGAAGGCAATCTGGTCGAAAACGACGCCTGGCAGAAATCCTCCAGCGGCGACAACAAGGTGCTGGGGGCGTTTGCCGGGGCGATGATCAAGCCGAAGAAGACCGGCTCCTACTTCTTGATCGTGAAGGTCGAGAAGTCACCCCGCGAGCGCACGCCCTGGGGGTTGGTCTACGCCTACCGGTGAGCGCCTCATCCGCCATCGACACCCCGGCCTCCACCCCGGCCGGGGAGAACGCGGCCCGGACCCTGACGCTGCATTTCGAGAGCCCGCGCGCCGCCCAGGCGCTCTACGGGGGCGACCTCGGGCTGCTGCGGCATTTCGAGGAAACGCTCGGGGTCAAGGTCACCGCCCGAGAGGCTTGGCTGCGCATCGACGGCGAGCCGGAGGCCATTGACCGCGCCCGCCGCGCGCTGGAGCAGCTCGACGCCGCCCGTCAGCAGGGCATCCAGATCCGGAAGTTCGAATTCAACTACGCGCTCCGGTCGGTCTCGGACCCCGACGGCGGCGCCCGCCCGCTGCCGACCCTCAAGGAGACGCGCATCCAGACCTCCGGCAAGAAGCCGCCCGTGCTGGCCAAGACCGCCAGCCAGCTGGCCTACGTCAAGGCGATCGAACAGCACGACGTCGTCTTCGGCATCGGGCCCGCCGGCACCGGCAAGACCTTCATCGCGGTCGCCATGGCCGTGGCCGCGCTCCGCCGCGAGCAGGTCGGGCGCATCATCCTGACCCGCCCGGCCGTCGAGGCGGGCGAGGCGCTGGGCTTTCTGCCGGGCGACCTGCAGGAGAAGATTTTCCCGTATTTGCGTCCTCTCTACGATTCGCTGAACCGCCTGATCGAACCGGAGGAGATGCAGCGCTACCTCGACCGCAAAATGATCGAGGTCGCCCCGCTCGCTTACATGCGCGGCCGCACGCTCGACGAAGCGTTCATCATTCTCGACGAGGCGCAGAACACGACCACCGAGCAGATGTTCATGTTCCTGACCCGACTGGGCCAGGGCGCGAAATGCGTGGTCACGGGCGATCGGACCCAGATCGACCTCCCGCCCAACCGCCGCTCGGGGCTGGTGGAGGCGATCCAGGCGCTGAAGGACATCCCGGGCATCGCCTTTTGCGGCTTCGACGAGCGCGATGTGGTCCGGCACGAACTCGTGCAGACCATCATCCGGGCCTATCGGCTGCACCGCTACGGCGAGGCCGATGCCAAGGGCAACCCGCGCGGGGAGCGCGGCGCATTCTGACCTCACGGTCACGACCACCGGCCTCGGCCATGCTCTCCCTCTTCCGCAAATACCGCCTCGTGCGGCAGGGCTATGCCTGCGAGAAGACGCGGCGCACGGCCCAGGAGAGCGAATTCAAACGCATGCTCGAGGAAAGCAGCGAGGTGAAGTGGGTGCTCCTGCTGGTCTTTGCGGCTGGCTTGGCCACCCTGATCTTCTGGGGCGCCCAGCCCAACCAAGCTCAGCGCTGCCTACTTGGCCTGCTCATCCTGGTCACCGCGGCGGCGCAGCTCTGGGTGAGCCTGCCCCAAACCTTCGCGGACAACTCCCGGCTCGCGCTCGTCTTCGGCGTCCTGCTCATGCACCTGACCGCGGTGAAGGTCATCCTCGAGCTGATGGAGGCCGGGACGATCTCCTTCGTCTTCGGCCCGCTCATGCTGCCCTATGCGTTCGCGCCGCTGATCCTGTCCACCCTGCTCGGTCGAAATCACGGCCTCTTCGCCTCGGTATTCGCCAGTCTGTGGGCTTCGATCCTGCTGCGGAATATTGACCCCATCCAGCTGGTCATGAGCCTGATCAGCGGTTTCGTCGCTGTCTTCGTCACCCTCCAGGTCCGAGCCCGCGTGCAGCTGGTCAAGGCAGGCTGCTACGTTGGCCTGGCGGTCTGGCTGCTGGCGCTCTGCTTCCAGCTGATCGAAATCTATCCGTCAAACCTGTCCGACACACCCTGGAAGCTGGTCCTGCAGCAAACTGCACTCAGCTTCGGCGTCGCCATCGGCTGCGCCATCGTGGTCAGCGGCACGCTCCCGCTGCTGGAGTCGGCCTTCGACATCACCACGGCCATCTTCTGGCGCGAAAAGGGCGATTTGAATCATCCGCTGCTCAAGCGGCTCTCGACCGAGGCGCCAGGCACTTATTTCCACAGCATCCAGGTCGGTCAGCTGGCCAGCGAAGCCGCGGAGGCGATCCAGGCCGATGCCGATTTCTGCCACACGGCCGCCCTCTTCCATGACATCGGCAAGCTGGTGAAGCCGGAGTACTTCGTCGAAAACCAGGCCGAGGGCGAGAACCCGCACGAGCATCTCACCCCCAGCATGAGCGCCCTCATCATCATGGCGCACGTGAAGGAGGGCGTGAATCTGGCCGTCGAATACAAGCTCAACCGCCAGATCATCGACGTGATCCAGCAGCATCACGGCAACTCCGTCGTCTGGTATTTCTACCAGCGCGCGCTCGGCATGAAGGACGAGGCGCTCCGGCAGGGAAAAATCGCCAACCTGCGCGAGGAGGACGTGCCGGACGTGGAGGAATCGACCTTCCGCTACCCCGGACCCCTGCCCCAGACCAAGGAGGCGGCGATCATCAGCCTGGCCGATTCGGTCGAAAGCGCCTCGCGTTCCCTGGAGAAGCCGACCCCGCAGCGCATCGAGGAATTGGTCGAGCGCATCCTTTCCTCGCGCATCGAGGACGGCCAGCTCGACGACTGCGACCTCTCCTTCAAGGAACTGCGCACGATCGCGGAGAGCTTCACCGCCACCCTGCAGAGCATGCTGCACCGCCGGATCAAGTATCCGAAGGTGGAGAAGGGCGATGACGATGATGAAGACCAGCCGCCCACGCCGAAAACCGACCGGATCAAGATCCGCGCCGCCTGAGGCCCGGGGGCCGGAACCGCTGGTGCGGGTGACCAACCGCCAGCGACGGCACCCGGTCGATGTGGCCGGGTTGGAGCGGCTCGGCTGCCTTGCCGCCCGCCGTTGCCTCGCGCATCCGGGCCCGGGGAAACAATTGCTGGCCGAGTTGGCCGAGGTGGACGTCACGCTCGTCTCCGACCGGGTCATTGCCCGGGTACACGCTGAGTTCTCCGGGGTGCCCGGGGCGACCGACGTGATCACCTTTCAACACGGGGAGTTGGTCATCAGTGTGGAAACGGCCCACCGGGTCGCGGGCGAGGAGGGCGAACTCTTCGTGCGGGAGCTGTTGCGTTACCTCACCCACGGCCTGCTGCACCTGCACGGTCACCTGGACGCCGAGCCCGCTCAGCGACGGGTCATGTGGAGGGTGCAGGAGGCCATCCTACGTCGCGTCTGGCGGGAAGGATGCACTGATTAATTTCAAGACTGTTAAGTTCCGTCTTGCGAATTGCGGGTCATCTAGGATAAGACCTGCCTGATCTTGGCATCTCTGTAATCACCTATGAACACCAAAGCAATTCTTGCCGCGACCGCGGCGGTCCTTTTCACCGGGACCGCTTCGGCTGAGACCATTTTTGGTCTCACGACCACGCAGGCGATCGTCACTTTTGACAGTGCCTCACCCGGCACTGTGTCGGCGCCCATCGGCCTGACTGGACAACTCTCCGGCCACACCGTGCGCAGCATCGACTTTCGTCCGAACACCACGGGCGGAGCGACGATGTACGCCATCAGCGCCGACGCGGCCAACACCACTGCGCAGGTCTACTCGGTCAACTTCGCCACCGGCGCGCTCACTCCGCTGGGCACGACGTTTACGCTTACGGGCAACACCAGCCAGTACATTTCCATCGACTTTAACCCGGCTGCTGACCGTCTCCGCATCGTCACGGGTTCAGGGCAGAGCTTCCGTTGGAATCCGGTTACCAGTGCTTTCGTGCAGGCGGACACCGCGCTTACCTACGCCGCGGGTCAAGGGTCCGGCGTTCCGTTTGTCGCAGGCGTTGCCTACGACCAGAATGCGAACGGGACTCCCGTTACGACCCTCTTTGGTTTCGATTTGAATACCAATAATCTCGTCCGGATCGGCGGCCAGGGTGGCGTTCCTTCGCCGAATGGCGGCTTGGTCTCGAATATCGGAGCCACGGGCATCACGCCCTTTGATGGCAACATCGGCTTCGATGTCGGCACTTTCCTCGGCAATGCCTATATATCGGCGCACACCGGCGTGACCACGGACACGCTTTATTCCATCAACCTCGCCACCGGAGTCGCCTCCAGCCTGGGCGTGCTCGGCGGGACGGGTTTCGGGATCGTCGACATCACCGTGACGGCCGTGCCCGAGCCTTCCACCGTCCTCGCGGGCATCGCCGCGGTCGGTGGGGTGGCCCTGCAGATCCGCCGTCGTCGTCAGGCCGCCAAGGCGGACCAGGCCTGAGCGCTCTGCTCGACTCTCTTCCAAAACCCGACCGCTCCGGCGGTCGGGTTTTTTTGCGTTTGACGGGACGCGCGACGCTTTCCATCTTTCACGAGCTGAAATTTTTCTTCCAATTCACGGAATATGGCTGGACCTTCTGAAACCCGTCCCGGCGGCTCGGTGCAATCCGTCGAACGCACGCTCGACCTCTTCGAAGCGCTCTTCGAAGCCGGCCGGCCGGTCAGTTTGAGCGAGCTCAGTCAGCAGGTCGAGCTGCCGCTCGGCACGACCCACCGGCTGCTCGCCACCCTGCTGGCCCGGGGCTATGCCCGACAGGCGGCGGAGTCTCGCGCCTATGCCATCGGCTTCAAGGTCATCGACTGGGCTTCGCGCATCGGTCCCGGTCAGCTCATCGACCTCGCTCGGCCGCACATGCAGACGCTGATGGAGGAGACGGGCGAGACGGTCAACCTCTGCACGCTCGATCGGACGCAGATCGTCTACGCCGACCAGGTCGCGGCCCAGCGCATGGTCCGGATGTTCACCGAGGTCGGCAACCGCGCCCCCATCCACTCGTCCGGGAGCGGCAAGGCGCTGCTGGCCTTCCGGCCGGAGGATCAGCGTAGCGCCCTGCTCGGACAGATCGAATACAAGGGCTTCACGGCCAAGACGATCACCAGCATGGACCGCATGGAGCGCGAGCTGGAGAAGATCCGCGCCTGCGGCTACTCGGTCGACGACGGCGAATTCGAAGAAGGCGTGCGCTGCATTGCCGCGCCGGTGCTGAACGGGGCCGGGCATTCGATCGCCGCCATCAGCATCAGTGGGCCCGCCAGCCGGGTTACGCCCGACCGCATCGAGGCCTTCGCGGCCAAGGTGATGCGCTGCGCGGGCCGCGTCTCCACGGCGCTCGGTTTCGGCAAACGCGCGGCCCGCTCGCCCGCCCGCAAGCGCTGATCGCGTCCAGACGGACTCTTCTTTCCCGCCATGCTCACGCCCCAACTCGTCGAGGAACTCCGCGGCATCGTCGGCTCGCGCGGAGTGGTGGTCGACCCCGATGCCCTCCTGACCTACAACGCCGACGGCTGCGTGATGGACACGCATTCGCCCGACGTCGTCGTCCTGCCCTCGACCACCGAGCAGGTCGTCGCGGTGGTGCAGCTCGCCGCCCGGGCCAACGTCCTCCTCCTCGCCCGCGGTGCCGGCACCGGCCTGAGCGGCGGCGCCACGCCGGTGCGCGGCGGGATCGTGCTGGTCACGTCGCGCATGGACAAGGTCCTGGAGATCGACGCCCGCAACAACCGCGCGCGGGTCCAGCCGGGCATCATCAATTTCGAGCTGACGGCCAAGCTGAAGTCGATCGGCTACCACTTCGCGGCCGATCCCTCCTCGCAGAAGGCCTGCACGGTCGGCGGCAACATCGCCAACAACTCCGGCGGGCCGCATTGCATCAAGTACGGCATCACCGGCAGCCACATCCTCGGCCTGCAGATGGTCCTGCCGGATGGCTCCATCTTCTGGACCAACGACGGCACGCCCGAGATTCCCGGCTACGACCTGACCGGCGTCACGGTCGGCTCGGAAGGCACGTTCTGCGTGATCACCGAGGCGTGGATCAAGATCCTGCCGCTGCCCGAAAGCACGCGCGTGGTCATGGCGCTCTTCCGCGACATCCTGCCGGCGGCCGAGACGGTCAGCCAGGTCATCGCGGGCGGATTCCTCCCGGCCGCGCTCGAGGTCATGGACGGCGGCGCGCTCAAGGCGGTCAATGACGCCTACCAGATGGGCATTCCGCCGGAGGCCGATGCGGCCCTGATCATCGAGGTGGACGGCGTGGAGGACGGCCTCGACGACCTCCTGGCCGAGATCGTCGACATCGCCAAAGCCCGCGGCGCGATCGAAGTCCGCCCCGCCCGCACCGCGGAGGAGCAGGTCAAGGTCTGGGCCGCGCGCAAAAACGCCTTCGGCGCCATGGGCCGGCTCGCTCCGACCTATCATCTGGTCGACACCGTGGTACCGCGGACCAAGCTCCCGGCCATCATGCGCGACGTGAAGCGCATCTCGCAGGAGAAGCAGCTCTCCATCGTCAATGTTTTCCACGCGGGCGACGGCAACCTG
>JAFEGM010000042.1 GCA_018240025.1 Verrucomicrobiota bacterium
ATCGCTTTTTGCGAACAAAAAGGCTGCCGATGCTGCTTCGGGTCAAAGGGCGTTACTCTGGGCAGTTACAAAAAGAACCGAAGAACCCTCTCAAAGAACCTACCGCCCCCCAACTCCATCAATCGCACCCCTCCTAGCTTCCAATATTCGCCTACCAGTTTCAATATCTTGCAAAACATCGGGCCAAGGATGTTCCTGAGCTAAGCGTTCGAGGAACTCCAAATTCTCAGCTATCAGGTCCGTCTGTTCATCATCGAACTTTATTGCATGAAACATGTAGTGAAAAGCAGTTATCTCGTCACTAGACAGGCCCGCGAACCGACCACTGTTGTAGCACGGAAAGCACAGTCCAACAGCCGGTCCCTCTTGACGCACCCAGGTGCCATCTCGAGAGGACCCACCCAGCCAAAGCCTACCACCACAGGAGTGACAGTGATCCGGAGTGTTGAACGTTTCCATCGTCAATAGTTTGGTTTCATATTTACAGTAAGCAATCGACCTTCAACTCAACAGTCGGAATCATGACTCGGCAACTTGGCGCAGCCTTCTGCGCCCATGAGAATGTAAGCCCACCAGGCCTGATTGTTGCGCCCCGCAGAACGCCCGGGAGTTCTGGCCGAGATGATTTGCGGATGGGCACGGGGTCTCCGCGGGGTCTTTCCGGTGTCCCCACCCTTCGCAATAGGTCAAGACGCCCTCCGTCGACAACACAGAGACGGCTACCACTCCTCAGGCCCAAGCGCCCCCCAAAACGCATCCAACGAGCTTGCTACCTTTTCCATTCTATCTTCCGGGCAATCAGTGTCTGAATTGAAAAAGTAAACCCCAGCTTCTCGACCATCACAGTTAACAAAGAAATAGTCTCCACCGCCATCTATAGCAAAAGGGAAAAAATTCGTTCCCACGATCGCCCTCTCTAGCACTAGCTTCCTGTAAACATCAACCGCCGTTCCTCTCCCGGTGCGCGAGACCAATGGCAGGGTCTCACTCACCACCGTGTTGAGTGTGTCGCTCTTGAAAACGTAGGGATCGGGATCAGCTCCGTTGTTCTCCAGGAAAAATGACCGAATCTGAGCTGGAAACGTAAACCCAAGCTCTTTCTCGATAGACGCAACTTCATCCTCGGTGGGAAGCGTTTCCGGGTTCTTGAAATTCATATTCGACCTAAATGGCCAGTGTTCCTGAATACCTGCACTTCATACCACACCCAAGCCCAGGGTTCGGGATCTTGGCAAACCGCTGCGGATCAGGAAACATGAAAGCCGCCGGCCGCGACGTCTGTGAGGAGAGCGGTGACTCACCGCTCGCAGCCGCGGGATGGCAGGTGTGATGCTGACCCCATCCCCCTCATCCGCTGTTTCCACCGGGAGGTACGGCGTCAGCGCTGCTTCTCGTCAAACAGCGCACGCGCGTGCGCTTTTTTCCGGCACGACCCCCGATCATCATCCCCCCGGATCACGGAGCCGCCACGAAGCGGTAGAAGCGATTCGGCGAGACCTGCGAAGGCTGGCGAGGGTCGGTGAACTCCAGCCTGCCGAAGGGGTCCGCCACTAGGGTCCCGGAGAGGTCGACGAACGGGAGGGCCAGCGAATCGGTCGACTGGACCCGGTAACCGATCCCCGGAATGCCTTGGGCGAGGAGCGTGACGCCGCCGGGGCCGATCGTCAGGGAGACGAGATTCGTGGGCGTGGTCGGCGTGTCGGCGACCGTCACGTTGACCAGCCCCGTGGCCAGGCCGCCGCGCCCGTCGGAGAGGTCGTAGGTGAAGGCGTCGGCGCCGACGTAGTCGGGCGGCGGGGTGTAGGCGACGCTGGTCGGGCTCAACACGACGGTTCCGCCCTGCGCGCTCGTGGCGCTGACGGCGACGATGCTCAACGGATCACCGTCGGGGTCGGAGTCGTTGCGCAGGAGCTTGGAAAGCTTCAGCTCGGTGGTGGTGTTGCGCCGGCCGCCCACGGTGTCGGTCCCCGCCACCGGGGGACGGTTCAACGGGCCCGTGGTCGGATCGGCATCGACGCTGAAGCGCACCACGACGCCGGTCACAAACTGCACCCCGCCGTCGCCGACGCCGGGGGTGAAGTAGCCGGTGTTCGAGCCGTCGGCGATGCTCCAGCCGCTGGAGCCCGTCTCGTTCGTGCTGGCGGTTGCGCGCAGCTTGACGGGTACCCCGCTGCCGCCGTTGCCTCCGTTGGGGTTCGCATTCGTGATCCGAATCCGGTAGGTCGTATTCGCCGCCAGCGTCACACCCGACGCCGTGTACGTGTAGGCACCCGCCGCGGTGGGTGCCGAATTGCCCGTCAGAAAGAAGAGACGCGGATACGGATCGGGAGCGGTCGAGCTGGTGCCGTAAACGAAGATGCGGGCGGCCGGATCGTTCTCCGCGAAGTCGATCGTGACCGAGTTGAGCATCGTGTCGGAGCTGCCCGTGGTGAAGATCAGCTCGGCGAAATACTGGTCCAAGGTGTCTTGCGGCAGGTCGAGCGTCCCCGAGACCGGCTCCGCGAGATTCGAGACCACCTCCGCGGCCTTGGCCGGAGCCGCCAGGAGCAGGAGCGCGCAGGCCGAGGCGAGCAGGGATCGGCACCCCGACGCGTAAGCCCGCCACGACGCCAAAATGCAGCCGGCTTCGGCGGCTGCGACCATAGATGGATTGGTTCGATGCATGAAATGAGCTGGAGAAGTTCGAATGGAACGATGGGAGGTCGGCAGCCGCCCCGATCCCATCCCGCCGAGGGCGGGCACGCCGACGCCGAGCGTGATCCTGAGAGTCGAACGGCCAGCCGAGCCGAAACAGACCCTTGTGCGACTAGCAAAAGGCGTGCGCGATTCAAGCAAGTTCGAACGGAGAGGATCCTGGAAGCGAGCAGGAGCTTCGATCCATCGAGGACCCGTCGAAGTCCTGTCTCTTGGTGTTCCGGGGCCGGCCGCACGGGAGTGGCTGCGCCGGCCACAGCGCGGCGGCTCTCGCCACGCTTTGGATCCAGCGCATGATCCTCTTCCCCCCCGATGTGCTTCGCTGGCGGCGCCGACCGGTTCGGGCACTCGCCACCGAATTTCGAGCGTTCGTCACCGCGGGCACGAGCCTGCAGGCCGCGGCGTTCGCCGATTACCCGGCTCCGCGCAGGTCGGCGTGACCGGGGCGACGCTGACCTCGGCTACTTCCCGCCGCTTCGCTCGACGCGTTCCGGGCGGGCGGCGTCCGGCAGGTCGTACAATTCCAGCAAGGCGATGCCGACGGAGTTCCCCTGGCCGGAGACGATGACGGTATAGTTTCCGGGAGGCAGGTCGACGATCAGGGCGGCCTCGAAGTCGCTCCGCGGGGCCAGACCGGTCGCCTGGATAGCCGCCTGCTGGGCGCTGCGCCAGTTGTCGTTCGAGGCCACCAGCGTTCCGGTGGCATCGAAGACGCGCAGCATCGGATCCGCCAAGGTGGTCGGGATCGCATAGTCACCCAGGGAGGGACCGAGCGCACGCACGAGCACACGGCGCGGACCGTCCCCGCGCACGGCGACGCCACCGATGAGCACATTGTCGCCGGTTTGGACGCGGCCGCGGAGGGAGATGTTGACCAGGCGGGCGGTCATGGTGCCGTCGGTCTGCGCCTCATAGGCTTCGACGATGCCCACGCCCTGGGCGCCGTTCGCGCCGCGGAGGATGGCGGTGTAGGCGCCGGCGGCGAGATCGAGCACCACCGCTGCTTCCCGGTCATCGGTCGGGGCCAGGCCGAGCGTGCTCAATTCGGCGGCGCGGGCGCCGGTGCGCCAGTTGTCGTTCTGCGCAATGAGCGCGCCCGCGTCGTCGTAAACTTCCAGCATTGGATCGCTCATCACGCCCTGCACGCCGAACGCGGTCAGCGAAGGCGCCATGGCCCGGAGGACGAAGCGGCGGGTGGCCGTGCCATCCACGACGAAGCCCCCGATCAGGACGTTGTTGCCGATCTCGGCCCGGCCGCGGCCGGACAGGTTGATGAATCGCGGCAGGGGGGTCGGCGTCGGAGTCGGAGTGGGCGAGGCGGTGGGCGTCGGGGTCGGGGTCAGCGTCGGAGTGGGAGTGGGAGTGGGA
>JAFEGM010000043.1 GCA_018240025.1 Verrucomicrobiota bacterium
TCGTGGTGGTGGAGAACGTGGAGCGGAACATCGCGCTCGGGCTCGGGCCGGTCGAAGCCACCGAGCGCGCGATGAAGGAGGTGACCGGACCGATCGTCGCCACCGCGCTGGTGCTTTCGGCGGTCTTCATTCCCACGGCGTTCATCACCGGGCTCACCGGGCAATTCTACAAGCAGTTCGCCATCACCATCGCCATCTCGACGGTCATCTCGGCCTTCAATTCGCTCACCCTTTCGCCCGCGCTCAGCGCGTTGCTGCTGCGGGATCACCACGCGCCGAAGGACTGGCTGACGCGCGGCATGGAACGCGGACTCGGCTGGTTCTTCCGCCCGTTCAATCGCTTCTTCGAGGCCGCCTCGCGTCGCTACTCGACGGCGGTGGCCCGGTTGATCCGCCTCAGCGCGATCGCCCTGGTCGTCTACGCCGGCCTGCTCGCGCTGACGGCAGGGGCGTTCCGCGCGGTGCCGTCGGGGTTCGTGCCCACGCAGGATAAGCAGTATCTCGTCGCCTTCGCGCAGTTGCCCGACGCGGCCTCGCTCGACCGCACCGATGCGGTCATCCGGCGGATGGGCGAGATCGTCCTGGCGCATCCGGGCGTGGAGAGCGCGGTCTCGTTCCCCGGCCTCTCGATCAACGGCTTCACCAATTCCCCCAACAGCGGCATCGTCTTCGCCACCCTCAAGCCCTTCGAGCAGCGCAAGGCGCCGAACCTCGCTGGTCCGGCCATCGCGCGTGAATTGAACGGAAAATTCGCCGCCATCCAGGACGCGTTCATCGCCATCTTCCCGCCGCCGCCGGTCAACGGTCTCGGCACCATCGGCGGCTTCAAACTCTACGTGGAGGATCGGGGCGACCTCGGCTACGACGCCCTGTACGGCGCGGTGCAGCAACTCATCGCCCGCATGGCGCAGGAGCCGGCGCTGGGGGGCGGGTTCAGCAGCTTCACGATCAACACCCCGCAGCTCGAGGCGGTGGTGGATCGCGCCAAGGCCAAGGCCCAGGGCGTGCCGCTGACCAGCGTGTTCGAGACGATGCAGATCTACCTCGGCTCACTCTACGTGAACGACTTCAATCGCTTCGGCCGGACGTTCCAGGTGGTGGCGCAGGCCGATGCGGAATTTCGCGACCGCGCCGGCAAGATCGCCCAACTCAAGACCCGCAACGGCGCCGGCCAGATGGTGCCGCTGGGCACCCTGGTCGACGTGCGCGAGACCTACGGACCCGACCGAGCCATGCGCTACAACGGCTACCCCGCGGCGGAGATCAACGGCGCCGCGGCCCCCGGCTTTACCAGCGGCGAGGCCGAGGCCGCCATGCAGCGGATCGCGGCCGAGGTATTGCCGAAGGGCATGGCCATCGAATGGACGGATCTGACGTATCAGAAGATCATCGCCGGCAATGCGGGCGTCTGGATCTTCCCGCTCAGCGTCTTTCTCGTCTTCCTCGTGCTGGCGGCGCAATACGAGAGCTTCCGCCTGCCCCTGGCCGTCATCCTGATCGTGCCGCTGGCGCTGCTCAGTGCGATGACCGGACTCTGGGTCACGGCTGGCGAGAACAACGTCTTCACGCAGATCGGCTTGGTGGTGCTGATCGGTCTGGCGGCCAAGAACGCGATCCTGATCGTCGAGTTCGCGGTCGAGAAGCAGCGCGAGGGCCTGAGCCCCGTCGAGGCCGCGCTCGAGGCCGCCCGACTGCGCCTTCGCCCGATCCTCATGACGAGCATCGCGTTCATCGCCGGCGTCTTCCCCCTGGTGATCAGCACCGGTGCCGGCGCGGAGATGCGACAGGCGATGGGCGTGGCCGTCTTTACCGGCATGATCGGAGTCACGGCCTTCGGTCTGCTCCTCACGCCCGTCTTCTACGTCGTCCTGGAGCGTCTCGGCCAGCGGCGGCCGCAGCCCGCCGTTGCGCTCCCGCCACAATCCACCGCCCAGCCCGCGTGAAGAAGAAACGCGCGCCCAAACGCTTCGTCGCGAGCCGCACCGCCGCTGCCGCTACGCGCGATTGGGAGCTCGCTGCGATGCTCTGGCTGTGGACGCCGCCAGAGCTCGGTGACACGGTCTGCGCGAGCGTGTCCGGTTTCATGATCCGAGGGTCTCGCTCGCGTCGAGGTCAGGCGCCGCGGCCCGAGGTCTGATTCAGCCGATTTGTCGATCACTGGTTTTCGCCGTCCCGCCTCCGATCTCCAAACTCCGATAACTCCGATCTCCCATCTTCAGCCCCAGCGTGCCGGCCGCACTCGGAGAGTGCGGACTACGCTCCGGTCTTCCATCTTCAGCCTCAGCGTGCCAGCCGCACTCGGAGAGTGCGGACTACGCTCGGTCTTCCATCTTCAGCCTCAGCGTGCCAGCCGCACTCGGAGAGTGCGGACTACGCTCCGGTCTCCCATCTTCAGCCTCAGTTGTCATAACTCTACTATGTCTACGAAAATTGCCCTCGTCACCGGTGCCAACAAAGGCATTGGCCTCGAAACTGTTCGCCAGCTCGCCGCCCAGGGCGTCCATGTCCTGCTGGCGGCGCGCAACGCCGCGGCCGGCCAGGCGGCCGCCGACCAGCTCCGCGGCGAGGGACTGCCGGTCGACTTCCTCCCGCTCGATGTGAGCGACTCGGCCTCGATCCGCGCCGCGGCGGCGGCGGTCGACACCGCGCATGGCCGGCTCGACATCCTCATCAACAACGCAGGCATCTTCATCGACGACCACGCCCTCCCGCCCAGCGCGCAGAGTCTCGAAACTTGGCGGCGCACGTTCGACACCAACGTCTTCGGACTGATCGAAACCACCCAGGCGTTCCTGCCTCTGTTGCGCAAGAGCGAGGCCGGACGCATCGTGAATCTGACCAGCATTCTCGGCTCGATCACGCTGCATTCCGACCCGACCTCGTTCGTCTACGATACCAAGACTCCCGCCTACAACGTCTCGAAGGCGGCGGTCAATGCCTGGACCGTGCAGCTGGCGTATGAGCTGCGCGGTACGCCCATCAAGGTCAACGCGGCGCATCCCGGCTGGGTTAAGACCGACATGGGCGGAGCGGACGCGCACCTCGAGATCGCTGACGGCGCCAAGACCAGCGTGGCGCTCGCACTGCTCCCGGCCGACGGGCCCAGCGGGACGTACACGCACCTCGGGCAAACGCTTCCTTGGTGATTCGCGCGGGCGCGGCTGGCGTTCGCAGAGAAAGGCGGGGATTATCTCGCTAGCCCCGTTAGGATTTGCTGATCGCGACTGCGGGTGAGAAACCTACACGGTGCCCATGACCAGGAATTCGACCACCGACTGCCCGCCGCGCTGGGAACTGGAGCAGCACATCATCCAGATTGCCTCCGAACAGCTCGGCCTCGAAGCCAGCCGCATCCGGCCGGGCAGTCGACTGCTGGAGGATCTGAACTGCGACAGCCTTGAATTGGTCGAGCTGATGTTGGCGCTGGAAGAGCGGTTTGCGGTCGCCATTCCGGAGGACTTCGGCGGCAAGCTCTTCGTGCAGTCGCCGCTCACCATCGGCACGCTCGCAGCCATCGTGGAGAGGTTCTGGGGCACCGGCGCGCCGAAACAGCGGCGCTGGTACGAGCGTCCGGCGGAGCCCGTGGCCGCAGCGCCGCTGGAGCGGCCGTTCACCCAGCTGGGCGGCTTCGCGGCCGACGCAGGCGCCCCATCGACTCCGCTGCACCACCCGCTGGCCGCGAACGAGGAGGGCGTGGCGCAATGGCGGCGGCGCACCGATGGGATGCGTTGCCTGCTGATTCCCTCGGCGCGGGTCGAACTCGGCTCGGAGCTGCCCGAGGCAGAGCCCGACGAGCGCCCGCTGCATGCGGCCGAGATGGACGCCTTCCTACTCGACGCCGAGCCGGTCTCGGTGGCGGCGTTCGCCCGCTTCCTGAATTCCACGCTCGAGCCGGATTCGCCGCTGGTCGAGCGCTGGTGTGGCGTCGGCCCGGACGACCGGCGACGGCGGCACTTTCAGCTGCGTCGGCGCTCCGTTCAACTGACTCGGCAACGCGAGAACTGGTCGCCGGTGCCTGGCACCGAACAGCAGCCGATGGTCCTCGTCTCTTGGTACGGCGCGGCGGCCTACTCGCTGTGGGCGCACGGGCTCGAACCGCGCGATTGCGAGCAGGCGCATCGGCTGCCCACGGAGGCGCAATGGGAATATGCGGCCCGCGGACCACGCGCCGTCCGGTTCCCCTGGGGCGAGGCTGCGGCCTGTCAGGAGGTCGCCCTCACGGACCTGCACCGCGCGCGGCGCCACTACGGGACCGTTCTGCCACTCGCCCCCGTGCATCAGCGGCTCGGGATGTCACCCTTCGGTGCGCACCACATGGCCGGGAACGTCTGGCAATGGTGCGCCGACTGGTATGCGCCCGAGTTCTACGCCGAGCCGCTCGCCAGCCGCCGCAATCCGGAGCAGACCATTCCCACGGGCATCCGCGCCGAACGCGGTGGCAGCTGGGTCGGTCCGGCTCATCTGGCACGTTCGTCCTTCCGCCGGGGACGACCGCCCGCGGCCGTCGGACGCTGCCTCGGTTTTCGTTGCGCCGTGCGGGTAGGGACCGGAGGGATCGAACTCGGCCAACGTCCGTAGCGTCACTCTCCACCGACGGCCCGCTCTTCGGCCACGAGAGAGATCTGCGCCGAATCGTCCAAATCTGCGGACTTTCAAACTCGCGCCCGCGTCCGCCGCGCGGCCAGCGCCCACGCAGCCAGCGTCAGGAGAATCGAACCGACCGCCGCGGTGAGCCAGAATGCGGCCACCCAGCGCAGGTCGTACACTGCGCTCGCGCCCTGACCGGTGCGGAAGGCATCGATGAGCTGGCCGCTGACCGCATCCTGCGTGCCGGCGCCGAGATAGCTGGCGATGCCGACCACGCCCAACGCCGCGCCCGCCGCGCGGGCCGGGGCCTGGTCGACCGCCATCAGTCCGCCGAGAAAGCAGACGAGCGCGCCGATCGAGACGCCGAAGAGCGCCAGCGCCGCGTGGTCGGCCCACGGCCAACTGGCGGGCAGATAGAGGAACGCGGCCAGCGCGAGCGCATTCGCGCAGCCCATCAGCACCGCCGGGCGGAAGCGGTCGCCGGCGAAGACCCGATCGGAAAGCCAGCCGGAAAGCACTGTGCCGGCCACGCCCATGACCGCTGTGATCGAAATGGCGAAGCCTGCCTGCACGGTGCTGTAGCCCTTGGCCTTCTCGAGATAGAACAGCCCCCAGCTGTTGATGGCGTAGCGCGAGACGTACATGGCGGCACTGGCCAGGGCGATGGTCCAGACCACCGGCGAGCGCAGCAACTGGCGTTGCTCGGCCCAGGTGGCGTCGCCTTCGCCTGCTGCCGCCGGCTGCGTGCGCGGGGCCTGCGGGTTGTCGCCGAAGAACGCCAGCAGCAGCGCCACCCCCAACAACCCGAGTGCGGCCGAGGCGAAGAAGCCGACGCGCCAGCCGAAGTGCGCGACTACGGCGGCGGTGACCACGAAGGTCAGCGCCTCGCCCACGTTGTGGCTGGCCGACCAGAGGCCGTAGTAGGTCCCGCGCTCCTTCGGCTCGAACCACCGCACCAGCGCGATGACGCACGGCGCAGCACCCATCGACTGCGCCCAGCCGTTGAGCAGCCAGAGCGCGAGGAAGAGCCAGAAACCCGGCGCGAAGCCGAGCGCGAGATTGATGCCGGCGGAGACCGCCAGGCCGAGCGAGGCAAAGAGCCGGAGGTCGGCGCGATCGGCCAGGAAGCCGTTGGCCAGCTTGCCGAATCCGTAGGCGTAGAACAGGGCGGAGCCGATCCAGCCGAGCTCGCGGGCCGAGAGTACGCCTTCGTCCACCAGCGGTGTTTTCACGACCGACAGACTCAGCCGGCAGACGTAGTAAAGCCCGTAGCAGAGCGTGGCGGCCGCCGCGACCGTGTAGCGGTTGAAAGGCATGCTCGGGGTTCGAAGTCTCAGCCGCCGCGCAGCCGCTCCTTGAGCTCGCGCACGCCGCGCCGGAGCGGAATGCGGTCGCCTTTGCGCAGCACCGCCACGTGCTCCTCGGGGCCGACCGCCTCGATGCCGGTGACAGCGCTCAGATTGACGATGGCCGAGCGGCTGACGCGCATGAACTGCTCGGCCGGCAGCGTGGCTTCGACGCCGGCGAGGGTCTCCCGCACAATGTGCGTCTCCGCCGCGGTGTGGAGGACGACGTAATTGCTGGCCGCTTCAACCCACTCGATGGCCGTGGCCGGCACGTAAGTCTCGCGTCCGCCGACCCGCACCGCCAGGCGCGGCACAGGGGCGGCAGGGCGGGGGGCCACGTCCCGTCCGCGGAGTTGTAGCCGAGCTCGTTCCAACGCCTGCTGCAGCCGCGGGCGGGCGGCAGGTTTGAGCACGTAGTCCAGCGCCCGCGCATCGAAGGCGCGGAGCGCGTGGTCGTCGTAGGCCGTGACGAAGATGACCGCCGGCGGGGCGTCGGAGCCGAGCCCGGCGAGGACGGCGAATCCGTCCATGGCCGGCATGCCGATATCGAGAAAGACCAGGTCGGGCCGCAGCGTGCGGCAGGCTTCGATGGCGGACGGACCGTCCTGGCATTCGCCCACGATCTCGATGTCCGGCTCGGCGCCGAGCAGGCGCCGCAGACGCTGATTGGCCAGCGCTTCGTCGTCGACCAGGAGAGTGCGGATTTTCGGCACGCAGGCACCTTGCACGCTAGGCCGGGTGCGATTCCAGCCGGAATGGCAGGACGATCTCGACCACGCAGCCCTGCTCCGCGCGCAAGGTCAGGCTGGCCGCATCGCCGTGCAGCTCGCGCAAGCGGGCACGGGTGTTGGCCAGGCCGATGCCTTCGGGTGCGCCGACCTCCGGACCGGCGCCGTTGTCGTGCAGGACGATGCGCAGACGATCCCCCTCGCGCACCACGCGGACCCGAACTCGCACCGCGCCGGAACTGAGCGTGACTCCGTGCCGCACGACATTTTCGATCAGCGGCTGCAGCAGGAGCATCGGCACCAGCGCGCCGTAGGTCTCCGGCGGGGCGTCGATCTGGCAGTGCAGGCGCTCGCCGAATCTCGCCTGCTCGATGGCGAGATAGCGCTTGGTGTACTCGAGCTCCTCGATCAGCGGCACCTCGTCGCGCGCCGCGCCGTGCAGCGTGTGGCGGAGGAAATCGGCCAGCGCCGTGGTCATCTCGTCCGCCCGTTCGGGGTCGGAGTGAATGAGGGCCGCGATGCCGTTGAGCGCATTGAACAAAAAGTGCGGCTGCAACTGCATGCGCAGGGCCTCCAGCCGGGCTTGGGCCAAATGCACCGCCAGCTCGCGAGCGTGCCGCTCGCGGTCGGCCGACCGACGCTGGAAGTAGCGCAGATGGGCGGCCAGGACGACGAGCAGGAGGATGGGCAGCTGGATCTGCAGGCCGCGGCGGAAGAACCACTGCCCCGGCCCCGGAGGTCCGGGCCGGCCGCGCGGCGGACCGAATTCAGGCCCTGGCCCCAGGCGCGGGCGGCGCGGTCGATCCGGTCCGCGCTCCTCCGCCGCGCCGGGCGGTGGCCCTTGACCGGGCGGCGGATGCAGCCGCGGCCCGGGCGGTCGCACGAAGGCGACAAAGGTCAGGACAGCCGCGCCTGCGGCGAGATGCGCCAGGAGGCCCTTCCACCAATCGCGTCCCGCGATGGGGAGTCGGTCGGTGAGCAGCAGCAGGAGCGGCGCGGCCACCACCCACGGCAGCACATCGTGGGCCGTCACGGTGAAAGCCTCCGGCCAGGAGAGCGTCGAGCGGCTCAGCAAATGGGAGGTCAGGAAGAGCGAGACCGGAATCGCCGCCAGCAACGTCAGTCCGTAATCCCGCAATAGCTCGCGGGTCGCAACGCGCGGCTCGGGCCCGGGTGGGACGTTGGGCGTGGACTCGGTGGGCATGGAAGGCGGGCTTCAGCAGCAGGCAGGCTCGCCTCGCGACGAGCCTGCTCGGAACAGGAGGCGGACCGCGGCGAGCGCGGGCGTCGCGTTTACGGGCCGTAGTTGAACGGATCGCTGTAGATCGGATTCGTGGCCAGGTTGTTGTCGGTCAAGGTCCGCAGGAAGGCTACCAGCGCATTGCGATCGGCCTGGCTCAGATTGAGTCGGCGCGGCTGGCCGCCCGGGCCGCGCAACGGCGGGGAGAGGTTCGGATGGTTGACCACGCCCGCGTTGTAGAAGTTCACCACCGCATCGAGCGTCGGGAAGCGGCCGTCGTGCATGTAGGGAGCAGTCAGCTCGATGTTGCGCAGCGACGGCACCTTGAACAGACCTTCGTCCTGCGGGCGCCCGGTGAGCGCGCCCACGCCCTTGTCGACGTAGGGATTCTCCAGCCCGTTGTTGTTGATGGCCGGGCCGGGGACGAAATTGTCGGTGCCGTGGCAGGCCGCGCAGTTGCCGCGGGTGGGCTGATTGAAGATGGCGCGGCCGTTGTTCTCCTCGGCCGTGAAGTTGGTGAAGTTCTGCGTCACGCCCTGGTCATACTTGGATTGCACCGAGACGATCGAACGGACGAACTGCGCCAGGGCCCGCGAGATGCGGTCGCTGTTGATGACCGGAGTGCCGAAGGCCGAGGTGAAGAGGGTCGCGTAGTAGGGCTCGGCCGAGAGGCGGTTGACCAGGTCGGGCAGCGTCATGCCCATTTCGACCGCGTTCTGGATCGGCTGGAGTACCTGATCCTCGAGGGTGGCGGCGCGCTCGTCCCAGAAGAACGCCCGGCGCTGATACCAACGCGCATGGGCCAGACCCATCGAGTTGCGCCCGGTCAGTCCGCCCTGGAAGCCCACGCTGAACTGCCGCGGATCGCTGAAGCCCGCGCCCTGCTGGTGGCAGGACGAGCAGGAGACGGTCTGGTTGGCCGAGAGCCGCTTGTCGTAGAACAGCACGCGCCCGAGCGTCGCGCCGGCATTGGTGATCGGATTGGCGGCCGGGGTGTTATCCTGCCCGAGGATCGGATTCACCAGGAATGCCGGCGGCAAGGCGGGGTTGGAATAGTTGAAGGGCGTTTGCGGCAGCTTGAGCGCCGTCTCGACCGAACTGGTGAGATTCTGCTGAGCCGGATCGTAGAACGCTCGGAAGAAGACCCGCGCGGTGCCGGCCGTCGAATAGCGCCGGGCGAGTCGGCCGTTGTGGAGCTTGATCGTCTCGACCGGCGTCCAGGTGTTGAAGTCGGCCGAGCTTTCGATCCGCCAGACACTGTTGCTGGCATCGATGACGGTGACGTCGACGTTCGCGCCGTCGGGCGTGGGGGCGATGGTCACCGTGGAGTCGGAGACGGATTGGGCGGACGCCGAGGAGAGGGCGAGCGCGCAGAGAATCGCGTGGAATGGGAGAACGCGCAGTTGCATGGCGGCGGATGAAACCCGGTCCGGGTCGGTCCGGCGAATCGTTTGGGACGAACGGGGGGAATTGTGGAGCGAGAGCCACTTCTCCGGGCCAGCGCGCGCGTCAGGAGAGCGTTGCCTCGCTCGACGGACCGCCCATCGTGGCCCGATGAAGCCTCATCCGCAGGTCGACCGCTACATGCGGGAGGAGAAGAAATGGCCCGCCGAATTTGCGGCGCTCCGTCGGCTCGTGCAGAGCCATCCGCTGGTCGAAGACTTCAAATGGGGACATCCCTGCTACACCTTCGAGGGCCGCAATGTGGTGCTGCTGCACGGATTCAAGCACTACTGCGCGATCCTTTTCTGCAAAGGCGCCCTGCTGCAGGATCCGGCCGGTATTCTCGTGCAGCAGACGGCGAATGTACAGGCGGCTCGCCAGGTGCGGTTCAAGAGCGTGGCAGAGGTTCAGGCGCAGAGTGAGGTTCTGCGGGCCTATCTCGAGGAGGCCATCGCCGTCGAACGCGCCGGCCGCGAGGTCGAGTACAAAGACACCTCGGAATTCGCGCGCCCGGCGGAGCTCGAGCAGCGCCTGCACGAGAGTCCGAAGCTGCGGGCGGCCTTCGACGCGCTCACGCCGGGACGGCAGCGCGGCTACCTGCTGCATTTCGCCGCCGCCAAGCTGGCGCAGACGCGACTGGCGCGGATCGACAAGTGCACGCCGCAGATCCTCGCGGGGAAGGGACTGCGTGACTGAGCCGCAGATTCACTCGCCCAGCACCGTCACGAGGACCTCGCGCCGATGCGGCGCATGCCGATGCTCGAACAGGAAGACGCCCTGCCAGGTGCCCAGACCCAGGCGGCCATCGACGATCGGAATCTGCTCGGAAGTTCGCGTCAGCGCCATGCGCAGGTGGCTCGTCAAGTCGTCCGGTCCTTCCGCGGTATGCGCGTAGCCGGTCAGATCGTCGGGCACCAGCTGCTCGAAGAAGCGGAGCAGGTCGGCCCGCGCCGAGGGATCGGCATTCTCGTAGATGACCAGGCTGGCGCTGGTGTGGCGGAGGAAGACGTTGACCAGACCGCGGCGCACACCGCTGGCGCGAACCAGCTCCGCGAGTTGGTCGGTCAATTCGTACGTGCCTTTGCCGTGGGTGGCGAGTCGGAGCGTGTGCTGGTGGATCATGGCGGCGCGGGCAGGCGTTCGGGGCGGTGCGGATTGAGCAGTTCGTAACAGGGATGCAGGAGGCCGGTCGGAGGGTAGAGCTCGAGGTGCGTGGGCCGGAATCCCAGCCGGGCCAGCAGCACACAGGACACCTCGTTCTCGGGATGGTGCCCCGCGAAGAGACGTCGCAGCTTGAGCGCGATGACCGCGCGCCCGGCCTCGAGGCCCAGCCGCTGGCCCCAGAACGTCGGGCGGAGATGGACGCCGAACTCGATCTCCTCAGAGTCCGGGCGCCGGCGCAGGCCGCAGCAGCCCACGTGCGCGCCCGAGTCGAGCAGAAACGTGGGCCAGTACTGCAGCCCGTGCCCGGCCTGCTCCGCCAACTCGTGCTCCAGCTTGGCAATGATCTCGGCCTCGCTGAAGCCCCCCTTGGAGATGTAGCGGCTGACCTGCGGATCGCCCCAGAGCGTCTGGGCCAGGAAAAGATCCTCCCTCCGCCAGGCCCGGAAGCCGAGCCGCGCGCTGCGCAGGAAGAACTCGCTCATACCGGCGGGAGCCTAGCAGCATCCCGCCGGCCGCAGAAGCACTGCGCGGAAGTCCAAGGGGGGAGGAACCCGCTTAGGCCGTGGCCAATTCCTCCGTCGGGGCAAAGCCGCGGCGCATGACGTTTTCGGTCACGACTCGCGGGAAGACGAAGTTCAAGAGGTAGTCGCCGCCGCCGGCCTTGGTGCCGCCGCCCGACATCTTGAAGCCGCCGAACGGATGCCGCGCCACGATCGCACCGGTGATGGCGCGATTGAGGTAGACATTGCCGGCCACCAGTTCGCGCCGCGCCCGCTCCAGGTTGGCCGGACTGCGCGAATACATGCCGGCGGTCAGCGCGAACTCGGTCGCGTTGGCCAGTTCGAGCGCCTCGTCGAGCGTGTCGACCTTGAAGACGCTCAGCACGGGGCCAAAGATCTCCTCGCGGCCGATGGCGGCGTCGCGCGGCACCTCGGCGAAGATGGTCGGCGGAATGAAATAGCCGCTGGCCAGCTCCGCGGGGACCTTGCCCTCGAAGGCGATGCGCGCCTCCTTGCGGCCCGACTCGATCATGCGCTGGATGCGCTGGTGAGCGTCCGCGTCGATGACCGGCCCGACGATGGTGTTCGGCTTCTCCGGGTCGCCCACGACGAGGTCGGCCGCGGCTTCGGTGAGGCGGGTGAGGAACTTGTCGTAGTTCTCGCTCAGCACGATGAGCCGCGAGAGCGCCGAGCATTTCTGACCCTGGAATCCGAAGGCGGAGTAGAGGGTGCCGATGACCGCCTCGTCGAGGTCCGCGTCGGCGTCGATGATGAGGGAATTCTTGCCGCCCATTTCGCAGACCACCTTCTTCAGGTTGGCCTGGCCCTTCTGCGTCTTGCCGGCTTTTTCCCAGATGCGGAGTCCGATCTCCTTCGAACCAGTGAAGGCGATGAAGTCGACCTTCGGATGCTCGACGAGGTAATCGCCGATCTCTTCGCCGCGTCCAGGCAGGAAGTTCAGCACCCCCGGCGGGAAGCCCGCCTCGCGGCACAGATCCATGAAGCGCGCGGCCACCACGCTGGATTGCTCGGCCGGCTTCATGATCACGGTGTTACCGGTGACCAGCCCGGCGACGGTCATGCCGCAGAGAATGGCTACGGGGAAATTCCAGGGCGCGATGACCACGCCGACGCCGCGCGGAATGTACTCCGTGTAGCCGGTTTCGCCCGGGACCTTGTGGGTCGACTGCGGCTCGGCCAGACGGCGCATTTCGACCGCGTAGTATTCACAGAAGTCGATGGCCTCGGCGATGTCCGCATCGGCCTCGACCCAGGGCTTGCCGACCTCGAGCACCTCCAGGGCGCCGAGGGAGAAGCGCTCACGGCGCATCAGATTGGCCAGCCGGTCGAGCAACGCGGCGCGATCCTTGGCCGGCGTGGCGCGCCACTTCGGCAGCGCCCGCACGGCGGCCTGCACGGCGTCCTCGGCATCCTGCTGACTGGCCGAGGAAACGCGGCCGACCACCTGCTGCGGATGCGCGGGATTGACCGACTCGAGCTTGGCCGAGGTGAGGCGCTCGGTGCCATCGATGACCAGCGGCCACTCCTTGCCGAGCGCGGCCTTCTCGGCGGCAAAGGCGGCATCCATCCGGGTGCGGGTGGCGGGCAGGGTGAAGTCTTCGGGCGGATCGTTTTCGAACGCGCGGCGGTCGGGGGAACCGTTCTTCGCAGGCATGGATTTGAGGATGTCTTGGGGATCGCGGAGCAGGGAGGAGGAATCGACCTTGGTGACGAACTTCGCCTTCAGGAAGCCGTCGTTGGAGTTGTTCTCGAGCAGTCGGCGCACGAGGTAGGCCATGCCCGGAAGCATTTCGCCGACGGGGCAATACTCGCGCACGCGGTAGCCCAGCTCGACCATCGCCTTCTTGATCGGCTCGGCCATGCCATAGAGCATCTGAATTTCGAAGTCGGCCCGGCCGAGGCCGTTCTTCTCCGCCACGACCATCGCATGGGCCATGCTGCGGACATTGTGCGTGCCGAAGGCCGAGTAGATGTGGGCCGAGTTCTCCAGCATGCGCCGGGTCAGCTGCTCGAAGTTGGCGTCGCTCTCGGGCTTGCGCGTCCAGACCGGAATCGGCCAGCCGCGCTGCTGCGCCACCACGGTCTCGTAGTCCCAGTAGGCGCCTTTGACGAGGCGGACGGTGATCCGGCGATTGCGCGCCTTGGCCCAGGCGAGGAGTTGGTCGAAGTCTTTCTCGGCGTCGCGCAGATAAGCCTGCAGGACCAGGCCGGCGTCGTGGAAATCCGCCAGCACCGGCTCGTCGAGCAGCTCGCGGAAGAGCCGCAGCGTGAGGTCTTTCACGCCGTAGCTCTCCATGTCGAGATTGATGAACACGCCCAGTTCCTTGGCCCTCAGGAAGAGCGGGCGCAGCCGGTCCTTGAGATGCTTCAGCGCCGTGTCGGGATCAGCCGGATGGATCTGCGAATAGAGCGCAGAAATCTTCACCGAGACGTTCACCGCCGGCACGCGGCGACCGTGCGCGCCGCCGCCTTCCAGCTGCTCGATCGGCTCCCAAGCCTTGGCCTCCGCGGCCAGGCTCTCGATCAGCTCCATGTAGCGGGCCTGATACTCCACCGCTTCGCGTTCGCTCACGACCGCCTCGCCGAGGATGTCGACCGTGAAGCCGATCTTCCGCTTCCGGATCTTGCGCAGTTCCTTGACCGCCTCGGCGCCGGTGCGGCCGGTGATGAACGAGCGCGCCATTTGCGAGACGCTCGTTTTCACGACCGGCGCGACCAGCCAGGGCGCCAGCTTCGAGGCCCCCAGGCCGAGCTTGAGCGGACCGGCCAGTTCGAGCGTCGGATCGCCGAAATACTCGTGGATGTGCTTGTTCAGCTCCCGCGTCGAATTGAGCGAAGGCAGCGCATCGACGAAGCGGAGCGTCTGCACCTTCAGGCGCTCCTTGCCCATGGTCCATTCCATGAGGCGGCCATACCAGGCGACCGGATTGATGGCGTCGGGCAGTTTCTTTTGCGCATCGACCAGGGCGAAGATTTCGCCGCCACGTTGCTCGATGAGGGATTGGAGATCGGACATGGGGGGTGGGGAGGGAGAAGGGGGCCGGGAGAATAGCGGAGACTTGCGCGCCGGGCCAGCGCGGAGCGGGTGGTTTGCGTCATCGGCGACCTGCGGCCGCCGGCGCGGGATCCGCTTTCGGATCGGTCGACTGATAGGCCACCACGAAGCCGGCCAGCGAGGTCTGGTCCAGCTCGCGTTCCAAGGCCGCCTGGGCCGAGGCGAAGATGCTGTTCAAGACCGCCTCCATGCGGGCACCGACCGGACAGCGCGGATTGGGCACGGCGCGGGGACGGTTGAGCGGCTCGGTCGTTTCGACCGCGCGGTAGATTTCCCCGAGCGTGATCGCCTCCGGACCGCGCGCCAGCCGCGCACCGCCGCGGGGGCCTTTCTGCGTCTGGACCAGTCCCGCCTTCGAGAGTGCGCACAGCAGCCGGCGCACGACCACCGGATTGGTGTTCGTGCTGCGGGAAATGGTGGCGGAGGTCAGACTCTCGCCCTCCGTGTGAGCGAGGAGCAGCAACGTGTGCACGCCCATCGCGAATCGGCAGCTCGCGGGCATGGACAATTGTAACAGAGCCTGTGGCAAATGCCAGCGACGCCCCCTTGTTTTCCGCGTCGCGAAATACCGCTGACACCCCGCAGGGAAGTGCTTGCATTGCAAGTCGGACCTGAGGCAATGGTTCTGTCAGGCCGCATCCGTCAGACGCGGCCGGTCCCCCGCATCCACCCCGCGGCGGGATCAGGCAGGTCACCCCCAACACCCCCTCAGCTCCTTATGCAAGACGACAGCAACGTCGGCTCGGGCGTCGATTCGGTCTCGCGCCGTCAGTTCCTCCAGAAGTCTGGTCTGCTCGCCGGTGCGGCCACGGCTGCGGCCGCCATCGGCTTTCCCAACCTGGCCCTCGGCCAGGGCAACATCACGCTGCGCTGGCAGTCCACCTGGCCCACGAAGGATATCTTCCACGAGTATGCGCTCGATTACGCCAAGAAGGTGAATGACATGTCGGGCGGCCGTCTCAAAATCGAGGTCCTGCCCGCCGGCGCGGTGGTGAAGGCGTTCGACCTGCTCGACGCCGTGCACAAGGGCACGCTCGACGGCGGCCACGGTGTGACGGCCTACTGGTACGGCAAGAACACCGCCTACTCGCTCTTCGGGACGGGGCCGAATTGGGGCATGGACGCCAACCAGTTCCTCGGCTGGTTCTACTACGGAGGCGGTCAGGCGCTCTACGACGAGCTCATGCAGAAGGTCATGAACCTCGACGTGCAGGGCTTCCCCTACGGTCCGATGCCGTGCCAGCCGCTCGGCTGGTTCAAGAAGGAAGTGACCGGGCCCGATGACTTCAAGGGCCTGAAATATCGTACTGTCGGCCTGGCGGTCGACGTAATGAAGGAACTCGGCGCGGCCGTCGTGGCCCTGCCCGGAGCTGAAATCGTCCCGGGTCTCGACCGCGGTCTGATCGATGCGGCGGAGTTCAACAACGCCTCGTCCGATCTCGCGCTCGGCTTCCCCGACGTTTCGAAGATCTGCATGACCCGCAGCTTCCATCAGCCGTCGGAGTGCTTCGAAATTCTCTTCAACAAGAAGAAGTACGACGCGCTGCCCGAGGACCTGAAGGCCATCATCAAGGTCGCCATGCAGGCGAGCTCGGCCGACATGAGCTGGAAGGCCATGGAACGCAATTCCAAGGACTACCTGGCCATGAAGGAGAAGGGCGTGAAGTTCGTCAAGACGCCCGAATCCGTCCTGAAGGCCCAGTTGGCCGCCTGGGACAAGGTCATGGCGGCGAAGGCGGGGGAGAACCCGTTCTTCAAGAAGGTCCTCGACGCGCAAAAGCCGTGGGCCAAGCGCGTGACCGACTGGTCCGACCAGTTCATCGGCAGCTACGAGCTCTCGCGCCAGCACTTCCACAAGGCCTGAGCGGAGCGGAACGTTTCACAGGCGGCGCGGAGTTCCCGTCCGCGCCGCCTTTTCTTCCCGGGAAAGCCGCTCCTCAGGCTTCGGCCGCAACATGCAAAAAGCCCTCCTTTTCGTCGATCGCATCAGCGCCTGGGTCGGCATCGCCTTCTCCTGGAGCATCGTCGTGCTGACTGGCGTCATCTGCTACGACGTCACCCTGCGGTATCTCTTCCGCGCGCCCACCAGCTGGGCATTCGATGTGAGCTACATGCTCTACGGCACCCTCTTCATCATGGCGGGTGCCTACACCCTCTCCCGCGGAGGCCATGTCCGTGGAGATGTGCTCTACGGCTTCCTCGCGCCGCGGTTGCAGGCCAGTATCGACCTGATCCTTTACATCCTCTTCTTCATCCCCGGGATCGCGGCCCTGGCCTGGTTCGGCATCGATTTCGCGCAGATGTCCTGGAAGCTGAAGGAACACAGCAGCCTGACGCCCGGCGGGCCGCCGATGTACCATTTCAAGACGCTCATTCCGATCGCCGGCGTGCTCGTACTTCTGCAGGGCTTCGCCGAGATCGCGCGCTGCATCATCTGCCTGAAAGAAGGCGAGTGGCCCGACCGCCTCAAGGACGTGGAGGAGGTCGAGGTCGATAAGCTCAAGGCCATGGTCCACTACAAGGAGGACCCCACTTTGGACGCCATCGTCGTCCAGCAACTCGAGAAGGAGCACAAGCACGACAAATGAGCGCCGCGACCATTGCCTCCCCCAAGCCGCCGCTGATCAAAAAGGACGCCTACTTCGGGCTCGCCTTCCTGGGCATCATGGTGCTGGCCATCCTTTGGATGGCCTTCTCGATCCAAAAGTGGGAAAACGGCCACTTCGGGCTGCTGATGCTCGCGCTGATCGTCGTGGCCATCATGCTGGGCTTCCCCACCGCCTTCACGCTGATGGGCTTGGGGATGATTTTTGGCTTCTATGCGTACTACACCCCAGGACAGGAGGTCTTCAAGAATCCGATCTTCGACCTGATGGTGCAGAAGACCTGGGGCGTCATGACGAACGACGTGCTCATCTCGGTGCCGTTATTCGTCTTCATGGGCTACATCGTGGAGCGGTCGAACATCATCGATAAGCTTTTCCGCTCGGTGCAGCTGGCCATGGGCAACATCCCGGCCTCGCTCTGCGTGGCGACCATCGTGACCTGCGCTGTCTTCGCGACCGCCACCGGCATCGTGGGCGCGGTCGTGACGCTGATGGGCCTGCTCGCTTTCCCGGCCATGCTGCGCTGCGGTTACGACATCAAACTCTCGGCCGGCGCCATCACGGCCGGCGGCTGTCTGGGCATCCTGATTCCGCCTTCGGTCCTGCTCATTCTCTATGGAGCGACCGCTTCGGTGCCGGTGACGCGCCTCTACGCGGGCGCCTTCCTGCCGGGCATCATGCTGGCGCTGCTCTACGTCGGCTACGTGATGATCCGGGCCATGATCAATCCGAGCCTGGCGCCCAAGCTGCCGCCGGAAGAGCGCGCGGGCATCACGGCCAAGGTCATCATCATCGAGCTCCTCAAGTCGTTCTTCCCGCTGGCCGCGCTCATCTTCGGCGTGCTCGGCACGATCGTCTTCGGCATCTGCACGCCCACCGAGGCAGCCGCGGTGGGATGTCTGGGCGCCTTCATTCTGGCGGCGGCTTATCGTCAGCTGACCTTCGCCAAGGTGGTCGAAAGCGTGAAGCTGACAGCCCGCACGACCGCCATGGTCTGCTGGCTGTTCGTCGGCTCGGCCATCTTCTCCGCCACCTTCGCGCTGCTCGGCGGACAGGAGATCATCGAGCGCTGGGTGCTCTCGCTCGGCCTCACGCCGATGCAGTTCATGCTCCTCTCGCAGGTGATCATCTTCCTCCTCGGTTGGCCCCTGGAATGGACCGAGATCATCGTGATCTTCATGCCCATCTTCCTGCCGATGCTGGACGATTTCAAAATCGACCCGCTCCTCTACGGCCTGTTGGTGGCTCTCAACCTGCAGACCGCCTTCCTCTCGCCGCCGGTCGCCATGGCCGCCTTCTACCTCAAGGGCGTGGCGCCGCCGCATGTGACGCTGAACCAGATCTTCGCCGGCATGATGCCATTCATGGGCATCCAGGTGTTCGCCGTGGTCTTGCTCTATATTTTCCCAGAAATAGGACTCTGGTTGCCAACGAAATT
The DNA here is from genome assembly GCA_018240025.1 of Verrucomicrobiota bacterium. Taxonomy (GTDB): domain Bacteria; phylum Verrucomicrobiota; class Verrucomicrobiia; order Chthoniobacterales; family SZAS-18; genus SZAS-18. Next base: position 18,129 of record JAFEGM010000043.1, read on the forward strand.
GTATAAATGACCTTGGTCGAGGGGACGATTTGACGAACTCATTCGGCGGGAGGCAACTGTGCCCCGCCATGACCAAGTTCATCTATCTTTTCGTCTGTCTGCTCGCTCTGGTGCCAAGTACCTTCGCGGCTTTCGTCGTCCTGCACGCCATTCCGGCGGCCGAACGGCAGGCCGCCGAACAGGGGAAGGACCAAACTACCTACAGCTATCGTTTCTACCGGGTCGGCATGGCTAGGCTGCACTTTGGGATCCACCGGCGACCCTGGGCTGCGCTGCTGGTGGTGCTAGGCGTCGCATTCTGGATCGCAGGCACGTTCTTCCTGCTTTCTGGCCCACTCGATTAGGTCGGCCAGAAACTGGGAGCTGCAAAGGCGCCGAGGGAACCTACTCCTCGTCGCCCGACGCCCCCTTCTGGCGCTTCAGCCCCCGCAGCTTGCCTTCGATGAACTCGTCGATCTCGCCGTCCATGACGCCCTGAACGTCGCTGGTTTCGACGCCGGTGCGGAGGTCGAGGACCTTTTGATAAGGCTGGAAGACGTAGCTGCGGATCTGGCTGCCCCAGGCGACGTCGCTCTTCTCGCCATACTGGCGGTCGAGTTCGGCCTGCTTCTTGTCGAGTTCCACCTGCATGAGCTTGGCCTGCAGGAGGCGCATGGCGGTCTCGCGATTGGCGCTCTGACTGCGCTCGGCCTGGCAGGCCGCGACGATGCCGGTGGGCTTGTGCACGATGCGCACGGCCGTTTCCACCTTGTTGACGTTCTGCCCGCCCTTGCCGCCAGCGCGGTAGGTGTCGACCTCGATGTCCTTCTCGTTGATCGTGATCACCACGCTGTCGTCCAACTCCGGCACGACGTCGACGCTGGCGAACGACGTGTGGCGTCGCGCGTTGGAGTCGAACGGCGAGATGCGCACTAGGCGATGGACCCCGCGTTCGCAGCTGAGATATCCAAAGGCGTACTCGCCCGAGATCTTGATGGTCGCGCTCTTGATGCCGGCCTCGTCGCCCGGCTGCACGTCGACCACGCCGACCTTGAAGCCGCTCCGCTCGGCCCAGCGATTGTACATGCGGAAGAGCATGTCGGCCCAGTCGCAGGACTCGGTCCCGCCGGCGCCGGAATTGAGCGTGAGGAAGCAGTTGCTGCGGTCGTTCTCGCCCGACATCAGCTGCTTGATCTCGAAGGCCGCTAGGCGCTGTTCGACGCGCCCGTATTCGTCCGCGAATTCCGTCAGCGTGGCCGCCTTGGTCTCCGCGTCGGGCTCTTCGTCGGCCAGGAGCTTGAGGACCTCGACGTCCTCGACCGCCCGGGCGATCTCATGAAACGGCCCGATCTTCCCCTTCAGCTGGGAGACCTCCTCGACCTGTTTCTGCGCCTGCTCTTTTTTGTCCCAAAAGCCGGGCTCCGCCATGGCGGATTCCAGCTCGCTCAGCCGTGATTCCAGTTTGGGGAGGTCAAAGATACCTCCTGAGCTGGCCCACGCGGGCCTTGAGTGCGTCGGTCTGCAATGCGTTGGGATCGGCTGCCATGGTCAGGATCCGATAGCGCGCGCGACGCCGCTCCGCAACGACCGCCGCGGAGAAATTGCGTCGCGCGCTCTGACCCAGCGCGAAGCCTTACCAATCCAGCGTCCCGGCGCCGGCCTTGGCGTATTCGGTGACCCGCGTCTCGAAGAAGTTCTTCTCCTTCTGCAGGTCCATCGTCTCGCCCAGCCAGGGGAACGGGTTCTTGCTGCCGTAGCGGGCCGGCAGGCCGATGCGCTCGAAACGGCGGTCGGCGATGTGCTGCACGTACTCGCGGAACAGATTGGCATTGAGTCCGAGGATGCCACGCGGGAGGCAGTCCTGCGCATAGGCGATCTCGAGTTCCACCGCGCGGGTGATCATGTCGGTGATCTCCTGCTGCAGCGCCGGCGTCCAGGCGGCGGGGTTCTCCTCCTTGATACCGTTGATCAGGTCGATGCCGAAGTTCAGATGGATCGACTCGTCGCGCATGATGTACTCGAACTGCTCGCCGATGCCGGTCATGCGGTTCTGCCGCTTGAACGAGAGGATCATGACGAACCCGGAGTAGAAGAAGATGCCCTCCATGATGACGTAGAACCCGACCAGGTTCTTGAGGAACTTCTGGATCCCTTCGACCGACTCGGTGTTGAAGTTCGGATCGATCAGATCCTCCGTCAGGGTCATCTCGAAAGCATCCTTTTCATGGATGCTGTTGACCTCGTGATACATGTTGAAGATCTCCCGCTGATCCAGCGAGAGGCTCTCGACGATGTAATGGAAGGTGTGCGTGTGGATGGCTTCCTCGAAGGCCTGCCGCAGCAGATACTGGCGGCATTCCGGGTTCGTGACGTGCTTGAAGATGGCCAGCACGATGTTGTTCCCGACCAGCGACTCCGCCGTCGAGAAGAACCCCAGGTTGCGCATGATCACACGGCGCTCGTCCGGCGTCAGGCGGTTGGATTTCCAAAGTTCGATGTCCCGCTGCATCGGCACCTCGGTCGGCATCCAGTGGTTGGCGCAGCCGTTGTTGTAGTGCTCCCAGGCCCACTTGTATTTCAGGGGCATCAGCTGGTTCACATCGACCGCCTTGCAGTTGATGAGACGTTTGTCCTCCGCGTTGATGCGCTTGGCGAGGTCGTGGGCGACGGGGCGTTCTCCGGTGGCAGTGCAGCAGCTCATGGTACAGACGGATTGAGGTTGGGGAGGGCTGATTGAAAGTAGCTAACGGTCGAGGCGGAGGAGGAGGCGCACAGCCCGGCCTCATTGGCAGGCTTCGCAGGTCGGATCGAGCAGGCTACAGGCCTTCACGTTGGTCATGTCGGTCGCGGAGCCGGTCACGAGGACGGGGTCGGTCGCCACGGTCGGAGCCAGCGCCTTGTCGCGCTGGATCTTGATATTGGCGCTGGCGCTCTTGTTCTTCATCCACTTGGGCTGAATGCCGCGGCGATTGACGTCGACCGTGCTCTTCTCGACCTGCGTGGCGGCCAGCGTGCGGAGGTAGTAGGTCGTCTTCAGGCCCTTCTTCCAGGCCTCGAAGTACATGTCGTTCAGCTTCCGGCCGTTGGGCGCGTTCATGTAGAGGTTGAGCGACTGGCCCATGTCGATCCACTTCTGCCGGCGGCTGGCGCATTCGACCAGCCAGTGCGGGTCGATCTGGAAGGCGGTGCGGAAGACCTCCTTGATGTCGTCGGGGATGCGCTCGATCTCGTGCACTTCGCCGTCGTAGTACTTCAGGTCGTTGACCATCTCGGGATCCCAGAGGCTGCGCTCTTTCAGCGCGTTCACGAGGTACTCGTTGATGGTCGCGAAATCGCCCGAGAGGTTCGACTTCACGAAGAGGTTTTTGTACATCGGCTCGATCGACTGGCTTACGCCGACGATGTTGGAAATCGTGGCGGTCGGCGCGATGGCCATGCAGTTCGAATTGCGCATCCCGTGCGTCTGGATGGCCAGGCGCACCTTGGTCCAGTCGAGCGTGCTGGAGCGATCGAGCTCGACCGCTTCGCCGCGCTCGGCCGCGAGCTGATCGGCGGCGTCCATCGGGAGCAGACCCCGATCCCACTTCGAGCCCTTGAACGTCTCGTAGGCGCCCCGCTCGCGCGCCAGCTCGGTGCTGGCGAGGATGGCGTAGTAGGAGATCGCCTCCATGGACTGGTCGGCGAAGTCGACCGCGAACTCGCTGGCATACGGAATGCCGAGCTTATAAAGCGCGTCCTGGAAGCCCATCAGGCCGAGGCCGACCGGGCGATGGCGGAGATTGGCCCGGCGCGCTTCGGGGATCGGGTAGTAGTTGATGTCGATGACGTTATCGAGCATCCGCATCGCCGTGCGCACCGTCGTTTCCAGCTTCTCGTAATCGAGGCTGTCGTCGGTCACGTGCGCCGCCAGGTTGACCGAGCCGAGATTGCAAACCGCCACCTCGTCCTTGGTCGTGTTGAGCAGGATCTCGGTGCAGAGGTTGGACGAATGCACCACGCCCATGTGGTCCTGGGGCGAGGCGATGTTCGACGGATCCTTGAAGGTGATCCACGGGTGCCCCGTTTCGAAGAGCATCGCGATCATCTTCTTCCACAGGTCCAGCGCCTGGACCTTCTTGAAGAGCGTGATCTCGCCGCGCTCGGCCATGGCCTCGTATTCCGCGTAGCGCTCGCCGAAGCGTTTGCCGTAGAGATCGTGCAGATCCGGCACGTCGCTCGGACTGAAGAGCGTCCAGCTCTCGTTGCGCTGCACGCGCTGCATGAACAGGTCGGGAATCCAGTTCGCCGTGTTCATGTCGTGCGTCCGGCGGCGCTCGTCGCCGGTGTTCTTGCGCAGCTCGAGGAAGTCCTCGATGTCGAGGTGCCAGGTCTCGAGGTAGGCGCACATGGCGCCCTTGCGCTTGCCGCCTTGATTGACCGCCACGGCGGTGTCGTTGGCGACCTTGAGGAACGGCACCACGCCCTGACTCTCGCCGTTGGTGCCGCGGATGAGCGAGCCCGTGGCGCGGACGTTGGTCCAGTCGTTGCCGAGCCCACCGGCCCATTTCGAGAGCTTGGCATCGTCGGAGATGACCTTGAAGATGTGGTCGAGGTCGTCCATCACCGTACTCAGGTAGCAGGACGAGAGCTGCGGATGCAGCGTGCCGCTGTTGAACAGGGTGGGGGTGGAGGAGGTGAAGCGGAAGGTCGAGAGGAGCTCGTAGAACTCGATCGCGCGCTCGTTCTTCGTCTCGCCTTCCACCAGGGCCAGGCCCATGGCCACGCGCATCCAGAAATACTGCGGCACCTCGATCCGCGTGCCGCGATGATGCAGCAGGTAGCGGTCGTAGACCGTCTGCATGCCCATGTACTGGAACTGCCGGTCACGCTCGGGCCGCAGCGCGGCCGCGATCCGCGGCAGGTCGTAGGTCAGCAGCGAGGAATCCAGCCGGCCGACCTCGACGCCATACTGCACGTATTCGGCGAAGCGCTCGCGGTGCAGGTTGGCCACGCTGGCGGGGTCGACGTTGCTGTTGGCGAAGACCTCGCGGTAGACCGTGTTGAGCAGCAGGCGCGAGGCGACGTACGAATAGGCGGGATCGCGCTCTACGCGGGCCTTGGCGGCGAAGAGCATCGCCTTCTCGATCTCCTCCTGCTTCACGCCGTCGTAGAGATTCTGCAGCGTTTCCTCGGCCAGCTCGCGCCAGTCGCAGACGCTTTCGTAACCGGCGCAGGCCCGGATGATCTCGCGGCGGATCGCTTGGACGTTGAGCGGCTGACCCGTGCCGTCGGCCAGCGTCATCATCATGCGCGGCTCGTGCGGGGCCGGGGTGCCTTCCTGGCCTTCCTGCAGCAGGCGGGCCTTGCGGCGCTCCTCCCGGAAAAGGATGTACCCGCGGGCGACCAAGTGCTGGCCCGCGCGCATGAGCTCGGTTTCGACGACATCCTGGATAAGTTCGATTTCCAGCTCGCGTCCGGCCCTCTCAGCCGCCACGCAACGCTGCACCACCGCCTGGGTCAGGCAGTCGACATCGAGACGCATCTGGGGCTCCAGCGGCACGTCCTTGCCCAGCTCGTGCACATCCCGGAAGGCGGCTTCGAGGGCGATGGCCACGCGGGATTCGTCAAACGGAACGGTACGACCGTCGCGCTTGCGGACGGTGAGCGCCTCGGAGGCAGGCGAGGAGAGGGGGACTTCGAGGCCGAGCAAAGTCTGGGTTTCGGCGGCAGCGGACATGGCGGCGGGAGTGGGAGGAGTGGATTCGCGAGGCGAGGCATCCGTCAGGTGTCCCGCGCAGCACCATCTGCCGCGCCGGGCGTCCCTGCCTGGGCGGCTTGCGGAGGCGAAAAAGCGGCTTCGGAAGACCCCTTCAGAAACCGCTCGTTCGCCGGCGCAAACCACTACAGGTAGTGTCCGGACTTCTCGCGAAGCACTGGCAGTAGTAATTTCCGTGCCAAATGGTGCAAGGAAAAGCGTGGCGTTCTCTGGAAGATTTTTTTGCGACTTCAGCTTGCGTGACGTTTTCGCCTTGCCCGCCAGAGAGGGTTTCTAATTACCATAATTGGAGACCGACCCGGAATTCCCCGGCATAGACCTGAACCATCGGGTCACTCTGAAGTCAGCGTGTTCGAGAAGACACTCACCGGCGCGAAAAAGATCCTCAAACTCGGGAAAGACCGCTTCGCCTTCGGCATGGCGGTGGACGCGTGTCAACCACAATTCGGAGCAGCGCGGCAACATTTGCCGATACACCTCGGCCCCGCCTGCGACGAAGACCCGCGCGGAAGCGACAGTGTCGGGATCGAACGCCGCGAGGTCGGAAATCAGCTCTACATCTTGGGGTGGTGCGAAGGGGAGAATTCGACGACTCGCGACCAAATTCTTCCGACCCGGCAGCGGGCGGCCGATGGACTCGAGAGTTTTCCGGCCCATCAAGACCGCATGTCCGAGGGTGGCGGAGCGGAACCAGCGGAACTCGTCGGGGATGTGCCACGGCATGCGTCCGTCCACGCCAATTACGCGATTTTCGGCCATCGCGCCGATCGCGATCAACTTGGGGTGCGGCTGCACGTTGCTCATGAGGCTCCCTCGCGGCGGCCTGAGTCCTGCGCAAGCGGCGGGTCGTTGCAAAGCAGACGCCCAGCGATCAGCCAAGGCCTCTGCATGGAGAGAGCCCGGCCGGAAATCTCCTGCGTCCGCGCCGATGCGCGCCAGCGACTCAGACCAAGCCGCGGCCGTGGCAGTTCTTGAACTTCTTGCCGGAGCCGCACGGGCAGGCCTCGTTCCGACCCACCTTCGGCAGCTCGCGGCGCAGGGGCAGCGTGATCGGCGGGGCCTCCGGCTCCTCGGCCGGCGTCGGCTGAGGCGCCGGGCGCGACGGGCGACGAGTCACCATGCCACCGCTGGAACCGGTGCCGCTGGTGGTCGTGTACTCGATCTGCGGCGGCTCCTCCGCCGGCGGCAGCGAGCCCTCGGCCAGGGCGCCGCCCAGCCCGAAATCCCCGTCGGCGTTCGGCGCAAGCAGATGCTGTGGCAGGCTGGCCAGGAATTCCTCGAAAGCGCGGAGATTCGAGGTGCTGCGGAAGAGGTTGTTCAGGATCTCGAATTTGATCTGCCGCATCAGCTCCACAAACATCTCGTAGGCCTCGTTCTTGTACTCGATCAGCGGATCCTTCTGCCCGATCTGCCGCAGGTACACGCCTTCGCGGAGGGCATCCATGGCGTAGAGATGCTCCTGCCACAGGCGATCGACGGCGTTCAGGATGATGTAGCGCTCGAGCCCGCGGACCTGGTCCGGCTCCTCGTGGCTCGTCTTGCGCTCGTAGGCTTCCAAGACGGTGGTGACGAGAAACTCGGAGTTGCCGGCCTGATTCCGCGTTTCGAGCTGGGCTTTCTCCGGCGAGAGTCCCACCGGGAACGTCATGTTGACCCAGTTCAGCAGACCCTTGTAGTTCGGCTCGCCGGCCTCATCGGCGCGGTAATACTCTTCCAGCTTCATCGGGATCGCCTCCCGGATGGTGTCGAGGATGATCTCGCGCGGATTCTCCGAGTCGATCGTCTCCTGGCGCAGGCCGTACACGACCTCGCGCTGCTTGTTCATGACGTCGTCGAACTCCAGCGTGCGCTTGCGGATCTGGTAATTGCGCTGCTCGACCCGCTTCTGGGCATTCTCCACGCTCTTGTCGAGCCAGGCGTGCTCCAGTTCCTGGCCTTCCTCGAGGCCGAAGCGCTCCATGATCTTGGTCATGCGTTCGGCGGCGCCGAAGTTGCGCATCAGGTCGTCCTCGAAGCTGACATAGAAGCGCGACGACCCCGGATCGCCCTGGCGGGCGCAGCGTCCGCGCAGCTGGCGGTCGATGCGGCGCGACTCGTGCCGCTCGGTGCCGATGACCATCAGGCCGCCCAAATCGTCCACGCCCTGGCCGAGTTTGATGTCCGTGCCGCGGCCCGCCATGTTGGTCGAGATCGTGACCATGCCCTTCTGGCCGGCACGGGCGACGATCTCCGCCTCCTGCATGTGATAGCGGGCGTTGAGCACGCTGTGCGGGATCTTCTGCAGCTTGAGCATGCGGCTCAGCAGCTCGCTGGCCTCGACGCTGGCTGTGCCGACGAGCACCGGCTGGCCCTTCTCGTGGCAGCTCTTGATCTCGGCGATGACGGCATTGTACTTCTCACGCCGCGTCTTGTAGATGCGGTCGTTGTGGTCGATGCGCTTGACCGGCTTGTTCGGCGGCACCACGGCGACATCGAGTTTGTAGATGTCGTGGAACTCGTTGGCCTCCGTCTCGGCCGTGCCGGTCATGCCCGCCAGCTTCTGGTAGAGACGGAAGTAGTTCTGAATCGTGATGGTCGCGAGCGTCTGTGTCTCGCGGTCGATCTGCACGCCTTCCTTGGCCTCGACCGCTTGGTGCAGACCGTCGCTCCAGCGCCGGCCCGGCATCTTGCGGCCAGTGAACTGGTCCACGATGACGACCTTGTTGTCCTCGACGACGTACTCCACGTCCTTCTCGAACAGGCAGTAGGCCCGCAGGAGCGAGGTCACGTTGTGCATGCTTTCGGCCTTGGCATCGCAGCCCGCCTGGAGCTTCTGCTTGGCCTCGGCCCGCTGCTCGTCGCTCAGCGACTTGTCGACGTCGATCTGCGAGAACGCGCTCGCCAAGTCCGGCAGCACGAACGCGTCCGGATCGTCGGGATTGAGGAAATCGCGACCCTTCTCCGAGAGGTCTGCGTCCTGCGCCCGTTCGTCGATGGTGAAGAAGAGGTCCTCCTTCAGGTCGAAGAGCGCCTGCTTCATCGTGTCCTGATGGAAGGAGAGCTCGGCCTTCTCGATGATGCGCCGATTGGAAGGCTCCTCCAGCACGCGCAGCAGCATCTTGTTCTTGGGCTGGCCGAGGCGGGCCTTGTAGAGCAGGGGGCCGGCTTCGTCGTCCTTGCCGTCGTCGATCAGCGACTTGGCCTGGGTGACGAGCTGATTGATCATCTGCGTCTGCTTGCGCACGAGCTGCTCGATGAGCGGCTTGTAGCGGTCGAACTGGTGGGTGCTGATCGTGCTCGGCCCGCTGATGATGAGAGGAGTGCGGGCTTCGTCGATCAGGATCGAGTCGACCTCGTCCACGATGGCGAACGAATAACCGCGCTGCACCTGCTGGTCGCGCGAGGTGGCCATGCCGTTGTCGCGCAGGTAGTCGAAGCCGAACTCGCTGTTCGTGCCGTAGGTGATGTCGCAGGCGTACTGCTGGCGGCGATCCTCCGGCGTCTGGTCGTGCTGGATACAACCGACCGTCAGACCGAGGAATCGGTAGAGCGCGCCCATCCACTCCGAGTCACGGCGAGCCAGGTAATCGTTCACCGTCACGAGGTGAGCACCGCGGCCGCTCAGGGCATTCAGATAGAGCGGGCTGGTGGCGACGAGCGTCTTGCCTTCACCCGTGCCCATCTCCGAGATGCGCCCCTTGTGCAACATCATGCCGCCGATGAGCTGGACGTCGAAATGGACCATGTTCCAGACGATCGGCTGCTCGCAGACGATGACCGTTTGCCCACAGAGCCGACGGGCCGCGTTCTTCACCAGGGCAAACGCGTCCGGCAGGATCTCGTCCAGGATGCGCTGCCGCTCGACCGGGTCCTCGATGGGCGCCAGGCGCTCCTTCCAGGCCGCCGTCTTGGCGCGCATTTCGTCCTCGCTCAGGGACTTGAACTGCTCGTCCAGCTGATTGATCCGCTCGACAATCGGGCGCAGGCGCTTGAGTTCGCGCTGGTTTTTCGAACCGAGAAGCTTCTTAATGGCCCAGGAAATCATGTCGTACGGAGATAAAAGGGGAGGGCACCTTCCGCAGAAATGCCACCGTGACAAGGCATTCCGCTGTGTCAGTGGCTGATTCGGTGTGTCCGATTTGGCCTGACTATCGCTTGAGACGCCTTCTGAGCAGCGCCACGGCCGTCTGCATCTCGGGCACCCCGAGAAAGTGGCAGCTGACCAGGAAGAGCGTGCCCGCCAGTCCGATCGTTCCGAAGAGGTAGATCAGCTTGCAAAAGAGGCTGAACTGGGGGAAGGCCTGGAGGACCGTGAATTGCGCGGTCAGACAGACCGCGGCCATTCCTGCCACGGCGACCGCCAAGCGGCCGAGACTCGCCGCCAGCGCGGCGGTTTCCAGCCCGCCCAGGTGCTGGCGCATGAAGTGATAAAGGAGTCCGAAGTTGAGCAGGGCGATGGCGGAGGTGCTCAGCGCCAGCCCCCGATGCCCCCAACCCAGCCACTGGGCGAGCGTGAAGTTGAGCAGGAGATTCACCCCGATCGAGAGGAAGCTCACGTTCATGGGGGTGTTGCGTCGATCGATCGCGTAGAACGCCGGTGCCAGCACCTTGATGCAGGAATACCCCACCAACCCGAGCGCGTAATAGCGCAGCGCCCCGGCCGTCTCGAGCGTCGCGGTATGGTCGAACTTCCCGCGCTCGTAAATCAGACCGATAATGGGGTCTGCCAGGCAGGCCAAACCGACCGCAGAAGGGAACGTAAAAAAGCACGCCAAACGCAGGCCCCGAGCCAGTACGACGCGAAATTCCGTCAGGTCGCCCAGAGCCGCGTACTTGGACACGAGTGGGAGGGTCACGGTGGCGATGGCCACCCCAAAGACGCCCAGCGGCAGCTGCATCAGGCGAAAGGCATACTGCAGCCAGGCGACCGCGCCTTCCTGGAAGGAGGCAAAGACGCCATTTACCACCACGTTCACCTGCACCGCGGAGCCGGCAATGATGGCCGGAAGCATGAGCGTAAAAACACGGCGAACTCCTGCATCCATGGGGTCCCAGACGAATTTCCACGCAAACCCGGCGCGGTGTAGCGACGGCAGCTGGACGCCGAGCTGGAGCAACCCTCCCAGGAGGGTGCCGAGGCTGAGTCCGATCAAGGAGCGCGGCCCAAAGGCCGGGTCCATCCACCAGCCGAAGGCCACCCCGCCGGCGATCGATCCCAGATTAAAGAAGCTCGAAGCCATCGCGGGAGCCGCGAAGATGCCCTTGGCATTGAGCATTCCCATGACCAGCGCGGCCAGGGAAACGAGCAGGATGAAGGGATACATGATCCTCAGCAGGGTCGCCGTAAAAACGACGTCAGAGGCTGAAAATCCCGGGGCCTGCAGGCGAACGAGCAGGGGCGCGAAAGCCATGCCGAGCAGCACCAGCACGCTCATGAATACGGTCACCAGGGAGGCGACGCGGGCACCCAGGGCCCAGGCGGAGGCGTCGCCTTCCTTGGCCATTTTCTGGCTGAAAACGGTTACGAAGGCCGTCGAGAGCGCGCCTTCCGCGAACAGGTCCCGCAGCAGGTTCGGAATCCGGAACGCGATCATGAACGCGTCGAGATACCGCGTGGCGCCGAACAGCGCGGCGATGATGAGATCCCGTATCAATCCAAGCACCCGGGAGGTCATGACCGCCAGTCCGATGATTCCGACCTGCTTGGTCGTCTGGGCGGCGGTGGGTCGGGAGGCAGGCTCGGACATCGGGCGAACGGCTCCCGAGATACCACGAACCCCAGCCCCGTGCGAATGACGCCGCGGGGGCATGGGCCGAGACGTCAGGTCGGACTGGGCCGGTCACCCTCGCCGCTCGGCGTCGCCGGGCCTTCACCAAGCCGCGCGAGGCAGCGCAAGACCTCCGCGACGCTCCAGGCCTGGGCGATGCAGGCGCGCGGCACAAAGGGGGACTCGGCGTCGAAGACTTCGCTGATGGAACCGGCGCAGGCGGTGCCGAGATGGGCCTCGAAACTGGCCAGCAACTCCCCAGCGCCGGTCTGGTCCTCGGGATACACCCGCAGCCAGGCATCGACGAACGGCCCGATCAGCCAGCCCCAGACTGTACCCTGATGGTAGGCGGCGTCCCGCGCCCGCAGGTCGCCGAAGTAGCGCGACTTGTAGTCGGGGTGACCAGGCGCCAGCGATCGGAGACCGAACGGGGTCAGCAGTTCGCGCCGAACCACCTGGAGGACGGATTCCCAGCGCTCGGGCGCCAGGATCGGGTGGTCCAGGGAGAGCGCGAAGATCTGATTGGGACGAACGGCCGGATCGGTGCCGTCGGGGCCATCGACGACATCGAAGAGGCAGCCGAGATCCGCATTCCAGAAGCGCTCCTGAAACGCCTGCCGGGCGCGCTCCGCTTCCACCCGCAGGGTTTCGGCCGCCTCGGCATACCCGAAGCGTTCGGACCAGGCGGCCGTCAGACAGAGGGCGTTGTACCAGAGCGCGTTCAGTTCGACCGCCTTGCCCCGACGCGGGGTGACCACCCAGCCGTCCACCTTGGCATCCATCCACGTGAGCTGGTAGCCCTCCTCGCCCTGACGCAGCAGGCCGTCGGCCGGATCGATCCCGATCCCGAACTTGGTGCCCTGAAAGTGGTGCTCCAGCGCGTCCAGCAGGGTCGGGAGCATCTGGCGGACGGTCTCGGAGTCGCCGGTGTAGCGCTCGTAGCGAGACAATGCGTGGAAGAACCAGAGCGTGGCATCGGCCGTATGGTAGAGACCCTCGCGGGCGCCTTCGGGGAAGAGATTGGGAATGAGGCCGTCCTGAAAGGCTTGGACGAAGGTCCGGAGAATCCAGGCCGCCTCGCGATGCCGGCCGGTCACCAGCGTCAGTCCCTCGAGGGAAATCATGGTGTCCCGCCCCCAATCGGTAAACCAGTGGTAGCCGGCGATGACCGTCCGCAGCTCGTCTCCCGCCGCCCGGGCTCGAAGCGCGGCTTCCCGCCGACCGCACGGCGTGATGATGAACTGATCGGCCGCCAACACGAGCTCGGCCGCGGGGCCTACGCGCACGGCCGGCGCGGCCACCGCCAGCAGACGCTGGCGACGCACCTGCTCGGCGCTCCAGGCGGCTTCCGGGGACAACGCCAGGATCGTGGCCCACTCCTCGCCGGAGGCGACGAGGGTGACGGGGCGTCCGTGGGTCAGGCTGCAGGCCAGCGCTCCGGGGCTCCAAAGCTGGCCGCGGGAGCGATAGCCCCGCTCGGCTTCGATGGCATAGGTCGCTTCGCGCTGGCTGCCGCCTTCGTAGTGCAGGCGCAGCGGCGCGCCGAACAACGAGAGCCGGAGCGGGAAGGGCAGGTGAGGCGCGGCGATCTCGCAACGCTGTCCCTGCACGAGCAGCGAATAATCCGCCGGGAGCGCTTCGACATCCTGTTCGTGCCCGCGGAACTGGACCGCCGGCCGCAGCGAAAGAGTCACCGGCGGATGCGGGCTGAGCAATTCATACCGCACGTGCACGGTGTTCTGGCCGTGCACCAGGAAGAGCCGTCTCTCCAGTTCGATCTGGCCGAGGCGGTAGGTCCAGACGGGCAGCCCGAGTTCGAGCCGGAAGCCCTCGAGCCGCAGGGCGTTCTCCGAGGCCCGGCCCGATTCGGCCGCGACCTCGAGCGGGTGAATGTCTCCATCGGGCAAATGGAGGTGCTCGGAAAGCTGATTCAGCAGAACGACGCGGCCGAAAGGGTCGGGGAGGGCGGCCACGAGCAACCCGTGATAGCGCCGGGCCACCGCCCCGGAGACGCAGCCGGAGGCATATCCGCCCAGGCCATTGGTCACCAGCCACTCGAGGCGGAGTCGATCGTGGGGCGAAGGGTGGTCGAGCGAAGTCAGATCGACCTGGCGCAAGGGAGTATCCATGTTCAAACAACGGCTGGCCGCGCAGCCAGGAAGAGGACGGACTCGGCCGGCAGCTGGAAGACCGGACCGCAGACCGGAGGGGGCGTGCCATGGCCGCCATAGGCCGGATCTTCGCTGGACCAGAGAACTTTCCACGCCCGGCCTCGGGGTGGAGCCAGCAACGGCTCGGGCAGCGGGGACCACTGCAGATGAGGTCCGAAATTCACCAGGAGGAGCCGGTCGTCCGCGTCGGGTCCGAAGTAGCGCAGCAGCAACGCCTCCGTCCCGAGGACTGCCCCGTCCAATCCTTCGCGCCGCGCAGGATCGAAGACGGGCTCCTGTCGGCGCAGGCGGGCAAGATCCCGGTAGAGCTGCACCGCCTGCGGGTGCTGCTCGACTTCCGACCAGTCGAGCGCTCCCGACTCTCCGCGGCCGGGCGCACCCGGATCGGGGAAGGCCTCGGGCGGCAGCGCGGCGGAAGCCGGGAACTGGCTGAGGAACTTGCGCCGTCCGTGCGCGACGCTTTCACCGCGTTCGCCGGGGTAGTCGGCGATGTACGGAAACGGCGTGCGGGAGGCGAACTCCTGGCCTTGAAAGAGCAGGGGCGTGCCCGGACTCAGCATCAGCCAGGCCGACGCCAGTCGCCAGCGCGCCGGACTCAGCAGCGTCGAAAGCCGCCGCCCGAGGAAGATGTTGGCCACCTGGTCGTGGTTCTCGAGGCAATTGAAAAAGCGCTCCGGAGCGAGGCCCAGGCCCGGCGTTCCGCGCGGCTTCTTTTGCCACTGGCTGAACTGGCCCTGATAGAGGTAGCCGCGTTTGGCCGTCGAAACCAGCTCCTGGGGATGCCCGCGGTAGTCGGAGAGATAGGCCTCGTTCCGACCGAGCAAGGCTACCAGCGTGGCGTGATGGAAGTCGTCGTTCCAGACCGCGTCCAGCCCCACGCCGCCGGCTTCGCGCGGGCCGATCTGCTCGCTGTGCTGCCGTTCGTCTTCGCCGATCAGAAACCGCCGGCGCTCCGGCTGCGCGGCCCGGAGGGTGCGGTCAATGGCCGCCACGATGTGCTCGGACGAGTCGTCGAAGATCTGCTGCACGGCGTCGAGCCGCAGTCCGTCGAAGTGAAATTCCTCCGCCCAGTAGCGCACATTCGCCAGCACGAACTCCCGCACGGCTGCCGAGCCCTCGGCGTCGAAGTTCAGGGCGAGTCCCCATTCGTTCTGGTGCTTCTCGCTGAGGTATTGCCGCGTGAAATCGGCCACCTGCGCGTCCTGATCGAAATGGTTGTACACCGTGTCCAGCAGCACTCCGAGACCCAGGGCGTGAGCGCGGTCGATGAAGGCGCGCAGATCGTCCGGCGTGCCATACAGGCGGCAGGGCGCGAAAAGACCGGCGACATCGTAGCCCCAGCCGAAACGGCCGGGGAATTCGTGCAATGGCATGACCTCGACCAGCGTCACGCCCAGGTCCGCCAGCCACGGGAGCTTCTCGGCCGCGGCCGCATAGGTGCCTTCGGGCGTGAAGGTCCCGAAGTGCAGTTCGTAGGCGATGTGCGCACCGTCACCCGGCCCGGCCCAGCCGGCATCGGTCCAGCCGAACTGACCCGGGTCGACCACGCGCGAGAGCCCATAGGGACCGTCGGGCTGCCAGCGACTGGCGGGATCGGCCCGCACTCCGGCCGGTAGTTCGAAGCCGTATTCGGCGCCGGCCTGGGCGTCCGGCACAAAGACGGACCAGTAGCCGCCTTCCTCGCGTTCGAGCGGGATCGAGCGGTATCCGCCCGCCTCGCGGAGCTGCAGATGCGGTTCGCACTGCGGTGCCCAGACCCGGAAATCGACCCCTTCGGCCGTGACCTCCGCACCGACGGGAAGACGACGGATGCGCGCTCGGGGACGCGGGGAAGGAGGTCGGCTGCTCACAGATGGTCCTCCGCGCGCGAGATGTAGCCGGTGCGTCGGAGAAGGCCCTGACGCTGCCATCGGGGAGACCGAAGAAATGACGTCCCGGATGCCACGCTCAGGTCCCAGGCTGAGCGACTCCCGAGGCTGGGTCGCGAAGTCCCAGCGGCGAGTATCCGGCGCCTCCGAGGTTACCTCGGTGATCCTGCGCTGGCTCGCTCGCCAGGGACTCCAAGATACTATGAAGACGATCTCTCAATCGACCCTCTTCCGCGCCGGCCTGCTGGCTTTGGTCGCGGTCACCGCCCTACAGCTCGGGGCCTGCAACACGACGAACGCCTCCACGGATCGGGGCGGCGACGCCCAGGCGAACCCTGTCAGCACGGGCGCTCCCGAGCAGACGCGCAAAAAGGCGGCGCCTCCGGGCACCGGTGGCTGACGCAAACGCAGAAGCGTCTCGCTGAGCGCGGGGCGCTTCTGCGGCGGACGCCAAGCCCGCTCAGTCAGAGCAGTTTGTCGAGCGTGAGCGGCAGCTCGCGCACGCGCCGGCCGGAGGCGTGATAGACGGCATTCGCCACGGCCGCAGCGATGCCCGTAGTTCCGATCTCGCCCAGCCCCCGCGCACCGACCGGGTTGAAGGCCAGATCGGGCTCGCCTTCGAACAGCACTTCGATCTCCGGCACATCGGCGTTCACCGGGACGTGGTAGTCGGCGAGGTTGCGCGTGACCGGCAGGCCGGTGGCGGGGTCGTAGATCGTCTCTTCCATCAGGGCCATGCCGAGGCCCATGACGACACCCCCGAGGATCTGACTGCGGGCGGTGCGTGGATTCACGATGCGTCCGCCGTCGATCACGCTGAGCACGCGGCGGACCTGCACGCGTGGAGCGGCCGGGTCGATCAGCACCTCGCAGAAATGCGCACCGAAACTCTGGAAGGCGTGCTGGCCACCGGAGCTGCGTTCCTGCACGCCGTCGGCGGCGAGGTTGGAAAGCCCGTGGCGCAGCAGAATGACGACGAGATTTTCGCTGGCGCCTGGCGGGCCGGTCACGCCGATGCGCAGCGGCGCGACGAGCGTGACTTCCTCCGGCTTCCGCCCGGAGAGCGGCGAGCGCTCGTCACGCACCGCCAGCGCGGCGAACTTGGCCACCAGCGCCTCGGCTGCGCGCACGATCGCCGAGCCGACGGTGGCGGTGGTGTTCGAGCCGCCGGCCACGGGGCCGAAAGGGTGGTCGGAGCAGCCCAGCTCCACCTGCACCTGGGCGGGCGCGAGGCCCAACGCATCGGCCGCGATCTGCGTCAGCACGGTATAGGCGCCGGTGCCGAGATCATGCGCCGCGCATTGCACCCGCAGCGTGCCGTCAGCGCGCAGTTCGAGGCGGGCGGTGGCATTCCAGCGATTGGCCGGATAGGTCGCGGTGGCTACGCCCAGACCGCGCAGGAGGCGGCCTTGGGTCATCGAGCCTGGCTCCGGCGTGCGGCTGCTCCAGCCGAAACGCTCCGCGCCGCGGCGGTAGCAGCGACTCAGGTTCTTGGTCGAGAACGGCTTGTCTTCGGTCGGATGCTGCAGCGGATCGTTGGCCAGGCGGAGCGTGATCGGATCCTGTCCGAGCTGGACGGCGAGTTCGTCGATGGCGCATTCCATCGCAAAGGTTCCCGGGGCTTCACCCGGCGCCCGCATGAAGGAGGGCGGGGCGACATTAACCGTGTGGAGCGTGTGGCCGAATTCGATCGCCGGCGCCTGGTAGAGCACCTTGGCGCCGCCGAAGCCGCAGGCCTCGACGAACGTGCCGACGGGGGAGCGCAGGCTTTCGGTCAGGTGGCGGATCGCTTGCAGCTGCCCGTCGGTCTTGGCCGAGAAGGCGACGCGCTGGACCGTCGGAGAGCGATGCCCCGTGCAGCTCGCCATCTGCGCACGGGACAGCTCCAGGCTGACCGGTCGGCCCAGACGCTGCGCGGCCGCGGCCGCCAGCAAGGTGTGCGGCCAGACCGGGCCCTTGCAGCCGAAGGCGCCGCCGACGTAGGGGCAGATGACGCGGACGTTTTCGCGGGGCAGGCCGAAGGCGAGAGCGAGGATGTTCTGCACGCCTTTGACGAACTGAGTGGTGTCGTACACGACCAGCCGATCCGCCTTCACCCACCAGGCCGTCGTGGCGGAACACTCCATCGGATGATGCGTCTCCGTGGGCGTGGTGTAGGTGCCCTCGAACTGCCGCAGGTTGCGATCGGCCCGCGCCGCCTCGCCGTCGCCTTTGCTGAACTGGAGCGGCTGGCCGTTGTTCTTGGCCGGTTTGGTCGCGGTGTCGGGCGCGTCGGCCGCCACCAGCGTCGGCGTTTCGGAAGTGTAGGCAATGCGCACGAGGCCCGCCGCCTCCCGGGCGACCTCCAGCGTTTCGGCGACCACGAGGCCGACGATCTGGCCGCCGTAGGAGATCACCGCATCGCTCAGCGGCAGGCGTTCCTCGATGCGAATGCCGCCGTCCTGGCCGGGCTTCGGATCGGCCTTCCACTCGAAGCCGTTGAGGTGGCTGAAGACGGCTCTGACCCCCGGCAGGCGCTCTGCTGCCCCGGCGTCGAATTTCGTGATGCGTCCCTTCGCCACTGCGCTCGTCATGAGCACCGCATGTAGCCGGCCTGGGGCCTGGAATTCGCGCACGTAGGTAGCCGTGCCGGTGACCTTGCGGAGGCCGTCGACCCGCGTCAGCGGCTGACCGACCGCGCGCGCCTCGAGAGGTTTGGGTTCGGCGCTCATGGGTCAGGCAGCGACGGCGAGCTGGACGGCGCGCACGATGGTCCGGCGCGCGAGTTCGACCTTGAACTGGTTGTGCCGGAACCCGCGGGCCTGCGCGATTTCCTCCTCGGCCGCCCGCGTGAGCGCCGTCGGGTCGTCCACCGACATGCCGCGCAAGGCGGCTTCAGCGCGGCGGCAACGCCAGGGTTTGTGGGCCACTCCGCCCAGCGCGAGCCGCGCCTCGGCGATGCGTCGTCCGTCGAGCTGCACCACCAGCGCGGCCGAAACCAGCGCGAAGGCGTAGCTGGCACGATCGCGCACTTTCAAATACAGCGAGCGGGCCTTGCCGTCGGCCCGCGGGAGATCGACGGCCGTGATCAACTCGCCCGGCTTCAGCGTGGTCTCGACCTCCGGTTTGGTCTCCGGCAGCCGATGAAACTCGTCGAAGGGAATGCTGCGTTCGCCGCCCGGCCCCGCCACCTGCACGACCGCCTCGAGCGCCGCCAGCGCCACGCACATGTCGCTCGGGTGGGTGGCGATGCACTGCGGGCTGTGGCCCAGGATCGCGTGCATCCGATTGTAGCCTTCGCGCGCGCCGCAGCCGGAGCCCGGTTCGCGCTTGTTGCAGGCGGAGAACGCCGGGTCGTAGAAGTAGTGGCAGCGCGTGCGCTGCAGCAGGTTGCCGCCGGTGGTGGCACGATTGCGCAGCTGCGGGCTGGCCCCGGAAAGCAGAGCCTCCGAGAGCACCCGGTAGGGGCCGGCGATGAGCGGATGCTCCGCCAGCTCGGCGTTGCTGATCATGGCACCGATGCGCACGCCGCCATCGGCGAGTGGGCGCACTTCGCGCAAACTCAGTTGTTTGAGATCGATCAGATGGGACGGCTCCTCGACGCCCATCTTCATCAGATCGACGAGGTTGGTGCCGCCGCCGAGAAAGCGGGCGCGCCCCTGCTGGGCAGCGGCGATGGCGCCGGCCACATCGGTGGCGCGTTCGTAGGTGAAGCTCTTCATGGCTTGGGGAGAGAGGCGGTGGCTTCGGCGGCCTCCAGCACGGCCGCGCGGATGTTCGGATAGGCTCCGCAGCGGCAGAGATTGCCGCTCATGAACTCGCCCACCTGTTCGGGCTCGCGGGCGTGGCCTTCGAGCACGCAGCCGACGGCCGAGCAGATCTGGCCGGGCGTGCAGTAGCCGCATTGAAAGCCGTCGTGCCTGAGAAAGGCCGCCTGCATCGGGTGCAGGGCTTCGGGCGTGCCCAGACCTTCGATCGTGGTGATGCGATCGCCAGCGCAGCTCTGGGCCAGGACGAGGCAGGAGTTCACCCGCCGCCCCTCGAGCAGCACGGTGCAGGCGCCGCACTGGCCGTGGTCGCAGCCCTTCTTCGCGCCGGTTAGCATCAGGCCGTCGCGGAGCACATCGAGCAGGGGGCTCCGCCCGTCGATCCACAGCTCATGCGTGTGGCCGTTTACCACCAGCGACACCTTGCAGCCCCCCGCGCCCTGAGGGTCCGGGGCCGGGGACTCAGCGCCGAAGCCTGCAGGAATGCGGGCCAGCGAAAGGCTGGCTGCGCCGGCCGTGGTCAGGGCCAGGAAGCGGCGCCGTGGCAGGGGCCGGCCCAGGAAGCCCGATTCGGGCTGTTCCGCTCGCGGATCTTCGGGAGTTGCGCTCATGAAGGCATGGAAACGTCAGTGCGGCCTGCTGCGCGCGCCCTGCGCGAAGGGTTTCGTGGGACTGACAAAATGAAGGGGTCAGATTGCGCCCTGAGCTGCGGGTCAGGGAGCGCTGTCTAGGACATCGACCGCTGAATCTCCTCCGCCTTGGCCAGATGAGTCTTCAGCACCGGCAGGGTTTCGGTGACCCAAGCCTTCAACTCGGAGTCCTGGCCTTCCGCGGCGTACTTCTCGAACTCGCCGATGACGCGGCGGTGCTCGGCCACCATTTGGCGAACGTAGCGATGGTCGAAGTCCTTGCCGGTGGCCTTCTGCAGATCCTCCACCAGCAACTGGCCCTGTTCATCGAGCAGCGTCGGAACCGCGTAACCCCGCGCGTCCGCGACCTTCTTCAGGCGGTCGCCGGCGGCCTGATGCTCGGTCGCCATGGACTTCCCGTAGTTCTGCACCAGGGCATCGGAGGACTTCCTCATCGCCACCCGTCCCAGCTCGACCGCGAGTTGCCCGGACTTGGCCGCCTGAGCCACGAAGTCGGCTTCCGCGGCCTTGGGCGCGCGAGGTTCCGATTGGGCCAGGGCGCTCAGGAGGACGGAGCAAGCCGAGAGGACGAAAAGGGAGAAGGAGCGGGGAGACATGGCAGGAGGTAGGGCGTGCGAGCGGCGCACCGCGCGGGGACGGGAAGCGGTTCGCTTTGCACCCGCCGCGCGCTTTCAGGCACTCGCCGGAGGCAGGGATCAGTGGGCGACCGATCGCGCTACGATCTTCCCAGATCCTCCGTCGGCGCCCTGAGCGTAGCGTAGGGCGGCAGCCATGGGCGGGAGGCGCGTCGAAAGGTGGCCGGCGTACTGCCATTCCTATGAAGACAAACCTTAAACTCACCCTGATTCTCGCCTGCCTGCTGCCCGCGGCTTCCGGCCTGCAAGCCGGCACGGAGACTTACGATTCGAAGTCCGTGACGCGCCCGCCGGAGACGGAGATTTTTGGCACCGGGCCCTACATTTCGCTGCAGGCCGGCGTCAACGCGTTCCAAGAGTATGGCCGCTCCCGCCACTATCAGCTCGCCGAAGGCGATTTCGCCATCCGACGCGACTCGCGCGTCGGTGGCTTCGGCGGCTTGAAGGCCGGCTACGTCTTCGGCACCGGGCTGATCCGCCCGACGGTCGAGGCCGATCTGTTCTACAACGGCTTCCGCACGCGGTACCGTGAAAAGCTGAACGGCAACACCATCGCGCGTTTCAACGAAGACGTGAACTCGGGCGCCTTCATGGCGAACTTCATCCTGAAGATCGCTCCGCCCTCGTGGCCGCGTCTGCAGCCGTATGCCGGCGTCGGCGTCGGCGCTTGGGTGATGGGGGACAACGAAGTCACCTGGACCGGGCCGACTCCGAGCTTCCCGATCCGTCGGCAGGGCAAGGATTCCGGCTTCGCCTGGCAGGTCATCGGTGGCGGCGACTACTACCTGAACCGCCGTTGGAGCGTCTACGGCGAGTACAAGTTCCTCAACTATGAGGACGCCGCCCCGGTCGGTCCTCAGCGCGCCATTCGCCAGCACCTCGCCGGTGTCGGAGTGCGGTTCCACTTCTAATCCGTTCACCCATCATGGAAGGCGGGGGCGTCGCTACGGCGACGCCCCTTTTCTTTGCCCGCGAGAGTTAGCGCGATTGGGCCGGGGCCCACGTCACTTTGCCGCTGCGCTCATGCGCGCCCGGGCGCTTCGCAGCAGCGACAGCGCGTCCGCCTCGTCCGACCGGAAATGACGGAGTCGTCGGGCGGGCGAGCGGCGCCGAATGCTCTGCAGGCGTCCGGCCAGATACGCCTCCACGACGCACGGGTGGATGTAGGACTTGCGACAAACCGCCGCGGTGTTGCGCAGCATGGTCGCGACGGCCTCGAACGCCGCCCGCAGATGCGGCCGGGCTGCCCGCGCGGAGGCCGCGGGAGGCGTGGCGCGCAGGGCGGTCAGCGCGAGGACGGTCCCGGCCCAGGTGCGAAAATCCTTGGCCGTGATCTCGCGCCCGGTCGCGGCGCGCAGGAAGTCGTTCACGTCGCTCGAGGTGATGCGCTGCACTTCCCCGCGCTCGTCGAGATAGCCGAAGAGCGCCTGGCCCGGCAGATCCTGGCAGCGGCGCACGAGCTTGGCGAGCCGCGCATCGGCCACTTCCACGGCGTGCTGCCGGCCGCTCTTGCCCAGGAAGCGAAACCGGATCTCGGCGCCGCGCACCTGCACGTGCCGATTGCGCAGCGTGGTCAGGCCGAAGCTGCGGTTGGTGCGGGCGTATTCCTCGTTTCCGACGCGGATGAAGGTCGTGTCGAGCAGGTGCACGATGCCGGCCAGCACTTTCTCGCGGCTCAGCGCTGGCTGGGCCAGCAGCCGCTCCACGCGCCGGCGCAGCGCGGGCAGGGCCTGCGCGAATTCCAGCAAGTGGCCGAACTTTTCCGCATCGCGTACCTCCCGCCACCGGGCGTGGTAGCGGTACTGCTTCCGCCCCCGTGCGTCGCGACCGACGGCCTGGATGTGGCCGTCGGCCAGCGGGCAGATCCAGACGTCCGTCCAAGCCGGCGGGATGGCCAGCGCGCGAATGCGGGCCAGATCCGCCGCCGCGCGCAGACGGCGCCCGCGCGGGTCGAGGTAGGTGAAATCCGGCGGCGAGCCCAGCCGGCGGATACCGGGCTCGGCGTCGTTGACGTAGACCAGGCCCGCGTCGCGGGCCACGCGATCGGGGGAAGCGGCAACGGATGAACTCATGCGCGGAAGCGCGCCCGACTCTCGACGCGCAGACCACACTCCTTCGCGACCGCTCCCGAAATCGGCTGTCTGAGGCCGCTCAGCGAAGCCAGGAGACAAGCAGCGCTGCGGCAGCGAGCGCCATCACGCCGGTCGCCAGCCAGCCGACGACCCGCAGCCCGCCCGTGACGCGGAATTCTCCCATCAGTCGCGCACTCGAGCCGAGCCGCAGCAGCAGCACCAGCACGGGTACGGCCACGAGGCCGTTCAGCACCGCCGACCAAAAGAGCGCCCGGATGGGATCGAGCCGCATGAACGTCAGGCCCAGGCCCACCAGCGTAGCCACGGCCAGCACGCCGTAGAATCCAGCGGCCTCGCGCGGCTTGCGCTCGAGTCCGGTGCGCCAGCGGAGGACCTCACCGACGGCGAAGGCGGCCGAGCCAGCGAGCACCGGCACCGCCAGCAACCCGGTGCCGATGATGCCGAGCCCGAACAGGAGGAACGCGGCCTCGCCCGCCACCGGCCGCAGCGCCTCGGCGGCCTGTGCAGCCGTCTCGATGTGCGTCTTCCCGTGCGCGTGCAGCGTCGCCGCGGTGGTCAGGATGATGAAGTAGGCGATGAGGTTCGACGCGGCCATGCCAAGCCGCGTGTCGAGGCGGATGCGCGCCAACTGCTCCGGGGCTTGTTCCGGCGCCCGACACAGGGGCTGCTCCTCGGGATGGCTGCGCAGATCCTCCACTTCGGCGGAGGCCTGCCAAAAGAACAGGTAGGGACTGATGGTCGTGCCGAGAATCGCGACCAGGGCCATCAGCGCGTCGGCATCGAGCCGCAGACTCGGCAGCAGCGTGCCGCGCAGCGCTTCGCCCCAGGGGATCTGCAGCGCAAAGACCGTGCCGACGTAAGCAAAGAGCGAGAGACACAGCCATTTCAAAAATCGCGCGTACGTCGTGTAGGGCAGAAAGATCTGCAGCAGCAGCGAGCCGATCGCGAAGATAGCAGCGTAGAGCATCGCCGGGCCTCCGAGCAGGAGCTGCAGTGCTGCGCCCATGGCGGAGATGTCGGCGCCGAGATTGAGGATGTTCGCGGCCAGCAGCAGCAGGACGATCGGGTAAACGACGAACGCCGGCGCATGCTGCCGCAGATTCGCCCCGAGTCCGCGTCCGGTCACCCGACCTAGCCGGGCGCTGATTTCCTGCACCGCCACCATCAGCGGATAGGAAAACAGCATCGTCCAGAGGATGGAGTAGCCGAACTGCGCGCCGACCTGCGAGTAGGTGGCGATGCCGCTGGGGTCATCGTCCGAAGCGCCCGTGATCAGGCCGGGGCCCAGCGTCTGGAGGAAGTTGCGCGGCGGCGGCTCCGCAAGCGTGCCCGACGGCTCGTCCGCGGCGGCGGGGGATTCGGGCGGAGAAGCGTGCATGCTGGCAGAGCGGGGTTCCTGCCGACCCTTCGCCGCAGCTCCTCTCGCCGGCCTTGCGGGGCCGCGAGCCACCCATCCGCGCGTTCTCGGAAGGCCGAAGTCAGGTTGGACATCTTGATGAACCGCTGTCCCCGAACCTATGGATTCTTCCCAGCACGACGAAATTGCCCTCCGCGCGTACCGGCTCTTCGAAGCCGCGGGTCGGCCCGAAGGCCGCAGCCTCGATTTCTGGCTCGCAGCCGAACAGGAACGCCACGGAACCAACCTCGCCGACCGCTACACCTTTGGTAAGGCGCCCCCCGAGACCCGCGCCGAAGCCCCGGATTACCTGCGGCCGAACAAGCCGGCGGAAGGCGGGGACGACGAGGGATCGGACACGGTCGCGCTTTGAGCCAGGCGCCAGCCATCCACTCGCAGAGATCGCGCGGCTTGCTAGGCGTTTCCGCCGATGTGGCTGCGACGGTCGATGACCAGCACGCGTCGCCCCGCGCCAGCGGCCAGGCGTTCGGCCAGCACGCTGCCGGCGAAGCCTGCGCCGACGATCACATCGTCGAAGAGCGGCCGGCCGGGGACGTTGCCGCGGGTGCGATTTGGCTGCGAAACGTAGTCGGCCAGCGCGGTACCATTCGCGCCGCCCGCCGGGTCGGCGCTGAGTCCGTGGACGTGGCCATTGCCGCCGAAAGCGGTTTCGGACTGGATGGCGGGACCGTGCGGCCGCGCCTGGATGTCGGTCGGTTCGGCGCTCATTTGGAGAGGG
The DNA here is from genome assembly GCA_018240025.1 of Verrucomicrobiota bacterium. Classification (GTDB taxonomy): domain Bacteria; phylum Verrucomicrobiota; class Verrucomicrobiia; order Chthoniobacterales; family SZAS-18; genus SZAS-18. The sequence continues at coordinate 42,908 of JAFEGM010000043.1, forward strand.
CCAAAGCGGCCGAAGAGGATGCACGGGCGGCGATGGCCTGTTCGATGAGTTGCTCCATTTGCTCGACGTTGCGTTCCCACGAACGCTCGGCCGCGAGGGCCCGGCCGGCGGCCACCGCCTCGGGGCGGCCCTCGAGCGCTTCCTCGCAGCGGGCAATGAAGGCCGCCGGGGAATCGGCGATGGATACGATGTGGCCGAACTGCCGGACGACGTCCTGCACCGGCGTGGAGACGATCGGTCGTCCGCTGGCCATGTATTCGAGCGCCTTCGTCGGATTGATGAACTCCGTCGCCGCGTTGATCGCGAACGGCATCAGACAGACCGAGAACGCCCGCACGCAGGCCGGCAATTCCGTGTAGGTCCGGGGGCCGACGAAGTGCAGGTTGGTCCGCTGCGGGAAGTTCGCGGGATCGACTTTGCAATGCGGGCCGACCAGAACGATCTGCCAATCTGGGCGCTGGCGAGCGATTTCGTCGAGCAGTTCGTAATCCATGCGCTCGTCGACCACGCCGAAGAAGCCCAGCCGCGGTTCCGGCAGGGCGGCCAGGTCAGCCGGCACGACGGTCGCGGCGTCCAGCGCGCGCTCAAAATGCTCCACTTCCACGCCGCAGCCGAAGCTGTGGCAGTTTGGATTCTGCAGCCGCTTGGCCTCAGCCATCTTGGGCCCGCCCGCGAAGACGACATCGGCCAGCTCGAGCAACTGCGCCTCGCGTTCGATCAGCTCCGGCGGCGCGCCGTGGAACTGGGAAAGCTGGTCCATGCAGTCGTAGACCACCGCCACCTCCTCCATGCGGCCCGCGAAGACGGGCGTCTGCATCGGATCGTAGAACCACTGCACCGCGCCGAGAAAGCGGCCGCCTTCGGCCGTGGCAAGATAGGCACGCACGAGCTCGCCGTGGATGCGGTCGACCTGCTCGCGGCGGGAGAAGAATTTTTCCGGCAGCTCCGTCTGCAGCACCGTCACCCCACTGGCTCCGTCGGGCTGATAGCTCTGCCAGCGGGCGCGCGACAGATCCTGGCTGGGCACGGGTGCTTCCACGAAAAGCACCGGACGGCGCCGCGCGAGCCGGGATTGATACTGCTGCGGACGCTGCCACACCCAATCCCAGCGGAGATGCGAGTGAACAACGAGAGGTGGCAGCGCGTGCGAAGCAAAGCGGGAGGCCGGACGGGGAGTGGACGAAGGTACCATTTTGTCCCCTTCGGCGCGGCCGCGCGGGTTGGTCTCAGGCGAAAGGCTGACCGTCTGCTCAGCGCTCGGTGCCACGGGGCAGGCCGCCGAGCTCGATCTGCAGGAGTCGCCGGAAGCGCCCTTCCTCACGGCTCAGCGCTTCGAACGTGCCGTCCTGCACGAGACGTCCGCCCTCCAGGACAAGAATGCGCTGACATCTCTCCAGGGTGGAGAGGCGATGCGCGATGAAGATCGCGGTGCGATGGGCCAGTACGCGTTCGAGCGCTTCCTCGATCAGCGCGGCGCTGAGCGAGTCGAGCGCGCTCGTGGCCTCGTCGAAGATGAGGCATTCCGGCCGGTTGAGCAGCGCCCGCGCGATCGCCAGCCGCTGGCGCTGGCCGCCCGAGAGCCGACAGCCGCCTTCGCCGATCACAGTGTCCAGGCCCTGCGGCAGGCGTTCGATGAACTCCCAGGCATTGGCTTGGCGACAAACCTCACGCAGCGTTTCCTCGTCGGCCTCGGGGGAGACGAGGTTGAGGTTCGTGCGGTTGGTGTCGCGGAAGAAGTAGGGCTCCTGCGGCACCACGCCGAAAGCTCTGCGCACAGCCTCCGTTTCGCAATCGCGCAGGTCCACGCCGTTGCGCCGCACCGCTCCGCCGTCGGGATCGTATAGCCGCAGCAGCAGGCGAATGACCGTGCTCTTGCCCGCGCCCGACGGACCCACGATGGCGACACGCTGACCGAAGGGGATGCGCACGCTGACGCCGGCCAGCGCAGGCTCGCCGGCGTTGTCGTACTTGAAGCTGACCTGTTCGAGTTCGAGCTCGGCCCGGGTGGGGAGCGGTTTCGGCCGGGCGGGATCGGGCGTGGAACTGCGCTGCTCCAGCAACTCCACGAGTCGTCGCGCGCTGGTCTCGGCAGTGGCCCGCTGGGTGCCGAGCGAAAGAATCAGGCCAACCGGTCCCTGCAGAGAGACATAGGCGCCGAGGTACGTGAAGAGCTCGCCGGTGCTGATGCCGCCCTGCCGAAAGCGCCAGGCGCCGGCGAGCAGGACGAGCGCGAAGAAGACCGCGCCCACGACCTCGTGCCGCATGTTGAGTCGGTGCGTATGCAGATCGCGCCGGCAGGTCGCCTGCCCGATCGTGGCCGCATCCGACTCGAAGGTGCGGGCCAGCTCCTCCTCGGCCGCATGCAGCTTCACGTCACGCTGGCCGCGGAAGAGGTCGCTCAACCGCCCGCTCACCCGGGCCTCGGTGCGCTGGAACGACTCCTGCAATTCCTCGAGCTCGGGCTGATTGCGACGGAGCGTCGCGACCGTGGCCAGCACGAGCGCGAGCAGGACGAGCGAGAGCGTCCAATCCCACCAGAAGATCCAGAGCGACGAGAGCAGAAAGGCGGCGGCGGCGTTCGGCGGATTGATGAAGACGTGGTGCGCGAAGCCCGAGACCGATGCGATCGGCGTGCCGAGCACGTAGGCGAACATCTCGCCGCTGGAGGTTTGCCCGTGGAAACGCAGGCAGAGGTGCTGGATGTGACGGAAGCAACGCGAGCGCAGGTCGCGCACCGCCGCTTCGCGCAGTTTGGTGAAGAGGCGGAACGAGGCGTACCACGCCAGCATCCGCAGGCCCAGCGCGGCCACCAGCCAGGCCCCGATCACGAGTGCGAGCCGCAGCGCGCGTTCGCCCGGACTGAGATCGGGCGGCAGCAGCACCGCATCGACCAGGTACTTCGGCGTCACCGTCTGTACCGCGATCCCCAGGCCGGGCAGCGCATTGAGCAACACCATCAGCAGTAGTCGCCCGCGGCTCTGCGAGACATACGGCTCCAGCAATCGCCAGAGGGCGGAGTCGGAGCGACGCGACTCCGGCTTCGGCACCGCCGTCTCCTGCGCGGAAGCGGCCGGCCGCGGCGGGGCGGCGAACTCGGCACTCGAGGCATTCATCGGCCGAAGCGCACCCGCTGCGCGGCGAACTCCCGCGCGAGCGGCCGATACAGCGTCCGTCCGCCGCGCGGGGTTGGGTAATCCCAGCAGCCGTTGTGGCAGTGGCGATCGTCCGCCCAGCCGGGGTGGTTGAGAATGGGATACCAGCAGATGCCCTCCACCGCGACGCCCGCGCTGCGGGCGGCGGCCACTTCTGCGCAGACGTAGCGCAGCCACTCCGGCCGGCCTTCGCCTTCGCAGCCGGTCTCGGCGAGGAGACGGGGCGGCCGTAGCGCGCGGCGACATCGGCCAGCAACGAGCGGATCGGCCGGTGCAGCGGGTGGTCGCGGCTGAGGTGCGGCGGATGCACCGCGCCGGGCGAGGACCGACGGACCATCCACTGGTTGTTCGGGTAGTAGTTCAGTCCGAGGACATCGAGCAGCTCCGGCGAGCCTCCGAGCTCCGGCTTCCAACGCCCGCAGATCATGTCCCAGGCTTGGAATTACGCCTCGTGGTAGGCGGCGGCCCGCCGCCGGGCGCGACCGCAGGCCGGATCGGCCGCGACGTGGATGATGGGGTCGGTGTGGACGAGGCGGACTCGCGCATCGACCTCCCGGGCCGCCCTCGAGGCGGCGATGGCGGCGCGCACGAGTTGGGCCTTGAGCTCGTCGCCCCGGCGGCGCTTACCCGGGTGAAACAGACCGACCTGGCCGCCCGCCCAGGCGAAAAAGGAAGGTTCGTTCAGCGGCGCGAGGACGGGGAGTCGCCCGGTTTCCTCGCGATGCCAGCGGACGAACTCGCGCGCCAGTTCCGCCAAGCCCTCGACGAACTCCGGCCGGAAGATGTTGCGGTGGTCCGGCCAGCCGTAGTGGCACAGGTCCCAGATCGTGAGGACGTCGGCGGCGGCCGCCGCGCGAACGCGCGGAAGCACCTCGGTGAAATCGAAGCGGCGGCGCTCTTGCTCGATGAGGTGCCAGCGCAGGCCGTCCCGCGCGAAGGCGAAGCCATGCTTCGGCAGACGGGCGTAGTCGCGCGCGGCGAAACGGTCGTGGCCGGTGGCGGCGATCAGATCCAGACGCCGCCCGGCCACCGTGCGATGCGAGGAGCATTCGAAGCCCGCCCCGAAGAGACCGGGCAGGAGGGAAGCGGTCGGCGTCGCCGGAGGCTCGGGGAAATCGGCGGGCACGGAGGCGGCGGCCGGCGAGAGCAGGGGCGGATCCGGCCTCAAGGTGTGGGACGGGTCGTGGTTCGGCATGGGGAGACGGAGAGCCGGAGACGAACGAAAGCGGAGCCGGCAGAGGTGAATTCAAGCCGCCGGTCGCGCGGCCACGGCGCGCTCTCCGGAGCGCTTGGGCGTGGCCAGTTCGAGGCGGCAGACCTCGCCGAGGACCTCGAGATCGCTCCCGACCAATTCCTCGAAGCGCGCGAGATTCCGCGCCAGCTGCGGGGACGGCGAGCGCCCGAACATCCCGGTCAGAGCCCGCTGCATTGCTCCGGTCAGCGGTTGATATTCGAGCTCGACCGCCAGCCAGGTCGCGCCCGTACCGTCCGGCTCGAAGCGTACGGTGCCGGTCGCGACCAGCTCGCCCCCCGGGGCCGAGCGCCAGGCCAGCAGGCGGTCCGGCACCTCCTGCACGATCAGCGCCTCCCAGGAAATGCGCTCGCCAAAGCGCGTCCGCAGCGTCCAGCGCGAGCGGTCCGTCCCGAGCAGCTCCACGCTTTCGAGCGACGGCAGCAAGCTCGGCAGGCACTCGAGCTGGCGCCAAAGGCGGTAAAGATCCTCGGGAGAGCGCTCGACCCGTTGGCGGTGTGCGAGGCGGATGCTGGCATCCTGGCCGTTGGCAGCCCGCCCGAGGAGCGCGGCGCGGACGCGACGTCCACAACTGCCGGCCACCAGACCGCTGCAGGCACCTGCGAGCAGCAGCGCGAGCGAGGATCGGCGGGAGGACGACCGGCGCGAAGCCGCGAGCGCGGCGACCCCGGCGAGCGCCAGTGCGGCGAGGCGGGAGGCCAGGGTAGCCGAGCCGAGGAAGTCGAAGCGACCGCACGCGGCCGACTTGCGGGAGGTCGAGGAGGGAGGTCGCATCGTCCCTGATCGCTCCGCGGCCTGCAGGTGACCCTCAGGCCGATGGCTGGCGCGGCGGTCAGCAGTCGGCCGCGTTCTCAATGCTCGGGCATCCGCAGAACCGGACGCTGAGCCGATGCTCCACCATTTCCCCGACCCGCCGCCACTTCTCCGCCACCGAATTAGCGGCATGAAACTCAGCTCTCTGTACGATCTCCTCCTGCACGAACTCAAAGACCTTTACAGCGCGGAAAAGCAGCTGACGAAGGCCCTCCCCAAACTGGCCAAGGCGGCCACCAACGAACAACTCCGCGGCGCCTTCGAGGAACACCTCGAGGAAACCGAGGGCCACCTCCAGCGGCTCGAGGAAATCGCGGAACAGCTGGAAGCGCGACTCGACGGCCATACCTGCAAAGCGATGCAGGGTCTGGTCGAGGAAGGCCAGGACCTCCTCGAAGAAGACGCCGAGCCGGCCGTACGTGATGCCGCTCTCATCGGTGCCGCCCAGCGCGTGGAGCATTACGAAATCGCCGGCTACGGCACCGCGCGGACCCTCGCCAGCCTGCTCGGCCACGAGGAGATCGCGGAGCTCCTCGACACGACGCTGGAGGAAGAGAAGGCGACCGACGAAAAGCTCACCGCCCTCGCCGAAGCCGCGGTGAACGCGGAGGCGGCGGAAGCCGACGGCACCGAGCCCATGCCGGCCGAGGGCGGCGGCAGCGGACGCAAGTCCAGCTCCGGCGGAGCCAAGAAGTCGGGTGGCGCCGCCAAGAAGTCGGGTGGCAAATCCGGCGGTCGAAAGTAACGCATTGCCAGGGGCGCAGGCGGCAAGCGCTGCCTGCGTCCCGTATACAGTCACGGCCGCTTGGCGGGCCTGATGACTCGTGGAAGGACCCGGGCCGAAGCTTCGGCAGGTGTGACCATCCACCTTCCGAGACTGTCATCGCAGACTTTGCCTTCCGGCTTTGGGAGACGGAGGGACGTCCTGAGGTCGGGCACTGGCGCACTGGGATCGCGCCAGCGAACTTTTCGTGCATGGCCGCACTTGTGCAGATCCCTCGGTGCCGCCGCCCGCCCAGGAGGAGCGCTCGCCTGCCGCCGAAGATTGATGAATTTCTTCCGTCTGTGGGCCTGCCGGGCGTGCGACTCCGAGTCCGGCGGCGAATTGCGCAAGCGCCTGCTGGCCGACGACTTCGCGCTCGTGCTCGTACTCGGCCCCGCCCAGGCGCTCGTGCTCGTACTCGGCCGCTGCCCGTGCTGCTGGGCGCAGTTCTCGCCGACGCGCTCGTGGAGCCCAAAGCTCGGCTGCGGCGCCGTTTCGAACACCTTCCCGCCGACAGCCTGATCCGCGCCTCAGCCGGTGGCCTGAAGTCCGTGCCGAGGCGCGGGGCAGAACCCCCATGCAAGGCCGACGCCACCTCGGGCGTCGCTCTGCATTCAACTGAACTCTTCCCAACATGGCCCACACTTATCGACCCTTCGCCGAAACCGATGCCCTCGACGATCTTTCGCGCGACCTGCACCGCGAACTCACCTCCCAGGAGCGCGGGTGGTCACTCGCCACGGGCGGCACGTTGCTCGCGCTCGCACTGTCCCGATCCTTCCGCTGGGCGTTCCTTCCGGCGGCCGTGCTCCTCTATCGCGGGCTGAGCGGCCGCCGCCTGCCGAAGGTGAGCGCCGAGTCGCCCAAGACCGAGGCGGAGATCCGCAAGGCGCTGGGAGAATCCGGCATCAAGGTGATGCGCTCGCTGCGGCTCGATTGCCCGCGCGACGTCGTCTACCGGTTCTGGCGCAAGCTCGACAATCTCCCGCGGTTCCTGCCGCATCTGGAGGAAGTGACCGTCCTCTCCGGCACCCGCTCGCGCTGGACGCTGCGCGGCGTGGCCGGCCTGAAATTCACCTGGGAGGCCGAGATCATCAACGAGCAGGAGAACGTCCTCATCGCGTGGCAGTCGCTGCCGGGCGGCGAGGTTTCGAATGCCGGCTCCGTGCGCTTCGAGGACGATGGCCGCGGCGGCACGCTAGTCTTCGTCACGCTCGAATTCGTCCCACCGGCTGGCGCAGCGGGCAATGCCATCGCCTCGCTCCTCGGTCAGGCACCGGCGCAGCAGCTGGAGCGCGACCTCAAGGAACTCGAGCACACCTTCGGCGAAACCGTCGAGGCGCTCGGCAAGGAGGCTGCACCGGCCGCCCTGGAGGGGAGCCGAGCATGAGCACCCGAAAGCTCGGCAGGCGTCTGGCGCTGCTGTTCGCCTGCGGTGCCCTGACGGCAGCCGCGGCCCGGGCAGACGGATTCCAAGCTGCCCATGCCCGCGTCGTCGGCCGACGCAGAGTTCCTCGCGCAGATCGCGCCGGCGAGTCTGCGCCAGATCGAGCTCGGGCGCCTGGCGTCCGGCAAGGCGTCGAATGGCGAGGTGCAGGCCTACGGACAGACCATGTTCGGCGACCAGCAGCGCCTCTGGACAGAGCTGAAAGCCACCGCCAGCACGAAGGGCCTGGCCTATCCGGATGCGCTGGATGAACCGAGCCGCACTGCCGTCGAGGAACTCGGGCAGGCCAGCGGCCCGGATTTCGATCAACGCTACCTGCGCCAGATGGTCATGGAGCATCAGCGGATGATCTCGCTGCTCGACCGTTACGCTGCGCAGGGGAAGGACCGCGGCCTGCAGGCGTGGATCGCACGGGCTCTGCCGACGTTCCGACGGCATCTGGCGATGGCAGAAACGCTGCTGCGCTCGCGCTCCTGAGTGCCTTGGAAGACGGATCGGCCGAGTGCCGATCCGTCTTCGCGCGGGGCGAGTTGCCGGCATCGCGGCGCTCGGACTGACTGCGCTCATGGCGGGCATCATCGGCCGCGCTGGCTGAGTTTGATCTACGCCGCCAACGAGGCTGAGCGCGCGATACCCAGCGCGGCCTCGAAATCGATGGCAGACGGTCCAAAGAAAGAGCGGCCGCTCGACCTACCTCATGGTCCGGCGAAGGCTCGCATAACCGGTGGTGTGGCCAGGCCGAGTTCCGTGCGCAAGACCGGGGCCGCGCCGGCGGCCATCTCGGGCGAAACTTGCGTCGACACGCAATTGCAGTCGTGGGCGTGTCGTCGACCCCGATGAAGGAGAAAGCCGGAATGAGGAACAGACCGAGTCCGATCACCACGCCCAGCGAGCCGAGCGCCAGCAGCGAGAGCTTCACCGGCTTGGCCTCGAGATTCGGCCGCTCCGGCGTCACTTTGGCCGGTGGCTCGGAGGTAGCGGCTGGAGCGGAGGAAGGATCGGGGGCGTTGGAAGCAGCCATGATGACTGTTGCATCGCGGCCCCCGGCTCCTGCGGTGTCAGGACAACTCCTGACTCAGCCGCAGTGCAAGTACGACGCCGACTGGCGCTGGCAGCGCGGGCGCGACGACTCGCCATGGTATCCGCGGCTGAGCTTTTTCGGCAGGACGCAGCGGGGCGCTGGGATGCGGCCATGCGGGCGCTGCGGAGGCATCTCGCCGGATGGAAGGCGCACGACCCGCCGGCACCGCGGGAGCCCGCGAGCTGAGCAACCCCAGCCCGGCTTGGTGCCAGGGCAATCCACTCGCGGGCGGGCGACGAAGCAAGGGTATGAGCCTGCGATCCACCACGGTCGCCAACGGGCACGGGGCACCCCTCGGTTTGGCGGTGCCCGGCCCGGAAAGCTGGGTACAAGAGCGCTTGCGCACCATCCTGCTGGCGAGCCTGCCCAAGCCGCATTTCGAGCGCGCCTGCGTGTTGGGGTGCGGCGATGGGGCGTTGACCGCGGCGCTGGCCCGGCGCTGCGATCAGCTCGTCTCCGTGGCGAGTACGGAAGAAGCGCTCCTCAAGATCGAGCGGCGGGCCGGCGGCCTCGCCAACGTGAAGTTCGAGCGCCGCCAGCTGCCCGACCAGTGGCCCGAGGGCCGGTTCGATCTCATCGTGCTCGGAGATACCGGCATCGAGTTCGAGGCGACGGAGCGAGCCCGACTCGCGTGGAAGGTCCGGGCGTCGCTGCGGCCCGATGGTTTCGTGGTTGGCTGCACCTGCTCGGATCGGGGCGGCACCGGCAAGGAGAGCGTGGCGAACGAATTGGGTCGCGTCTTTCCCTGGCCCTGTCGAACGCGCCATGAGGAGAACGGATTCCGACTCGAAATCTGGCCGGGGTCGGCGGGCTCTTCGACCTCTCCCGCGCTGACGGCCCCGCCCGTCGCTCGAGACCTTTCGATCCGTGAGCCAGCGGCGGAGCGCGCGGTCGAGGCAGCGGCCGCGGAAATCGCCTCTCCTCCGCCGCCGGAGCCGGCCTTGAGCGCGGGCTGGGCGTCCGTCCTGCGCGAGCAATTCCGCCCTCCGGCGCGCGGGTTGTCGATCAGCGTGGTCATTCCCGCCCGCGACGAGGAGCTCGAGATCGTGGCCTGCCTGCAGGGTCTCGCGCATCAGACCGAGATCAGTTCCGATGCCTTCGAGGTGCTCCTCCTGGCGCACAACTGCCGCGATCGCACGGCCGAGATGGCCCGTCAGTTTGCGCGTCAACACCGCGGCCTCGATCTGCAAGTGGCCGAACTCGCGCTGCCGACGGAGCATGCGCACGTGGGCTCCGCCCGCCGGCTCCTGCTCAATCTCGCGGCCGAGCGCCTCGCCCTGCTCGGCCAGCGTCGGCGCGGCGGCGTGCTGGCTACGACCGACGCCGACACGGTGGTGGACCCCGCGTGGCTGCGGCAAACCCTGCAGGTGCTGCGCCAGCCCGGCGTGGCCGCAGTTGGCGGCTACATCACCCCGCGGCCCGAGAGTCTGCGCCGCTGGCCGTTGGCCCTGCAGCAGCGGCGGCGCGCCGATCTGAGGTATCGGCTGCTCGCGACGCAACTGGCGGAGCGAATCGATCCCACGCCGGGCGACCCCTGGCCCCGCCACTTCTTCCACCGCGGAGCGAGTCTGGCCGTCCGGCAGTCGGCGTACCAATTCGTGGGCGGAATGCCGGCGCTGGCCGACGGCGGGGATCGCGAGTTCGTCCGCGGCCTGCTCCGCCGCGATCTCGTCGTCCGCCACGAATTCAGCGTCCGAGTTCGTACCTCGGCTCGCGGCGAGGGCCGCGTCGAGCACGGTCGCGCCGCCTCCTGGCAGCGCTGGGCCCGCGAACTCGCGGAAGGAGCCGCCGAGTCCCGCGTGGAGAGTGCGTCCTCGATCCGGGAGCGCGCCTTGCTGCTCGCCGAGATCCGCGACCTCCATCGCCGGGGCGTCGCACCCGGGCATTGGCTCTGGCAGGAGACCGCCGAGCGGTTCGGCTGCGACATCCCAGAGCCTCTTCTGCGCGCTCCGCGTCAGCTCCGTTCCTTCGGCGAGCTGCGGGAACTCTGGGGCGCGCAGCTGCCTGTGACGCTGCTGCCGCAATCCCAGGCGATCGAACAGCTGCGCCGCCTACTGGCGGAGTGAGGCGCGGCGAGCGAAGCCAATCCCGATCGCCGCGCCGCCGAGGTCAAGGCTGGCCGCCTCCGCCCGAGGCTCCATGGACCTGCCCGGTGGCGAAGCTCGCTTCCTGCGAGGCCAGCAGCACGAAGAGCGGCGCCAGCTCGGCGGGTTGCCCGGCGCGCTTCAGCGACGTCTTCTGGCCGAATTCCGGCAGCTCGTCCTGCGGCTGACCACCGCTGACCTGCAGCGGCGTCCAAACGGGCCCGGGAGCGACCGCATTGACCCGGATGCCCCGCGCGCCCAGCTGCTGCGAGAGGGACTTGGTGAAGCTCACGATGGCGGCCTTGGTGGCGGCGTAGTCGAGCAGGTGAGGGGAGGGATCGTAGGCCTGTTCCGAGGCCGTGTTGATGATGCTGGCCCCCGGCTGCAGATGCGGCAGCGCCGCCTTGGTCAGCCAAAAGATGGCGTAGAAGTTGGTCTTCCACGTCGCATCGAAGGCTTCGGACGTGAGGTCGAGGATCGACTCGACCGCCTGCTGGCGGGCAGCGTTGTTGACCAGAATGTCGAGGCCGCCCAGTTCCCGCACGGCGTCGCCAACCAGCTTGCGGCAGAAGTCCTCCTCGCGCAGATCGCCGGGCAGCAGCACCAGTTTGCCGCCTTCGCCGCGAAGCAGGTCGACCAGCTCCTTCGCATCGGGCTCCTCGGCCGGGAGGTAGTTGATGGCCACATCGGCGCCTTCCCGCACGAAGGCGATCGCCGTGGCTCGGCCGATGCCGGAATCGCCTCCGGTGATCAGCGCCTTGCGGCCGCGCAGACGGCCGCTGCCCTGATAGGACTTTTCGCCGTGATCGGGCAGCGGCGACATCTTCCCCGCCAGGCCCGGCCACGGCTGCGACTGCTTTTTGAACGGCCCCCGGAAGTACTGCTCGGCCGGGTTCTGTTTGACCGACTGCGTCGGACCCAGGCCGGCGGGGCGAGCGCCGCCGTCGCCCGATTCGGCCCCTTCCGCGAGGAGCGGAGCCGCCAGGGCTGCGCCCACGCCGCTGGCGAGCGCACCCATGAAGTTGCGGCGCGACTGGGAATCCGGGCGCGGCGCAGCGGGGTCGAGTTGTTGGAGAAGATGCAGATTCATGACGTCGAGGAACTCTGGGGTCAGCGGCGAGCCGAGCCCGGCTCCGCCATCTTGCGATGCTGCTCGGCCAGCACTTCCGCGGGCGTGATGTTGGCGATGGCGCTCTGCACCTTGTTCTTCCAGCCGCTGACGATGTCGCCCTCGCCATCCATCATCGCCTGGAAACCGACCTCGGCGACCATCGAGGGATCGTCCTTTTTCGACGTGCCGACCTTCGTATCGAGCATCCCGGCCCGCGCGAAGAAATCCGTGTCGGTGGCGCCCGGCATCAGGCAGGTGACGGTCACGCCGCTGCCTTTGAGTTCGGCCCGCAGCGCGAAGCTGAACGAGTCGATAAAGGCCTTGGTGCCGTTGTAGACCGCCTGATACGTCCCCGGCATGAAGCCGGCGATGGAGCCGGTGATGAGAATGCGCCCCTGGCCCTCCGTGCGCATCCCGCGGCCGATGCGGTGAATGAGGTAGATGGTGCCGGTGATGTTCGTGTCCACGACGTGCCGGATGGCGGCGAAGTCCTGATCGAGGAAGGCGTGGCCCAGGCCGTGGCCGGCATTCGCCAGCAGCGCGGCGACGGGACGCCCGGCGATCTGCGCGAGCAGACGGTCGACGCCGTCGATCGTGGCCAGATCGGCTTCCATCGCCTCGACTTGGCCGCCTTCGGCCTCGAGCTCGATGGCCGCCTGCTGGATCGAGGGATCGTCGGCGGCAATGATGAGATCGAAGCCATGCCGCACGCATTGCCGCGCGAGGTGATAGCCGATGCCGGAGGAAGCGCCGGTGACGACGGCGAGGGGTCGGGAATTCGTTTTCATAGAGTTATGCGCTGCGGGTTCGTGCGCCCGGCACGCACTCGGCTTCATGGCCTTCCATGACCTCCGGATCAGGCGGTAGGGGCGAGGCAGGCATGCCTCTGCTGAAGGCCCGCTCAGGCCACCTCCCGACCGCGCCGCGGGTTCGGCCCGCGAAGAGCCAGCATGAAAGCGGTCTTTTTTCACAAACCCGGGGACATGCGCGTCGAACACGCGCCTGATCCCATCCTCGAGAACACCGACGACGCGATCGTCCGCGTGACCGCCACGGCGATCTGCGGTTCCGATCTCCACATCTACAATGGCTTCCTGCCTCAGACCCGGCCCATGATCATGGGCCACGAGTTCATGGGCATCGTGGAAGCCGTGGGCCCGGACGTGCGCGAACTCGCCGTGGGCGACCGCGTGGTCGTGCCCTTTCCCATCGCGTGCGGCGGCTGCTTTTTCTGCCAGCACCAGCTGCCGGGGCATTGCGAGCACAGCAACCCGGAAAAGTACGGACCCGAGGGAGCGCTGCTCGACCAAAAGGGCGGGGCGCTCTTCGGCTACACCGACCTCTACGGCGGCTACGACGGCGGGCAGGCGGAATTCGTCCGCGTGCCCTACGCCAACTTCGGCCCGCGCAAGGTGCCAGACCAGCTGACCGACGAGCAGGTGCTCTTCCTGACCGACATTTTTCCCACCGGCTACTCCGGGCTCAAATGGGCGGACATGAATGGCGGCGAAACGGTGGCCGTCTTCGGCTGCGGACCGGTCGGACTGATGGCACAGAAGTGCGCCTGGGCGATGGGCGCGAAGCGCGTCTTCGGCATCGACCCGCTCGCCTACCGCCGCGCCACGGCCGAGCGCACTACCGGGGCGGAGACGATCGACCCGGACGCGGTCGATGCGGTGGCCATCATCCGCTCGTTCACCGAAGGACGCGGGGCCGACATCTGCATCGACGCGGTCGGCATGGAGGCCCACCGCACGATGATGGACAAAGTCTCGAACGTCCTGCACGCCCAGGCCGGGAGCATCAAGGCGCTCTGCAGTTGCCTCTCGGCGGTCCGTCGTGGCGGCGTCGTCTCGATCCTCGGCGTCTATGGCATGCCCTACGACAACTTCCCGCTCGGGCAGATCTTCGACAAAGGCATCACGATCAAATGCGGCCAGGCGCCGGCGCACGCCTACATCGACGAACTGACCGACTGGGTCGAAGAAGGCCGCATTCGTCTCGACGACATCATTTCGCACCGCCTGCCGCTGAGCGAAGCGCCGCGGGCCTACGAGATCTTCAACGAGAAGAAGGACGACTGCGTGAAGGTCGTGTTGCGGCCGTAGGTGTCAGCGCTCGGCGGAGTGCGCGATGGCCACCACCAGCGCGCAGAACCGCTCAGGTTCCCCGAGGAAGGGCCAGTGCGTCGAGGCCCGAATGCGGTGGAGCTGCTTCCCTTGCGGGGCTTCGAGCTGCGCCAGCCAGCCTTCGGCGAGGTGCAGCGGCGCGACCCGGTCGTGCTCGCCGCAGAGGAGATGCACGGGCATCGGCAGCCGCGACACGGAGTCGGCGAGATCGAGGTCATAGTAGAGCTCGGGGCCCAGCACCGCCGTCGAGCGCCAGAACCCGCGTCCGAGGGCCACGAGGTCCAGCCAGCCGTACTCCGGCGAAGACCAGGCGAGCCGCACGAAGCGCCACGGTGACGGGCCAGACAGGCTGGGCGGATGCAGTCGCGCGAACCAGCGGTCGATCACCCGGCATTCGTCCATGTCGAGATGCGGCGGCGGCCCCACGCGCTCCAATTCCCGCTCCGCCTCGGCCAGGCCGCGCGCGCGGGCGGTCGCGAGGCTGCGGGCATAGCGATCCTGCTCGCCAGCCCGATAGGACACCATCTGTCCGACGCCGATGTAGCAGCGGACCAGGCGGGGCGCGCGGGCCGCGAGTTCGGCCCCGACGAGAGAACCCCACGAATGCGCGACCAGCACGCAGTCGGACTTGCCGAGGCGGGGCAGCAGCACACGCAGCAGTTCTTCTGCGTCCTCGACGTAGCGGGGCAGCGTGAGCTCGGCGTCGGGAGCCTCGCGGAAGGTCCGGCCGGCGCCGCGCTGATCCCACTGGATCACGATGAACTCGCGTTCCAAGTCGGCAGTGGCCGCGGCGAAGGGCAGCTGCGGAAAGCCCGGTCCGCCATGCAGCCAGAGCAGGGCCGGCTTGGTCCGATCCCGACCCCGCAGGCGAACCCATTGGGGCACACCGCCGAGGACGATGCGCTCGTCGAGGTCGACGCCGCGGGCGAGCTCAGCGTGCAGGCGTTCGGAGGCGCGCGACTGCACCCAGACCCGCGTGATCGCCCCGGCCGTTCCCAGCGCCAGCGCAACCGCCAGCGCCCGGCCAAGCCAGCGCCTGAGGCTGCGGGAGTTCATCGGCGAGGAAAGGTAGCGCGGTGCTTGGAGCTGCGGGAGGAGATCCGAAAGCGCACGCCTTCTGTGTCGGGATCCGGATCAATCCTGCGCCTCGCGCCGCCCGGTGCGCAGGGCCGGCGTGGCGCGTTGGTGATCGGTGACGAGCAGGCGGTGCAATCCCGCCAAAGCCAGGCCCCAGACGAAGTGGGCCGCGAGCATGAGCAAACTGCGCCGCAGAGGGTGCCGCAGGCCGTTCCGCAGCACGCCAGCCGCCGGCAACAATCCGAGATAGCTCAGCGACCAGACCAGCGCGCCCAGGCCCACGCCGGCCTGCGTGACCGACCCTCGGTGCTTCGCAAAGACCCCGTAGAGCGCGCCGGCCAGGCCGCCGTAGGCGAAGTGCGCTCCCAACGTCAGCAGCGGAAGGCGTTCGTCCCGCTCGTCGAGGGCCGGCTCGAGCGTTCGGGCGGTGATTTCCTGCGGCGGCAGCGGATACTGCTGCGCGGGCGGCAGGACCCGGTGACCGAGGATCATCGCTGCCGTCATCGGCCCCGTCGCGGCCACGCCGCAGACCAAGCCCGCCATGACGGAATAGGGCAGGCCATCGGAGCGGGCAGGGGCGGACCGCGGCGTGGTGGGAAGGGAATTGTCAGGCATGGATCGTTCGGAGGGATTTCGGCACCGGCAGCAATCGCTCCAGCTCCGGACAGAGCAGGCAAAGCGCGCGGTAGGCCTGCGCATGTCGGACTCTGCGCGGCCCGGGCAAAACGATGGTGCGATCGTCCGCCCAGTCCTTCTCCCCGCATTCCACCTCGCCCAGGACGAGCTTGGGATGCCGTGGAAAGCACTGCTCCAGCGTCTCGACGATGCCCTCCATGCCCAAGCCTTCCACGCCCGCATCGAAGACGATCAGGTCGAACGCCCGCTCCCGCGCCCGGCTCCGCGTCGAAGCCGTGGTGGTGGCGGGCAGTCGGCGAATGCGCGGCGACCACATCCAGTCCCGCACCAGCCTCCGGACGTGCGCGTGGTCGGAGACGATGAGCACCACAAAATCGCTGGAGTTCGAAGCTTCCATGCCGAGCGTTCGGCGAGCGGCCCGGGTCTGGCCTGAGGGTATTCCCTGATCAGGGGAGGGGGTGTGGACCCGTCCGCCCGCATCCCCTGCCGCGATGCATGAGCATGGCTACGAAAGCACCTTGGAAGAAGGCGGCTCCGAAGAAGAAGTCGGGCGGGACGAAACTCAGCCCGGCCTCGAAGGCGAAGGCGAAAGCCAGCGCGAAGAAGGCGGGCCGCAAATATCCGAACCTCGTCGACAACATGCGCGCAGCCACCGAGCAGCGGCGCGGCAAGGCCAAGTCATGAAGAAGTCGGAAAAGGATCCCAAAGGCGGACTCACCGCCGCGGGGCGCAAGCGGTTCGCCCGCGAGGAAGGCGCACACCTCAAACCCGGGGTGAAGAAGCGGGTCGCCGAGATGACCCCGGAGGAAATGAAACGAAAAGGCAGCTGGGCCGTACGATTCTACGGGCGCGAGGAGTTGCCGGCCTTGCAGGATGCAGCGGGCCGTCCCACGCGCTTCGCGCTCTCCGCAGCCGCCTGGGGCGAGCCGGTGCCGAAGACCGCGGCGGCCGCCCGCCGGATTGCGGCCAAGGGGAAGAGGCTTTTGGAGCGCTATCGGAAAACCCGGTCCAAATAGCCGAGCATGAGCGCGCAGCGAGGCTGAGCGATTTTCAGGCGCAACGAGGGGGACAGGTCAGCGAGGTTCAGCGACCGGCTGATCCTTCCAATTCAGCGCCAGCTCACGCGCCTGCGAGAGCATCTGCGGAAAATCGCCGTTCAGCGCCAGCGGCATGACCTCGCCATCTTCCGTCACGGTGTAGCGAGGCTGACCGAGAGCGCGGACGATCTGCTCCCACTCTTCAGAGGAGAGGGGAGACGAGGCGGTGAGACGGAGCGTGCGCTCGCCCAGGTCGCCCTGCGCGTGAGTTATCGAGTGCTGTTGGCTGGACGAAGTCATACTCTCGCTTCGCACGCCGACTCCACCGCGGTCTCGGGGCCGGAGGTGTTTTAGGTCGGCGCGTTTCCGTGGGCAACTCGCCATGGCGCGCATCTTCGCCCTGCCGGAGGGCCCAGGCGGGATGCGAGTTCGAATGGACGAATCCAAGTCGCTGACCGGCGGAGATCTTTGGAACGTCCTGACCAGTTCCGCAGAACGGCGCGAGCGGGCGGTCGAGCTGTTCGAATGGGTGCGCGCCGGCCAGCTGCGCGTGCGCCTCGCGCAAACCTTCCCGCTGCGGGATGGAGCCGCCGCCGATGCTTTCCTGGAGAGCCGACAGAGCATCGGCAAAGTGCTGCTGATCCCCTGAGTCTCGGGCTATCGGATGGCAGCCACGCAGGCGTTCCGCAACCCACGTCACCGCGAAGCTTTTTGCGCCGCTCGGCCCGGCGCCTGCTATCCTCCCGAGGGTATGCATCGTCGACTCCTCTGGCTGGCGCTCGTCCTCCTCGCCGTCACCTCCCTCCCGGCCGCGCCGCAGGACCGCGTCTTCTATCTCGCAGGCGACGGCTCCCGGCAGCTGCTCGGCGTGATGGTGCTGTCGGATGGCACTGTGCTCGCGGCCGGCTCCTCCGAAAATCTCTCCTGGATTCCGGCCGGCACGCCGATCACCGTGCTGTCAGCCACGGCGGGCAACGGAGCTGTCTTGGACAATTCTACGTCCGCGACGCCGCGATACGCGTTCCTCGTGCAGCTCTCCGCCGATCTCGGACAGGTGCTGCGCGTAGCGCACTTCCCCCTGGGCGCGGCCAACGAGATCCGCTGGATCAAGACCGACGCGCTGCCCTACGGCGCGCCCACCGGAGCGCTCTTCGTCTCCGGCTCGCGCGGTGCCCTGGCCAACGGTTCGAACGCCGGCTATTTCATCGCGCGGCTCGACGCCAACTTCGTCGCCGCCCCGCCCACCGGCCTGGCCTGGGTCGTGAATGTGACCGCGCGCTCATCCTCCGAGTACTTCGAGCTGCAGCCCTGGGACGTGCAGCCCGACGGCAAGGTGATTCTCGTGGCCGGCAAGCCCTACGATTCGTCGTGGTGCGAGGTCATCCGCCTGCGCGCCCAGCCGACCGAGGCCGCGGTCGACGCGCTGGCCAATCGCGACGTCGTGCCCGGCTGGCGTGCCCACACCATGTCGGACGGCACCCGCTTCTACGGGCTCCTCGCCGATTACTCCGGCCCGCTCACGGCCAGCGGCTCCCACCTCGTCATGAAGGTGGGTGGCACCAACGACGCCGGCTTGATGCGCTCGTTCTCCCCGGCCGACTACGCCGCCTGGGAGCGCGATGAGAACGGCTGGTGGCGGCGCGGTCGCTGGCCGATGGACGCGTTTTGGAATCGCGAATGGCTCCGGCCCACCACCGGCGCGAACAACACCGGCGGCGGCGACGCCCGCGGCTACGGCGGCAGCTGGTATGCCGTGCCCACCGGCGACACTTGGACTTCGCGTGTCGGGGCCGTCACGGTCGATCGCCGCAACGGTCATTGCTACCTCGGCGTCTCGCACAAGAGCATCCTGCCCGACGGCAATCCCGACTTCGAGCCTTTCGTCGTCGGCTTCCGGGCCGACGGCGCGATGAAATGGTGGGCGCGCCTCTATCAGGAATACGCCGACAACTCGGCGACGCCGCCGGCTTCCGTGGACACGACGAAGGTCCGCGTCTCCACGCCCGATCAGTATGTCGACACGCTCGCCGTCGACTACGCCCGCCCGCTCGCCGCCGACGGCTCCGACGGCGCGCTCTACGTCGGCGCGCGCTGCCACGGCAACAACACGACCAACTTCTGGCCGGGCAATCAGGTCACCGCCAATCCCGGCGCGACGTCGTACCACAACGGCTTCACCGGCACGAACGGCAACATCCACATCTCGTGGATCGGCAAGCTCCGCGACGATGCCACCAAGTCGACCCTGCTCGCCGCCTCCTACTGCGCCGAGTTCAACGAGGGCGCCTCGTCCTTCGCCGCGGCCTATGCCGATCCCAACCTCGACAAGTGGCCCTCGCACAACGGCGGCAACGCCAACCTCAACACCACGCGCCTGCGCCCCGTGATGTGGTCGCATCCCGACGGCGGCGTAGCCGTGCTCGCCACCGGCCGGCGCACCCTCACGACGCGCAACGCCTTCCAACGCAACGTCCGCCCGCTGCTATCCGGCACCGTCACCACCGCGGAGTCCACCACCGCCTTCCGCGCCAATGCGCTGGTCGGCGTGCGCCTGCTCGTCTCCGCCGGCTGCAAACTCACCCTCGGCGGCCAGACGCGCACGGTGCTCTCGCACGACGATGCCACCGGCCGCATCACGCTCGACACCGCGCTTCCGTCCGTCCCGGCCGCGGGCGCGACGTTCACCGTCAACGAAGGCATCGGCGCGTGGAATACGTTTGCCCGCTCCTTCGCCCCGGGTCTGGACACGCTGGCCTATTCCTCGCTGTTGACCGGCGCGTGGTCCCCGGCCGACGGCACCGGCGGCGACAACACCGAAGGCCGCGGGCTCTTCCCGGTGCCCGGCGGCCTGCTCGTCTGCGGCTACCACAAGGTTTCCGGCACCACCGCGACCGGCAACGCCATGCCCACCCAGAACGTCCCGACTTGGGCCGCGAGCGCTCCGGTGAACGAAGCTGGCTTCCTGGCCCGCTTGAATTTCGCTGCGCCGCCCGCGGGCTTCTCGGCCTGGATTGCGACGCAGCCCGGCGTGCCCGCCAACCAGCGCGGCCTGGCCGACGACCCGGACGGCGACGGCCTGCCCAATTTCCTCGAATGGTCGCTCGGCACCGATCCCGCCGTGCCCCAGAGCGGCGCGCCGCCCTGGAGCGTCGCGCGCAACACCCAGACCGGCCGGGCCGAGCTGACCTTCTCGCGCCAAGCCCGCACCGACGTGCGCTACGAACTCGAGGAGTCCGGCGACTTGGTGACTTGGTCGCTCGCGTGGTCCAGCGAGGGCGCGCAGAACACGGCGGGGAACGTGACCGCCTCTGCGACCACGCCCACCGCCCGTTTCCTGCGCCTGCGCGTCCGGCCCGTGCCCTAGGTGGCTATTCGAGAGGGCCGATCGCGCAGGCGCATTACCGGCGGGCTGAATGCTGCCGCCGAAACTCTGCGGGCGTGAGACGGGTCAAGCGCTTGAACTGCTTGAAGAAGGCCCGTGACGACGCGAAGCCGGAGCCGTCCGCGATGTCGTCGACGGTGCGGTTCGAAGCGATCAGCAGCTGCCTCGCACGATCGCCTCCAGGTCCGGCAGAGCCCGCGGGACCTTACCGAATTGGAGGCTCCATCTCTGCTCTTGGGCGTACGCGGAGATTCCCTGCAGACAACGATTCGGGGACCACAAAAAGGGGTCGAGATATACGTAAACCTTGCGTCGCTCTAACCCGCTCGAATTCGACGGCGTTTGCATCGCCAGGAACCTACCCAAGCTCGTCCGCAGGCGAAGAGATTCTTCCCTCTCCCACTGCGGAGAGCGGATCGACTGACGGCGGCGGAATAGCGGCATCCGCTGGAGGCAAGAGCCTCGGGCAGGTGCCGAAATCGCCATCTCCATCGGGACTGGCCCGCGGCTCGGATGACCGGCAGTCCAGTCGAAAAAGGCCTCGCCGACAGAGGCCCCACGACCGGCCGAGTGAGAGATCTGCCGGTTTCGTCTGTGGCGCTTTCGCCATGTGGCGTACTCGTTGCCAAAGGGCGTTTGTCCGACCTCCACGGTCGCTGCTACGGGGCGGGCCGTATGAACTTCCAGCTCACTCTCCTCGCTGTCCTCGCCTGCCTCGCCGGGCCTCTGCCGGCGCAGAGCGGCAGCAGCATTCTCAGCTACTCCGGCAGCCTGACGGCGGCGGATCCCACTTTCAACCGCGCCGCCAGTGTCAGCTCCCTCTCCGACCTCGGTTCGGCCGTCGCCTACGAGTCGCTGACGTTTCAGACCGGCTTCGCGGGCGAATATCAGATCCTGGCCGACTACCGCGGTGCGGGCGGCCTGCCGGATGGTTTCCTTTTTCTCTATTCGGCGTTCGATGCTGCGCAGCCTCTGACCGGATTGCTCGCCGGCGACGACGACTACTCCATCGGCGGAGCGAGCGAATTCCTCGGCTCGTTCCTGGCGGACCAGAGCTCCTTCGGGCCCGCCGTCAGCGGCGGGCGCCTGCTGCTCGCGGCGAACACCACCTACACGGTCGTTGTCTCCGGCTGGGGCAACGGCGATCTGGGCAGCTTCAACGTCAACGTCGCGGCCGTGCCGGAGCCCGGCACCGTGGCCGCCGGTGTCGCCGCGGTGGCGCTCGGGGCCACCCACTGGCTGCGTCGGCGGCGCGTCTCGGCCTGAGCGAGTTCCGGATTCCTTCTCCACATCCACACCATGACCACACTCCGTACTTCCGGCCTCGTCGCTCTCGCCCTGGCCAGTCAGTTCGTTCTGCCCGCGGAGGCGCAGAACTCCCGTCAGCAGGAGCCCAACGGCGCCCCGCTGCCCAGCGTCCGGGTTCGTCTGCCCGAGCGCTTTCGCCTGCTCAATGGCCAGCTCTTCGACCTGCGCGTCGAGGCCATCAACGCGGATCCCGCCGCCAGCCTCCAGGTGCTCATCGACGGCAACGACGTGACCTCCACGCTGCCCGGCCCGGAGGTGAGCACCGACAACGACGCGGACTCGGCCACGCCCGACAAAGCCTGGGTCTATCGCGCGCTGAGCTTTGCCACGCCCGGCGTGCACACCATCGTCACCCGGGTCACGAGCGGCGGTCAGACCGGCATTTTCACCCAGCGGGTCGGCGTGCAGGATTTCAACCCGGGCGCGATCGCCAGGAAGAACATCATCCTCTACATCGGCGACGCCATGGGCACCGCGTACCGCGACGCAGGCCGCATCGTCGCGAAGAGCACCGGCAATCGCTTCCGGGAGGGCTTCTTCGACGAGCTCCAGAACATGGACACCATGGCCGCCAGCGGCATGGTCATGACCTACAATTCCGAGCGCGTGGTGCCGGACAGCTCGCCGACCGCCTCCGCTTGGAGCACGGGCAACAAGACCGGGGACGGCACGCACGGGGTCTTCGCGGACAACAACGACTTCCGCTTCTCGACCGCGAACGTGCAGGGCACGAAGCAGTTCGCGCTCGACAA
The DNA here is from genome assembly GCA_018240025.1 of Verrucomicrobiota bacterium. Lineage (GTDB taxonomy): Bacteria > Verrucomicrobiota > Verrucomicrobiia > Chthoniobacterales > SZAS-18 > SZAS-18. The sequence continues at coordinate 64,932 of JAFEGM010000043.1, forward strand.
TCCGCGGGTGGAGACGCTCTGGGAATACCTGCGCCGCCTGCACGGCTACAAGACGGGCATCGTCTCGACCGCCGATATCACCGACGCCACGCCAGGCGGCGAGGGCTCGCACGTCCTCAGCCGCGCGCTGACCTTCGATATCGCGCGTCAGTTCGTCGACGGCTCCTTCGTCGCGGGCAATGCCTTCGACGTGATCCTGGGCGGCGGGCGCGAGCATTTCGACAAGCGCAACGCCACCAACAGCGGCGACACCCGCAACCTGATCACCGAGCTCACCTCCACCGGCTGGACCTACACTGCCACCCGCACGCAGCTGAACGCCGTGCGCGCCGGCACTCCGCCCGCCAAGCTGGTCGGGCTCTTCTTCTCCTCCGTGGCCAGCGCCGACGGCGGCCTCACCACCGGAGCGGGCAATCCGGCGAACACGGGCGCCAACGGCAACATGACCGTGGCCTACGACAAACTCGGACTGATCCGCTCGGCCGACGAACCGGTGGCGAACTTCAACGGCTACGTGGACCAGCCGTTCCTGGACGAGATGACGGACGCCGCCATTCGCACGCTGAGCAAGGACGGCGCCCCGTTCATCCTCATGGTGGAAGGAGCCTCGATCGACAAGCAGTCGCATCCCAACCACGCCAGCGGCGTCATCTGGGACGTGATCGAGTTCGACAAGGCCATCGGCGTCGGTCGCGCTTTCTCGGCCGCGGACCAGGCGGGCCGGAACACGCTGATCGTCGTCACGGCCGACCACGACCAATCGATGCACATCCTCGGCGTGACCGATTCCAGCAACCTGAATGCGGTGCTCAACACCCGCAGCAACTCGGTCTATCCGCGCACCATCACGCCCTACGACCCGCGGATCGGCGCCGGCACGGCGGCCCCGGGCAACGGCGGCAACAACGTGGGGGAAGTCGTGGGCTTCCCCGACTACGCGGAGCAGAACTTCGCGCCGGGCGGCGTCGCGCCGGTTTCGCCCAACTACCCGAACAACACCAACCGCTTCCGCCTGGCGGTCGGCTTCCGCACCGGTAATCACACGGGCTCGGCGGTGCCGATCACGGCCGACGGCCCCGGGGCGCTGCTGTTCACGGGCTACTTCGATCAGACCGACATCTTCTTCAAGATGGCGCGGGTGCTCAGCACCGACACGACCGCGCTCGATGAGTATCGCAAGCTGATCAATCGGCGCTTCTCCACCATTTCTCCCAACTACTGAGCGGAGCCGCAGCCCGCCGGCGCCGGAGGTGTCGCCGGCGGGCTGCCTTTGTCTATGCCCATGTCTTCCTTAGCGCGGCTCCGCGCCGCCTTGCTCCCGCTCGGCTGGATCGGCCTGATTGCCGGAGCGGTGCTCGCTTTCGACACGCCGGTCGCCCGCAGCCATTACTGCTCGGAATGCGGCCTGCGCCGCGACGAGCGTCAGTTGCGGTTCGCCGGCTGGACCTTGCCCGTGCGGACTCAGCCGCGCGAGGCCTCTTCGCATCTCTCCGAGATTCTCCGCGCGGCCGGGGTGAACGGCGCCCACCTGCATCGCTGGCGCCCCGCGGAATGCCCGGTGCTGAGGTCCGACCTGCGCAGCCCGGAGAGCCAGGCGCTCCTCACCGAAGCGGGCACGCCGCGGGTGGTATCCTTCGTGCGGGAATTGGAGAAGTTCACCGACCGTCCGACGGTCGCCCGTTGGCACGGGTATCTGGCCAACGCCCCGTTCCTGCGCGTGCTCGACGGCCGTCTGCGCTTCCTCCGCTTTCCGCAGGAAGGATTCGGCTCCCGGGAGGAGTTTCTGACCTGGTGGCGGCAGAATGCTTACAGCCTCTACCGCGAGATCGAGATCACGCCGCAGATCTGCTGCTAGTGTAGGGCGCGTAAAATACAAAAGCGCCTGCCCGATCTCATCGCTGCAGTGAATGCCTACACGGAACACCACAATGCCGCTCCCTCACCCTTCGTCTGGACGGCCAAGGCGGCCGACATCCTCGCAAAGGTGCAACGAGCGCGGGCCGCAATGCCGAATTCTCAAGCCTGTCTATTTCACGCTCACACACTAGCGGCAACGCGCGGCAGCCGAAAGCGCAGGGGACGGTTGCGGCGCGGGGCATGGTCAACAAAGGCACCGACCGGGACGGTCGGTGCCTTGCATACCTACCTTACTCAGGTAGCTAGCAAAGCTTGCCCCACGGGCGGCAACGATTCACCGTCGACGGAGTGAGGGCTTCGACAAGCTACGCGCTGGCGGGGATGGGAGGACTGACGCTCCTCTCGCTCGTCCATTGGGCCAGGGGGCACTACGCGGCTTTCGGCCCCTTCGTGAGGTATGCGCTTGGCGTGCTTCCGAATTTTGCCGCTGCGTTCGCGATGCCGCTCATTCTCGCCGGCATCCTGGCATCCGGTCGTAAAGGGGAGGAGGTCGCGATCGGTTCGCGCCGATTCCTGGCTGTAGCCGCCTTCACTTGCAGTGGGTTGTTGGCTTGGGAATTCCTGCAGCTCGCCATGGCGCCATTTCGGTTCGACTGGGACGACGTCGCCGCCACTTTGCTGGGGACGCTGGCGGCGTGGATCATGCATCGACTGCTCCGGCAGCGCTGAGCCGGTGGCCCGGCCGGCACGGCGCAGCACGGGCAATGAAACGCTCGACCGAAGAACGAGCAGTGGAAGAGTTTGGTCGAGTCTCCCAAGTCCGTGTTATCCAGGCGGGAATGTAACTTTCGTTCCGCGCGAGGAAGCGGAGACTTCCTCATGGTTCCTGAAGAACTCCTGCAGGTGGAGAAATGCTTGAACGAACGGGTGGGATTGCTCGTGGAGATCGTGCAGCGTTGCGATTCCGGCTACACCCTGGTGGCGCAGGGCCCGACAGAGCAACTCGATGAACTCGCGAACCACGCGCGACTCCTCCTCGCAGGTGCGAGTGCCTGGCACACCTTTCACGATGCCGAGCTCGGCAAGCTCTACTGTTACTTCGAGATCCTGCCGACGGCGGAGTGTCGCTGACCGCTGGAGTTGGCGGCGCAACCCGGCGGATCCCCCGATGAGGTCCAGCACCGGCACCGCGTCATTCGTAACCAAGCCGGGCAGCGATGGGATGGTGAATGGCACGGGCCCGGATGAGCCCCGTCTCTCACGCGCGGAGTCGGAAAGATGAAGACGACGATGGGTCGTCCCTCGAGGATCGGCCGGCCGGTCTCAACCTAAGGAATCTCGTAAATCTCGACCAATCCGACACCGGTCGTATCCGCAAACCCGCTGACGATCGCGGTATAGGAGCCCGGCGGGAGCACCGCGACGATGGCGCTTTCCTGATCCCCGGTGGGCGGGAATCCGCTCAGCAGGATCTCGGAGGCTTGCCCGCTGCGCCAATTGTCATTCTCCGCCGACAGCGTCGGCCCGGCGAACAGGCGGATGGTGGGATCCCGCAACGCACCCTGCACTCCGAAGGCCTCGAGCGAGGGACCGAGCGCTCGAACAATCACCTTCCGAGGGATGTTTCCGCCGATCACGAAGCCGCCGATCATGACCTCATTTCCCGTCTCCACGCGGCCGCGGGTGCTGATGTTGACCAGCCGGGCCGGGTTCTGCGGTTCGAGATCGTAAACTTCCACCAGCGCTACCCCGCCGCCGGTCCGTCCTGAGACCAAAGCGGTATAGGAGCCTGGCGGAAGGCTCACCACCAAGGCGGATTCAGCCTCCCGGTTGGGCGCAAGGCCGGTGGCTTGGATCTCGGCAGTCTGAGCAGCGCGCCAGTCATCGTTTTCCCCAAGGGTGAGGCCGCTGGCATTCTTGAGCACGAGCGTCGGATCCGTCAGCGGCTGGGCGATTCCAAACGCCGAGAGGCTCGGCCCCAAAGCTCGGATGATCACCCGTTTGTTCCCGGTGCCTTGGATGACGAAGCCAGCGATGCCGACGTCCTGCCCGCTGCCGACGCGCAAGCGCGTGGAGATGTTGAGTAACCGGGAGCCTGGCGTGGGCGTGGGGCTCGGGGTCGGCGTGGCGGTCGCGGTTGGAGTCGCCGTCGGCGTGGGGGACGGCGTAACGGTCGGAGAAGGAGTTGGCGTCGAGGTCGGGGTCGCCGAGGGTGGCAACGTCGGGGACGCGGTGGGCGAAGGACTCGGTGTAGGAGTCACCGTTGCGGTCGGAGTCGCGCTCGGTGTGGGTGTGGCGCTCGGGCTCGGGGTGAAGGTCGGCGTTTGAGTCGGCGTGGGCGTGACGGTCGGCGTCGGCGTTGGCGTGGAAGTGGGAAGCGGCGTGTTGGTGGGTGTGCCCGCACCGACCGTCGGCGTGGCCGTAGGGGTCGGCGTGATCGTCGGAGTTTGGGTCGGGGTGGGGGTTACGGTCGGCGTGGAGGTCGGCGTTGGACTGGGGGTGAGCGTGGCCGTCGGCGTCGGGGTTGCCGTCGGCGTCGGGGTAGGCGTGAGTGTCGCGGTCGGGGTCGGCGAACTGGTCGGGGTGGCCGTTGGGGTCGGGGTCGCCGTCGGTGTGGGCGTCGGGTTCGCTGCGGCGGTGGTGAAGGTGACGGCGCCGGCACTGGAGATCTGGATCGTTCCGAGGAGGATCGACGGCTGTGACCCGACGTTGGTGCCGGGCACGATTCTGTTCAGATAGAGAGGCTCGTTGGGAGCCCCTTCATTGCTCGGGTTCCAGCGTTGAAAACTGATGCCACCGCTGCTCTGCCCACCCGGCTGGAAGGAGCGGTAGCTATTGTTATCTAAATTGCCTTGAACGATCGCAACCGGGCTGTTCGCAGTTGGAGAATAGGTGGCATAGAAGGTTCCCATCGCCGCGATTAACGAAGCAGCAGTGCCAAGCTGGCTGGTGGAGCCCCGATTCCAAGGGGCGACGGACGGATTCGAGGAATAAAGAGTGTTGTTCGGGTCGCCCAAGGCTCCGAACCGCGAGGCGGCCACGACCGCATACAGCACAGCACTCCGCCCGGTGGCATCGTCAACGCGGGTGTACCAGTCCGTCCCGAACACGGCCCGGAGATCGGCCTCGATGTTCCCCAAGTTCAAGGAGAAGCTGTTTCCAGAGAACTGGGAGGCCGGGCCGAGACCCACCAGCAGGCAGCTCGATCGATCGGTGGCTCGGAATCCGAGGAAGGCATCGCCCTCGTTGAAGCTGAGTTGCGCCGAAACCTGCGTCCCCAGGCCTGCGAACAGCGCTCCAGCCAAGAGCATGCGCGTACGTTGGCGAATCGTCCGAAGCAGGCCTGAAGGTGCGAACATAGTCTGCTCTATCGTTGGGGGCACAGCGGGTTGTCCACCGGTGGTCCGTGACAATTCCGGCGCAGGCCAGATTACAGCGTGAATCTAAGGTATGTGGCTGTTTAGCCATCATGTCGAATTCGACACCGTGACGGAAAGATCACCCTTCGTCGTTCGAATCCCAACCTTGTCTAGTTAGTCTCCGCCGCCGAGCAGAACCGTTCATCAAGGCGGCCTCGGAATCGACTCCAAACCATGAAAAAGACCACCTTCGCTGCCCTGGCCCTCGCTAGTGTAGCTTTCTCTTCCTCGATCTGGGCGCAGCAGCCCACGTATGCCGCCGGCGACCTCATCATGGGGATCCGGGCGACGGACACCTCGAACAGCCTCCTGATCAACCTCGGGCCGGCGGCGAACTTCGCTCCCCTGGGCTTCACGGCCAGCTTCACCATCAGCAGCGCCGACCTCTCGGCGACGCTGGGGGCTGACTGGTTCACCCGCATCGATCCCAACACCGGTGTGCAGGCGGTGCGTATCTCGTTTGTCGCTGCCACGGGCATCGCCGGCGCCAACGGCGATCCCGCGCGGACGCTCTACACCTCCAGCCCAAATGCGGCGCCCTTCAACCGAGCCTCTTCGACCACGCAGGGCCAGGCCGATAGCCGCATCCAGACCATGGGCGGACGCTTTGCCTCCGGAGATCTGACCGGCAACACCGCGAACGCCAGCATCCAGGCGAACAGCGTGGCGAATTCGTTCGCCTCCTACCAGCCCGGCGGCGCCAATTCTGGCGGCATCAGCTTCGCCTACTGGAATCCCACCAACGAGGTTGCGCCCGGCCAAACGGCCTTCCTCGACCGTCTGCAGACCGGCACTGGCGCTGGCACCGTGCTCGGCTCCTTCGCCCTCGATGGCTCGGGCAACCTCTCCTACGCGGCCGTGCCGGAGCCTTCCACCTACGTCATCGGGGCCGTCGCGTCGGCCTTGATGCTCGCGTTCTACCGCCGCCGCCGTCTCGCGCAGGTCGGTTGAACCCTCTTCAAGCTGTCAGTCGCCAGTACCTACCACCATGCAAATTCGTCATCTCTTCCTCGGCGCTGCCCTGAGCTTCGCGTTCCTCGCGACCGCCAGCGCCCAGACCACTGTCCGCTTCACCGGCTCCACGGCCTACCGTGCCAACACGCACGCCGCCATCCGGGCGCAGTTCGACCTCAACACGCTGAGCGAGGCCTACGTCGGCACGCTGAGCGGCTCCCGCTATGCCGTCTTCTCCGGCACGCTGCTGAGCGGCGGCACCGCCGTCATCAAGACCTCGTGGTCGGGCTCCGAGGCCGGCATCAAGGCTGTCGCCGGCCCCGCTGCCTCCAACCTCATCGCGTTCCTGCCGGATTCGGTCCTGCCGACCTCCGGCGCGTTCCCGCGCACGAACAGCGCCGCCACCAATGCCCAGGCCACGGAGTCGGCCAACGCCGACGTCGCAATGGCCGACACGTTCCAGTCGACCTCGGCGTACTTCGGTCGCTTCAGCGGCGCGAACTACGTCACGCTGATCGAGGCGGACATCGACCCAACCGCGGGCGTCAACCGCTCGGCCGTGGGCATCGTTCCGTTCAAGTTCCTGGCCAATGCCGGCTCGCCCGCCGGGTTGAACAACCTGACCGGTCAGCTGGCCCGTGCGCTCTTCGCGAACGGCTCGCTGCCGCTCAACGTTTTCACGGGCAACCCGGCGGACGCTGCCGCCAACGTCTTCGCCATCGGCCGCGACCCCGATTCCGGGACCCGCCTGACCGCCTTCGCCGAGTCCGGCGTCGGTGCGCTCGCGACCGTGGTGCAGTACGAGCCGCGCGCCTTTTCGGCCGCTGGTAATGCGGTGGTTCGTATCACCTCCACCACCACCGGCAGCACGACGCCCGCAGGCGGCGTGCTCGACGCGAGCACCTTTACGACCGTCTGGCCGGCCGGGGTGGTCAATGGCAACAACGTCGGTCTGGGGAATGGCGGTTATGCCAGCGGCGGAGATCTGTCCCGCGCGCTGACGTTCACGTCGCCGAGCGCCAACTATCTCGTGAGCTACGCCGGCGTCGGTGATGCCGACACCGTGATCGCGAACAACGGCGTGCGCGAGCTGGCCTACAACGGCGTCACCCTCGGACGTCCCGTCTCTCCCGCGACCTACAACGACGTCACGGCGCTGACCAACGGCCTCTACACGTTCTGGGGCTACGAGCACATGTATTATCGCTCCACCCTGAACGTGAATGCCCAAGGTCTGGCGGACCGCGTGGCGCAGAACCTCTACACGACCAACGCGCAGGTCTTCGTTTCGTCGATGCAGGTCAGCCGTTCCACGGACGGCGGCATCGTCGCTCCCTAATTTGATCCGCGCTCGGAAGTGCACCATGCAGGGGCCAGCGCGGCGACGCGCTGGCCCTTTTTTCCGCGAACTTTCGCGCCCATGCAAACTCGACTTCTGCGACTGCTCTGCGTCCTGACCGTGCTCGCCAGCCTCGTCCTGCTATGGTGGGTGAACCGAAGCGACTCTCCGGTGCCTCCGCCGACGAATGCGATCAAGGGGAGTGAGCGTCCCCCAGCGTCAGGCCCCTCCTGGCCGGCCGTCGGCAGCCGGACGGCGGCGGCCGACACGCCACCTGCGGCACCAGCTTCGGGCAGCGCCGCCGACGAGACCCGCGCGCTGATCGTGCAGGGTGCGCGTCCGTCGCTCCGGGAAACGACGACCAGCGCTCCGCTACTGCCTCCCGAGCCTCCGCCAGGGGCCGTCCTGCCGCTGGTCTTTGGGCCGGTGCCGGCGCGGGTCGACCTGGGAGCCCTGGGACAGGAGCGCCTGCGCCAATTGCAGGAGGGCTTCCTGCAGACGGTCGCCAGGCGTCCCGGAGAGTCGGCCGACGCGTTTCGGGACCGCTGGAACCGCGCGGTCCGCTTGGCCGATGCACAGCTTTGGCCGGTCTTCGGTCAGGAGGTCGCAAACGCCTTCACCAACGCGCGCGCCACCCAGCCCTGACGGCCATCCACCCGGGGCGGGCAAATGTGACGAATCTGCGACATGTGCAACGGCTGGAGCGCGGCAGACTCCAACCTGTATGCATCTTCGCCTTGCGGTCCTGTTGGCGGTTTTCTGTCTGACTGCCTGTAACTCCAAAAAGTCTGCGCCCCGTGCGGGAGCCGACACGACCGATCAGCCCGCTGGCGAGGTCCTCGAGTTGGTCTTCAGCTACGGCTCGGAGAAGGAGGAGTGGATCAAGGAATGCACGGCTGCGTTTCACGCGCGTGCGCCTAAAACGACCGCGGGGAAGGCGATCAAGGTCTTGGCGATCGCCCAAGGTTCCGGCGATTGCATCGAGGAAGCCATCAGTGGATCCCCGCGGAAGGTGCACCTCACCAGCCCCGCCTCCGAAGCCTACGTGAAGATCGGCAACGCGCGCTGGGCCAGCCGCGCGGCGGGAAAGGAGCTGATCGCGAAAACCGAGAATCTCGTGCTGTCGCCGGTGGTCATCGCCATGTGGCGACCGATGGCTGAGGCGCTTGGCTGGCCGCAGAAAGCGATCGGCTGGTCAGACATCCTGTCGGCTGCGCAGGATCCGCGCGGTTGGTCCGCTTATGGCCAGGCGCAGTGGGGGCGATTCAAATTCGGGCACACCCATCCAGAGTACAGCAACAGCGGGCTCATCTCGGTCTTGGCGGAAGCCTACGCCGCCACCGGGAAGCGGGAGGGACTCAATGCGGAAGCGCTGGCGCAGCCGTCGGTGCGGCAGACTTTGCTGGGCATCGAGCAGTCGGTCGTCCACTACGGCAGCTCGACCGGGTTCTTTGCCCGCAAGATGTTCGCCAACGGTCCGGCCTACCTGAGCGCGGCGGTGCTTTACGAGAACAACGTCATCGAAGCGAACGATGCTCAGAGGTACCCCGACCTCGCCTTTCCGGTCGTCGCCATCTACCCGAAGGAAGGGACGTTTTGGTCGGACCATCCCATCGGGGTCGTGGAAAGGGAGTGGGTCACCGCCGAGCATCGAGACGCGGCGCGCCAGTACATCGATTTCCTGCTCGCCCGCCCGCAACAGGAGCGCGCGCTGAGCTTCGGATTCCGCCCGGCTGCGGTCGATGTCCCCATCGCTGCTCCCATCAGCACGGCCAGCGGAGTGGACCCCAAGGAGCCTAAAACTACCCTTGCCGTGCCCCCGGCGGACGTGATGGATGCGGCCCTGGCGCTTTGGCGGGAAACAAAGAAGACGTCCAGCGTCTCGCTCGTGATGGATGTCTCGGGCTCGATGCGAGGATCGCGCATCAAGAACGCCCGGGAGGGGGGCCGGCAGCTCGTGGCGAACCTGAGTGCGCGGGATCGCTTTTCCCTCCTCACCTTCAGCAGTGCCTATCAGTGGCTCTTTCAGGACGTGCCGCTCAGTTCCGGCCGGGAGCGGGCGCAACAGGCCATCGGCGGATTGATCGAGGGAGGCGGCACCGCGCTCTACGACGCCATAGCCGAAGCCTACCGCGCGCAAACCGAGCGACAGCGAGCGGATCCCGCGCGCATCGGCGCGATCGTCGTCCTGACCGATGGAGAGGACACCGACAGCCGCTTGAAGCTGGAGGGATTGCTCCAACGGATCCGCTTCGACAGCGAGCGGCAGCCGGTGCGGATTTTCACCATCGGCTACGGCGAGCAGGCGAGCGAGAAAGCCTTGAAGGCCATCGCGGACGCCACGCAGGGCCGGTTCTATAAAGGAACCCCGGAAAACATCGGAAGCGTCTTCCGCGATATCGCCACCTTTTTCTGACGCAGCTCGTCCAGCGGCCACGACCTCTCTCCCTTTCCCATGAATCCTGAATCCACCCAGGGACCGCGCATTACCTGCCTCGGCCAGGGCGTCATCGTCCTCTTTGTCGCGAGCCTGCTCGGGTTTGCCGGCTATCTACTTTGGCACAAATATGCGGCCGAGCGACCCACGGGTCCGAGTGCAGGTAGCACCTCAACCGAGTCCAGTCCTCCGCCTGCCGGGAAGGTGGTGGAGTTCGGGCTCGCCTACGGCACCGAGAAGAAGCGCTGGCTGGAGTGGGCCGTCGAAGAGTTCGCCAAGTCGAGGTCCGGTCAGCGGATCAAGGTCAATCTCATCCCCATGGGGTCGCTGGAAGGCGGACAGGCGGCGCTGAGTGGCGACCGACGGATTCACGCGTGGTCGCCGGCGAGCTCCCTTTACCGGGATGTTTTCCTGCAGGAATGGGAGGCGCGGCGCGGGGGCGGCAAGTCGCCCTTGCTCAAAGAGGAAACGCTCGCCCTGACACCCATGGTGTTCGTCCTCTGGCAAGCGCGTGCGGATGCGTTCTCTGCCAAGTACAAGTCGGTCAGCTTCCGCACCGTGGGCGAGGCGCTGGCAGAGCCCGCCGGCTGGCAGGCCATCGCCGGACAGCCGGACTGGGGCGTATTCAAGTTCGGCCACACGCATCCGCAGCAGTCCAATAGCGGACTGATGACGCTGGTGCTAATGGCGTACGACTTCCATCAGAAGGAGCGCGGCCTCGTGCTGAAGGATGTCCTCGATCCAGCATTTCAAGCCTGGATGGCCAAGTTCGAAGCGGGCGTCACGGGCATGTCGAACAGCACCGGGAACATGATGAGGGACATGGTCCTGCGGGGCCCGTCGACCTTCGACGGACTGTTCGTCTACGAGTCCGTCGTCATCGATTACCTGAAGAACGCCGAGGGACGGTGGGGCGAGCTGAGAGTCGCATATCCGCAGCGAAACCTGTGGAGTGACAACCCGTACTACATCCTCGACGTCGAGTGGAGCAGCGCCGAACAGCGGAAAGCGGCGCAGGCTTTCCTGGATTTCCTGCTCACAGAACCCATCCAGCGGCAAGCGCTCGTGCACGGGTTCCGGCCCGGAAATCCTGCGGTGCCGGTCAGGTTTCCGGAGAGTCCGTTTATGCAGTACGAGCGATTCGGCCTCCGGATCGACCCTCCGGTCTCGGCCGAGCCGGTGAAAGCGGAAGTGATCAACAATCTCCTGCAGATCTGGCAGCGGACGCGGCGGTGACCAAGCACCGGCGACGATTCGCCGCTTGCTCCGGCCTGGCTTCGTAGACACGAGTCGCACTGTGAAGCTCTCTCACCTGCAAGCGGCTTTCTGGGCTCGCGTTCCGCTCCCGGCGTTGGGATCCCTCCCGGTCAATCTGCTCGCCCTGGCGGGTTTCGGGATCCTCGGGTTGGTCGAACCGGTCCTTTGGCTTCTGGGTGCCGGGCTGGAGACCGCCTACCTGTTCACCCTCGCGTCCAACCGCCGCTTCCAGCAGTTCGTGGACGCCCAAGCGAAGGTGGAAGAGCTGGCCCAGGACGAAAATTCGGCGCACGACTGGCGGACCGAACTCTTGCGGCTCGACCCGCGGCGCGCCGAGCGCTGCCAAACCCTCGAAGCTGCCATCGACGCCACGGCCGAGCACTACCGCAAGCACGATGGCGGGGAAGCTCTCCTGGAATCGAACCTGACTACGCTTCGGCGACTAGCTGCGATGCATGTGGAACTCTCCCTAGCGGCCGCTCGCATCGAAGCGGCCGAGCGGTCATCCAACCGACCCGGAATCGAGCGGCAGATCGCTGAGCTCCAGCGCGAAGCGGAAACCGGGGGCCTGACAGAAGCCACGCGGGAATCGAAGTTGGCCACGGCGGATCTCCTGCGGCGGCGATTAGCCAACTCGGAACGAAGGCGCGCCCAGTTGGAAGAGCTTTCGGCCCACCTCGAGCGGATCGAAAGCCAGGTGCAGCTCGCGCTCGACGATGCCGCCAGCCACGGTGCCCCCGCTGCGGTGCAGGCCAATCTCGGCGCCTACGAGCAGATCATCGCCTCGAATCAGGAGATCGCGCGTAGCTTCCAGGCGCAGTAACGAGCATGCCATGCCCTGCGACCATCGAGGTTGCGATAGTGCAGTCTCGCGGCCAACCTGTTTCGTGAGCAGCGAATCTCTCCTGCGTCTGGTCTTTGCGGGGAACGTGGTGGTCGCGGGCGCGGCCGGCGGGCTGGCCCTCTGCTTTCCAGCGTGGGCTGGCCGCGCTGTCTTCTCTGGGGCGGTCGGAAATGCCGCGCTCGTTCAGATCATCGGCGCTTTTTGGACCTCGATCGCCGTACTGTCCGTGGTCGGGCTATGGCGTCCCTGGACCTTCTGGCCGCTGCTGCTGCTGCAACTGCTCTACAAAGGTGGCTGGCTGCTGGCCGTCTTCCTGCCGTGGCTCGCCCAAGGCCGGCCGCAGCCGTTTCCGGGCGGCGTGGCGGCCTTCTTCGTGGTTTGGGTGGTCGTTCTCCCGTGGGTGATTCCTTGGAGCCGACTGGCAGCGGGAGAATAGTGGCGTCCGCGGTAACCAGGTGCATCAGTCCCGTTGGACTGGAACTATCTAGAGCTCCACCAGCGCCACAAAGGCGTAGCGCCCTGGCAGGTGCTCCACGCGGCTGGCGGTGCCGCGCCGTTCTCCGAGTTCCCGCAGAGCGAGGGGCAGGGACTCGCGCGGCTCGGTGTGAAAACGCCGGAGCCAGGCGCGGAGAGAGCGACGTGCCAGTCGGGGCAGTCGACGACCGTCTCCGAAATCGACCACCGCAAGAACGCCTCCGGGCTTCACGACCTGTGCGGCGGCAGCCAGAGCGCCTCGCCAATCGGGGATCATCGACAGTACGTAGGAGAGCAGGACGACGTCGTGCCCCTCCCGCTCGGGGGAGAGATGCTGGGCCACGCCGTGCACCAACTCGATTCGGCTCTGCAGCCCCGCGCGGGCGACGCCCCTGCGCGCGGTGGCCAGCATGCACGCAGACGGATCGATCCCCTTGAGCCGGACGGCCGGAAACGCGCGACCGATCTGGATCAGATTCCAAGCTGTACCGCAGCCGATTTCCAGAATACTTTCGCCGGGTTTCGGATGCAACATTCCGAGCAGGCGCGTGCGCCCGAGCAGGAACCACCGGCGCGTCCAATCGTAGATATGGCGCTGGATGCGATAGTTGGCATCCATGCGAGCAGACGCGGAAAGCAGGGGTTGGTTGAGGTGGGTATTCATTTCCGCAAGACGTAAAGATGGAAGCCTCCGTAGATGGCTGAGCGATCCGAGCGATGGGCGGCCCGGGAAGCCTCGTCCTGACGTTCGACGTGGCGGAGAATTTCGGGCGGCAGCGCTGCTTCGAGCGGCGAAGCACTCCCGGCCGTGCGGAAGATGACTCGACTACCGGCCGGGCCGACCCTCAGCAGCTGGGTCCACAGGGCTACCAGCTCCGCCCGATCCATCCAATCCTGGGCATCGAGGAGCACAAAAGCGTTGTATGCGCCTGGTTCCTGACGCTCGAGATAGCTGCGGTATCCGCAATGCTCGGTTCGGACTCGCCCTGCCCGCAGACGGAGCGCGGCGAAATGTTCGCCCCGGAGGTACTCCGGCAAAGCCCGGCCGCGGGCGTGATCGTAGCTGCGGGAAAACGCCTGCCAGGCGAAGTAGTTTTCCCTGATCGGGTGGCCGCAGGCGAGCTGCTCGACCCGGGAACGGAGAGCAGCCACCAAGTCGCCGCCGTGGGCCGCCTGGAGGGCGCTGCGTTGCTGCGGCGGAATGCCCAGACTGAAAAGCGCGAACGGAAGCTTCGTGAGGAGACGAAAGACCGTGGAGTCGAGGAGGGGAGCAATCTCCCGGTCGAAGATGGCGCGCTGCTCCGAAAGCGTGCGGGCCTCCAGCACGGCCGAGAGTCGCCGGCCGCGGGCCCAGGCGTAGGCCTGCAGGAGGCCGAGAAGGCGTCCCAACTGCGCGTGTTCGTAAAGACCGCTTCGCAGGTACCTCAGCCGCGGCCCCTGCAGCGGTCGACGGGATTCCCAAAAGGACCGCGAGGTGTCATCCAAGCGCGGACGAATCCAGCGCTCGTAGGTGGAGAGATTCCGCTCGCCGCCGCCCAGACCGAAGAGCTCGTAGAACTCCACATGGCTCGGCACCGTCTGCAGAGCTGCCAGTTTCAGCCGCAGCAGCGCGAGGTGTGCGCCATTGAGGTCCACCGCGGTGAGCTGGGCGGGGTCATGCAGCAGGTAGTGCAAGACATTGCAGCCGCCGGATGAGATGGTCAGGACGCGCGAACGCGGCCCCAAATCGAGCGCGTGCGCGTCCACCCGCGGATCTTCCCAAATCTGATTGTAGACGAAACTGCTGAACCAACGGGCAAAGACGCGCTGCCACAGGCCCTCCTCGGTGCGCAGGGACTGGTTGCTGACGGCGTGCTCGACCCAATCGACGGTGCGGGTGGTCGTGGTCATACCGCACCGCTAGCCGCTCCGGCGCCGTGCCCGCAAATCCGGCCGTGTGATACTTTGGTCACTCTCCCGCTTCGTCCCCGGCGGGGGCGCTCATCTACGGAACGAACGGTTGAGTCCGCCCCCCGCCTCAAGCCTCGAGCGGGCCGTCCTTGGGCAGGCCGAAGGCCTTCCGCGCGGCCGCCGACTTGCCAGACCGCCATGGGAAGGCCTGCTCGGCCGCCCACGCAATCTGGCGGCGGAACCCTGCGAGCGCGGTCAGGTCGCGGCGCAGCTTGTCCACGAGAGCGTCTTCCGTCGCGCCACTCGCACCGGAGTTCTCGCTCCGGCTGCGGGCTTTGCCGATGGCCCCGGCGAGATCGCTCACGCGACCGCCAGGCTTGATCCCCGGCAACGCGTCCTGCGGGCCGACGGAGCCTTCCGCGGGGATGAGCCTGGCCAGGATGGCTTCGGCCTTGGCGAGGAGTTCTTCCAGCTTCAGAGCGGCGAGATCCGACCCAATCAGGTACCCTTTCGAAAGAACCTCCGATTCGGCATCGAAGTAACGCCTCGCGGCGGTCTGGATCGGCTCAATGGCCTCGAGGAGATGGGTCTGAAACTTGCGGTCGTCATGGCGCCGGCGTTTCGCTTCCTCTCGAATCTTCTTACACTGGGCAGCGTCGGCCCGCAGCGAATCGATCAGCGCCTTTGCCCGGGTGAGGAGACTCTGATCGAAATCGACGGCCTCGAGCGCGGCTTGATGCCGCTTTTCGCCGGCGGCCTGGCAGACTGCGCGAGCCTTTCTCAGCTCCTTGGCGATGGCATGCAGCAGTTGGGTGGAGTCGAGCGTGGAAAGGTCGGTAAAAGGAGCCATGACGGGTTGGAGGAGATTGGGAACGAGCTTCGCTGCCCTTCTGCCACCCCAAACCTCCGTCCCGCAGGAGGGCAAACGGAAAATTGTGACAAATGCCGGCCAAGGTGACGATTTAGTTGCAATAGAAGCATCTGTGTGGGGGCTTCTGTCGCGGCTTTGTCACTTGCTGCCGGACAGCCCGTTCCGTAGATGGCCGCCGCAGCCAGCGAGGCCGGAACATGGAGCGAGAGAAGATCAGGCTAATTTCAGATTCCGGCCTGCGACCGCCGAGGCTGCGATCTCTGCTGGGGACGATTCTAGCCACGGCAGGCCTGGCGCTTCAGTCGCCGTCCAGCAGGGCGGCAGAGAGCGCTGGCGCGCTCTATATTAAAGAGTATAGAGTGCGCGGAGCCACACTGGTGCCACGGATTGAAATAGAGGAAGCCGTCTATCCGTTTCTCGGGCCTGGGCGGAGCGCGGCGGATGTGGAGGGGGCGCGAGCCGCCCTCGAGAAAATCTTCCGAGGTCGGGGCTTCGAGACCGTGTCGGTGCAGGTGCCCCCCCAAGAGCCTTCGGAAGGCGTGGTCTTCCTGCAGGTCGTCGAGGCGCCGGTGGGTCGACTTCGCGTTCGCGGCTCACGTTTTCATTCGCTGGCTGCGATCAAACGGTCGGCCCCGAGCATGGCGGAAGGGCGGGTTCCCAACTTCGGCGAAATCACCCGGGATATCATCGCCCTGAATCAGCTCTCGGATCGAAGGGTGACCCCGACGCTGCGCGCCGGGGTGGAGCCCAATACGGTCGACATCGACCTGACCGTGGCCGACACGCTCCCGCTGCATGGCAGCTTGGAGCTCAACAACCGAGCCAGCGCTCAGACGACGAAGACTCGTCTGAGCGGCGCTGTCAGCTATCTGAATCTGTGGCAGCTCGGGCACGCCATCGGAGGGAGCTTTCAGATCGCTCCAGAGCGTCTGCGAGACGCCCGGGTCTTCTCCGGCTTCTACACGGCTCGCTTCCCGGGCTGGCCGGGGTTTACGCTTTCCCTGCAGGGAACGGTTCAGGACAGCGATGTCTCCACCCTCGGGGGAGCGGCTGTCGCCGGGCGCGGCTTCACCGTGGGGCTTCGCGCCGGAGTCCCCCTGCCCAGCGGGCGCAATTTCTACCAATCCCTGAGCGTGGGGATCGACTACAAGGACTTCGAACAGACGATTCGACTCAGCGGCGCGTCCCTTCGCACCCCGATCCGCTACGTTCCTGTGTCGCTCAACTACGGGGCAGTCTGGAGCGGGCAGGGCTGGTCGACGGAGCTGAACTTGAATGCGGTTTTCGCCTTCCGCGGGGTCGGCGACGGCGAAGTGGCCTTCGAAACGAAGCGCTTTGGAGCGAGCTCGAGCTTTGTCTACCTGCGCGGCGAGGCGTCGCACACGCGGGACGTGTTGGGTGGCTGGCAAATCGCGCTCCGGGCTCAGGGGCAAGCTGCCAGCGGACCGCTGCTCGACAACGAGGAGTTCAGCGCCGGCGGTCTCTCGACGGTCCGGGGCTATCTCGAGTCCAGCGTGCTGGGCGATAACGCGTTTCTACTCTCCAGTGAAATTCGTACTCCTAACCTGGCGAACTTCCTGCCTGGAAAGTGGCTGAAAGAGGCTCGGTTCTACGCTTTCTTGGAAGGCGGAGTGCTGAATGTCAGCGACCCCCTTCCCGAACAACAAAGTCGTTTCTATCTTGCCAGCTATGGGGCCGGCCTGCGCTGGCGCTTGGCCAGTTTCGCGTCGGGGTCCCTCGATCTCGGCGTGCCCTTGATCGGGCAAAGCTCGGTAAAAGCTCATTCTCTGCTCCTCAATTTTCGCCTCACTGGCGAGTTCTAACTTCTGTTCTTATGTTCAATCGCCACCTTGTCGTTGGGGCTCTGCTTGCACTCTCGCTGGCGCAAGACGCGCAGGCTTGGTGGAACGGCGAATGGACGCAGCGGCGAAGGGTTACGGTGGATCCGGGCGCCGTCGGGATCGCCGAGCCGGTGGGTTCGGCCGTCGTGCTGGTCCGCCTCTTCGACGCCAACTTCAACTTTGCGGCGGCGCGGGAGGACGGAAGCGATCTCCGCTTCGTGGCCGCGGATGACAAGACGCCGTT
Organism: Verrucomicrobiota bacterium; assembly: GCA_018240025.1. Taxonomy (GTDB): domain Bacteria; phylum Verrucomicrobiota; class Verrucomicrobiia; order Chthoniobacterales; family SZAS-18; genus SZAS-18. Next base: position 82,359 of record JAFEGM010000043.1, read on the forward strand.
GCCGTTTCACGTCGAGCGCTACGATGGCCTGCTGAACGAAGCCTTCGTCTGGGTGCGCGTACCCGAGCTCAAGGCGGGGGTGCCCACCTCGTTCTGGGTTTACTACGGAAACGCCAGCCAAAAGGTCACGAAGGCGGACGACGCCAAGGCCACCTACGACGCCGACACGGCCCTGATCTTCCATTTTTCCGAAAAGGGCGCGCCGGCGGCCGATGCCAGCGGCAACGGCAATACGACCCAGAACCCGGGCGTGCCTGTCGCCGGGTCCCTGATTGCCGGAGGCCTGCGCCTGGATGGCCGCAAGGCCCTGACCATTCCAGCCAACCCGTCGCTCGCCTTTTCCGGGGGTGGGGCAGTGACTTGGTCGGCCTGGATCAAGCCCGCCGTTCTCGCTCCGAATGCGACCATATTCCACCGCGAGGACGGCGCGGCTTCACTTTCGCTCGGACTCAACGCTGGCGTGCCGTTCGTGGAGATCAACGGGCAGCGAGTCGAAGGCGGGCCTGCCCTCGCCGCCAACGCCTGGGTGCATCTCGCGCTGGTCTGCCACGGAGGCAAGGCTCGGCTCTTCGTGCAGGGGCAGCCGCGGGCCGAACTCGCGGCGTCATTGCCGGCGTTGAACTCCGTGCTCCTGCTTGGGGCGGGGCCGGAGGACAGCGGACGGGACGGTTTCGCCGGCGAAGTCGACGAACTCCAGATCGTACGCGCCGCCCGCGAGCCCGCCGGGCTGCGCTTCGCGGCTCTTTCGCAGGGGCCGGAGCGGGATCCGAAACTCCTCGTCTTCGGACCGGAAGAGCAGCGGCAGGGCTGGTTCAACCTGAGCGGCGAGTTCGGCATCATCGTCCGCAACCTCACCTTCGATGGCTGGGTGGTGATCGTGATCTGCGTGGGCATGGCCATCGGCAGCTGGTTCATCATGGTCAACAAGACCCGCTACCTCAACTCGATGAAGCGTGGGAATGAGGCGTTCCTGCAGGCTTGGAGCGCGGCGGCCGACGATCTCACCAGCATCGACAGCGCCTGTCAGAATTCTCTCCGAACCCTCGGCGGCAAGATTTCGCCGGAGGATGCGCGTCTGATGCAAAGCGCGTCCATTTATCGCATCTACCACATTGGCGCCGAAGAGATCCGCAAGCGGGTGGGGGAGAAGGCGGAGACGGCCTTCCTCTCGGCCCGCTCGATGCAGGCGATCAAGGCCAGCCTCGACAGCGGCATGGTGCGCGAGACGCAACGCTTGAATCGCCTGATGGTGCTGCTCACGATCTGCATTTCCGGGGGGCCGTTCCTCGGCCTGCTCGGCACCGTGGTCGGCGTCATGATCACCTTCGCGGCGATCGCTGCGGCGGGCGATGTCAACGTCAACGCCATCGCACCGGGCATCGCCGCCGCACTGCTGGCGACGATCGCCGGGCTGGCGGTCGCGATTCCCGCACTCTTCGGGTACAACTACCTGCTCACCCGCATCAAGGAGACGACCAGCGACATGGCCGTCTTCATCGACGAGTTCATCGCGCGGATGGCCGAGTTCTACGGCGATCGGGACGCCGTTTAGGGAGCACCCCACCCAAAGGAGGCACGGCCATGCAGGTCAACGACGACAAGCCCTACGACGATATCAACATCACGCCGATGCTCGATCTGGCGTATGTTTTGCTCGTCATCTTTATCCTGATGACGACCGCGTCGGTCGCGGGCACGCGGGTCAACCTCCCCAAGAGCGGCAATCCGCCGCAGAGCTTGTCCAAGCCGAAGACCAAGTCGATCACGATCAACAACGAAGGGGGCGTCTTTCTCGACACGGTTCCAGTCTCGCTCCCCGAGTTGGAGTCGCGTCTCAACCAGATCAAAGCGCAGATGCCGGATTTCCCCGTGGTCATCCGGGGCGACAGCGTGACGCAGTACCAGAAGGTCATGGACGTGCTGGACGTCGTCGGCCGGGTGGGGGTTTCGCAGGTCGGACTCGCGACGAAGCCGCAAACCAAGTAGCGCCGTGACCGAACCTCGCCACCGCGGGTCGCGCGGACCGCTCGCACGTTACGGCCTGGCCATCGCCGCCGGGGGCATCCTGCTGCTGGGTGCTGGCTGGGCGCTGGCGGCCCTGACCAAAGGGGCTTCCGCGGCCCCGCGGCGCGTGCAGCCGCTGGTCGCCGTGGCCCTCCCGCCGCCACCCCCTCCGCCGGTCGCCACGCCGCCGCCGCCTCCGCCCCAGGAACAGAAGATGGTCGAGCAGGAGAAGGTGGAGGAAAACGAGCCGAAGCCCGAGGAGGCACCCAAGGAGGCCCCTGCCGCCAGCACCAACATCAAGGGCTCAGGCACGGACGGATTCGGACTGCGCGGAGGAGCGCCTTCGCTCGGCGGGGAAGCGCGTCGCGGCGGCAACAGCCGCTGGGGATGGTATGCGGGCCAGGTGCAGGGACGCATCGCCAGCGCCCTGCGCAGTCATCCCCGCACCCGACAGGGACGGTTCGAGAATCTCACCGTGCGGATCTGGGCGGATGCCACGGGGCGCATCACCCGGGCCAGCCTGGGCGGCTCGACCGGCGATGCCGGTCTCGACGCCGCCCTGCGCAACGAAGTACTGGCCGGCCTCCAACTCGCCGAGGCTCCGCCCACCGGCATGCCGATGCCCATCGTCCTGAGGGTCAATGCCCGCCGACCCAACTGATTTGCCACACCCTCATGTTGTCGCGCTTCTCACCTTCTCGAACCCGCTTCGTTCCTGCCGCCGCGGTTTGTCTCGCGCTGTCGGTGCGGGCTGAGCCAGGCACCGATCCGTTGCCGGCGGGCGATGGCCGCGCCCCGCTCACGCCTTTGCTGGCCCAGGCACCGGCGACCCGGGACCCCGCCAACCCTGCGCCGGCAGCCACGCCGGCACCGGAGAACAAGACGCTCCCCATTGCCCCGCTCTCGGAAAAGCCCACGCCCACGGAGAACGTCACCATCAATCTCATCAACCGGCTCGTGCAACGCGGCGTACTGACCAAGGAAGACGCCGAGGAGCTGATCCGCCAGGCAGAGCAGGATGCGGTCAGCGCCCGCATTCAGGCGCAGGCCGACGCCGGGGCGGCGGCCGCCCGAGCTCTCGCTCAGCGCAAGGCCGCGCCACCCGCCGACGAGGACACAGTGCGCGTGACCTACATCCCGGAGTTCGTGAAGAAGCAGATCCGCGACGACCTGCGCGCCGAGGTCATGGCCCAGGCCCGGGGGGAAGGATGGACCGCGCCGCGCCAGCTGCCCGCCTGGGTTCCGCGCTTTCGCCTCTTCGGCGATATCCGCGTGAGGTATCAAGCGGACCTTTATCCGCGCGGGAACGACAACACCGGGTCCTTTCCGAATTTCAACGCGATCAACACGGGTGCGCCGTTCGACGTGACCGGAAATCTATTTTCGCCGCAGTTCAACGTGGATCAGGATCGTCAGCGCCTCCGACTGCGCGCGCGGCTGGGAACCGAGGTGGATCTCGGCGAGAACTTCACGGCCGGGATCCGCCTCGGCACCGGCGAGAACAACTCCCCGGTGACGCAGAACCAGACCCTCGGAGTCGCCAATGGCGGCCAGGGTGGAAACTTCAGCAAGCTGGCGGTGTGGATCGACCGTGCGTTCGTGAAGTACGAGTTCGGCGGCGAGACTCAGCGGGAGTCGAGCGACGCCAAGGGCGGCCCGGCGGCGGAGGGGCGGCGGTGGGACGTCACGTTTCTCGCGGGCCGCTTCGACAATCCCTTCTTCAGCACGTCGATGATCTGGGCTGACGATTTGGGGTTCGACGGAGTCGCCCTGCAGGCGCGCTATCAGGTCCGTGAGGGCATCCGTCTGACCTTTGCCGGCGGCGCGTTCCCGGTCTTCAACACCGACCTGAACTTCTCGTCCAACCGGCCGGCCAAGTTCAAGAGCAGCGACAAGTGGTTGTATGGCGCGCAACTCGGCGCGGAGGTTCAGCTCCACAAGGACTTCAGCGCGAAGATCGGCGTAGCCTACTACCACTTCGACGGCATCGAGGGCCGGCTGTCCTCGCCTTTCACCCCGCTGACGGCCGCCGACGCCGGCGACACCGACAATACCCGGCCCTCCTTCGCGCAGCGAGGCAATACGTATCGCGCGCTGCGCGACATCGTGGCGAATGTGAACAACGGCTTCGGCACGACCAATCAGTTCCAGTACTTCGGCCTCGCCACGCCCTTCCAGGAGGTCGCCCTGACAGCGCGTCTGGACTACTCCCGCTTCGAGCCGATCCAGGTATCCCTGACGGGCGAATACGTGCGCAACCTCGCCTTCGCCAAGGGCACCATCAACCGCTTCGCGGTCAACAATCGCACCGGCCTCGGCGGGGCCTTCGATGGCGGCAGCGACGCCTGGAATGTGGCGGTGCGCGTGGGCCACGCCAAGCTCGAGAAGCGCTGGGATTGGCAGGCCTCGCTGGGGTACCGCTACGTGGAATCCGACGCGGTGGTCGATGCCTTCGTCGATTCCGACTTCGGCGGCGGCGGCACCAACTTGAAGGGCTTCACCCTGAATGCGGCGGTCGCGCTTTCGGCGCGGGTCTCGCTCGCGGCCCGCTGGCTGAGCGCCACCAGCATCGGGGGACCCAAGTTCAGCAACGACACGTTCCAATTCGAGCTTCACGCCAAATTCTAGCCATGCGCTCCTCCGCTCTCTCACTCGCCCTCGTCCTCGGCACCGTCGGATTCGTCGTTCCGACCCTGCGCGGCAATGACAACGAAGCTCGGCTGCGCGAACAGCTGCGGGCCACGGCGGTGCAGTTGCGCAACTCCGAGAGCGAGCGGGCCGCGCTGCAGGCGGCGAAGGCCGCCGATGAGGAGAAGCTCCGGCAGTTGACCGAACAAAACGCCGCCCTGCAGAAGCGCCTGAGCGCCGACAAGGAATCCGCCGACAAAGCCCAGGCTGCGGCGCAAAGCGCGCTGGTCGAACGGGACGCGCAACTCCGGGAGATTCGCGAGGCCCTGATCAAGCGGGAGTCCGAGTTCAAGAAGCTCCAGGCGGAGGCGATCGTCCTCGAAGCCAAGCGGGCCCTGGCGGCCGGAAAGGTCATCACGCTCGACCGGCGCGTCGCCGATCTCACGCAGCGCAATCGCACGATGTTCAACCTCGGGATGGAGGTGCTCTCGCGTTACGAGAAGTTCGGCCTCGGCGATGCGCTGATGGCGCGCGAGCCGTTCGTCGGGCTGACCCGGGTAAAATTCGAGAACCTCATCCAGGACTATTCCGACAAGCTCACCGACGCCCGGGTCAAGCCCTGACCGCCCGCGTATGCCGCTCCCGCGTTTTCTCCGTCCGGTGCCTGCGCCGCTGGATCGTCCCGGCGGGCGGCTGCGCCGCGGCATCTCCCTGACTTTGGTGCTGGCGCTCGCCTGGCCCTTGCGGGCGGGCGACCTGTTGCGTGGAGGCGCGGGCGCAGGCGGAGCGGCCCCCGCGCCGCCGGCCAATCAACCGTCGGCCGGGCCGACGGTGCAGACGGCTACGCTGCCGCGGGCGCAGGATTCGCTGGCCCGAACCACCCAGGCGCTCGCCGCAGTGCGGGCCATGCAAAGCGAAGCGCGGAATGTCGCCGTCGCCGGCCCAAACAATCTCGGCCTCAATCCCAATCGTGCCGGAGCGCAGCTGCCGAATGTGGTCAACGGCCTGGGCCTCAACGGCCTCCAGCCGGCGCCTGCCGTACCGCGCAATCTGGAACAGCCGGTGGCGGGGGAGAATCCCGTGCTTTGGCAGGGAGCGCGATTGCCGGTCCAGACGGCGGCCTCCGGCCGCACCACGGTCACGATTCGTCAGACGGAGCCGCAGGCGCTCCTGACCTGGAGCAATTTCAACGTCGGCAAGGAGACCACGTTGAGCTTCGATCAAAGTCTCGGGGGCGCGGGCCAGGTGCAATGGGTCGCCTTCAACCGGGTGCTCGACCCGTCGGGCGCGCCCTCGCAAATCCTGGGTTCGATCCAGGCCGGAGGCCAAGTCTACGTGCTGAACCAGAACGGCGTCATCTTCGGGGGATCGTCGCAGGTGCGGGTGCATTCGTTGCTCGCCTCCTCGCTGCCGCTGAATGACAACCTCGTGTCTCGCGGGCTGCTCAACAATCCCGACCTCCAGTTTCTGTTCAGCCAGCTCAGTGTGCCTGCACTCGCGTCGGGCACGATGCCGGCCTTCACGCCGACCGCCCCGGGCACCCCGACCGGGCGCAACGGCGACATCGTCGTGCAGCCGGGCGCGCAGCTCACCAGCCCCACGAGTGCCGACGGGGTCGGCGGTCGCATCGCGCTGATCGGGCCGAACGTCCGCAATGCCGGCAGCATTTCCACCCCCGACGGTCAGACGATCCTGGCCGCCGGTTTGCAGGTCGGCTTCGCGGCGCATCCGGCTGCCGATCCGAGTCTGCGCGGCCTGGATACCTTCGTGGGCGCGGTGGACGAGTTCAGCGGCAGCGTGACGAACTCCGGCTTGATCGAGGTCGCCCGGGGAAATCTCACCATGGCCGGCGCCAACGTGTCCCAGCTGGGAGCCGTGGCGAGCAGCACGTCGGTTTCGCTCAATGGAAGGATCGATCTCATCGCCTCCTTCGCCAGCGTCCGCTCGGTCAGCAACGGCCTGCTCGCGCTCACCCCGACGCGAACGGGGACGGTCACGTTGGGACCGGCGAGCGTGACTCAGATTCTGCCAGAATTGGCCAGCACCGAGCGCGTGGTCGGCACCCGCCTCGCCTTGTCCTCGCTCGTGAACGTGCAGGGCCAGGCGATCTACCTCGCGCCCGACTCCACCTTGCTGGCCCCCAGTGCGAATCTGCCGGCCGACTCCAGGCGCCCCGCGCTCGGGCTCGACGGCGCGCCGCTCGAAGCCGGCGTCAGCCTCGGGGCCGGCACGTGGCTCAACAACGCGGCCGGACTCCCGGCCTTCGTGCGCAACGGAGGCCAGATCTACCTCGACCGTGGCGCGGTGATCGACGTCGCAGGCACGCGGGGGGCGGCCGCTTCCGTGACCGATAACATCGTCACGGCCGAACTCCGTGGCGCCGAACTGGCGGATTCTCCGCTCCAGCGCGACGGCGCCTTGCGCGGTCAATCGGTCCAAATCGACATTCGCCAGACGGGCACCTACAACGGGCAGGCTTGGATCGGCACCCCGCTCGGCAACGTCTCCGGCTACGCCAACCTCGTCCAGCGGACCGTCGGCGTCCTGACCACTCCCGGCGGAAGCATCGCCCTGAACGCCGGGGACTCGGTGGTGGTGCAGCCGGGGGCCGCCCTGGATGTTTCGGGCGGCAGCACCGACTTCGCCGGCGGTTGGGTGCAGACGACCAAAGTGATCTCGGGCGGTCGCATTTTCGACATCTCGCAGGCCACTCCGGATCGCCGCTACGACGGCATCTACACGGGCTTCAATAGCTTCAACGAGCGTTACGGTCTGACCCTCACTTCCGGCAGCACCTTGATCACCGCGCCGCAGTTCGAGGCAGGCTACGTGCAGGGCGCCAGCGGCGGTTCGCTGGTCATCCGCACGCCGGGCCTGGCCCTGGACGGCGTGCTCCGTGGAGAGGTCACAGTCGGCCCGCGCCAGGCGACGACCGCACCGACTCCCAGCCGGTTGTCGCTGGTCTTGCAGGGCGTGAGCAGCGCAGCGCCGTTTCGAATCGTCCCGCCGGCCATCGCTCCCACGGTGGAGATTCGCGCCGGGCTCCCGCAGCAGCAGGCCGAGGCTTTCGCGCTCGGGTTGGATGGCCGGCCGCAAGGTCTGCGGCTCGACCGACTGTCCCGCGTGGTCCTCGATCCCGCCTTGTTCGGACGCAGCGGATTCGGCAGCGTCAGCATCGACAACAGCGACGGGAATGTCGTCGTGCCAGCCGGCGCAACGCTGACCGCGCAGGACGGCGGCGCGTTGACTCTGGCCGCCGCCAACGTGGGAGTCTTTGGACAGCTGTTTGCGCCCGGTGGCAGCATCGCGTTCACGGTCACCAATCTTTCTCCGGCGGGATTTCTGCAGCTGAGCTCGACCCAGGGTGCCTCGACGCCCGCTCCAGACCCGGGGCGAGGGACCTTCACGCTGGGGAACGAGGCTATTGTCTCGACGGCCGGACGGGTCGTCGACCGACGAGGCCTCGGTTCCGACGAACTGGCGACGGCTGTGGCGGGCGGCTCGATCAGTCTGCGTGCCTTCAATGCCAACCTCGCAGCCGGGGGCGTTCTGGACGTATCCGGCGGGGTCACGGTCAGCGGCACCGGTCGCATCGCTTACGGCGCGGGCGGCACGCTGGCGTTGGCGGTGGGTCAGGATCCGAATGTGGCGTCTTTGCTCGGGGGTCGGCTGGTGCTCGAATCGACGCTCCGCGGCTACTCCGGGGCACGCGGTGCGACCTTGTCCATTCTCGCGCCGAGCTTGCAGTTGGGCGGCTCCGCCCGTGCGGGAACCCTCGTGTTAGGTCCTGAGTTCCTCACGCAGGGCGGATTCAGCCGGTTCAATCTGGGCGGCTTGGGGGACGGCGTCGCTCCCGCGGTACGCGTGGTCGAGGGCACGATCTTGCGACCGAGCACGGAGTCGCTCCTGGCAGAGTTGGAAGGAAGCGAGATCCGGCTCCGGAGAGTGCGCCAGCCGGAAGGGGTGCGCGCTCCTGCCTCCCTCGCGCTGAATGCACCCGGCGTGACCGACACCTTCAATCCGGCCATCCGTCTGGTGCGCGGAGATATCGTCTTCGCAGCCGGTGCCTCGGTGCTCACCGATGCCGGGGCCTCCGTCAGTCTGAGCGCCGATACGGTGGCGCTGCTAGGGCAGATCCGGGCCCCCGGGGGCGGCATCTCGGTCGAAGGCAGCAGCAACGCCGCGCTCGCCTTCGAGAACACGAGCGTGGCGCTGCCCACGGTGCATCTCGGCCCGCAAAGCCTCCTCTCGGCCGCGGGTGCGATCGTCTTGACACCGCAGACACCGGGCTATCGCACGGGCAGCGTGCTGCCAGGCGGTACGATCCGCGTGAGCGGCAATCTGGTCGCGGAAGCGGGCAGTCTGCTCGACGTGTCCGGCACGTCCGGGACGCTGGATCTGGCGCCAGGATTCTCCGGCCGATCGCTCACGAACGCCCCCACGGGCCTGCAGCTTCTTCCCACCCGGGTCGAGAGCAACGGTGGAACCATCACGCTCGTCGGCGGTCAGGAACTCTTCGTGGATGCTACGCTGCGCGGGCAGTCGGGCGGCCCGACGGCACTTGGCGGCACGCTCAACGTTTCCTCGGGTCGGCTGCAGGCGCTCAATGCGGCCCCTTTGACCCCGCTGGAGGTGCGCCTGGAGATCACGGCGGCGGGGCCCACGATCCCGACTTCGTTCTATCCCGTGGGCGGAAACGCGATCGACCGTCCGGTGCTCGGTCTCGACGGCCGCCCGCTCGGCAGTTTCGGGCACATTTCTGCCGAAACCCTCGGCCAGGGCGGGTTTGGCGCCATTTCGCTCGGGGGGACGATCGGATTCCGTGGCCCGGTGGCGCTCGCGGCGGGTCGCAGCCTGACCCTCGGCGCCTCCGGGATCGTGCAGGCGGATGCCGCCGTCACGCTGGAGGCTCCCTACCTGCGCCTCGGTCAGGCCTTCCGCGGGCCGCTGACGCCGACGCAACTGCAGAACGAGCAAAGCGTCTTCAACGTCGACGGAGCTCCCTTTTTTGCCCCGCCCACCTTCGGTGCGGGCAGTCTCAGCCTGCGCGGTCAATTGGTCGATTTGGGCAACGTCTCGCTGCAGCAAATCGGCCAGCTCTCGGTCTTCGCTCCGGGCGGCGACGTGCGGGGTGACGGCACGGTCGCGGTCCGTGGGCAGCTGGCGATCGAAGCCGGACAGATCTACCCCACCACCGGCACTCGGCTGACGCTGACGGCCTACGATTCCATCGCCGGCGGCAACTCGGTGCTTGGCAGCATCCGCGTGCTTCAGTCGGGCACGCGGTCGCTGCCGTACTCTGCCGCCGGACGACTGACCCTGGCAGCCACTTTGCTCGACCTCGACGGCACGCTGCGCGCTCCGTTCGGCCAGATCGAAGTGGGCGTCGCCGCGAACCCGGAGCGGCGAGACTTGCTCACCGGGCTGGCACTTCCCGTCACCCGCACGCTGACGCTGGGCGCGCGAAGTTCGCTCTCCGTTTCGGGGCTCGATCCACTCACAGGAGAAGCTTTGCGTCTTCCCTATGGCACCGTGCTGAACGGCATTTCCTGGCTCGATCCTGCGGGCACCGACATCACGGTCGCCGGCGCTCCGGAACGCAACATCTCCATCGCGGGGCTGAACGTGACGCAACTGCCTGGAGCCACCGTGGACCTTCGGGGTGGGGGTGACCTTTACGCCTATCGATGGGTGCCGGGGAATGGAGGCAGCCGCGACGTCCTTGCGGCCCCTGGGAGCTTCGCCGTGCTCCCGAGCTACCAGGCAGCCTATGCGCCGCTCGACCCCAACTACGCCGGGGCGGCCGCGCCGGGTGAGCGGGTCTGGCTCGAGGGGGGCGCGGGATTGCCGCCGGGCTTCTACACCGTCCTGCCGGCGCGCTACGCGCTGCTGGAGGGAGCCTTCCTCGTCACGCCAAAAACGAGCGACCCGACAGCGGCATCGCTGCAACCCGATGGGGCGGCGTTGGTGTCCGGCTACCGCTTCAACGCCTTCGAGTCCGGCCAGACGGGATCGCCGCTGCGCTCCGCCTTCGAAGTCGCACCGGCCAAGGTCGTGCGCAGCCGGTCCGAATACGTCGATAGCTTTGCGAACGCCTTCTTCACCGCGTCCGCGGCCAGTCGCGACACGCCGCCGAATCGACTGCCGCGGGATTCCGGGCGCCTCGCCTTCGCCGCGCTGCAATCCCTGCGGATCGAGGGCACCCTGCGCGCGGCGGCACCGGAGGGCGCGCGGGGCGGGTTGGTGGATATCGCCAGCCCGACGGAGATCTTCATCGGGACGGATCGCGCAGCAGCTCCAACGGGCGCGCTCTTCCTCGATGCGGCGATGCTCTCGGCCTTTGGAGCCGAAAGCCTGCTTATTGGCGGCTCTCGATCTTCCGCCGGCACCAACAGCGCCGTGCAGGTGCTTTCGCGGTCGGTGACCGTCGATAATGCAACCGCACCGCTGAGCGGGACCGACCTCATCCTGGTGGCTGGACGAACGCTCGATTTGCGGCCGGGCAGTCAGGTGCGCAGCAGCGGTGGCTCGTCCGCCGGGCTGGACCCACTGGTCTTCGGCGATGCGGCCGTGCCAGGCAGTGGCGAAGGCGCACTGGTGCGAGTCAGCGCCTCCGGGGCGCCCGCGGTCACCCGCTTCGGCCTCGACAGCTCGAACTCCGCGGTTCGCCTGCAGATCGGCCGCGGGGCCCAGCTGGAGGGGAATGCCCTGGTGGTCGATTCCACCGGCGCCACGGTTCTGGCCGACGATGCCCGCCTGCGGGGCGCGAACTCCCTGCTGAGCAGCAGCCGGATCAGCCTGGCGTTGGCGGCGGCGGAGCTTTCGCCGAACGCCGGTCTCGTGCTTTCGGCCAGCCTGCTCGCGGGGCTGCAAAACGGTGCTACCTCGCTCTCCCTCCTCAGCTACTCCTCGATCGACCTCTACGGAGGAGGCATACTCGGTAACGCCTCGCTGGGTCGACTGAGTCTTTCGACCGCCCAAATTCGCGGGTTCGTTCCGCAAGGTGAGACCGCCGTGCTGTCAGCTGGCGAGATCGTGCTGACCAATGCCACAGGTCGCAGCCCGCAGACCGAAGCGATCTCCGCCGGCGCCGGTGCCCTCGAGCTGCGCGCCAGCCTGCTTCGCCTGGGCGAAGCGGAATCGGCTGGCACTTCCGAATCGCTGCTCCGTTTCGACCAGTTCGGTTCCATCCGGCTCGCGGCCAGCAATGCGATCGTGGCCGGCCGCAATCAGACGATCCTGGCCCAGGGCGACCTCACGCTGGCCACGCCCGTCCTGGTCTCGACGACCGCGGGCAGGACCCGCCTCGAGGCCTCGGGCAACCTCGCCGTCGTCGGCGCAGCAGCCGGCGGCTCCCCGGTCACGCCCGGACTGGGCGGCCGCCTCGCGTTGCAGGGCGCGGCTGTGGCGTTGGGAGCCAGCATTGACCTGCCGAGCGGAGCCTTCAGTGCCCGCGCCACGACGGGCGATCTGCGAGTGACGGGTTCGCTCAGCGTGGCCGGGGTCACCAGAACGCTGAACGACGTCAGCAGCGCGACCCCGGCGGGGCAGATCACCCTCGAGGCGGCTGAGGGGTCGGTTCTGCTGCAGTCCGGCGCTTCCATTTCCGTTTCCGCGGCCCAGCCCGATGCGCTGGCCGGCACGTTGTCCGTCGCCGCTCCGCGCGGTCGATTCGCGCTGGAGGGGGCGCTGCTCGGGACGGGGAGAGGAGCGGAGTTCTCCCTCGACGTCGGCTCACTGGCGTCGACTTTTGCCCTCGATCGGTCGCTCAACGACGGCGGATTTCGGGAGCAGCGGTCCCTGCGCATTCGCCAGGGCGGGCTCACGCTGGATGGCCTCGCGTTGAGCCGGAACTACCTCGTCTCGGTCGATCAAGGTCCCCTGGTGGTGAGCGGGCGGGTCGATGCCTCGGGCGCCACGGGGGGACGCATCGACCTCAGCGCTGGGGGCGACCTCACCTTGCTGTCGGGGGCCGAGCTGTCGGCGGCCGGAGCCGCCTTCGACCGCGCCTCGCTCGGGGGGACGATTTCGCTCGCGACTCGCACTGGCCAAATCGACCTCCGGGCGGGCGCGATCCTCGATCTGAGAGTGGGCGAGGGGATGGGCGGGGATCTCCATCTTCGCGCCCCGCGGCTGGAAAGCCCCGCGGGCGTCGCTGTGGCGCCTTTGTCCGCCGCGGTTCGCGGAGCACGCAGCGTCGTGGTGGAAGGCTTTTCGGTCCTCGATGCAGCTTCGGTCACTCCTGCAGCCCTCGAACCGCTTCAGCCGGCGGCGTGGGCGGCCGCGAATACGTTCATGGCGGGAGAAGCCGACCTCCGAGCGCGCCTGCTGGCCGATCAGCCGGGTTTGAGTGGCGTCCTCCACCTTCGACCCGGCATCGAAATCGTGAATAGCCTCGGTGATCTCGTGCTGAACGCCGACTGGGATTTCTCCACCTGGCGGTTCGGCGTCCGTCAAGCCGTGGTCGATGCCCTGGGCAATCCGCTGAGCAATCGGGCGGGGGTGCCCATCCTGGCCGGGGCCGAGCCGGGCGTGTTGACCTTGCGGGCCGCCGGGAATCTCGTCCTGCTCGGCAGCCTCACCGACGGATTCGGAACGGGCGGCGGCGCGATCGATATCCCCAACGATCTGGGCGTGCCGTCCGCCCGCTGGCGGGAAGAGCTCCTGCCGCTCTTCGCCAATGGCAGTGCTCAAGCATCCTGGTCGTTCCGCCTGACCGCCGGGGCGGATCTCACGGCGGCCGACGTGCAGCGTGTTCGACCTCTCGCCGCGCTCTCGGAAGGGAGTGGCTCGCTTCAACTCGGGCGCGACGGCGGCCAGAACGTCTCCTTCCAACCTGGGCGCAATGCGGTCGCCGGTCCGGTGATCAATGGCCGCTTCCAAGTCATCCGGACCGGGGCAGGGGCGATCGACATCGCGGCCGGGCGCGACGTCCAGCTGCTCAATCCGTTCGCCACCATCTACACCGCCGGCGCCCGCACGCCGGATCCCCGCCTCGGCGGCACGTTCGACACGCCGATTCTCAACGCAGCCGGGGGAACCGCCCAGCTCGGAGCGGTGCAGCAAAGTCCGGTCTATGCCGCGCAGTTCAGCCAGGGCGGGGGTAACGTCAGCGTCCGAGCGCAGGGAGACATCGTCCATCTCACGCGGGACCAAAACGGGAGGCTGGTGGACGATTCTCAGCGCGAGCTGCCCACCAACTGGCTCTACCGCCGTGGCTTCGTCGATCCCGCGACGGGCCGTTTCGGAGTCGGTCGATTCGGCGATCTCGCCTCGACCGCCTGGTGGGTGGATTTCAGCAATTTCTTCCAAGGCGTGGGCGCGCTCGGCGGCGGCAACGTCTCGCTGACCGCTGGACGCGACATCCGCAACGTGGATGCCGTCATTCCCACGAACGGGCGTCTGCCCGGCCGCACGGCGAGCGGCCTCGCCGCCGATCCGACCGGGGTCGCCTTGGTGGAATTGGGCGGCGGCGACCTCGCAGTGCGGGCCGGACGCAACCTCGACGCAGGGATTTACTACGTCGAGCGCGGCGAGGCCACGTTGTTCGCGGGCGCCGACATCACCACCAATGCGACGCGCACGCCGTCGCTCGGTCGCATCCGTGGGTTCGAGGGCGACGTCTTCGAGGCCCGGACTTGGCTGCCCACGACCCTCTTTGCCGGCCGTTCGACCTTCGAGGTCATCGCCGGCGGGGACTTGCTGCTGGGCCCGGTGGCGAACCCGTTCCTGCTCCCGAGCGGCTACAGCAACACTTACTGGTACAAGACCTACTTTTCGACCTTCTCGGAAGCCAGTGCGGTGCGGGCGACCTCGATCGCGGGCGACGTCACTCTCCGCGCGAGCGTCACCCTGCCGACGGAGGGACTGGGCTCGCCCGTGCCGATCCTGCGGGCCTGGTATGAGAACGTTCTGCTGCTGCCAGCAAACGCCGCGCAAACGGCGGCCACGTATCAGCCGTGGCTGCGGCTGGCCGAGACCAGCGTCGTCCCCTTCGCCACGGCCTTCACACTGCAACCAGCCACGCTTCGCGTGCAGGCTTTCGAGGGGGACGTGAACCTGGTGGGGAACGTGAACTTGCGCCCGGCCTCGGCGGGTTCTGTGGACCTCCTGGCCGCCGGCTCGATCCAGGCGCTCCAGCCCGCGGGCGTGACGACCTTCGGCGGCACCGAAGCGGTCTCCTGGATTGCCGGTCGAATCAATCTCTCGGACGCTTCTCCCGCTGCTCTGCCTTCCGTCACCACTCCCCTGGCCGTGCAGAGCCTGGTCGGCGCCACGCCTGCCGCCACGCAGACGCGGGACGTTTTCGGCGGCTTCAACGCGTTGTTCGCCGAGACCGGCGCGACTTCCGGGGCCCAGAGCGTGGCCCAAGTGCGGCAGGCGCTGCATGCGGACCCCATCCTGCACGCGGACGATCGGGAGCCGGTGCGGCTCTACGCCGGCAGCGGAAGCATCTCAGGGCTCACGCTCTACAGCCCGAAGGCGACGCGAATCGTCGCTGGGCGCGATGTCATCGATGTCGCGTTCTACCTCCAGAATGTGCGCGCCGAGGACGTCAGTGTGGTCGCCGCCGGCCGGGATGTGGTCGCTTTCAGCGAGAATTCTCCGCTCCGCACGCTGGCCCAGTCGTCCGGCAATGCGCTGGCCTCGGGGGAGGCCGCTCTGGCAGGTGATTTACAGATCGGCGGCCCGGGCTCGTTGCAGGTGCTCGCCGGCCGGAATCTCGACCTGGGGATCGGCCCGGCACGGGGCGACGGGACTGGCCTCGGGCTGACTTCGATCGGCAACGCGCGGAACCCAGCGCTGCCTTTCGCCGGTGCCTCGATCTTCGCAGGTGCTGGCCTCGGACCGGTGGCGTCATTGGCTGCCAGCTCGCTGGATTTCACGAAATTCGAGGAACGCTTCCTCGACCCGACCACAGCCGGGGCCGGGGCCGAGCGCTATCTGCCCGGGCTGCGGCAGCCGCTCGGGCTCGACGAGCAGGCCAGTCTCGAACTGGTTCTCGCCACCTATCGAGCGCTGCCCGTCGACCGACGCAGGGAGTTGGCACTGGGGATCTTCTACCGCGTACTGCGGGATTCGGCGCGTGACCGCGTCGATCCGAACAGCCCCGCGTTCGGCACCTATCGCGCGGCCGACACGGCGTTGGAGGCGCTCTTCCCGGGCAAATCCTGGCAAGGTTCCATCTCGCTGACCTCGCGCCAGATCAAGACCACCAGCGGCGGCGACATCCGGCTTTTCGCGCCCGGAGGCGGCCTGCTCGTGGGGTTCGACCTGGCGGGCGCGCAAGCGGCGGACCAGGGCATCCTCACGCAGTCGGGAGGGGAAATTGCCATCTTCACCCGGGACAGCGTTACGGTCGGGACTTCGCGCATCTTCACGCTCCGAGGAGGCGATATCGTGATCTGGTCTTCGCTCGGCGACATCGCGGCCGGCGCCTCCTCCAAGACCGTGCAGGCGGCCCCGCCGACCCGCGTGCTCGTCGATCCGCAGAGTGCCGATGTGCAGACCGACTTGGCAGGCTTGGCCACGGGCGGCGGCATCGGCGTGCTGGCCACGGTGCGCGGGGTCCGCCCGGGAGATGTGGATCTGATTGCTCCCAGCGGCACGGTCGATGCCGGCGACGCCGGCATCCGGGTGTCGGGCAACCTCAACATCTCGGCCGTGCAGGTCGTCAACGCGGGCAATATCTCCGCGGGAGGCACCTCGACCGGTACTCCGACCGTGAGCGCACCGAATCTCGGCGGTCTGACGAGCGCGAGTACCGCCTCCGCCGGGGCCACGAGCGGCGCGGCCGAGGCCGCCCGGCAGAATCCGCCAGGGAGCGCCAACCCGGCCACGCAGGACCTGCCTTCGATCATCACCGTCGAGGTGCTCGGATACGGCGGGGGCGGGGAGGAGAGCGGGGAAGACGAGCGTCGCAGGCAACAGGCGGAGGCGTCGGCGAACGTCGCCGAGCGAGTCAGATCATGATCGTCGACGAGGACGAAGACTATACCACGGCCGTCGAGCGCCAGCGCCGCCGACGCTGGCTGGCCTGGACTGCTGCGGCCCTTCTCTTGGGCGCAGTGCTCTGGCTGGCGGCGCGGCCGGCTTTCCGAGAAGTGAAGCGTTGGCAGGCGAAGCGCCTCGCTGCGGCAGCCGCGCAGAGCCTGGCAGCCGGGCAGATCGCGGAAGCGGCGCGGCAGGCGGGAGATGCCGCTCGACTGAGCTGGTCGGAGGTCGAGCCGCGCCGCTTGCTGGCGTTGGTCTCGGCGAGACTGGGTCAGCCCGCCGACGCGCAAAGGTTCTGGATGGGATTGCGGCAGGACGGCCACCCGCCCAGCCCGGCAGATCGCCTTGCCTTGGCGGAAGCAGCGTTCGCGTTAGGCGACGTGGCCGGAGCCAAGGGGGAACTTCTCGCCGCCGGAAGGGCTGGCGTCGATCAGCCCCAAGCCAAGTTGCTCCAGGCGGAGATGGCCTTGGTGGAGGGGCGCCTCACCGACGCAGCGGGCTGGAGTAGCTCCCTCCTCGAGGACACCTGGATCTCGGAGCAGGCGCGGTTCCGCGCCGCGGCGCTGCTCGCCGAGACGGGCTCGGAAGCGGCGTGGAGACAAGCGCTGTCGACGATGGTGTCGCTGACCTCCGCGGGGCGCCCGCTGGCCTTCGAGGCCGCGCTTTGGCAGGCGCGGCACCCCCGCGTGCGTTTCGAATCCGAACGGACCTCCGACGCAGACCTGCTCGCGCTGCTGGAGACGGCCAACCCAGCCAGCGCGAAGCTGAAAATCGTTGTGGCCGAGTTGGAGTTGCGGCAACGACCTGCAGCGCGCGAGCCCGTGCTTTCGCGACTGCTGGCTCGCTTCTCCGAAGCCGACACCGCGGAGCGGCTCCAGCTCGCCCGTTGGCTGCTCGCTCAGCAAGAGCCGCTCCGGGCCTTGGCTGTACTCGACGCTCGCTCGGTCCGGGGGCGCGGAGAACTCTTGGAGCTCCGGTTGCAGGCGCTGCTGAGTGCCGGGCAATGGGGGCTCGCGGGGGAAGAACTGCGGCTCAGTCGGCACGATCTCGACCAGTGCGTCCGCGAGCAGTTTTTGGCGCGAATCGCTCATTTCGAAGGCGAGCCCGCAAGAGCGGAAGGCCATTGGCAACAGGCGAAGCAATTCGCTGCCGGCAACCCCACTCGCCTCCTCCAGATGGCCCGAAACGCCGAAGTGGCTGGGGCGTTGACTCATGCCGAGACCGCCTTCCGCCAGGCGGCCGAACTGGAGCCCGGCAGTTGGGGAACGCAGGACGCCTGCCTGCAGTTTCATCTCCGACACGGGCAGACCGGCCGGGTGGCCAAACGATTGTCCCAAATGCAGCGCCGCTGGCCGGGAGAGGCGAGCCTGGCCGCTCGCGCGGCCTACTTCGCGGCCCTCGCGGGCGAAGCCGGAGAAATGCTCCCAAGTGGTGTGACGCCCGCAGCTCAAACGTCCGAATGGTATGCTCGGGCGGGGCTGGCGTTGCGTCATCTGCGTCAGGGTGATGCCGCGAAGTCCCTGGCGGTGCTCCCCACGGGTCAGCCGGAGGAGCTGAACGAGCCGCCGCAAGTCCGGGTGATTCGCGCCGCGGCGCTCCGGCGGGCCGGCTTTCTCGACGAAGCCAAGGCGGTGTTGAATCGAGTTCGTCGCGCCGAACTCCAGTTCCAGGAGGAGAAGGCGCTCTTCGATCAGGCTCTCGGACTTGGAGATTCCTAGCATGATACCCTTCCGTAAATTTGCCTGCCTCTGGCCGCTCCTCCTTCTCTGCCTCGCTCTGCCGCGCGCGGCCGCCGGAGACGTCTCCATTGGAGAAAGCTATGTGCAGGGACGCCGCCTGATCCGCGGGGACGGCTTGGCGAAGGATCCCGAACAAGGACTTCGCTTGATTCGGCCCTTGGCGGAGAAGGGGCACGCCCCCTCGCAGCATCTCCTTGGCTGGTGTCTGCTCGAAGGTGTGGGCACCGAGCGCGACCGAGCCCAAGCGCTGGTCTGGATGACGCGCGCGGCCGAGCAGGAGGATCGCGAGGCGCAAACCAACCTCGGGCTGATGCATCTGAAGGGACTGGGCACCTCGCGCAGCGTCGCTCTGGCCGTGACCTGGCTCACGCGAGCCGCCGAGGGGGGCGGCGTTCGTGCCCGTCGGGAGTTGGCGGAATTGCTCTATTTCGGGGCCCCGGACCAGCAGCCGGATCGTGCCGCGGCCGTACCATGGCTCCGCGCGGCGTCCGAAGCAGGCGAGGCTTGGGCGCAGAATCTCTGGGGATCCATGCTTGAGCATGGACAGGGCGGCGTGCGGCAGGACTGGGCTGCGGCAGTGGTCTGGTTCAAGGCCGCGGCGATGCAGGGACACGGCCTCGCCCAAGCCAACTTGGCGCGCTGCTACTTCAACGGCCAAGGGATCGGTCGGGACCGAGCCGAAGCATTCGTCTGGGCGTCGCTGAGCGCCCGGCAGAAACAAATCGTGGGCGAGCGTTTTCTCGAAGTCGTGCTCGATGGCGCGACGGAGTCGGAGAAGACGGAAGGCGACCGCCGGCTGCAGGATCGGCTGAACGCCGCTCGGTGAGACGAGCTCAGCTCTGTTCCTTCGATCTTTGGGCCCCGACTCCACCGCCGAGGCAGTGCACTCGACTCGGGCGTTTGCGCAGTCCCGAGTAACATTCTCGCCATGAGAGAAGTTGGGCTGGCGAGACTCGGCCGTTCCGGCCGATGGGTAGACAGCTGTGGATATTGCCGAACTTCCTTATGTCAGCGCGAGCGCCGCGGCGGGCCCCGTGGGGGCGGGACGCTGGAGCCTGCCAAGCGGGCAGACACCCCGACTTCAGAAAGCGTCGAGATCGAGCGCGAGGAATACCGCCGGCAACTGGCCGGGCTGCAGGCTGAGCTGGCGCGGTTGCAACCCAGGCTCTTGCGCTCCCGCCATGCTCTGGTCGTCGTGATCGAAGGAGAAGAAGGCACCGGAAGGCGAGGCATCACGGATCGCCTGATCAAGCGGCTGGACCGGCGCACCCTTCAGGTCCATTCGAAGGCCGAACCCACTCCGCGGGAGCGAGCCCACCATCCGCTTTGGCGCTTCTGGATGCAGCTGCCACCGCGAGGGCACATCGGCGTCTTTGAGCACTCCTGGCACTCCGAACTGCTGCTCGAGCGGTTGGAAGGACTGCGCCCGCTTGCGAGATGGCATCGCTCTTGTCGGGAAGCCGGTGAGTTCGAGCGTTGGCTGGCGGACGACGGCGCCGTGCTGGTGAAGCTCTATCTGCAGTCGGTCGGGAAAGCGCTTTGCTCTGCTGCCGGATCGGACACTGGGCATCGGCCTTCGCCCGCGTGGCGTGCAGCCGCAGACGAGCTCATCGCCCGGACCCACCATGAACACTCGCCGTGGCAAGTCGTGCCGGTGACGTGTAAGCGATCGGCGCGGTTGGAGGCGCTCCGCCGGGTATTGGCAGCCTTGCATGGACTCGGCTTGGCTTGAAGTTCGTCACCGCAGATCGGTCGAGGATGGCCTGAGCGACAAAGTTTTCACCGATCACTTGTTGTGCAGCCGGAGAACGGTCGAAGGAGTTGCCATGCGTCCATCCACCGAGTTTGGGCTTTCGCCTGCGATGGCCTTTTTCTTGCAGGGGATCACAGAGGATGAACAGCGCTGGCTGCGCCGGAAAACGATGCTTCAGGCCCAGGACGCCCTGCGCCACCCGCCCCAGCGGGAACGAGAAGTGACCGAAGCGAGATTCTGGATCTCGGCCGCGATGCTTCTGATGGCCACCGAGTTCGGAGCGAAAGATAGCTGAGGCATTTCCGGCGGCTGCGTGGACGGGATCGCCGTCCGCTTCGTTCGCAGCTCAGGTGTCCTCGCGCACCAGCTCGAGTTCGGAGCCACAGGAGAGGTGGCGCCCATTCTGCCAGGCTCGCGGATCACCCAGGCTGAAGGTGACGTGGCAGCGAGGACATTGTATCCACCCGTCGCGGCCAAGCGTGGCCACGAGAGGACCTTGCCGACGCGCCCGCTCCTCCTTCTTGCCTTCGTGTTGGAACCAGATTGCAGCCGCCAGAAAGCCGGCCAGGCCCGCCGCGATTCCCCAGGCAAGCGCTCGCGGGGCCTCCGCCAGAACCGGTGCAGCGCTGTCAGCCGCTGCCCAAGCCCGCCAGAGAAATCCGCCGACGCAAAGGCTGAAGGCGAGCACCGCCGGAAAGAAGGCTCGGCGCCAAGGGGATGGAAGGTGCTCCTGCATGGTCGCTGGCTTGTCCCGCCCACCGCGGTTCCAGCAGCGCGATTCTCACCCACGACCGTGCGGATGACACGTTACGCGATCGTCACATGTTCCGCGGAGCGACGCCCTCCACGGCGAGAGCGGCAGCCCGCCCGGGTTCAGCAGAGTAGCTCACCCGGCGAAACTCGAGGACACCTGCCTTCGCATCGTAGAGGCAATAGCAGGCATCGTCGCCTGCGTGATCGCGCGGCTGGCCGACACTCCCGACGTTCACCAGATACTTCTCGGCGGAGGTGAGCTCGATGCAGCCATCGCCGCGCTGGCTCACGCCGTCAGGTCCCAAGAAGACGCGCGACTGATGCGTGTGACCGATGAAACCGATTCTGGTGGTTTGCCGTGCCAGACTGAGGGCGGCCTCTTCTGGCGAGAAGACGTAGGCCCAGCCAGACGGATCATGCAGGTTGGCATGGGCAAAGGTGCAATCGTCCTGCATCACGACGAGCGGCAGCGAACGCAGCCACGCTCGCTGCTCGGGTCGCAAAAGGGTTGCGGTTCGCTGCGACATGCGTTCGGCCCTCCCGCGGTAGCGGGCCTCGGAGGGCTCGTAGGAACACGCCAGATCGTGGTTCCCGAGCACGCAGATCGCGTCCAACTCACCGATCAAGTGGAGGCATTCGCGTGGCTGATGGCCGTAGTTGACCGAGTCGCCGAGGATGGTGAAGCGCTTCGCACCGACGGCGAAGGCATCGGCGAGCACCGCCTCGAGAGCGGGAAGGTTGGCGTGGATATCGGCGAGGAGAGCAATCTTCATAGATTTACCGCAAACTCCGCGGCCCCGAAAGCTCGACCTCGTCGCGGGGCGACCCAAATGAACTTGCCGACGCAATCTCCCCGCGTGGTCTCCTTTCACTGAGCGAGTCACGATTGTTTTGCCTACCCGCTTGCGCTCTCCATCGCCAAGCCACCAGCTAGGTCGCTGGGACAGCTCCGGACGGCCCCGTCAGGGGGGCCGACTTGGCCGGTACGGGACTACACTGCCACGGCGCAATGCGGTCCTCGTGCAGCTGACGCACCAACCGTTCCAGTTGCTTGGCCAGGTGCTTCCGATCGGTCTGAGCGATCAGCGGCGGGCCAAAGACCAGCTTTGCTTCGATATCGCGTCGACCCAGCAGATGGAACAGGTGAGGCACGAACGAACTTTCGCCGCAGAAACTGACCCGCTCGGCGGCATCGCCGGCCGCGGTGCGATAGCCCAAGGCCGCGGGTTGGATGGAACGCCCTCCCTGACTCAACGAGCCCAACAGGGCAGAGTGAAACGGCAGGATTTCCGTCCCGGGACTGGTGGTTCCTTCCGGGAAGAGAATGACCAACTCATCGTCGGAACGCGCGCCCAGTTCTGACGCCAAGCGGGCCGCATCCCGGCGCGAAGATCGATCAACGAAGAGGGTGCGCGCCTGGCGAAGTAGAGAGCCAATCAATGGCCAGGATGAGACCTCGCGCTTGCAAACGAAGGTGCCGGGTGCGGACGCCCCGAGCACGAGCACATCGAGATAGCTGAGGTGGTTGGCGACCAGCAGCCCACGGCTCGGAACTGGACCAAACACCTGTCGTCGGATGCGGAGCAGATCGAGCAGGTCGACGCAGGCCGAGCGCATCCAATCCGCGCGGTCGGGGAGTTCCGTAGCGCGCCAATGGGTTCGCTCCAACCAACCGGCAAATCGAGCGGTCCCGGCGATGGCCCGCACCATTCCCATCAGGTCCGGTCGGCTCATGCCGACCTCCCTTCGCGCAGCCAGCCGAGGTTGTCATCCGGGCGGGCGAAATGGGTCCGATACGTCAGCGGCAGGGCGGCCAGATCGAGCACCGTGAGGAAATCGATAACCCCGAATGCCCGATCGAGGGCAGGGGGCCCGCAGATCTTCGCGCCGGCATTCAGGTATCCCCGCAGAAGACGCGGCAGCGCTGGCACCTCGGCCGGAAACGGCATTGTCGCCTGACAGGCAAACTCGGGCCAAGGCTGCGTCTGCCACGCACCAGCGGCCTCGTAGGCGGAAAGTCTCTGATGCAACGCCACGCCGTGGGAGCCGTCGACCGTCGGAATGGAGCTGCAGCCCAACAAGAACCTGCCGCCACGACCCTCGGCGTAGGCCACCAGACCTCGCCAGAGCAGGTTCAGCACCCCGAGGCTGCGGTGTTCGGCGTGCACACACGCGCGACCGATCTCCACGATCTCCGGACGGCGCAGTTCGAAGGGGCGGAGATCGAATTCCTGCGCGCTGTAGTAGCCGAGCCGCAGGGCGGCCACGCTCCCCGTCTGCAGGCGATACGTGCCCACTGGCCGGCCGCTCTCGAGGTCCTCGACGTAGAGATGATCGCAGACGGCATCGAACGCATCTTCGTCGCGGCCCGTCAGGAAGGATTCTCCCAACCCCTCGTTGAGTTCTAGATTGAAGACCTCGAACCGCAGACGCTGAATCGCGTGGAGTTCATGCTCAGCCTGCGCCAAGCGCAGGCGATAGCGGGAGGCGAGGGCCGGAGCGGCGGGTCCAGCAAGGCTGGCAGGAGTGCAGGTCATGGCCGGGACCGCTACGCCGAAGCGCGAGGGCTCGGCAAAGCGGCACATGTAGTAATTCTGCCATGCGGAGGAATCGACATCTGTGCGCGTTAAGGTAGAGTCGGTCCGCGCACATAAAGCTATTTTTGCAATCATGCGCCAGAGTAGAGCGCTATGAAGGCTCTCAGGCAGGTGCCTTAAAATACCTATCAACCGCAACTAGGTATTTTCGTCCTGACGTGGACACGATGAGGTAAACTTGCCACCCGGTGAACTCTCAGAGAAAAACCTCGCTGGCGACGAGGTCGGGCTTGGACCTGCGGTCACGCCCGCGTATCAAAAAGAATGGCAAAGCATCCTGTCCAAATCGGACCTTGCTGGTTTCCGAGCCGGAAGTCGGCGCTTGAGCATGTGCGGAAAATCGTGGCGGCCTACGCAGACTTCGAGCGCCTGCAGGACGAGGACCACGAATTCGTTTGCGACCTGTTGGCGAGGCATTCCGAAGCGGAGGCAAAAATTGGCTGCGGCATCCACCATTTCTATGTCCGAACGGACGAGCGCTGGGGCAAAAGCCGACACTTTGTAGTTGCGCACTTGGATGGCAGCGAAACGGATTTCAGCTTCCTGAATTGTATCGAAGGGCCGAACCCGCGCCGCGATTCGCTCGATGCGCTTCGGGCCGCGATCGTGCCGCAAATCCTTTCGTTTCGGGACACTACCGCGTTGGATGGGAGGCACCTGTGCCCTTATACAGGAGAGCGGCTGACCAGAAGCAACGTTCACATCGACCACATCCCACCCGACACTTTCAACTCACTAGCGATGCAATGGGCGAGTGAAAATTGCCTCGACATTCGCGCTTTAGTCTTGGTCCCGAACGCTCCGAATCAACTCGTTCGAGAATTGCTGGACGGATCTGTGACGGCATCCTGGACGGATTTTCACCTTCGGCGAGCGAGGCTTTGTACTGCGTCAGCCTGAATGA
>JAFEGM010000044.1 GCA_018240025.1 Verrucomicrobiota bacterium
AAATGCAGCTTGCCCATCGTCTCGTTCATCATCCGCCCGAACATCTTCGGAAACCAGTAATAAGTCGCCGCGAAGATGCCGAAGACCGCCGCTACGCCCATAACCATATGAAAATGGCCGGTCACGAAATAGGTGTCGTGAAAAACCATGTCGAGCGCCATCTGCCCCAACACCAATCCGGTCACGCCGCCTGAAACGAACAACGAAACGAAACCGATGGCGAACAGCATCGGCGTGGTGAATCGGATGCGCGCGCCCCACAACGTGCCCAGCCAGTTGAACGTCTTGACCGCCGACGGAACGCCGATGACCAGCGTCAGAACCGAAAACGCCAGCCCCAGGCGCGGGTTCATTCCGCTGACGAACATGTGATGGCCCCAGATCAGAAATCCCAGCGCGCCAATCGCCAGCATCGCCGTCACCATCGCGCGATGGCCGAAGACGGGCTTGCGCGCGAACGTCGCCATCACATGCGAGATGACGCCCATCACCGGAATGATCACCAGATAAACTTCCGGGTGACCGAAGAACCAGAAAAGGTGCTGCCAGAGCAGAGGATCGCCACCGCTGTGCGAGGTGAAGAAGTGGGTCCCCACATTCAGATCCATGTAGAGCATGGCTGCGGCCGCGCCGAGGACCGGCACCGCCAGACAGAGGAGGATGGCCGTGATGAAGAGCGACCAGACCGTCAGCGGCATGCGGAACATCGTCATGCCGGGCGCGCGCATGTTCACGATGGTCGTGATGTAGTTCGCCGCGCCGGAGATCGACGAGAGCCCGTTGATGAAAATGCCGAGGCCCCAGAGCGACTGTCCGAGCTTAGAGCCGTTGTAAGCCTCGGTCGTGGAGAGCGGGGCGTAGCTCGTCCAGCCGCTCTGCGCGGCGCCGCCCGGGACGAAGAAGCTGTAGAGCATGATCGCGCCCGAGATGGCGTAGAGCCAGTAGGAGAGAGCGTTGTAGAACGGGAACGCCATGTCCGGCGCGCCGATCTGCAGCGGGATGAGGTAGTTGCCGAACACGCCGATCAGCAAGGGCATCACCACCAGGAAGACCATGACCGTGGCGTGCATGGTGAAGAGCATGTTGTACATGCCCGGCTGGATGACCCCGTCGACCACCATGCCCTGCGGCAGGAGGTAATTCAGGATCGGCACCGGATACTCCGGGAAGGCGATCTTCCAGCGCACGCCGAGCGCCAGCAGGCCGCCGACGATGAGGAAGAACAACGCCGTCACCAGATACTGCTTCGCGATCATCTTGTGATCGTGCGACCAGATGTAGGTGCGGAAGAATCCCTGCTCGTGATGAGCGTGATCCCCGTGATGAGCGTCGTGCGCCGTGGACGGGTTATGAGCTGCTGCGATCGAGGCCATTGGAGTACAGATTGATGGTTCAGCGGGTCGAAGCCACCGCCGTCGGCGACTCGGCCGACAAAGAGGCGGCCTTCGTCTTTTTGCTATCCAGCGCCGCCTTGCTCTTCTCGGCGACCAGCTTGTTGTATTCTTCCAAGGTCACCACATTGACCTTGGCCTTCATGTTGTAGTGCCCGGCGCCGCAAAGTTGCGAGCAGGCGAGTTCGAAATTGCCGAGGCGGGTCGCCTCGAACCAGACCCAGGAGATCAGACGGCCCGGAACGGTGTCCTGATACATCCGGAACTCCGGCACGTAGAACGCGTGGATCACGTCCATCGAACGCAAGTGGAGATGCACGGCCTTACCAAGCGGAACCGTGAGGACATTCTCGGACTGGTAGTCGTCGTCGCCTGCCGGGTCGTTGCTCTCCAGCCCGAAGAAATTGTCCTTGGTCAGCGCCTGCTGACTGAACTTGCCCAGCTTGCCGTCGAGGCCCGGATTGCGCACGTGCCAGCCGTACTGGTAGGCGACGATGTCGATCTGGATGGCATCGGCCGGGGCCGGCGAACGGACCTCCCGGAACCACATGCGATTGCCGTAGATTCCGAGCGCGAGAAAGATCAGCGCCGGGATGGTCGTCCAGATGATCTCGAGCTGGTTGTTGCCGTGGCTGTAGTAGGCCGGCACCCCACGCTTGCGGCGATACTTGATCAGGAAATAGATGAAGACGGTCTGGGTGGCTACGAAGACGCCAGCCGTGAGATAGAAAATCAAGTGCAGCAGCGAATCGATGCGATGCGCGTGCTTGGTGGCGGCATCAGGAGTCCACCAGAGGTTGGTCTCACGCACCTCGGCGAAGGCGGGTGCCACACTCAGCACCAGCAGGAGGAGGGAAAGGCCGAACAGGCGACGGGAGGAAGTCATAAAGGCGACGGCAAATTACTTGGGCTTGGGGGCGGCAGCCTTGTCACCGCCGGCGGGAGCGGCGTCCCCGCCGCCGAGTTTGAGGATCTCCGAGTCAGGCGGCATGGCCAGCAGCTGAGCAGCCGTGTAGGGAGTGCCCTTCTGAGCCTTGGTCTTCTCGCGCATCAAGGCGACAGCTTCCTTCGGAACCGGGCTCGCCTTGTTGCTCCAGGCACCGCGAATGTAGGTCAGAATGGCCGCGATGTCTTCGTCCTTGAAGGTCGATTCCCAGGCGGCCATGGCGCCGTTGTAGACCTCGCCCTTGACCGTCACGTTGCCATTGAGGCCGTGCAGAAGGATGGCGATCAGGCGGTTCGGAGCATCTCCAATGACCCACTCGGAGCCATCGAGCGGCGGGAACTGCCCGGCCTGTCCGAGACCCGTGGCCTGGTGGCAGGAGACGCAATTGGCGGTATAGAGCTTCTTGCCCCGGTCGAACGGGCTGACTTGCACCGGACCGGCCCCACCGGGCTTGCCAGCACCGGGGGTGAAGAAGTAGTTGGTGGAATCGAACCCGCCGGCGTAGAGGCCGAGGTAGACCCCGCAGAAAAGCGCCAAAAGGGCGAAGGAGCCAACCACCCAGAGGCCGATGGGCTCGTGCCCGTCGCTCGGCTCCCCCATCTCGCGCAGGATCGCGCCGTGGAGCTTCGTCACGTCGACCTCAGTCCCGAGCTCGCTTTCACGGAAGCAGTCCTCGATGAGGTCGTGATTGACGACCGATTTAGGATCGTTGGGCAAACTCATTTCGCGGGCGTTTCTTCAGGAGCTTCCGGCAGCGGATAGGTGCTGCGCTTGAGGGAGAGGAGGTAAGCCACGAGCTGCTTGCCTTCGCGGGTGGGCACGATCTCCCAGCCGGGCTCGGCTTCGTCCGGCGGCTGCATCTTGATGGCATCCGCCGAGGGCTGGCCGGAGATCCGGCGCTTCTCGAAGAGGAACTTGAAGGCCGGCATGATCGACCCCTTCGAGACGACCTGCGGCTGATAGAGGTGCTGGTAGTGCCACTCCGCGCTCGGCTGCCGCGCGCCAATATTTGAAAGGTCAGGACCCGTGCGCGAGGTGCCGAAGTAAGCCACCTTGTCGCGCATGTAGTCGCGGGCGACCGTGCGACGCGCACCCCAGCCCCGCTCCAAGTCGGCGCCGGCCTCCAGCGGGCGGACCTGCTGGCTGTGGCAATAGATGCAACCGTTGGCCGCATAGATGGTGGCGCCCTGCAGAGCCTCACCCGAGAAAGGCGGCGGGGTCTCTTCGCGGGTTACGTCGTCCACCTGCGGCTTAAAACGGCCGAGGTGGATATAGGGCATCGCGACCAATCCCAGCCAAGCCGAGAAAAAGGTCAGGAAAATCCCAGTAAGCAGCAGGGGCATCCGATTCATGGGCAGCGAAAACGAAATTTAGGCGGGGCGGTCCAGCAGGGTCGGACGACGGCGAACCACGCCGGCGTGCAGGAGGATCAGCGCGAACGAGGACGCGAAGATGATATGCGCGGCGGTCAGGGCGATGCCCGAGATGCTGCGCATCCAGAGGAATGCGTTCGCGTAGTTCGTGCTGGTGAGGAACGAGATCTTCGGATCCTCCAGAGCGAAACCCTGGAAGAGACCGCCGATGCTCAGGACGATGAACATGGCGCTAACGCCGATGGCCGACAGCCAGAAATGCCAGCGGATCAGCGAGGCCGAAGGCCACTCCCATTCGACCAGGCGCGGCACGATGTAGTAGATCGCCCCGAACATGATCATGGTGAAGAAACCGTAGAGGCCGAGATGGGCGTGGCCGATCGTGTAATGAGTGAAGTGAGTCACCTGGTTGACCGAGCGGATCGCCATCGACGAACCCTGCAGCGACGACAGGGTGTAGCACATCGCCCCGAAGACCGTGAAGCGCAGCGTGGGACTCCAACGCAGGGCATTGAAGTGGCCGACCATCGTGAAGTGGTGATTGATACCCGTCGTGATGACCGGGACGACCATCATGATGCTGGCGACGACCGACGCGCTGATCAACCACGCCGGGAACGGGCCGCCGATCAGATGGTGCATGCCGTTCCAGGAGTAGAAGAACGCCAAGGACCAGAAGCCGAGAATCGAGAGGTAGTAGCTGTGGACCGGACGGCCGATGACCTTGGGGATCATGTAATAGGCCGTGGCCAGAGCGATCGGCGTGAAGAACAGGCCGAGCGCATTATGGCCATACCACCAGTTCACCGGCCCCTGCACGGCCGCCTGAACCGGGAGGATGAAGATGACCATGTTCGCCGTGGCGTAGAGCCAGGGGAACCAGAAGAAGGCAGCGAGGATGTACCATTGCGAGACGTACACGTGGCCGGGCTGACGGAACCGGAACATGATCACTGCCCAGATCGCGACCAGCGCGAATCCCGCGAAGACCACCAGCGCGGCATAGGTCGGGAACTCGAGCCATTCCACCGAGGTGCCCTGCCCGCCGAGAATCGCCAAAATGCCGATCATCACGCCGGCGTTGAACAACCCAAATGCCATGTAAAGAAGGCCGCCGTGACGAACTTCGATTCGGCAGAGGCGAGCCATCAACCACAGACCAACAGCCATGGCGATCTGAGCACCCCAGCCGTAGCCGACCGCATTGAGGTGGGCGGGACGGACGCGCCCGAAGGTCAGGAAGGCGCTGTCGCCCAAGAAACCTGGGACGTTCATCTTGATCGAAGCGATCAGGGCGAAGAGCGACCCGAGCAGCAGCCAGAAGATGGCGCCGCCGATGAAGCAAAGCACCGGGCCACGCAGGGAGCGGTCGATCGCGGCGCGTTCGGCCTTATACTTGAGCGACTCCGTAGTCGAGGGGTCGATGGAATCCGCCAGGGAGGGCTTGGCGGGCTGGGCTTCTGCGAGTGCGGCCATGATCAAAGAGCGGAGAGCGTTGACGGACTAGGATTTCGTCGAATCGGACTTGGCGGGCACCGTCCCAGGCTGGGCTCCCGGAAACGCGTCGGTGGGCTGACCTACAGGTTCCTTCTCGTCGAAAATCACCTTGGACCCCTCCTCCAGATTCTGCAGCTGACCGGTGCGCGCGGCGTAATAGAACGCAAAGAGGGCAAACACGACGGCCGCCCCGATGGCCACTGCGATGAAGGTGTAGGTCGGGTTGTACAAAGCGGTGGGTTACTTGGGGGCAGCAGCGGGGGCGGTAGTTGCGGCGGGGGCAGGCGCCGCCGCGGGAGGCGCAGCCTGAATGGGCGAACCCGGCTTCGGCGTCTTCGCCTTGAGGGCGACCTCGGTGAGTTCCACGGCCTTACTCTCCGGAAGCGTTACGATGCCTTTGTCTTTGTTGACCCAAGCAGGAGCTGAGAGGGCTTTGTTTACCTCGGCCTTGGTGTCTTCGAGAATCTTGTAGCGTTCAACCTCACGTTCGCCGTCCACTCCCTGGAAGGAGTAGGCACCGCGGCCGATGAAAAGGAGTCCAATGGTGACGAAGATCGTCAGCATGATGAGTCCACCCACGACCGTCACGATCATCGACGGTGGGGAATCGTGCTGGGCTTCGGCGTGGGAAACGTCGCTCATGAGAGGAAAAAGCTAGTTCTTGAGATTGAGCGACTGCTTCAGTCGCGGATCGCGCAGCGGATAGAGCGGGAACTTGGTCAGATTCTTCAGGAAGAAGAAAATGAGCGTGCTGGCGATCAGCACGACGGCCGCCAGATCCGTGAACAGGGAGCGGAACTCGACCCCGGCCCAATGCAGCGCGGGCAACACGATGATATAGTGGTCGAGGGCGTGCACGCAGAGCACATAGATCGCCACTCCACGCATGTAGTTCAGGTTCCGCTTCGCCGGCTGCCAGAGGAGGAGCAGGAAGGGAATGAAGAAGTGGCAGACGACCAGCATCGTGCTCAACACATTCCAACCCTCGGTATTGCGGCGGATGAAATAGGAGGTCTCTTCCGGGATGTTAGCGTACCAAATCAGGAAGTACTGACCGAACCCGATGTAGGCCCAGAAGACGGTGAAAGCGAGCTGGAGCTTGCCCATGATGTGGAAGTGCTCCTCGTTGACGATGCCTTCCAGATAACCAGCCTTCTTCAAGGTTACGGTCGTAATGATCAGGGTGGCCATCGCGGCCCAGGCCGAACCGGCAAAGATGTAGACCCCCCACATGGTCGAGAACCAGTAATGGTCCAGCCCCTTCAGCCAGTCGATGGCGCCGAAGGTGATGCCCAGCGCAAAGAGGACGATGCTCGGGAAGACCAGACGGCGGGTGAAGACGGTGTACTTCGGATCGCCGTCCTTGTCCTGGGCGGTCGACCACGTTCGGAGCAGGTGGGAAATGCCCCAGAAGATGAAAAAGATGAGGGCGGCCCGCGTCATCCAGAACGGGACGTTCAGCATCCCGCGCTTGCCATCGAGAATGGTGTCCTTGCCCGGCGCGATGTCCATCCAGAGGTAGATGGTGGAGGCTCCGATTGCGATCGGCAGGAAGAAGACCCAGATGTAACGGAACGAGGTCGCCATCGTCTCCAGGATCCGGCGAACCACCACCGACCATTCGGCATCCGTGGCGTGATGGACGAGGATCCAGAACAGCGAACCCGCGCAAATGGTGAAGCAGAAGCTAAAGCCGTACAGCAGAGAGAAGAGGACCTGCTTCTTATCGAGGAGGAACGCTCCGCCCGCGAGGATGGCGAGGGAGATTCCGGCGGCAATCATCAGGCCGAAAAAAACGGGCCCGAGGTTGTTCGTCTGAAAGTACTCGACTTTCGGACCTTTGGCTGGGGCGTGGGCGACAGCGCTCATTTTGGATCGAAAAGGGGCAGGGAATTACTTGGGGAGCTTCTCGCGCTCGGCCGGGGTCAGATCGGCGACTTTGCCCAGGCGGGCGGTTTGCAGAACGCGCACCCAGGCGACGATGGCCCAGCGGTCCATGACGCTGATGTTCGCGCCGTAGCCCAGCATGGTGTTCTTACCGTTGGTGATGGTGTTGTAGATCTCGCCGTCGCTCATCTCGACCAAGCGCTGGTCGTGATAGTTGGCGATGCCATTCCAGCCGTATTTGGAGGTCACACCTTTGCCGTCGCCGAGCGAGCCGTGGCAGACCGCGCAGCTGATTTCGTAGCGGTCCTTGCCGCGCAGGAGGAACTCGCGATCCACCTTGACTTCGGTAGGCATCCCATCACCCCAGCGATCTCCCATCTTGCCGGTGTCGAGGTAGCTCGTCGTAGCCGTGAAGGTCGCGTTGGCGCGGATCTCGGCCGCGGTCGGCGTATGCGCCGGCTTCTTCGCCTCGGGCATGTCCAGACCGATCGGCACCGTCCCGGCCACGGGTGCGCGGGGTCCAACGCGGTCGGCAAAAAAGCCGCTCGGCGCCTGGGCCTTCACCTTGGGCTGGTGATCCATGTCCGGGAAGATCTCGAACGGACGATTTTCGGACTTCCGGCCCTGCGGTCCGGCCACGAGGACCACGGCCAGAAGGACGGAGGCAAATGTGAGGAAGAAATAGCGCATGAGCGGAAGCGGGATGGGCGCTTATTCGTAAACCAGGGTGATGTTCTTGGCGCCGATGCTCTCGAGGAACTCGCGGGTGCGGGTCTCCTGGAATTTTGGATCGTCGGCTTCGATGGACACGAAGAAGGCGTCGTCGCTGAAACGCCCGAAGCGCTCCCAGTTGAAGAGCGGATGATTCCAGCGCGGCAGGCGATTCAGCGCCAGCATGCCGAGCAGCGCACCGAAGGCGCAGCAGAGAATCGTAAGCTCGAAAATGACGGGGAAGAAGGCCGGGATGGTCATCCAGTTCAGCGGCT
Organism: Verrucomicrobiota bacterium; assembly: GCA_018240025.1. Classification (GTDB taxonomy): domain Bacteria; phylum Verrucomicrobiota; class Verrucomicrobiia; order Chthoniobacterales; family SZAS-18; genus SZAS-18. The sequence continues at coordinate 8,081 of JAFEGM010000044.1, forward strand.
TGCCATGCACGATGAGCGGATACTCGTAGAGGGACGGATAGCCCTGCAGAATCACGCCCGTCGTCGTCCCGCACAGTGCAGTGCACAGCGCGATGAGGCTGACCTTCGAACGGCCGAGGCCCATGGCGGCATCCATGCCGTGGATCGGGAAGGGAGAGTGGACGTCCCACTTCTTGAAGCCGTAATCGCGGCACTTCTCGGCGGCGTGGTAGAGCGCGGCCGGCGAATCGAATTCGGCGGCGATGCCGAACACGCGCTGGGGCTCACCCTCGGTGGCGGCGGACTTTTGCATCGGACTCGTAGCGGTCATGGCTCGGGGATGGGCTTAGTGTCCAGAAGCGGTCTGGCCGCGCAGGCCGACGGCCTTGGACTCTTCGGCGGGAGCGTGGCTGTGGTCGGCCGCGTGGCTGTGATCGTCGTGCCCGTGATGCGGATCCGACTGCGGGAGCACACCCTTCACTTCCGAGATGGCGATCATCGGGAGGAAGCGGCAGAAGATGAGGAACAGCGTGAGGAACAGTCCATGGCTGCCGATGAAGGTCATGATGTCGACCCAGGTGGGCGAATACATGCCCCAGCTGCCCGGGAGGAAGTCGCGATGGATCGAGGTCACGATGATGACGAAGCGCTCGAACCACATGCCCGCATTGACTGCCATGCAGACCGCGAAGACGACCCACACGTTGTAGCGGCACCACTTGAACCAGAAGAGCTGCGGCGAGATGACGTTGAAGCTCATCATGCACCAGTAGGCCCACCAATAGGGCGCCGGCGGGACGTCGAACACCCTCGAGAAGATGTAGGGGTCCGAGATGCGGTTCCGCAGGAACGCCCACTGCTCGAAGGGATTCTGCGAGTACCAGGCGATGAAGAACTCCATGATGTAGGCGTAGCCCACGATGGAGCCCGTCAGCAGGATGATCTTCGCCATGATGTCGACGTGCTTGTCGGTGATCAGGTCATGCAGCCCGAGCATGTAGCGCGCGGGCAGCATGAGCGTGAGCACCATGGCGAAGCCGCCGAAGATGGCGCCAGCGACGAAGTAGGGCGGGAAGATGGTCGTGTGCCAGCCAGGGATGACCGAGGTGGCGAAGTCGAAGGATACGATGGTGTGCACCGACAGCACCAGCGGGGTCGAAATGCCGGCCAGGATCAGGTAGGCCATCTCGTAGTTGCGCCAGTGGCGGTTGCCGCCGCGCCAGCCGAGGGCGAAGAAGCCGTAAGCGAAACGCTTGATCTTGCTGGTCGCCCGGTCACGCAGAGTGGCGATATCGGGGATCAGGCCCATGTACCAGAAGAGCAGCGAGACCGTGAAGTAGGTCGAGACTGCGAACACGTCCCAAAGCAGCGGGCTGCGGAAGTTCTGCCAGATGCCGTTGGCGTTCGGCAGCGGGGCCAGGAACCAAGCCATCCAGACGCGCCCGACGTGGAGCGCGGGATAGAGCCCCGCGCAGATGACCGCAAAGATGGTCATCGCTTCGGCAGCTCGATTGATCGAGGTGCGCCACTTTTGGCGGGTCAGGAACAAGATGGCCGAAATGAGCGTGCCAGCGTGACCGATACCGATCCAGAACACGAAGTTGGTGATGTCCCAAGCCCAGAAGACCGGCGCATTCTGCCCCCACACACCGATGCCGGTCAGGATGAGGTAGGTGAACCCGAAGGGCACCCAGAGCATCAGCAGGAACGAGGGGATGAAGAGAATCCACCACCACTTGTTCGTCTTCACCTCGACGATCCCGCAGATCTTCTCGGTGATCCAATGGTAGTCGCGGTTGTTGAGCACCAACGGCGCCTTCTCCACCTGCTTGACCATCGCGGGGTCAAACTGCGGGTTGGCGGGCGCGTCTTTCAGAGCGGAATCGGCCATAGGAAGCGTGGTAAGTCGTGGGGGCCGTTAGTGGGAATCGCCGTGCGGGAAATCCGAGGTCATGCCGACCTTAGCCGCGCCAGGCATCTTGGCGTTCGGGTTCCGCAGACGCGCCTGGTAGCTGAGCCGCGGCTTGATGTTCAGATACTCGAGCATGCGGTAGTCGCGGTCCTGCTTCTTCATCGCCACGACCTTGCTCTTGGGATCGTTGAGATCGCCGAAGACGATCGCCTCCGTCGGGCAGACCTGCTGGCAGGCCACCTTGAAGGAATCCGTCGGGACCTTGACGTTGTTGGAGTCGCGGGCCACGCGCAGCTGCTTGATCTTGGCCTCTTCGATGCGCTGAACGCAGAAGGTGCACTTCTCCATCACGCCGCGCATGCGGACGGTGACGTTCGGGTTCTTGGCCAGCTTGAGCGTCTCCTCCATGCCCTTCTCGGCGAACGGGCCCCAAACCAGCTGGTCGAGCGGGCGCTGGTTGTAATCGAAGTAGTTGAAGCGGCGGACCTTATACGGGCAGTTGTTGGCGCAATAACGGGTGCCGATGCACCGGTTGTAAGCCATGGAATTCAGGCCCTCTTCCGTATGGATGGTCGCATTGACCGGGCAGACCGTTTCGCACGGAGCGCTCTCGCAATGGTGGCAGGTCACCGGCTGCATCAGCACCTGCGGATCCGCATCCTTGTCGTCGATGGTCGAATAGTAGCGATCCATCCGGATCCAGTGCATCACGCGGCCGCGACGCACCTGCTCCTTGCCGACGATCGGAATGTTATTCTCGGCCTGGCAGGCCACCACACAGGCGTTGCAGCCGGTGCAGGTGTTGAGATCGATTGCCATGCCCCACTTGTGGATGCCGTTGAGGGGCGGGTTCGTGTAGATGTCGGCCGCCGGCGGGATGTGGGAATCCATGCCGAACTTCTGCACGAAGCTCTTGCCGTGCTCGTCGAAGCCGGCGTGGTGCTTGTAGGTCTCGATCGGCAGCTCACGCACGAGAGCGCGGCCTTCCATGTGGAAATACTGCTGCGTCGTGGCAAAGAGATGGGGCTTGGCATCCGCCAGGCGCGTGATCTTCGCTCCGCTGACGACGTAAGGTTCGGCCGTCGTGCGGAGCGGGTAGGCGTCCCAACCCACAGCCTCGCCGCTGGTGTTCTTGGTCGCGATCTTGCCACCGGCCTTGCGGCCGTAGCCCAGCGCGATGCTGACCGAGTGGTCGGCGTGCCCGGGAGAAACAATGACGCCCGCCTGGATCTTGCGGCCGCCGACAGAAATCTCGACGATGTCTCCCCAGACGCCGGTGCCCTGGCCGTCGCGCGGCTGCAATTCCTTGGTCTTCGCGAAGTTCTCGCTGATGTCCGAGGTCTTGACGCCAAGCTTCTTGGCCATCGCCATGTTCATCAGCACGGCGTTGTCCCAGGTCAGCTTCGTGATCGGATCCGGCATCTCCTGCATCCAGCCGTTGTTGGCGTAACGGCCGTCATAGACGGAGTAGTCGGGGATCAGCACCACCTCGAAGGCGTCCGCGGTCGGCACCGGGGTCGACTTGAAATTCGTCTGCACGAACGACTTGGCGGCACCGCCATTGTAGGCCGCGGTCGAAGCGGCCGGGGCGCTGCCGGCGACGTAGCCCTCGCGCAGGAACGCGTTCCACGCGGTCGCCTCGTCGGCATTCTTGTTGTAGCTTTTGAAGGTCTCCTGAATGAGCGCCGGGCCGTCGATCTTCTCGCGGCCGGTCACGTGGGCGATGACCTCGAGCTCTGACAGACCGCCGTGCAGCGGGAGAATCATCGGCTGGGTGCCGACATAGCTGCCGTCCTCGGCCAGACCGTCCCCCCAGCTTTCGAGGTAATGAGCGGCCGGCACGTGCCACGTGGCGAGGGCCCCGGTTTCATCGACATGGCTGCCGAGGTGCACCACGGTGGCCACCTTCTTGATCGCCTCGGCAAACTTGAGGTCGCTCGGAGCGGCGTAGACCGGATTCCAGCCGGAGATGACGAGCGTCTTGATCGCGCCGGACTCGATCTTCTTGACCAGGTCCGCCAGCGAGGTCGCGGCGGCCGAACCGGACTCGGCCGTGACCACGGTCTTGCCGAACCCACCCAGCGCCTGGTTGATCGCCCACCCGAGCGCGTGAACCCAGCCCGGCTGATGCGGGCCGACCAAGACGACGGCCTTGCCGGCGTTGGCGGCGAGATCCTTGGCCGCTTCGGTGATCCAGGGGCTGCTCTGCTCGAACTTCTTCAGCTCGGTGGCCGGCACGACGCTCAGAATGTCCTGCAGCGCGCCGACGCCCGCATCGACCATCGCCTTAGCCAGCGCGACCGCGACCGCGCCGATCTGCCCGGCCGGGGCCCGCAGGCGGTGGTCGGCGATGCCGCCGGTGATGGTGTAGCGATTCTCCACCACGTAGAGGCGGTTCATCGAATCCTCGGCCTTGCCCACGCGGCGCTTGGCCATGAAATCGCGCGAAGCCTCGAGGCCGCCTTCGTCCTCATCGAGGAAGTCGCAGTCGAGGGCCAGCACGACGTCGGCCGCGCCGAACTTCGGATGCACGCGAACTTTCTCGTTCCCGAAGACCGCCTTCGCGGCCTCGCGCTCGTTCTGGTCGGAAAAGACATCCCAAACGCACCACGTCGCCGAGGGGAACTGCTTCGCCACCTCCGCCTGCAGGCGCGCGCGGGTCGGCGAATTGGAATCACCCACGAGGAACGCGAGACTGGCGCCGCGATCGGCCGCCGCCGCGGTGCGCAACTCCTTCACCCAGGCGGCGAACTTCTCCTTCGAGGAGGGCTTGCCCTGGAAGAGGAACGAGCGCGAGCGATCCGGGTCGTAGAGATCGAGAATGGAAGCCTGCGCGAAGGCATCGGTGCCGCCGCCGGAGGCCGGGTGCAGCGGGTTGCCCTCGACCTTGATCGGCCGTCCGTCCGTCGTGGCCACCACCAGCGGCATGGTCGCGCCGCGGCGCGGCATTGCCGTGGCGTAGTGCAGGAGTTCGCCCGGGATCTGCCATTCTACTGACTTGGCGAACGGGACGAAATTCGACTCCGGCCGGCGGCAGCCGCTCAGGCCGAAACCGGCCAGCGCGAGCGAGGCACCCATGAGGCCGAGGAAGCTGCGGCGCGAGAGTTCGTCGCCCTGCATTTCCGCGGCTCCGGCCGGGAACTCGCGCTCGAGATAGCCGCGGAACTCCGGCGTGTCGTGCAACTCGCCGTGCGATCGCCAATACGTGCGGCCCGTGGGATTCGCGGACTCGGTCGGATGCTGGTTAACGCGCTTCATCGAATAACGGGATCAGGAGGCGAAAGTTGAAAGGGGAAGATCAGCGATGGCAGCCGTTGCAGGTCAGCGGCGGCTGGACGTTCCAGGCGGTCTTGAGATCCTTGCCCATGGCGACCTGCTGCTTGCCGATGTCCTCGGCCTTCCAATTGAGGTTCGTCACGTACTCGACCGGGCGGAGGTGGTTCTCCGGCGCGCGGTGGCAGTCCAGACACCAGCTCATGCTCTGCGGCTGGTCGTGCCAGACGACGGCCATCTCGTTGACCTTACCGTGGCAGCTGACACAGCTGACGCCGCGATTCACGTGGGCCGAGTGATTGAAATAAACGTAATCGGGAGCCTTGTGGATCCGCACCCAGTTGATGGGAGTGTTCGTCTCGTAGCTCTTGCGCACCACCTCGAGCCGCGGGCTGGTTGCCTTGATCTGCGTATGGCAGTTCATGCACGTCTGCGACGTCGGGATGTTCGAGTGCGCGGCGCGCTCGACGTGGCTATGACAGTATCGGCAGTCGAGACCGACCTGATTCACGTGGATGGCGTGGCTGAAGGGCACCGGCTGGCTCGGCATGTAGCCGGCGCGCGTGTACTTCGGCGTGAAGTAGTAGGTCACGCCACCAGCGAGGGCCGTGACCGTGACCATGGCGCCGACCAGAACCTTGAGCGGAAGCGCATTAGTCCACTTCGGGAAGATATTCGCCATGGGAGGGGAGAATTTTGAACGGAAACCGGAAAGATTCGTCTAATCCGCCCAGCCTCCTCAAAGCAAGTCTGGCACGTCGAAATTGCCCGGTGAAAGGCAATTTTTTCGACGTGCCGCGGCCGCGTGGGAGAATGCCGTGGATTAGCAAAACTAATGGAGCGGACTGGGACCGGCCCGTCAACGGAGTTTGGCCCTCGCACTGCATTTTCTGCGAGAAGGCGCATGAATCCAGCCCCGGCGTGCCCGCGAAAACTTTGTACGAAGTATTTGGCGGAGTCTGAAAACCGGAGTTTTTGCCCGTTGTGAGGGCTCCGATCTCGGTACGCTGCGCGGTTTGATGCAAAAATAGCCGTTCGGCGCTCCTAGGACACTACCTGCGGTATGGCACAGGCTGGAATTGCCAGTGTCACAGCTTCCGCCCATGCTCGGGCCCATGAGCGTCTCCATCTCCATCGGCTATCTCGGCGAACTGCGCTGCGAAGCGGTCCACGGCCCCTCGGGCAACGTCCTCCAGACCGACGCCCCGCGCGACAATCACGGCAAGGGCGAGGCCTTTTCGCCCACGGACCTCGTCGCCACCGCGCTGGGCACGTGCATGGCCACGACGATGGCCCTCGTCGCGCGCCAGCATGGGGTCGAACTGGCCGGCACCAAAGTCACGGTGCGCAAGGAAATGAGCGCCGAGCCGCCCCGCCGTATTGCCCGCCTCGTCGCCGATGTCACGGTGCCGCTGCCGGCCGCACACGAGCTGCGCGAGCGCCTCGAGCACGCCGCCCACGCCTGCCCGGTGGCGCGGAGTTTGCATCCGGACACTGCCCTGCCGGTGACGTTCGTCTGGCAGGGTTGATCCGCCGTCATGCGCGCTCTTTCGCTGCTCCTCGCCAGCCTCGTGCTAGGGCTGGCCACCGCGCGCGGAGCGGAGTATCCGGCGCCGGTCGAGGCGGATTTCATCCTGCGCGATTTCCGCTTCGCCTCGGGGGAATCGCTGCCCGAGCTGCGCCTGCATTACCGCACGATCGGCCGGCCGCAGCGCGACGCCGACGGCCGCGTGCGCAACGCGGTGCTCATTCTGCACGGCACCTCGGGCAGCGGCGCCCAGTTCCTGCGTCCGGAATTCGCGGGCGAGCTTTTTGGCCCGGGCCAGCTACTCGATGCGGCGAAGTTCTTTGTCGTCCTGCCCGATGGCATCGGCCACGGCCGCTCGTCCAAGCCCAGCGACGGATTGCACGCGAAATTCCCGCGCTACGGCTACCGCGACATGGTCGAGGCGCAGCGTCGCTTGCTGACCGAGGGCCTCGGCGTCGCGCATGCACGCCTCGTCATGGGCACCTCGATGGGCGGCATGCACACCTGGCTCTGGGGCCAGCTCCATCCGGATTTCATGGATGCGCTTTTCCCGCTCGCCAGCCTGCCGACTCAGATCGCAGGGCGGAACCGCGCCTGGCGCCGGCTCGTCATCGACGCAATCCGCCTCGATCGCGCGTGGCAGGGCGGCGACTACGCGACCCAGCCCCCTTCGCTGCGCACGGCCATCGGCATGCTCTGGCTCATGAGCAGCAATCCGCCGCTGCGGCAGAAGGCGGCGCCGACCCTCGCGCAGAGCGACCAAGTGTACGACGCGTTCTTCGCCGAGCTCTCGCGCACGCTCGATGCCAACGACTTCCTCTACGCGCTGGAGGCCTCGCACGACTACGATCCCGCGCCAGGGCTCGAGCGGATCCGCGTCCCGCTGCTCGCGCTCAACACGGCGGACGACCTCATCAATCCGCCCGAGCTCGGGATTCTCGAACGGGAGATCCGCCGCGTACCGCAAGGGCAGGCCGTGGTGCTGCCGCTGAGCGAGGCGACGCGCGGCCACGGCAGCCACACCGTGGCCCCGCTTTGGCGCGAGCATCTCCGCGCCTTGCTGGAACGCTCGCCCCCCGCCGCGCGCTAGAAAGCGTCCGGGCCGCACCGTTTCGGCTTCCCCTGCCCCGCCCTTTTCCCCTTTGTTCGGCGGTCATGCGCGCGGACCCGGACCATTCCCTCAGCAACGAAGACCTCGCTCCCGTCCCGCCGGAGAAGCGCACGTGGAGCATCTGGAGCATCGCGGCGCTTTGGGTTTCCATGTCGGCCTGCATTCCGACGTATATGCTGGCCAGTTCCCTCATCGGCGAGGGCATGAATTGGTCGCAGGCCGTCTTCACGATCTTCCTGGGCAATGTCATCGTGCTCATCCCGATGGTCCTGAACGCCCATGCGGGCACGAAGTATGGCATCCCCTTCCCCGTGCTCTGCCGCGCCTCCTTCGGCACGCTGGGCGCAAACATCCCGGCGCTGGCCCGCGCCTTCGTGGCCTGCGGCTGGTTCGGCATCCAATGCTGGATCGGCGGCAATGCGATCTACAAGATCGCGGGCGTCTTCTTTCCCTCGCTGGTGGCCGGCGAAGGCGCCGGTTTTCTCGGCATCACGCTGGGACAGTTGATTTGCTTTCTCTTCTTTTGGGCCATCAACATCTGGGTGGTTTGGCGCGGGATCGATTCCATCCGCCTGCTGCTCAACATCAAGGCGCCGCTGCTGCTGATCCTCGGCCTCGTGCTGCTCGGCTGGGCCTACCAGGCCGCAGGCGGCTTCGGCCCGATCCTCTCGCAGCCGTCCGCCTTCGACCCCGGCCAGCCCAAGGCCGGCCAGTTCATGGTCTTCTTCATTCCGGCGCTCACCGGCATGGTCGGATTCTGGGCCACGCTCTCGCTCAACATCCCCGACTTCTCCCGCTACGCGCGTTCGCAGCGGGACCAAGCCATCGGCCAGGCGCTGGGGCTGCCCACCACCATGGCGCTCTACGCCTTCATCGGCGTCGCCGTCACCTCGGCCACCACCATCATCTACGGCACCACGCTGTGGGATCCGGTCGACGTGCTCACGCGCTTCACCAACCCGGTGGTGCTGGTCGTGGCAATGGTCGCGCTTTGCATCGCCACGCTGGCCACGAACATCGCGGCCAATGTGGTCAGCCCCGCCAACGATTTCGCGCATCTCTCGCCCCGGTACATCTCCTTCCGCACCGGCGGCCTGCTTACCGGCATCATCGGGGTGCTCATCATGCCGTGGAAACTCGTCGCGTTGCCGCAGGGCTACATCTTCACCTGGCTGGTCGGCTACAGCGCGCTGCTCGGCCCGATCGCCGGGGTAATGATCGCGGATTACTTCGCCATCCGGCGGATGCAGCTCGATGTTCCCGCGCTCTATCGGGCGGACGGCGAATACCGCTTCTCCGGCGGCTACGGCGTGCCCGCCCTCATCGCGCTCCTGGCCGGCATTCTGCCGAACCTCCCCGGCTTCCTGGTCAACATCAAGGTCCTCGGCGCTGACGTCGTGCCCGACTGGCTGGTGCGCGCCTACGCCTACGCCTGGTTCCTCGGCTTCGGCATCTCGTTCGTCGTCTACGTGATCCTGCGGCGCGCGCTGCCCCGCGCGTAGTGCCGCAGTTGCTTATCCCGCCGGCCGCACTTGCAGCGCCCGGGGAAGAGCGTGGTTTGCGCCATGCGTCCGCTTCTCTTCGCCGCCCTGCTGCTGGCCTCACAGCTGGTTTCTACGCTGACCGCGCAAAACAGCGCTCCGCCGGAGACCGGCGTGGCACGGGCCGAGCGGCTGCTGGCGGCCATGGGCGGGCGCGATGCCTGGGCGCGGGTGCGCTGGGTGCACGTGCAGGCGGTGCACGATGACCTCGATCAGGCGCAGCCCTTCAACAACTACCTCTGGAACGACTTCAGCCGTCTGCGCCTGCGTTTCGAGGCGCACAATTCGACGCTTGATCGGTGTCGCGTCGTCGACGGCAACAGCGGCTGGCGCTGGGCCGATGGGAAGCGGATTGCGCTGACTACGGCGCAGGCGGCGGACGAGCAGCCGTGGTGGGAGGCGAACATTTACCGAACGCTGCAACGCCTGGCCGCCCGCGATCCCGGTCTGGAGGCGCGGGCCGTCGGAGCGCATCGCCTGGAGATCTTCCGCTCCGACGGCAAGCGGCTGAATTGGTTCGTCCTGCACCCGAGCGGCGCGCCCATGCTCTTCGGCACTTGGGACAGCGAGGCCGGCACCGTCTTCGGTCCGCTCGGCAAGGCCGGCGAACTGCGGTATCCCAAGTGGGGCGGGAGGCCCGATGGCAGCTGGCGCTACGAGATCGTGCGCTTCCAGGCCGAAGCGGGCGAACCGGCGGCCGAAGTGTTCGAATCGACCGAGAAACTCGGCGCGCCCTGAATCCGCCGCGGCGGACTACTTCTTCGCCTTGGGCGTAGCCGCGGGGCTGGCGGCAGGCTTGGCGTCAGCCGGCTTGGCGTCAGCAGGTTTGGCGTCGGCCGGCTTGGCGTCAGCGGGCTTGGCTTCGGCCGGCGCGGCTGGCGTAGCAAGCGAGCCGACCTCCGGGTTCGGAGGAGGCGTCGCGAGCATGAACGGCACCTGCGGAGCGCCCGGCGTGCCGGGAGCGGCCGCCGCTTCGGGAGCCGGGGTCGGGAGCGGGGTCGGCGGCGGCATCTGGAAGACATCGGCACCGGCCTCACCGCCGCGCAGGGTCTTCTTCTCGAGCACAGCCTGGGTCGAGGCGACCGACGTCGGATACTTGGCCGTCAGTTCGTCGAGAATCTTGCGCGCCTCTTCCGGCTTCTTGCGCTTGATCAAGTTGGCCCGTGCGGACAGGGCCAGCGGCGCGGCGAAATCGTTCGGGGCTTTTTCAACCACCGTCTTGTAGGCCGTCTCGGCCTGATCCGCCTTGCCGCCCGCTTCGAGGTTCGAGGCGATGGCGAGCAGGGCCGCGCCATACATCGGATGCTTCGGGAAGCGCTCGGCCACCGTCTGGGCCGTCTTGACCGCGCCTTCGAAATCCTTGGCCTCGCCCTGCTTCTGCGCCAGCAGCAGGCCGGCGTCGGCCGCGGCATCCGCGTTGGGGTGATCGGCCAGGACCTTCTTCAGATCATCGATCGTCTTGGCGGCGGAAAGCTGCGCATTGGCCGCCCGCGAAGCGGAGTGGGCCAGATACTGCCAGACGGAAAAGACGATGATGCCGGCCAGAGCGATCAGGATGGCCGCGATGCCCTTCTTCCAATGCTGGGTCCAGAAAATCTCCCACTCCAGCCCGAGGTCCGGCCCTTTCGAACCCTCGGAAGCAGGCGCTGCGGCAGGGGTGGAGGCAACGCTGGACGGACGGCGGGATTCGGGAGGCATAAGGGAAAGCGGGCCGGGAAAGTGAAGCAAAACCACCGAGCGTCAAGGCTCGCTGGCGCGGGCTTCCGCAGGGATTCGCACCGGCGCGCGCCGCCCCTCGCGGAGGGCGCACGCCGGGGTCGGCCATCAGCGGGGGTCAGACGGTCGGCGGGTCGACCGGCTCCTCGGGCTTGGGGAACACGACTCCGTGCTCTTCCAGGACGCCGAAGACCGTTTGCAGCATGGTGCGGTAGTTGTCGCCGAAGACGTCGTCGCGGAGGCGACCGTGCGTCGCGTCGTAGTCGGCCTTGGCCCGGGCGAGCTTGAGGCCGATCAGCGTGACGAACTGGTCCTTCTCGCTCGGCGCCTGTCCATCCCCGAAGGCTTCGCGGCTGGTCGCCTCGTCCTCCGCGGCGGCGGTCAGGGCGTCGATGCGCTCGCGCAGTTCGGCCACCGTGGCCTCCAGCCGCGCATTGTGCTGCCGCAGCGCCACCTGCTCGCTCTCGGGCAGGTCGGGCTCGTGTTCGAAGTCGCGGCGACGCTTCGAGGAACGCTGGCGCAGGTTGGCCCGGGCCACGTCGAGCTCGGTCTTGAGCGTGTTGTAATGCCGCTCGACCAGGCGCAGCGCCTCGCGGAAGTCGGGCGTGCGACCGCCCCGGCCGCCATTCTCGACGCCGGGACTCTCCTTGCCGGCGCGCGCCGCCGCGGCCGCGGCCTTGGCTTCGGCCCGCTGCTGACGCCGCAGGCGGAAACGTTCGCGACGGGAGAGTCGCTGCGGACCCGCGCCCTCGGAGGCTTCGCTTTCGGAGGACGCAGCCGACTCCTCGTCGGTCTCCTCGCCCTCTTCATCGTCGTCCTCGTCGTCGTCTTCGTCCTCGTCCTCGTCGTCGACCTCCTCTTCTTCGTCGTCCTCGTCTTCGTCTTCGTCGTCGACTTCTTCTTCGTCGTCTTCGTCCTCGTCGTCCTCCTCCTCATCGTCGTCCACCGCCGCGCCTCGCGCAGGCCGCGTCTTTTCGGCCGGCTCCTGGGCCGGCTGGGCTTCCACCCGCGCGGGCTCCGGCACGGCAGCGGCCTGGGCGATGGCCTCGGGCAGCTCGGGCAGTTCGCGAACCAGGGCGCCCTTCCATTTCGCGCTCCAACGGGCGATGGCCTCGGTCACGAGCGCGAGCGATTCCTCCGCCAGTTTGTCGAGCCGGCCGCCCTCGGCCAGCCACTTGAGCATCGAGAGCTGCGAGAAGGGCGGCACGTTGCCCGAGAAGCAGACCGCCACGGCCACCTGCACGACGGGATTCGACTCCGCCGCGCGCCAGTCGGCCAGCGGCAGCTGGCAGATCCAGGGCCGACCCTTGCCGATCATGACCGAGTCGAAATTGCGCCGCTCGGTCTTGGTCAGCGGCTCCTCGTCAGCCACCTTGCGCAGTTCCGCGCAGACGCCGCCGATGATCTTGGCGGCGGCTTCGGCGTCCTGCTTGAAGATGCCGCGGGCCAGGCTGAGCCGCACCCGGCGGGCGGCTTCGGTGCGGAATTCGTCCCGCTTCAGCCCGCTGAGCAGCGTCTCCTTGGCGGTCGCGCTCATCTCCGGCCAGGCCGCATTCAGCGCCTGGACGGTCACGTTCCAGTTGAACCGGCCGAGATAGGTCAGCGCGTGACCGAGGCCGAGGCCGCCGCTGGCCATGAGGGCCTGCAGCAGTGCGGCGGCTTCGTCCTCCTCCTCGGAGCGCAGGCGGGCCTGCGCCGCCTGCTGGGCGAGCGACTCGAGCCGATCCTGCGGGGTTTGCGCGGAATCGGCCGTCGGCGCCGCCTCCGCGGCAGCGGCGACTTCAGCCGCCTTCTCCGCCGCCGCCGAAGGATCGACGGGGGGCGCGGACGGGGTTTCGGATTGGGAAAGCGGGGGATTCACGGACGGCGCAGGCACTGCCTCGGGCGTCGGCGCGGAATCCACATCGGGAGTGGGTGCGTCGGTATTCAAGCGACCGCTCCTTTACAGCGCCCTCCCCCGTTGTCCAAGGCTCGCTTGGATTCCGCCGGACGCCGGACGCACGCAGCCTCGATTTCCCGGGAGCCTAACGGCGCGCCGTCGGGTCACATCCGGCGACCGCCATGCATTGAAATCGCGCCCAATCCGACTACTTCTCCCGCGTGTTTGTACCTTTGCGGCAGTTAGGCATTTTGATTCTGGCAGCGAGTTTCGTCCTGGTTTCCCCGGCGGAGGCGGCGCGCAAAAAGCGCGGTCGTGCCCGCGCCCCGAAGGGTCCGCCGCCGGCCTACCAGCTCGAACCGGACGCACCGGTGCTCGTTCAGCCGGGCATGCCGCAGCCCCCGGTGATCGAGGCGAAATCCGCCATCGTACTCGATCCGCGCTCGGGCCGCGTGCTCTACGACAAGGGCGCGGAGATCCGCCGCCAGGCCGCCAGCACCCAGAAGCTGCTGACCGCGCTGATCGTGGCCGAGAGCGGCCGCCTCGGCGATCCCATCCAGGTCGCCCCCGAGGACACCTACTGCGAGCCGAGCAAGCTCGGGCTGCGCCCCGGCGAGGTGTACCGGCGCCAGACGCTGCTCGAAGCGCTGTTGGTGAAGAGCGCCAACGACGCGGCCATTACCCTCGCCCGGACGCACAGCGGCAGCGTGGAGGCTTTCGCCGAGATCATGAATCGCCGCGCGGCCCAGCTCGGCGCCACCAACTCGAACTTCATCAATCCGAACGGCCTGCCCGCGCCGGGGCAGTACTCGACCGCCCGCGACATCGCCCGCATCGCCCGCTACGCCTACTACAACCGGACCATCCGGGAGATCGTGCGCACGCCGGCGATGACCTTCCAATACTCCAACGGTCGGGTGCGCGAGTTGCGCAACACCAACAAGGTCCTGACCATGAATCCGTTCTGCAACGGCATGAAGACCGGCTTCACCAACGGCGCTGGGCACTGCCTGGTGGCCAGCGGCACCTACCAGAACAGCCACATCATCGCGGTCGTCTTCGCCAGCAAGAAGGCGGTCTGGAATGACGCCAACGCGCTCCTGAACTGGGCGCTGGTGGGAGGAGGCTGATGGAAGAATGAAGGCGGAAGGGGGAAGGATGAAGGAAGCCGAGGCAGCGCGGGCGCGGACGCAGCGGTGGCTCGAGGAGCATGCCTGCGCGGATGCGGTCGAAGCAGCGCATCGGGCGAGAATGCTCGGGTTGCTGGCGAAGAAGGCGGACTGCTTCGAGCGCTCGTGCTTTCCGGGGCATTTCACGGCCAGCGCGCTGGTGCTGAGCGCCGATGGCGAGCGCACGCTGCTGACGCATCACCGCATCCTCGACCGCTGGCTGCAGTTCGGCGGGCATTGCGACGGCGAGCCCGACACGCTGCTCGGCGCGCTGCGCGAGGCGGAGGAGGAATCGGGCCTGACCGGGCTGCACGCCCCGGCCGACGGGCGGCCGCTCGATCTGGACATTCACCCCATCCCCGCCAACCCGCGTCGCGGGGAGCCGGAGCACGAGCATTTCGACGTTCGGTATGTCTTAATTGCCCCGCCCGGTGCGACCCCCCGGATCAGCGCGGAGAGCAAGGAATTACGCTGGTTCACGCCGGAAGAGATGCTGGCCACGGGGCCCGATGCGGGGTTGCAGCGATTGGTCGAAAAGTGGATTCGGTGGCGATCCCGGTGAAGATTGCGGGCCCTACCCATGGCTGCCCCATTTGATCCGATCGAAGACATCATCGAGGAAATCCGCGCCGGGCGGATGGTCATCATCACTGACGACGAGGATCGCGAGAACGAAGGCGACCTGATCTTCGCGGCCGAGAAGGCGACCCCGGAAATGGTCGCCTTCATGGTGCGCCACACCTCCGGCGTCATCTGCGTGCCCATGGTCGGCGCCGATCTCGACCGCCTGGAGATCCCGCTCATGACGCCGCTCAATCAGGACCGCAATCGCACGGCCTACACCATCTCGGTCGATGCGGCCGAAGGCGTCTCCACCGGCATCTCCGCCGCCGATCGCGCGCGCACGATTCGCCTGCTGGCCGATTCGAACACCACGCCCGGCGACCTGACGC
Source organism: Verrucomicrobiota bacterium (assembly GCA_018240025.1). Classification (GTDB taxonomy): domain Bacteria; phylum Verrucomicrobiota; class Verrucomicrobiia; order Chthoniobacterales; family SZAS-18; genus SZAS-18. The sequence continues at coordinate 23,142 of JAFEGM010000044.1, forward strand.
GCCCGGGCCACGTCTTTCCGCTGCGCGCCCGCGAAGGCGGCGTGCTGCGCCGCACAGGCCACACCGAGGCGAGCGTCGATCTGGCGCGCCTGGCCGGCCTGCGGCCCGCGGGCGTGATCTGCGAGATCGTCAACGAGGACGGCTCGATGGCCCGGCTGCCCGATCTGCTGAAGTTCAAGGAACAGCACCAGCTCAAGATCGGCTCCATTGCTGATCTCATCGCCTACCGCCGCAAGCGCGAGCGGCTGGTCGAGCGCGAGGAGGTCATCCGCCTGCCCACCGACTACGGCGATTTCCAGCTGCACCTCTACCGCTCGCTGCTCGACGGCTGCCATCACCTTGCGCTGGTGAAGGGCAATCTCTGCCCGGAAAACCCCGCGTTGGTGCGCGTGCACAGCGAATGCCTGACCGGCGACGTCTTCGGCTCGCGCCGGTGCGATTGCGGCAGCCAGCTCCACGCCGCCCTCCGGCAGATCAGCGAAAACGGCTGCGGCGTGCTCGTCTATCTCCGCCAGGAAGGCCGCGGCATCGGCCTCGCCGCCAAGATCCGCGCCTACAAACTGCAGGAGGAGGGGCTCGACACCGTCGAGGCCAACGAGCGTCTCGGCTTCCCGCCCGACCTGCGCGACTACGGCCTCGGCGCCCAGATCCTGCTCGATCTCGGCGTGAAGGAATTCCGCTTTCTGACGAACAATCCGCGCAAGGTCGTCGGCCTGGAGAGCTACGGCCTGAAGATGCTCGAGCGCGTGCCGATCAAGTTCACGCCCAACGCCGACAACGAGGATTATCTGCGAACGAAGAAGTCGAAGCTCGGCCACCTGCTGTGAAGGCGGGCTGTCGACCTGTTTTCGGGGGCGCCGCGGCGGCACTGCTGCTGCTCGCTGCGGTCGGCACTTGGCTGGTCATCCCGCGCGGCCCGCGCCGGCTGCCCACAGACTTTGTGCGCAGCCCGGACCAAGCTGCGGCACTCGCGCGGGCCTACTTCGATCGGGTCATCGGCCCGTGCGGCTCGCTCGGCGAAGGGGAGGAAGACGATCATTCCTGGCGCTACGCTACGCACGTCGGCATGGGTGGATTCCCCGCTGGTTTCCTGCGGGTCCTGAAACAGACAGGGGAAGTGTCGATGCCGGGACGCCCGCTGCTCAATCCCAGCGAGCTGGCGAGGCCCTCTGACCCGGCAGGACGCACGGGTAATTGAGCGCCGCCGGAGCCCGAAGCAGCTGAGCCTCCTCCAAAGCCCACTTGGTGGAGCGGGACCGCTTCGGTCTCTACCGGCTGGCCACGCGCTTCCAGCCCGAGCGCGGTCAGCCGGTGTTGGATCTGGGCTTCTGCCTGCTCCGGCTCGACCGCATGGAGGCAATACGCAAAGGATGATCGGCCAAGTTTGGGATGACGGCGGAGAGTCCTAGCTGGGCGATCGAACGGACCTGTTCACCTTGCTTCGCGCATTCGCGGCTTCGCGCGAGCCTCCTCTCTGCCGCGAGCCCGCGCATCGACGGCAGCAAGCTGCCTGGAGGAAAGCGGCAGCAAGCTGCGCGCACTCCACGGCGTCTTGCTCGCGTTCGCAGCCCGCAAGCTGTGCGCCACGGCCGCACTCGGAGAGTGCGGACTACTTTCCGCTCCGCCGCTCCTCCGCTCCTCCGCTCCTCTGCTCCGTCAGGGCGTCTTCGGCGCAGCGGGCATGGTGCCGGCTTTGATCAGGACCAGGTTCTCGGGCTTCACGTACTTCCGGATGGCGCCGTTCACCTGCTCGAGCGTGAGGGCATTGATCTGCTTCGGATAGTCGTCCAGCCAGCTGAGCGGATTCCCCCGCAGCACGGTGGCCAGGATGGTCTCGGCCATGCCTTCGGTGGTGGCGAGGTCGACCTTGTAGAGGCCGATCAGATTCGACTTCCGTTGCTTCAGCTCGTCCGGGGTGATGCCTTTCTGGATCCAGTCGTTGAGATGGCGCTTGGTCGAGTCGAGGCCCTTCTGCAGGAGGGTCGGCGCGAACGACGCCTGGATGCGCCACTCGCCGTCGGTCACGGTGTCCTTGCCGAGCGCGGCGCTGATCGAATAGGTCAGGCCTTCCGTGTCGCGCACGTTGCCGACCAGGCGCGAGGTGAAGCCGCTGCCGAGCACGGCGGTGGCCAGGCGCAGGGCGACGGCATCGGGATCGTTGTGGCGCAGGGTGCTGGCCACGCCGAGGAGGACGGAAACGCTGGTCTTGTCGGCCATGTTCACATCGATCTCACGGGCGGGCCCGACCGCCGCGGGCTTGGCCTCGAACTTGACCGGCACGCCGCCCTTCCAGCCGGCGAAGGCGCGGCCGACCTCGGCTTCGAGCTGCTTGGCGTCGGCATCGCCCACGGCCACGATGGTGAGACCGGCCGGGCCGTAATGCTTGGCGTGGAAATCCTTCACCTCCTGCAGTTTGGCCGTGCCGACCGCCGCGATCAGCTCGCTGGCGGTGGTGTCGCGATTCGGATGTCCGGCCGGGAAGATGGCGCTGGCGAAGGCATCGCGGGCGCGAAACTGCGGATCTTCCAAGGCGCGGCGGATGGTGCCGGCCAGCTGCTTTTTGGCCTTCTCGAATTCCTCCGCGCTGAAGGCGGGCGTGCGCAGCTGCTCGGCCATGAGCGCGACGACCTTCGGCACGTCCTTGCGCAGGCACTTGGCCTTCACCTCCACGAGCTGCGGGGTGACGCTGAATTCCATCGTCGCGCCGACCCCCTCGAGCTGGGCGGCGATGGCGAACTTGCTCTGCTTCACCGTGCCCTGATCGAGCAGCATGGCGGTCAGACGCGGTACGGCCGCATTCCCCTCCCCGCGCAGCGCGCTGCCACCGGGCAGGGCGGCACGGAGCGTGACGACGTCCTTCACGCCCGTCGGATAGGCCAGCACGTCGATGCCGGCCGACTTGGCGCGGACGATGCGCGGCGCGATGGCCGAGTCGTTGGCCGCCCCGCTGCCGCCGCCCGCGGCGGGCGCGGCGTCGGACGTGCGCGGATCGCGCCGATAGCTCGGGCGCGGCTCCATGTCGGCGCGGGAAGGCTTGCGCGCGCCGGGCTTGGCGGGCGCCTCGGCGCTCAGCGGTACGAACCAGCCGGTCGTGCTCTGGTCGGCGCCGAGATACTTGGCGGCCACGCGCTTCACGTCGGCCGCGGTCACCTGCTTCAGCTTCTCGTCCATCCCGTAGAACGCAGTCCAGTCGCCGATCGCGATGTACTCGTTGAGATTGCTGGCGATGGCGAAGGTGCCGTCGCGCTGGTAGGCGGAATCGGCCAGGCGTTTGGCCACGGCCGTCTTCACCTCGTCGTCGGTCACGCCCTCGGTGCGGACCTTCTCGATCTCCGCCAGCATGATCTTCTCCACCTGCTCGTGGCCCGCGCCCGGCGCGAGCGCCGCGAACGTGATGTGCAGGCACGGGTCCTTGGTCAGCGGCAGGAAGGCCTCGACCGCGGTGGTGAGGTTCTTGTCGGTCAGCGCCTTGAACATGCGGCTGTTCTTGCCGTCGGTCAGGATGACGCTCAGGACCATGGCCGGCGCGAAGTCGGCATGCGTGGCGGCGGGCGTCTTGTGCCCGAGGCCGACCACGCCGAGCTCGCCGGCGCGCTTGACCATGACGCGACGCGCGCCCTGCTGCTCGGGTTCCTCCGTGTAGACCTGCGGGATCGGCTTGGGCGACTTCGGGATGGCGCCGAAATGCTGCCGGATGAGCGCCAGCGCCTGCTCGGGCTTGAAGTCGCCGATGACCGAGACGGTCGCATTGTCCGGCCAATAGAAGGTGTCGTAGAACTCGCGCAGCTTCTCGATCGTGACCTTCTCGATGTCGCTGCGCCAGCCGATGGTCGGATGGTGGTAGGGATGCGCGATGTAGGCGGCCGCGCCGATTTCCTTGATCAGCGCCTCGAAGGGCGAGTTCTCACCGCGCTCGAATTCGTTGCGCACGACCGTCATTTCCGGCTGCCGGTCGCTCTCCAGCAGGCGCAGATTGCGCATGCGATCCGCCTCCAGCTCGATGGCCAGCGCGAGGTGCTCGCTGCCCATGTTCTCGAAGTAGTTCGTCCGATCGTACCAGGTGGTGGCGTTGTTGCTCGCGCCGATGCCATCGAGCATCTGGTCGAAGCCCGTGCCCTTCTCCTTGTTGAATTTGGGCGTGCCCTTGAACATCAGGTGCTCGAGCAAATGCGTGGCCCCGGTCGTGCCCGTGACCTCATTGGCCGAGCCGACCCGATACGTGACCATGAGCGTCAGGACCGGCGCGGAATGCTCCGGATGCAGCAGCACCGTGAGCTTGTTCGCATCGAGCGTGTATTCCGAGATCCGTCCGACCGTGCGGACATAGGTGAAGCCATCGACCTTGGTGGGCGGAGCCGAGGGCTCGGCGGCGAGCAGGGGCAGGGCGGCCGCGGCGGCGGCCAGGAGCAGCGGGATTCTCATGCGCGAAGGGGGCTGACGGAAAGAGCCCGCCCCTCACCCAGAACGGTCGCGTTGGCAACGCCAGGCGCGCGCCACCAGGCTGCCGAAATTGCTAGGGCAGGACCTCGGCAGACACCCTGCGCGGGGCAGGCGCGGGCACCGAACCACCCGGGCGCGCTTGCATTCCCACCCTTTTCCGGCCCAAACTCCCGCCCCATGTCTTCCTCCATCATCTCCGTCCATGCGCGTGAAATCCTCGACTCGCGCGGCAATCCCACGGTCGAAGCCGAAGTCGTGACCGCCGACGGCGCGCTCGGTCTGGCGGCCGTGCCTTCCGGCGCCAGCACCGGCGCGCACGAAGCGCTCGAGCTGCGCGACGGAGACAAGCACCGTTATCTCGGCAAGGGCGTGCGCAACGCGGTCAAGAACGTGCACGAGCACATCGCCCCGGCGCTGATCGGCCGCGACGCCGCCGATCAGGTGGGCATCGACCGCGCCATGCTCGAGCTCGACGGCACCAAGACGAAGTCGAAGCTCGGCGCCAACGCCATCCTGGCCGTCTCGCTGGCCTGCGCCAAGGCCGCGGCCGAGTCCTTCGGCCTGCCGCTCTACCGCTACCTCGGCGGCACCAACGCCAAGGTCCTGCCGGTGCCGATGATGAACATCATCAACGGCGGCGCGCATTCCGACGCGCCCATCGATTTCCAGGAGTTCATGGTCATGCCGAAGGGCCTGCCCACCTTCGCCGAGGCGCTGCGCTGCGGCGCCGAGATCTTCCACGCGCTCAAGGGCGTGCTGAAGAAGCGCGGGCTCTCGACCAGCGTGGGAGACGAAGGCGGCTTCGCGCCGAAGTTCGACAGCGTGAACGACGCGCTCGATTCCATCTGCCTGGCGGTCGAAGGCGCGGGCTACAAGCTCGGTTCGCAGGTCTTCCTCGCCCTCGACGTGGCCTCCTCGGAGTTCTACGACGCGGAGAAGAAGCTGTACATCTTCAAGAAGTCCGACGGCTCGCAGCGCACGCCGGCCGAGATGGTGAGCTACTACAAGGAGCTGACGACGAAGTACCCGATCATCTCGATCGAGGACGGCTGCGCCGAGAACGACTGGGACGGCTGGAAGCAGCTGACCGATGCGATCGGCGATCGCGTGCAGCTGGTCGGCGACGATCTCTTCGTCACCAACGTCGAGTTCCTGCGCAAGGGCATCGAGCAGGGCGTGGGCAATTCCATCCTGGTGAAGGTGAACCAGATCGGCTCGCTGACCGAGACGCTCGACGCCATCGAGCTGGCCAACGACAACCGCTACACCGCGGTCATCAGCCACCGCTCCGGCGAGACCGAAGATGCCACCATCGCCGATCTCGCGGTGGCCACCAACGCCGGCCAGATCAAGACCGGCTCGCTCTGCCGTTCTGATCGTGTCGCGAAGTACAACCAGCTCCTGCGCATCGAGGACGAGCTGGGCGACGAGGCGCGCTACGGCGGGAAGATGCGTTGAGGAAAACTCGAAACTCGAAGTTCGAAGCTCGAAGGAAGTTCGAAGGAAGTTCGAAGTTCGAAGCACTGAAAGCTCCGTCTGCGCGAAGGTTGCTCTGGGACGGGCGGTCTTTGCGTGGTTTCCCGGCAGCCAGTCCCGTGCTGAGCCATGGAAATCTCGGTGTGGGCCTGGGAATTCGTCTGGGGCCAATCATCCGAGTGGCTTCCGAAACGCGTGCCGGCCCAATGCCGGGGGGAACTTCGAGTTTCGAACTTCAGACTTCCTTCGAGTTTCGAGTTTCGAACTTCGAGTTTCCTCGATGAGACTTTCGCTCCCATGTCACCCACCTTCCCCCTCTGGACCAAGCTCGCCCTGACTGCCTTCGTGGCGGTGCTCGTGCCCGTGTACACCGTCAACTACGGCTGGACGAACTTCCTCTACTTCTGCGACGTCGCGCTCTTCTGCACGCTGATCGCCATCTGGACGGAGAAGCCGCTCTGGGCGTCGGCGCCCGCGGTGGGCATCCTCCTGCCGCAGGCGCTCTGGATGGCCGATTTCCTGGGCACGGCGGTCGGGCTGCCGATCACCGGCATGACCGCCTACATGTATGACGCCAAGCTCTCGCTCTTCACGCGTGGGCTGTCGTTCTTCCATTTCTGGCTGCCCATTGTGCTGCTCTGGCAGGTCTGGAAGCTCGGCTACGATCGGCGCGGATTCTGGTATTGGACCGTCGCGGCCTGGGCGCTGGTGCTCTTCAGCTACGCCTTCCTGCCCGCCCCACCGGCGCCGTCGGACAACTCGGCCCTGCCGGTGAATGTGAACTTCGTCTACGGGCTCAACGACACCGCGCCGCAGCAGTGGATGCCGCAACGCGCCTGGCTGGCGCTGCTCCTGGCCGCGCTGCCCCTGGTGATCTATCTGCCCACCCACCTGCTGCTGCGCCGCTTCGCGCCCGCGGCGAAGTAGCCCCGCGCGTCTGCAGACTCTCCCAAAGGCCCGAAGGCTCTGCGAAGACTTTCGCTCCGCGAGCTGCCCCCTCGCCCGCGCAGTCCTTCTCTCCCCGTTTTGTGCCTTCGTGCCTTTGTGTGAGCCCCCCGCGCACAGGCGCGGTTCGCACCTCCTCCGCTTTCCAAGCGCGTCGGATTCCGTAGCGTCCGCACGCTTTGCGCCACCACCTGCCAGACGGACGTCCGCTGCTAATCCTCGCTCCCATGCAGGATGTGACGGACCTGACGTTCATGCAGGTCATCCACCGGCGGGGCGATCCGGACCTCTACTTCACAGAGTACTTCCGGGTGCATCGCGACTCGAAGCTCGACAAGCCCATCCTGCGGTCGATCGACGAGAATCCCACCGGCCGCCCCATCATCGCGCAGATGATCGGCGTGGACATTCCCTCGCTGGTGCGCAGCGCGAAGGAGCTCGAAAAGCACCCGATCGCCGCCGTCGATCTCAACCTCGGCTGCCCCGCCCCCATTGTTTGCAGCAAGAACGCGGGGGGCGGCCTGCTGCGGAACCCGGCGCAGATCGACGAGATCCTCAAGGCGCTGCGCGACGCCATCGCCGGCCGCTTCACGGTCAAGACGCGGATCGGCTTCGACCATCCCGGTGAATTCGAGCGCCTGCTGGAGGTGTTCGCGCGGCATCCGATCGATGCCCTCACGGTGCATGGACGGACCGTCCGCGAGCTGTATCGATCCGAGGTGCATCTGCCCGAGATCCGGCAGGCGGTGGAAGCCATGCCCTGCCCGGTGATCGCGAACGGCAACGTCCTCTCGACCCGGCTGGCGCGCGAAACCGCCGGCCAGACGGGCGCGGCCGGCCTGATGATCGGGCGCGGGGCCATCCGCAATCCGTGGATCTTCCGCCAGCTGCGGGAGGAAGCCGCCGGCCAGACGCCCTTCGCGCCGACCCTGCGCGACATCCTCGCCTACGTCGAAGAACTCTTCGAAGCCATGCATCAGCCCGGCGGCACCGAGCGCGGCCACATCGCCCGGATGAAGAAATTCCTGAACTTCATCGGCCAGGGCATCGGCGAAAACGACGCGTTTCTGCAGGCCGTGCGCCGGGCGGAGACCTACCCGGCGTTCTGGGCCATCTGCCGGGAGCATCTCGATGTCCCGGGCGACTTCCCGCCCGAGCCGGCGCGGCGCGCGCTGATCGATGATCGCAGCGAGCGCCTGGCGGCGGCGGGGAGCTGAGTGGCTGCCCTTGTCCCCAAGGGCATTCTTTGGCGGCTGAGTGGCTGCCCTTGTCCCCAAGGGCATTCTTTGGCGGCTGAGTGGCTGCCCTTGTCCCCAAGGGCATTCTTTGGCGGCGCGCCGGGCGGAGATGCGCGGGAGGACAGCCGCTGGAGACAGCGGCGGCCACTTTGCCGCAGGACACGTTGCCGCTGGAGACAGCGGCGGCCACTTTGCCGCAGGGCACGTTGCCGCTTGGCGGCGGCAGAATCCTGATCGGCAACGGCGCGTTCAGTCCCGCTGCGCCCAGGCCACCGCGTCCTCCAGCGTCTCCTCGCCCCAGAAGAGCTCCTCGCGGATGAGACAATTGGGCGCGCCGAAGAGCCCGAAGCGGATGGCCCAGTCGGTGTTGGCGCGCAGCTGACCGCGCCGTTCGGCCGACTCGGCGCGCGCCACGATCTCGTCAGCCGGCAGCGCAAGGGCGCGGAGGATGTCGTGCACCACCGCGGGATCGGCGATGTCGCGATCCTCTCCGAAATTGGCCACGAAGACGGCGCGGATGAAGTCGCCGCACCACACCTCCTCGCTGTGGGCGGCGGCCACGCGGGCCGGCGCGGTGCTCAGTCGGGGGAACTTGGACGGACGCTGCCAGGGCAGCCCGAACTTGGCCGTCAGACGCTCGAGGTCGCGCCACATGTAGTTCCCCCGCCGTTCGTTGAGGTTGAAGTGCGAATCGTTCCAGCCCTGCAGCGCGAAGATCGGACCGAGCAGAAACGGCTTCCAGACCAGCGGCACACCGGCTGCGGCGCAGAGACGCTCGATGCGCATCACCGCGATGTAGGAATAGGTGCTGGCGAAATCGAACCAGAACTCGAGCGGACGGGCCATCCCTTACCTTCGCCGAGCCCGCGCCAGATCGCGAACGATGGCGAGGCGAAAGCTGGCATCGAACCCCTCGGTCGCCTGGAAGTCGGCCGGCTGATCCTCCACGTCGCGCATCTGCTGCACCACGTAGTCGCAAAGCTCGCCGAACGAGACCGTGCCGTCCTGATCCGTGTCGAGACTGGCCTCGCCCCGCAGCGCGCCGAGCACGCAGTCGGTGAACGTCCAGTTGCCGGTCGAAACGATGTCGCTCGTGGCCGAAGTGAGAGCCGCGTAATAGTACTCCGTTTCCCGCGTCTCGACCTCGCGCGCCAGCGAGCCGGAGTGGCAGCAGTCGGCCAGCAGCAGCACGCGGTAGCCATTGAAGTTGTCCTCGATCAGCTGGAAGAGCTCGGTCTGCGAGAGCGACTCGTCCGCGGTCGGATGGCAGAAGTAGAAATCGTCGTCCTCTTCCTTGCTGCCGTGCCCGGCGTAGTAGAAGACGAAGAGCGTGTCCTCGTCGCTGTTCTGCAGGAAAGCCGGCAGCTTGCGACGCACCCGGTCGGGGCGGCCATGGTCATCCTCCCAGAGTAGGACCTGATCCGCCGGCACGCCCGATTTCCGGAAGAAGTCGGCCAGCGTGGCGTGACGCCTCCAGGTCGGATCATCCGGATCGGCCCAATCCTCCAGGCCGAGGCCGAGTACGAGCACGAGAGTGTTGGCGGGATCCCAATCGGCAGCTTTCTTGGCCATCGTGAGGTCGGATCAGTAGTTCGGAATGTGGCGGCCGAGCACCAGGTCGCGCCGGCCGAGCCAGCGGCCATTGTCCTTTTTCAGCCGCATGATCCCGGAGCCGCCGCGGTTCTCCAGCACCGCGCGTTTGGCCGCGGTGAGCAGGGGATCGTCGTCGAAGAGGAAGTCGTCGAGGTAGTATTCGTTTCGGTCCGGCTCCTTCACCACGACATGAACGTGAGCGGGCAGATCCCCCTGCGGGTAGGGAGCCGGCCGGATGGTGGAAAACGCGTATTCGCCCCGCGATCCGCTCCGCAGCCAGCCGCGCAGACGTCCGTGGCTGGCCGCCGCCCCGCGCTGGCCGGGTCCAGGCACATAGAGCCCCTGGGCATTGGTCTGCCAGAGATACAGGATCACTCCGGGCGCCGGCGTGCGGCCATCGAGGCGATAAACGAAGCCGCTGATCTCCATCCGCTCACCGGGCTCGGCCTCCGGCGTCAGCCGAACCGTCGAGGACAGTGCGCTGGGCTGGCCGTCGTAGATCGCTTCGCAGCCGTCGCAGGCACCGCCGGTGCGTCGGCGGTCGGCCGCTGGGGCCAGACCCACGCGGGCACTCAGGCAGGCCGCCAGGCCAAAGCCCGCGGCCAACCCAAGGAAGCGACGACGACGCATCCGGTGACTGCCTCTAGACCTCGCGGCGCGAACTCTCCAGCACACGCTCGAGGAGTTCCGGCCCCGACATGCGCTTGGCGGCGTCGTGCGGACACACGTAGACGCAGCGCGGCATCGGCGTGGAGCGGTTGCCCTCGGCGTCGCAGAGGTCGCAGGTGAGCGCCTTGCGCTGGGCGACCTTGACCGTCTTGCCCGGATGTTCGGGATCCGGCACCTCGATCCGGCGCCGCTGGTTGGGCACCATGGAAATGTTGCCGTAGGGGCAGTTTTCAGCGCACAGACCGCAGCCGATGCAGTGATCCTCGATCACGATCTGCATGTGCCGACCGCGATGGATGGCATCGACCGGGCAGCCCGCCATGCAATACGGATCGCGGCAGGACCGGCAGGACGTGGCCACGAGGAAATTCTCCAGCCGCAGACCGTCGCGCAGCATGCGCGGCAGCGGCACGCCGTGCGAGGCGTCGCCGTGCTGGTCGATACAACCGTGCGTGCAGGCGTCGCAACGCGTGCACTTCGTCATGTCGATCGTGAGGATGCTCTGCCCTTCGTAGAGCCCCTGCTCCACGTATTCCTGCATGTAGGGCGTCAGCTCGTTGGAGGATCGCAGCGAGGCCAGCGATTGAGCGATGAGCCGCTGCCGCAGGACCGGAAACGCCTTCACCATGTTGAGGAAATCGGCCCGGCTGAGGCGGGCGAGTTCCAGATGGTCGAGCGCCGAGCAGGTGGCCGTGCGCGTGCCGGTCGGGATGGCGCTGGTGATGTTGCCATTGGCCATCGAGAGCGCGGTCGCGATCTTGTGGTCGATCTCCGCCTCGGTCTTGCCGACGTCCGAGGGCGAGATGGCCAGCAGGCCGATTTCGCCGATGACCGAGCCCGGCGGGCGCGTGATGGACGTGGCCTTGTTGCCGTAGCGCTGGATGTCCACGCGGACGTTGCCGAGCCGCACGAGGTACATTTCCTCCGCCGGATCGCCCTGGCGGAAGAGCACCTGCCCTTGGCGCACGCGGACGAAGCCGAGGCGAGGCCGCAGGTATTCGAGGATCTTCTTGTACTCGCTCGTCTCGAGGTCCTTGAAGAGGTCGGAATTCTGCAGGACGAGATCGAGCGCGCGTTCGCGATAGACCTTCTCGAACCGCTCGCGCTGACTGGGCAGACGCATCAGGCGGTCGAGCACGTTGCGGCGCAATTCGAGGACCTCGCCCGATTCCTTCGCGATCACATCCGCCGAACGCGGCGTGCCCGAGAGACAGGCCATTTCGCCGATGATGAAGTCGTCCGGCGTGCGGTCGAAGCGCAGCGTCGGCTTGTCAGAACTCTTCTTGAAGAGCTTTTCGAAGAACCCGAGCCCGTCCGTGCTGGAGGGCGGCTTGACCACCACCTCGACGTTGCCCTGCTTGAGGATGAAGGCCGTGTTGCCCGGTTCGCCCGAGTAGCACAGGACCTCGCCGCGCTTGGTCTTGCGCTTCACCACCAGGCCCTGCTGCCAGAGGAGGAACTTCGGCGGCACGCCCGCGAAGAGCGGATCGCGGATGAGCTGCTCGGCCGAGACGACCTCGCTCGAGCCGCTCTCCGCCTTCATCTTCACCTGCGAGACCGGCTTGAAGGTGATGGCGCTGGTCGGGCAGGAGACCATGCATTCGCCGCAGCGCACGCAGCTCGACTCGCCCATGCGGTCGTTGAGGTCGAAGCTGATGCCGGCATTGGCGCCCTTGCCGGTGCGGCCGATGACGTTGTTCTCCTTCACCTCGACGCAGGCGCGCATGCAGCGTTCGCAGACGATGCAGGCCGTGTGGTCGACGATGAAGACGGGCGAGGACGGATCGAGCGTCCCGCGCCCGACTTTCGGCGGCATCGGCGGCGCCGGGTCGAGCAGCACGTCGAGCTTGAAGCGATTGACGTTGGCGCCGGTGCGGTCGGCCATGATGGCCAGCTCGTTGAAGGGCGCGAGTTCCGCCGCCGGCGCGGGCGGTGGCGCGGGCTTGAGGCAATCGGTCGTGAGCAGCTCGGTCACGATCTTGACCGCCTGGCGCACGCGCTCGCCGTCGGCCCCCGGGTCCTTCATCGAGAACACCTCCATGCCGTCCTTCACCGGATGCTGGCAGGCCGGGAGCAGCTTGCGCTCGGCCGCGCGGGCGCCGCGTTTCTGCCCGTAGATCTGCACCACGCAGACGCGGCAGACGGCCACCGGCGTCATGTGCGGCTGGTGGCAGAGGATCGGGATGGGGATCTTCACCTCGTCGCCCGGCTGCTTGACGAAGAGCTTGGTGGCCGCGTCGTAGATGGTCGTGTAGCGCGGCGTGGTCACGCCGTTGATGTCGACCACGATGTTGCCGTTGGCGTCCTTGAGCGGCTCGGCCAGCGGCACGACCACGGCCTGGCCGTCGATCTGCAGATTGACCATCTTCTCGTAGTCGCCCTCGGTCGGCGCGTCCACGCGGACGAGCTGGCCGTTGATGTCGCGGCTGAAGAGTCCTTCGTCGTCGTCGCGGACGAAGAGATTGGCTACGGGTTCCTGAGTGGCCATAGGTCGATGACTTCCGAGTCTGTGGGCGGGCTAGGAGAGGTAAGAGGCGAGATCCTGCGGGAAGTAATCGGCGACCGTGCGCAGCGGCACCGGGACCGAGCGGCCGAGACCGCAGATCGAGGCCAGTTCGATGGCCCGGCCGAGCTCGCGCATGAGCGGATCGAGCTCCTCCTTCCAGCGGGCGGAGGTGACCTGGCGATTCACGATGTGCGTGGCCAGCGAAACCATCTTCTGCGAGCCGAGGCGGCAGGGCACGCACTTGCCGCACGACTCGTTGCGGTAGAACTCGAGCGAGTTGAGCGCCTCTTCCATCATGTTGCGGCTGTCGTCGTACACCACGAGTCCGGCGCCGAGCGCCTGGGTCGGGCTGAGGCCGCGGAAAATGTTCAACTCCAGTTCGAGGTCGCAGAGATCCAGCTCCGTGGCGGTCGGATCGAATCCGCGCCGCTCGGCGATGGCGAGCCACGTCTTGTTCTCCGCGTATTTGCGCGGGAGGCCGGCCTTGGCCGTCAGCCTGGCCGGCAGGAAGCCGCCGGACGGCCCCGAAGGCGCGAAGGCCTTGAGTTTGCGGCCGTTGGCGATGCCCTGGCAGTATTTCTCGCCGTAGATCAGCTCTTTGAGCGTCATCCCCATCGGCACCTCGTACACGCCGGGCCGCTTCACGTCGCCCGAGATGGAGAAGAACCGCGCGCCCTTCTGCGCATTGACGCCCTTCGAAGCGTAGTCCTTGCCCGTTTTATTCACGATGTAGGGCACCCAGGCGTAGGTCTCCACATTGCTGACGAGCGTAGGCAGGTCGATGAGGCCGTTCGTCTCGAGCTTCGGCGGCATGTTGCGCGGCTCGCCCCGGTGGTCGGACATGGCCTCGATGAGCGCGCTCTGCTCACCGCAGATGTAACCGCCCGGGCTGGTGAAGACCGACATGTAAAACGGCCGGCCGAGCAGGCTGGCTTTCGGCCCGCAGAAGCCGAGCGAGGCGGCGTGCGCGATCTCCTTTTCGCAGGCCTCGATCTGCTCGGTGTACTCGTGGCGGATGTAGATGAAGCCCTGCGTGGCCTCGGTGATGAGGCCCGCGAGGATGACGCCCTCGATGATGGTGTGCGGGGTACGCAGCAGCAGCTCGCGATCCTTGAAGGTGGCCGGCTCGCTTTCGTCGCCGTTGACCACGATGAAGCCACGGTCGTCCTCGTCGCGCCGACGTGCGTTGCGGATGGCGTCACGCACGTCCTTCCACTTCTGCGTCGCCGGAATGCCGGCGCCGCCCATGCCGCGCAGGTCGGCGTCGCCGATTTCCTTGATCAGCGCATCGGCCCAGTCGCCGTACTGCGGGCCCTTGGCCCAGCCCGACGCCGTCTGCCAGGCGCGGACTGCTTCCTCGACTTTCGCATCGACCTCGAACTCCACGCGGAGCTGGCCGATGCAGGCCGCGCGGAAGCGATCGAGCTGGTCGGCGCTGAGCTGGCCCGTGCTGCGGAGATGCTCGACCGAGGCGTTGATGGAGGCATCGCGCAGCGCCACGGCTTTCTGCACCGCCGTGTACTCGGCCGGGCGACCGGGGTAGGAATTGATCAGCCAGTCATTCCCGTTGTAGGGCAGGTCGGCATCGTGGTCGGCCTTGGGCGGATGCCCCGCGGCCGCAGCCTGGGCGATCTCGCGCAGCTGCGCGGTGGTGCGGCCGAGATAAAGCAGATCGTGCTCCGAGCCGTTGACCGTCATGCACGCGGCCATGGGGCGGTCGCAGCGACCCAGGCACGACACGCCCGCCACTCCCACGTCCGGGCCGCAGCTGTTCTGCAGTTCGGCCAGTGTCTTGCCGGAGCCGTTCATGCGGCAGGCCATGTCGCGGCAGACGCGGATGACCACCTTCGGCGGCGGGGTCAGGCGGAAGTGCGGGAAGAAGCTCGCCACCGCCTGCATGCGGTAGAGCGGCACTCCCGATTCTTCGGAGAAGCGCAGGAGCGCATTTCGGTCGAGATATCCGTGCTCGTGCTGGATCTTCAGCAGGGCCGGGACGAGAACGGCGTTATAGGGAGTCGCAGCGGGACGCATGTTCGCGACGCAATCGGTCGGGTTCGAAGCTATGGGGTTGAACTTTTAGAACACTGAAACCGCGTCGGAATGTCAACGATCCGCGCGCGATTTGTCGGATTCCGACGCGAGCTGACGGCGCGGATGCGCCCCGCCTCTGACTCACCGCACCCGGGCGATGTGGAGACCGTCTGCGAAGGGCAGCAGGACCGACTCCACCCGCGGGTCGCGGGCCAGCTTCTGGTTCAGCGCGTTCAGCGCCACGGCGGACTCGAGGTCGGGGTTCTCGATGCGACCGTCGAAGAGCATGTTGTCGAAGACGAAGAGCGCATTCGGCCGCATGCGGGGCAGGAGCAGCTCGTAGTAGGTGTCGTAGCCCGGTTTGTCGGCGTCGATGAAGGCGAAGTCGAAGGTCCGCCCGGCCGGCAGCGCGGAGCGTTTCCGCCGCGGGCCCGAGATGGAGGTCGATGCGGTCGGCCACCCCGGCCCGCTCCCAATAGCGGCGGGCCACGGCGGTCCACTCGTCGCTGACATCGCAACAATGCAGCCGGCCCGGAGGCAACGTGCGCGCCAGGCAGAGCGCGCTGTAGCCCGTGAACGTGCCCACCTCGATGATCTGGCGGGCCCCGCAGACGCGAGCGAGGAGGCTGAGCAGGGTACCCTGCGGGGCGCTGATCTGCATGACCGAGCGCTCGCCGCAAAGTTGGATCGTCTCGGCCCGCAGCTGCTCGAGGAGCGGGTCGCCGTGGGCGCTGTGCAGCGGCTCCAGATAGCTTTGGAGCGCTTCATTCAGGATGAGATGCTGACTGGACATTCCGCAAGGTGCCGCGGAGCGGTCGGACGCCAAGGGCGCAAGGCAGCGGATGGCAGGCATCCCGGACGGCAGGGCTGTCCGCCGTCTTCGTCGTCCTCTCGTCCTCTACGTCGTCCTCGTCCTCGTCCTCGTCCTCGAAGCGACGCTGCCGCAGGCCAAACTTCCCTATTCGACGGTGACCTTCGTGCCCTTCTCGACGAACTGGGCCACGCGCACCGCGTCCCAGTTCGCCAGGCGCACGCAGCCGTGGCTGGCGGCGCGGGAGATGGTGTTGGGCGAGTTCGTGCCGTGCAGGCCGATGCCGTCCTTGCTCAGGCCCATCCACATGACGCCCACCGGATTGTTCGGGCCGGGCGGAATCATGCGGAAATCGTCGGATCGCTTGCCGGTGTTGAGCATCGACTTGTCGTGCCGGAACTCCGGCAGGAAGACCTTTGAACGCACCACCCAATTCCCCTTCGGCGTGGGCAGCGTCGTGCCACCGGGCGTGACTGGGAACGAAGCGACAAGTTTGCCGTTCTCGCGGATCTCGAGCTGCTTCTCGCCGGTCAGCACCGTGATCTGGTAGCGATTCGGGTCGATGGGCGGAGGTTCGGCGACATTCGTAGTCGGATTCGCGACGGGCGGCGGCACCACGGCTCCCGGCGCGACCGGTCCCGCCGGATTGGCCGCCTGGGCCAGTTGAGCCTGCTGCGCCTGCTTGGCGCGTTCGGCGCGCTGGGCCGCGAGACGTGCGCGCTCGACGATCATCCCCGACAGGTCGAACGGCACCACGTTGGGCACATTGACCGTGTCGCCGACCTTCAGCTTGGAGAGATTCACCCCCGGATTGATGGCCGCCAGGAACTCCGGCGCGCAGTGGAAGCGCTCGGTAATCATCTCGGCCAGCGACGAATACGGCATGCGCTTTGCCTTCGATTGCTCGGCCGCCTTGCCGGCCAGTTCACCGACCTGCGCGGCGTCGGCGGCGCGCACCTGGTAGGTCACATAGGTCGGTCCGAGGTTGGCCAATTCCGCCGGCGGAGTGACGGTCGGATCGCTTGGCGCCAGACCTTTGGCGGCCTGGTAGCGGGCCCATGCGCGGCGTCCGAGAATATCCCACTGGCCCGTGATCTTGCCCGGCGCGAACTGGGCCCGATCGAGATAGATCTGCAGCCGCGCGTAACGCTCACGCTGCTCGGCTTTGGCCAGTGGCTTCGGTTTCTGCGGCCGGGCGTCCTTGGCGACCGCGGGCTTGCGGGCCACCGGCACGGCCTTGACGGTCGGTGCCGGAGTCGAGGTCGTCGCAGGTTCCCGTTTGCCAGCGAACACGCGGGAAAAAAAGCCCGGCTTGGGGGCGGGCGCAGCAGCTGGAGCCTGCGCCCAAGCCGAAGCGGCCGACAGCAGCAACGCAGAAACGACGAAAGCAGGGGGAAACGAACGCATACCTGGAAACCCAAAGGCGGAGCATAGCGTGAAACGCCCGCTCCGCCACGCCCTGACCGGACGATCCTTCAGCTCACTTCTTCGGGAACAGCGGCAGCCCGACCGGCGGCTTGACGTAATCGGGACCCGTCAGCGGCTCGATCGTCTCCTCCTCCTCTTCCTTGCTGATGAGCGGCGCTCCGGCCGGATCGATCAGCTTGGCGGTAACGAAGATGATGAGGTTCCGCTTGATGGAGGAATCCACCTCGCTGCGGAAGAGACGCCCGACGAGCGGGATGTCGCCCAGCACCGGCACCTTGTCGCGCACACGCTGCACATCCTCGCGGACCAGGCCGCCCAGCACGACGGTCGAGCCGTCGTAGATGCTCACGCTGGTCGTGACCTTGCGGGTGCTGAAGATCGGCTGGTTGATGACGTTCGGGGTCAGGACGATCGGCACCGGCTGGCCGAGCAGGTTGGTTGAGGTTGTCTGGATGGGCGAACCGTAGTTGATGAAGCCGTCGAACTCGACCACCTGCGGTTGCAGATTGAGGTCGATGGTGAAGCCGTCCGGGCCGACCACCGGCTCGACCTCGAGCGTCACGCCCGTGTTGCGCTTCTCGAAGTTCGTCGGAGTGGTCGGCGTGACCGGGAACGAGCTGCCCACCGAGGAGACACCCACCGTGCCGGTGCCGGCCGGGATGATGGTGGTGCCGCCGTCGGCACGGAAATTCTGCGGAATCTGCGGCGGCTGGAACTGCGTCGGATAGAGGAACTCGCGCACGATCTCGATGGTCGCCTTCTGCCCGCTCTTGGTCGTGACCCGCGGGGCGGAAAGCAGATCCACGCCCTTCTTCTGGTTGAGCGCGCGGATGACCACCTGGAACTGCGGATCGGTGAAGACGCCCGCCACGCTGAAGATGCCCGGGGCGGCAGCCGCCGGGGCGCCGGCCGTGCCGAAGAGGAGCGCGTCGATCGCGTTGCCCGAGATGGCCAGACCGCCCGAACGGTTGCCGTTGGTCACGTTGTAGGCGCCCACCGGAGTGTTCGCGCCGTAGCCGCTCAGCGGGAGCGGGCTGCCGGGCTGGCTGGCGCCATCGCCGCCGCCGAAGAAGACCTTCTGGTTCTTGCCCGGGCCGTTGAAGCTGCCGAGCAGCCAGTCGAAGCTGAGTTCCTTGGCGTTGTTCTGGGTGATCTCGATGAATTTCGCCTCGATCTCGACCTGCTTGATCACATCGCCCGCCGCCTGCTGCACCAGGGTTTCGATCAGGTCGATGTTCTCCTGCGTGTTGCGGACGACCAGCTTGCTGCTGGCCGGCAGGAAGGTGGCACTGGCGCCGGTCGGGAAGACCACGCCGTTGGCCTGCAGAAACTCCTGCGCTGAGGCGCGGGTGATCTGGGCCGCGCCCGCGCCGCTGACATCTCCGCCGCCCGCGCCGCCGCCCTGCCGCCGGGCCGGGGCATTGAGCGCCCCGCCGGAGGGCGTGACGGTGCTGTTGATGAAATTCGGCGGGACGCGGAACTCGGCGGTGATGAGCGCGTCGGTGTTCTCGGTCACCGGTACGATGGCGACCGCGAACGGCTCGACCTTGACCTTCAGATTGGCGGCGGTCGCTACGTAGCGGAGCGCCTCCAGCAGCGGCAGGCGGCGCAGGCTGAGCGTGATGCGCGTTTCCGGGCTGGCGGCGGGTGCGGCCGGCGCCGCGGGTGCGGCCGCGGTGGCATCAGCCGGCGCCGGCTCCAGACCGGGGATGGCGTTCGCATCCGCTCCGGGCACTGCGGCCGCGGGGGCCGGATTGGCCACCGGACGCGGTCCGCCGGGGTTCAGCTTCAGGAAGATGTTCACGCCGCGTGCGTCGGCATTCTCCTCGGTGTTATCGAGGCGAATGCTCTCCTGGCGGAGAAATTCGATGGCATCGCGCACGGTCGTGTTCCGGAACTCGATCAGCGGCACGACGATCGTCTGCAGCTTGCGGTTGATCGCCTCCGTGCCGACATCGCTCCGCTGGCGGGTGACGCCGAGGCGCGGATCGCGCGAGACCCCGTATTTGCGGACCGGATTCTCCCAGCCCTTGGCCACTTCCCAAAGCGCGCGGCCGCGGGCCTCGTTGTAGGCCGATTCCTGATAGCGTGTGCGGGCCAGCTGGACCTTCTCCTGGCCCCGACGGGCGGCCGTGTTGGTGGGATCGAGCGCCAGCACCTGCTCGTAGCGCTTGAAGGAAAGATCGAACCGGCCCGTGTCGTAGAAGCCCTGAGCTTCCTGGAGCAGCTTCTTCACCTGCTCCACCTTGGCGATGAACTTCGGTCCGATGGTCCGGTTGTGATACTGCGGATCCTCCAGCTGGCGCAGCAACGTGACCGCCGGCCGGTAATTGGGATCGAACTCCGGCCGCAGCACCACCTTCAGCACCTGCTCGGCTTCCGGATAACGCCCTTCAACGATGCGCTGCTCGGCCAGCTTGACCGAAGCCGTCATGAACTTGTTCACCGCCTCCGCGCGCTGGGCGCGGGTGTAGTCGGACTCCGGCAGATTGGCGACGGCGCCGCGATAGTCGCGCACCGCATTCTCGTAGTCGCCCAGCGAATACGCCTGATCGCCCTTGCGCAGGAGACCGTCGGCGGTCGTGGCCATGCCCTGCCGACGGGCGATTTCGCGCTCGGCCATGGACTGACCCGGCACCTGGGCGAGCACTGGAACAGAAGAGAGACCGAGACAGGCAGCGAGAAGGGCAGGCCGGGAAGGCAACATAAGACAGGCGCGAAGAGTGAGGAACGGGCACCGACTCCGCCAGCGAAATTCGCTGCGAGCGGCAAATTTTTCGTCCGCGGGAACGAGGCGGTCGATCTGGGGCGACCATGCGAGCAGCGGGTCGGGGTGGGATCCCCTTCCCCGCGGCCCGCCGGTGGCTCGCGCGATCCGCCGAAGCGGCGGCTCAGTTGGACTTCACCACACGGAACTCATCGCCGGTGGCCGGGATGAACATTTTCAGGCCCAACATCGTGGGGATGAGGAAGACACGCGGCGACTGAATGGGGTTGTTCCGGGACGAGCTGTACTGGGCTACGCGATACGAGTCGCCGTTCTCGAGCACGATGATCGAGCGCTCGTTGAAGCCCACGTAGCTGCCGGAGATCTTCGACTCGGTGATCGCCTTGGCCTTGTCCACCCCGGCCTGGCGCGCGGCCTCCTGGCTGCGGCGGGCGGAGTAGCCGCGGATCCATTCGTCCAGCGCGGCGCGTTCCCCCGGGCTCAGCTTGGCCAGACCGGCGGCCTTGAAGGTCTCCGCCGGCATCGCCTTCTCGACCCCGGGGAAGTTCGGATCGCTGCCCCGAGCGGCGGGCAGAAGCGAGAGCGACAGGGCGGCGCAGGCGGCAAGAAGGCGGATTTGCATGGGCGGATCATGCCCCAGTCGGGGCCGTGCGCCAGTGGCAGGACCGACGAAATGCGCGCCTATTTCGCGGCCAGCGCCTTCTTGAACTTCTCGACCTTCGGCCGGACGACGAACTGGCAGTAGGGCTGGTTGGGGTTCCGCTTGAAATAGTCCTGATGATATTCCTCCGCCGGCGTGAACTTCGAGGCGGGCACGATCTCGGTCACGATCGGCGCACTGAAGGCTTTCTGCGCGGCGTCGCGCGAGGCCACGGCCAGTTCGCGCTGGGCCTCGCTGTGGGTGAAGATCACGCTGCGATACTGCGTGCCGATGTCGTTGCCCTGCCGGTTCAGCTGCGTCGGGTCGTGCGCATTCCAAAAGAGGTCGATGATGTCCGAATAGGTCAGGCGGGCCGGATCGAAGGTTACTTGTACCACCTCGGCAACGCCGGTCGTCCCGGAGCAAACCTGCTCATAGGTCGGATTCTCCACCTGGCCGCCCATGTAGCCGCTGACCACCTTGAGCACGCCGGGAGCGAGCAAATAGCAGCCTTCGACGCACCAGAAGCAGCCGCCGCCGAGGGTGGCGATCTCGGTCGGGAGAGAATCGTTTGTGGAGGACATGCGCCACCATCCCGCGGCGAGGTCGGACGGCAAGGCGGGTTCCGCCTTGCGCCGCGCGGACGCCGCCCGAATCTGCGTCATGAAGCTGTGTCGCTGGGCCCTGAGCCTGCTCGCTGCCGGAATCGTCTCGGCCCAGCCGACCGAACTCGCGCGCTTCGCGAGTCGTCCGGACGTCTGGCCGAAAGAGGTGGTGATCAAGGTCGCGCAACCTGCCGCCAAGGGGCAGGCCGCCGTCCCCGCAGGCGCCACCGCCAAGGTCGTGGGCCTGGAGGGCACGCTGCTCGGGGTGGAGCACGCCGGCACTTTCCTGATGGTGCCGGCGAATCAGACCGATTTCGTGGAAAAAGCCTCGGTCGCGCTCGCCCAGCAGCCGAACGCGCCCTCGAAGGCCGCGCCGACGCCTCCGGCGGCCGCGGGTGGACCGACGACTCCCGCGCCTACCGGCCGCCCGCCGCACCGGCTGACCGCGCTCGAGAACGACCTCGTCTTTGCCGATGGCGTGCAGGTGCTGCCGGGATCGCTCAAGCTCGCCACGGCCGAGTACGTGCTCCTGCAGTTCGGCGGCGGCGAGCGCTGGCGGTCGGCCCTGGGTGAGCTGATCAAGACCTTCGCCGCCGCCCGCGAGCGCAAGGCCGCCTTTGAGGTCATCATGGTGCCCATACCGGGCATGAGCGTGGCCGAGACGGGCGAAATGCTGCGCGACAACCGTGCCGCCTGGCCCACGGTCAATGCGCGCAATCAGCGTCTGGTCCTGGCGCTGTGGGAAAATTTCGGGCACGCCGGCTCGTTCGCCCTCTGCCTGGTCGATCCGGCCGGCCGCATCGTGGCGCGGACTCGCCCCGGCAACGGACGGGTGGAGGAATTTTACACCGTCCTCAAAGCGATCGACGCCCTCCCCGCCCCGCGCTGAAGCCCGTCCAGACCGGGCGGATCAGGGAAAGACTGCCCAGATTTCCGCCACCCGGCCGGCGCCCGGTGCGGCTTTCTGTTTCGCATCGGAGGCCCCCATGCCCGCGGGATAGATCGTGTTCGTCACATTGGCCAGATCTCGCATCGTCGTGCTCACGCTTTCCGCGCGTTCGCCGGCCAGCTTGATCTGCTCCGCTTCGCTGCCGGCTTCATTAGCGTAACCGAGTACGACAAAGACGAGCGAGGGATCGTCGATCAGCTTCTGCACCGCCTCCGAGCGGATGCCGTTGACCAGGACCTTGCGCTCGGCGTCCGCCAGCACGCGCTTCCCCTCGAGGAAGGGCACGATGAGCACGCAGCCCATGCCGCGCGCCCGGTCGACCGAAGCATAGAGCTTGTTGCGCTGCTCGTTGGTCAGATTCGGCAGTCGATCCACCCGCTCGAGCACGTCCTGCCGGATGCGGGCATTGATCGGATCCTTCACGTCGTACTTCGGCGCACTGACGACCGTCGGGGCGGTCTTGCTGTCCACCGCGATGGGCTGCGGGCCGCTCGGCGTGGGCGTGGGCGTGGGCGTGGCGGCCGTCGGTTTCGGCGCGTCCTTGCAAGCACTCAGACAAAACGTGGCGAGAGCGAGAGCAGAAGCGAGCAGGCGGGAGGAGGTCACTGGAGAGGCAGGTTCGACGCAGGCGGGTTCGACGCCGGCGGTGAAGAGCCCCAAGCAGAACTCCTCCGCCCGTCGCGCGTCAAGAAACGGTTCAGGCGAGTTCGATCGCCACCGGGCAATGATCCGACCCTTGCACGTGCGGGAGAATCCAGGCCCGCTGCAGGCGCGGCCGGAGCTGGCGCGAGACGAGGAAGTAATCGATGCGCCAGCCCACATTGCGCGCCCGCGCTCCGTTCAGCACGCTCCACCAGGTGTAGTGGCCGCCGCCGGTCTCGAACTCGCGAAAGGCGTCGAGCCAGCCGGCCGCCAGATACCGCCCGAAGCCGGCGCGCTCCTGCGGAGTGAAGCCGTGGTTCTTCACGTTGGGCTTCGGATGGGTCAGATCTATCTCGGTGTGGGCGCAGTTGAAATCGCCGCAGACCACCACCGGCTTGAGTGCCTCGAGCGCGCGCAGATAGCGCAGAAACGCGCGGTCCCAGTTCTGCCGGTAGGGCAGCCGCGTCAGCTCGCGCTGCGCGTTGGGGACGTAGACATTGACGAGGAAGAATTCGCCGTGGTCGGTGGTGAGCACCCGCCCCTCCCGGTCGTGGACCTTGACGCCGATCCCGCGAGAGACGGCCAGCGGCCGCTGCCGCGTAAACGTGGCCGTGCCGGAATAGCCGCGCCGTTCGGCCGAATTCCAGTGCACCTCGTAGTGTCCGGGCCAAAGCGGCTCGACGTCCTCGGCCCGCGCCTTCGTTTCCTGCACACAGAAAATGTCAGGTTGCTCCGTCGCAAGAAACGGGAGCAGGTTCTTGCGCAGCACCGCGCGCAAGCCGTTGACGTTCCAGGAGATGATCTTCACCGATTCCACCTGACGCGGCCATCAGGCTTTGTCACTCCGACAACTCAGATTGCATCGCCCTGCCGGGGTGATAGCCTTTCGCCCATGACGCCGTTTCTCGCCTTGAGCATGCCCGGGGGACCGGAGCTGATTCTGATCTTCCTTCTCGTGCTGATCCTGTTCGGCGCGAAGAAGTTGCCCGAGCTGGCCCGTGGGCTCGGCCAGGCCGCCAATGAATTCCGCAAGGCCAAGGACGAGTTCAATCGCGAGCTCGAGGCCGCCGATCCCAATCGCGTCAATCCGCAGGCCGCTCCGCAGGCTCAGCCCTATGGTGCCGCCCAGCAGCCGGTCGCCCCGGCCGCGCCGGCCCCCGCGGTGCCGGCCGCGCCCGCGACGAACCATCCGCCGCATTGAGCCGACCGGTCGTTTCCGCTTTCCGCCGCGCCTGCGCCCTGCTCGCAGCCGCGGCGTTTTGCTGCCCACCCGCGTCGGCGGCGAGCCCGGAGGCCGAAGCCGCGTGGCGGGAAATTCTGGCGCTGGATTCCGGCCCACCCGCGCCGCCCAAGGACCGGGCCGAGGCGCTGGCCATGGCCCAGGCGCATCTCGACCTGCAGACGCGCCAGTTGGAGCGATTCCTCAAGACTCATCCGGCCGATGCGCGGCGCGACCAGGCCCGCATTCGCCTGGTCGCGATCAAATACGCCCGCGCCCGCCTGCCCGGCGCCACCGTCACGGGCGAGGAGGCCGACCGTTTGCTGGCGGCAATCGAATCGGATCCCGCCACGACGGCCTCCGGGCGAGCCGATGCGCGTTATCTTCGCCTGACGGAAGCCATGCAGCGGTTGGCGCGCCTCGGTCCCGAGGCGCGCCTCGATCAGCGCACCTGGCTGCTGCGGTCGGTGCGCGATTTCTCGCGCGCGCTGCCTTCCGACAAGCGCACGGCGGGACTGCTGGTCGAGGTCGGCACGCTGTTCGAGGACCAGCCGGGCGAGCGCCGCGCTCTGCTGGGAGAGGCGTTGACCCTGCTGGGTCCCCGGACCGATGCGACCGCCGAGGCCCTGCGTCGGCGCATTCGCGATGATCAAAAGCGGCTCGCGCTGCTGGATCGGAAAATCGATCTTGCCGCATCCCTCGGGGCCGCTGCGCCCGTGCCGGGCCGCGTCAGCGTGATCGCCTTCTGGGCCTCGTGGTCGGCGCCGTCGCTGCGGGCGCTGGAGGAGTTAAAGCGGGCGCAGGCCACGCTCGACTTCGACCTGATCGCGGTCAGCCTGGACGAAGACCTGTCGCGGGCGCGAGCCCTCCTGGCCGAAAACGGGCTGCGCGCCACGTTCGTGGGCGATGGCAAAGCGTGGGAGAGCCCCGCCGCCCGGCAGTTGGGGATCAATGCCCTGCCCTGCCTGCTCGTGGTCGACCGCACCGGCGTGGTGCGCTCCACCAACGCCACCGGCCGGCTCGCCGCCGTCCTGCAGGCGCTGCCGCGCTGAAGCCGCTATTCCGGCAGCTCCATGGCCAGCACGGCCTCGGTCTGACGCCGGCGGAATTCCCGTAGTTGCTCGACCATCTTCTCCTCACCGCGCGCCGCGCGCACGGCGGCGAAGTGCAGCAAGGCATTCTTCATTCCGGCCTCGCCGATGGCCAGGGTCGCGGCCGGGCCGATGGGACCGCGCTGAATGACGTTCAACGCCTCGTTGGCGCTGGTCGTCAGCGGCACCCACACGACCACGCTGCCGGGCATGGCCTCGGTCGCCTTGGCCGCTCGATCGGGGTCGCCCCCCAGGACGATGACGAAATCGCCCGCGCTCTGGGAGGTGACGAAACCGAATTCCTTCAACAGCTCCGCCGTCGTGCGCTCGAAGTTTGTGCAGGCGTGGGGTGCACCCAGGAGTCGGACGAGGCGGAGCATAGGAAAGATCGAAGCGCTAGGCCCCGACCGACGCGCCGGACTTGGCGGCCGCGGCAGCCGCGATCACGGCCGCTTCCGGGTCCTCCAGGTCCGCCTCATCCGCGGGTACCTCCTGGTTCTCATACGCCGACTTCGGCACTCCCTTCAAATCCCAAATCAGGCCGGTCCAGGAGATGGCCTTCAGCAGGTAGTAGGTGATGTCGATTTCCCACCAGTAGAACCCCTGGCGGGTGGCCGACATGTAGCGGTGGTGGTTGTTGTGCCACCCCTCGCCCAGCGTGATCAGCGCGAGCAGGAAGGAATTGCGGCTGTCATCCTTGGTGTCGTAACGGCGCGAGCCGAAGACGTGCGCCATGGAGTTGATGCAGGCCGTGCCGTGGAAGAGGAAGGTCGTGCTGACGAAGTAGCCCCAGACGATCATCTGCATCGGGCTCGTGTCGACGCCGTAGCTGCGCAGTACCGCGCCCCAGATGGCGAGGAGCGAGAGGAGCAGCACCGAGCCGAGCAGGTCGTAGCGATTGAGCAGGCGCAGTTCCGGGTACTTCGCGAGATCCTTGATCTTCGTGTAGTCGGTCGGGTGGTTCTTGTTCGAGGTGATCCAGCCGATGTGCGACCACCAGAATCCGTGCTGCACGGGCGAGTGCATATCTGGCGGTTCGTCGGAATGACGGTGGTGGTGGCGATGCACGTAGGCCCACCAGAGCGGCCCACGCTGCACGCAGGTCGTGCCCGCCAGGGCCATGAGGAACTGGACGAAGCGCGAGGTGGAGTAGGTCTTGTGGCTGAAATACCGGTGGTAGATGCCGGTGACGAAGAACATCCGGATGAAGTAGAGTGCCACGGCGGTCCAGACCGCCCAGGCGCCCACGCCGACCCAGATGATGCCCAGGCACCCGAGGTGCAGGACGGCGAAGGAGACGCAGCGGGCCGGGTCGATGCGCTCCGGCTGCGCGCGCACGACCTCGATGGGGTCGCTGAAATGATCGGAATCCAAGGCACTGATCAGGGCGTGCCAGCCCTTTTTGAGAGAATTCATGTGAGGAACTGTGTGCGTCCGTCCAGGACGCAGGGGTGAGGTTGAAAACGAAAAGCGCCCGCGACGGCGGGACGCCCGACGAATCAAGCCAGCACCGGCGGAGGCCGCTGGCCCCGCTCACAGTCTTCGAACCAAACTTCCGCCACGGACTCCGCCTGAGGCGCGGGCCAGGCGAGTTCCGCCGCCACCACGCGCCGCGGCAGGGGCGCCGCCGGAGGCAGCGCATCGGCCCGCGGAGCACCCGCGAGCAAGACCGGCCGCCAGGCGCGGGCACCGGTTTCGAGCCGATCCCAAACGCATTCGAGCAGCCGCACCGCACTGCGCAGCAGACTCGGCGCGCGGCCGGGGTCGGTGGAAATCTGCTCCGTCCGCGGGACGTCGGCCTGCGGCGTCAGATCCCCGGCGGCGAAATGGCAGAATGCTGCGATGCCCTGCAGCTGCCCCGGCGCGAAGACCAGGGTGGAAATCGAAAGACCCGAGAGGAAGCGGCCCAGACCCGCCATCGAGGGCATCGACGGCATTGATGGCATCTCGGGCAGCGCCGGGAACTTCAGCCGCGGCATCGACAACTCCGGCAGCTTCGGCAGCGACAGCTCCGGGAGTCGGGGGAGCGTCAGCTCCGGCAGGCGCGGCAGCTGAAAGGCCGGCATTTCGCTCGGCAACCGACTCGAAACCGCCGCGAGCGCCCGCTTCAGGCTATCCCGCGCATCGAGCATCACCGCCGGCGGCTGGAGCGCAGGCAGGAATCGAAGAATGAGAGCGGAGAGGAAACGCTTCACGCGGGCAACCGGGGGCGCATTCTGCCTAGTGCGCCGGACGGGACAAGACGAAAACGTGGTGGAGTGCTAGTCCCGTCCGGCCCCGAGCGCAAAAAAAGAAAGGCAGGCTGACGCAGAGCCTGCCTTTCCTGGTGAACCTGGCGCCTTAGGCCGAGGCCTGTTCCGCCTTGCCGGTCAGCAGCGGCGAGGTGCCGCCCAGCGTGGGCAGCGACGGCTTTTCCAGTGTCACGCCACCGACCGAAGAGGCGTGATAGCCCTCCTCGCCGTGCTCGGCGATGTCGAGTCCGCCGAATTCCACCTCCTCGCTGGGACGCAGGCCGAGCGTGAACTTGAGCGCGTAGGCGATGATCGCGGTGGCGGCGACGCTCAGCAGGAGCGTGAGGCCGACGGCCTTGAGCTGCTCGAAGATCAGTGTCTTGCCGACGATGTCCTTGAGGTTGGTGGCGAGGTTCGCATTCACCTCCGGGGTCGCCAGCAGTCCGGTGAGGATAGCGCCAAGCGTCCCGCCCACCGCGTGCACGCCGAAGGTGTCGAGCGCGTCGTCGTACTTCAGCATGCCCTTGAGGTAGTTGCAGGCAAAGAACGGGACCAGGCCGCCGAGCAGGCCGATGACCATGGCGCCGGACGCGGTGATGAAGCCGCAGGCGGGCGTCACCACCACCAGACCGGCCACGACGCCGGAGCAGAATCCCAGCACGCTCGGCTTGCCCTTGAGCAGCGCCTCCGCCACGCCCCAGACGAGTCCGGCGACCGCGGCGGCCAGCGTCGTGGTCATGAAGGCGTTCGTCGCCACGCCGTCGGCCGCCAGGGCGGAGCCGGC
Organism: Verrucomicrobiota bacterium; assembly: GCA_018240025.1. Lineage (GTDB taxonomy): Bacteria > Verrucomicrobiota > Verrucomicrobiia > Chthoniobacterales > SZAS-18 > SZAS-18. The sequence continues at coordinate 51,168 of JAFEGM010000044.1, forward strand.
ATTGAATCCGTACCAGCCCACCCAGAGCATCCCGGTGCCCACCATGCAGAGCACCATACTGTGCGGCGCCATGGGCGTCTTCCCGAAGCCCAGACGCGGTCCGAGGATGAGGCAGAGCACCAGCGCGCTCCAGCCGCTCGACATGTGCACCACGGTGCCGCCGGCGA
>JAFEGM010000045.1 GCA_018240025.1 Verrucomicrobiota bacterium
CGATTAATGTCCGGCAAACACACCGCCTCTTTCTGTGGCTGCAGTCACCGAACTACCCACCGCGCGCAGCCATAAAGTCTCGGCAACCGGAAAGAATGTCAGCGCCAGCACGCGTCTTCGGCTTCAGAAGTAATCGCGAGTATCGAATTCGATATGACTGAACATAGCGCAAAGGTCGATAGGATGTCCGATAGCGAGATCCGAACGATGTTCCTGCTCCTGCGTCGCTATGCAGTGACCGAAATGGATCAATGGGATCTATTTAAATTCGACGCGAACGATCGCAAGGTCTTCATCTCCATTTCGCTCAGTTCGCAGGGTCAGGATTCGGCCTTCACTGATGTCAGTCACCTGCTTGAGAGCGAGTCTTTCACCTCCTAAGCGGTGTCTCTTGCGAACATCGGCGATCTGTCCCATCCAAGCCGAACCAGACGGTGCAGCGAATTCCGCCAAAGGTCACGCCTCCTGCTCTCGCTTCGCTCGTCCGAGCAGGAGTCGCGCCCCCTTGCTCAATCGCTGATGCGTTCGGCTTTCCTATCGGGAATCCTCGCCAATGCGACGCGGCCGGGGCGAGAGTCGTCGGGAGGCTGAGGCCCCAAGCCGGTGTCTAGCCTGTGGCGTTGGGCTATAGGTTATGCTTTCCTCCCACATGGGTCTCTGCTTGTGCATCTTTAGCGAAGACGGCGAGGACCTCGCAGAATACGAGGTAGGTCACTATAGTGATTTCGGCTACTTTCGCGACACCATCGCCAAGCACCTGCAGGCGGCCCACTATCCCCTCCTCATGGACCATTCGGACTGCGACGGCGAGTGGAACGTTGGCCACCTGCCGCGCATGATCGTCCAACGCGGGCAGCTCCGGACGTCACTCACCAACCCAGCGCCGGAAGTGCACCGCGGGAGGCCGGGACAGAACTGGGACAGCCCTTTGTGGCTGGACTGCCAGGAGTTGCGCCGCATGGCTCGGTGTCGGACCTTTGGGTTTCCCCAGCAGGGCGTCCTGCGCGCTTGCTCCTCTACCCCGGTCGCGTATTCCTCCGCGCCGGCCGCTGCCTATTCATTATTCATGAGCGATTCTCTCAGTTTCATTGCAAGCGGTGTACCCATTCCGGGAAAGTCTGAGCTTCCCTGCTTTGTTTTGGTGCTGATGGTGCCAAGTCTTGTCGCCCTCGCAGCCAGTCAGTTCTCACGCCGCCCGGGTCGCGTCGCTTTCGGATGCGGATTGATCGGCGTTTTTCCCGGGATTCTTGCCGTGGTTCTCGCTCTGACAGTAGATGATTGGAGGTTTACATTGTTCTATATTTTCATAGTCGCCGTTTCTTGGACCGCTTTAGTGCGATCATATCGGACGATCGACAAAGGCAGAAATGGCGCTTAAGAGCACTGTTGAATGACGCGATCAAGAACCCGACCCAAGGCCCGCAGTCCTGCCGACGGCCTGGAAATCGGGCTTTCGCCGGCGGGAGATGTTTCCGATTTACCTCGAACTGCATACGCCCTTGGACCCACGACTGGCTCCAAGTCGTAACTCGGACACGCGTCGGCTCCAACAGCACAGATCCCCACCCGTTCGAAGCCGCAATCTCAGACGCGTTAACCAGCTTTTGCAACGGCTACCCACAGCAACTCGCTTCCCAAGATGAAGATGGCATCAGCGCTAAGTCTTGTTCACGGCTGCCTGGGGGTCGTGATCTGGGGCATTACGGCGTGGGATCCGGTTGCGAATGGCATGCTGCCCGTCGTCTTGGTCATTATCGACTTTCCCATCTCTAGCTTACTCGACGTGTTTCTGAGCCCGATCATCTCACCCAACTCCACAAACGCATTCATCTGTTCGCTGATTCTGGCGGGTAGTGCTTGGTGGTATTGGATTGGAAGTGTATTCGACCGCCGAAAGGAGCGGGCACGGCAGGAGGCTCGGTTTCCGTGAGTCGCAAGAGCCGGACCCGACGGTGCAGTGAATTCCGCCGGTCGTCATGCCTCCTGCGCCCGCTGCGCGGTCGCACTCCGAAAAGCGCGCCCTTCGACTCCGTCGCTGATCTCGGCGTGCGCCCCAACGGCAAAGTGCGCGCCTTGCGCTTGCGAGCGAACGCCTCCGGCGTAGACCCGTGGCGCCGTGCAAGCTCACCGAGTGTAGTTTTGTTACAGCGTTTGCGTCATCCAGCCCCACTGGCTTCATCCGCTTTCGAAAGTGCTATCCTTGGGGATGATCACAACCCTTCGTTGGGCGCTCGGCTCGGTGAGCCTGGCGTTCGGCGCTCTTCTTATAATTCATAACGCGAAGCTGTTCTATTGCAGCATCGTTCGCAGGGAAGAGGTTGCGTCCGCGGTTCCGCTGCTCGGAGGACTCTTCGCGAGCCTTGGGCTACTCTGCCTGCCTGGGAGTATTCCTTGGACCTGCTGTCTTCTCCCGCTCATCCTTGACTGGGGCGGACTCCCGGGGCTACTGGCCGGCTGGTGGCAGCGGACATTCCGATAGCAGAATCAGACAGTGTGGCGAATTCCGCCAGACTTCGTTCCTCCGGCTCTCGCTTGGTCGCAAAGGCCCGGAGGCTCGCCGGCTGGCTCCTTACCTGACCCTGGAATGCGGTCTTCCCGTGGTTCGATATGTCTTCCCCAATCAGCCTTGAAGAAATACGCAAAACAGAAACTAAGACCGGAGTCTTGTTTCCGCCCGGCTTCAAAGCGCGGATGGCGCGCGACAACGGCGGAGAGATAGACGTGAACGGAGAGTCGTGTGGCTCATTCCCTTTCTTGACACATCAGACCGGAAAAGACTCTCCCGGACGTGTAACGACATCGCACGCGAATCAAGGCAAGCACGGGAGTGGGGTAGCTTTTCACGGGGAGCATTCGTCATCGCGCACAACGGAGGAGGGGACTTCCTAATTCTTCGGCCTGCAGCGGACAGACCCGCGGAGTTAGGTGAAGCTATCTACCGATGGGACCATGAGACTGGAAAGACAGAGTTACTCGCTAAGGACATCGAAGCCATATAGGAACCTGAACTTGGCTGCAGCCGGTGGGGTGAAGTTCTACGCGAGCAATCTTGGTGATCCCGAGGCTGCTTTGGAGCTGACGATGGATGTTATGGGGTTTGTAATCCCCAAGAGGTTTGGTCACCCACGAGAAAACGCTTACGACCGCCGAAAGGTCTTCCACACCCCGTCAAACTGAGGCGAGAGCCTGCCACAACCACGGCGATCCAAACGGATGCAGGCCAGGGCTCGAACGGCACTGTGTCCGCGGCGCTTCCCCCGGGCAGCCCGCTTTTCGCCTGGAAGCCAGGCATGTACCCGCGGCTGACTTCCCAGGGCGTGTCATGAGTCAGGAAATCCCTGATCTGGGGCGGTGGGGAACGGGCAGGGAACGCGAGTTGCTCAACACTGCGCGCCATGACTTCGTCCCACGGTTCACCCCTGCGGCCTCCTGCGCCGGACCGCGTCGCCGCGAGGTTGGGGGTCTCACGCAGCCAGCTGGGTGAATTGCATCTCAAGCTCGAGGCGTTGCGCCGACGCACCCACGAAATCTCGGAGCGACTGCGCGAGCTGGAGGCCCGGAGGACCAAGGCGCGCTAGGAATCAGGCCGGAATTCCCTCGGCCCCCAGTCCGCCGTTCCGCGGGCGGCCGCCTTGTGCGCTCGCTCCGGACGCGCTCGCTCCGCCTGGCCGGGCTGACCTAACCTACTGCACCTCCTCCCGGCCATTCAGCGGGCGCGGGAGCGACGCGGACCGCACTTCCCCTGTCACCTCTGCGGGTGATATGCGTCTAAGGGTGCGCACGCTCCGCTCCATGATCTCTCGCCTCATCCTCCGCGCTGTCGGGCGTGTCGCTACCTGCCTTTCGTTCGCGCTGACTCCGCTGGCCGCCCAGACGGCCGGCCCAGCCAACTTCGAGGTCTCGCAGACGCGGCCTCTCGGACTCTCGCCCGACGGCTCGCGGCTCTTCGTCCTCAACACGCCGCTCGGGCGGCTCTCGGTCTTCGACGTGTCCGACGCACAGGCGGCGGTTCCGACGCTGCTGCGGGAGATCGCGGTCGGGCTCGATCCCGTCTCGCTGCAGGCGCGGACCAATGACGAGGTCTGGGTGGTGAATGCCGCCTCGGGCTCGGTCAGCGTGGTCGCGGTCGGCCGCGGCGCGATCCTCGACACGCTCGCTTGCCCGTCGGACCCCGGAGATGTCGCCTTCGCGGGCGGCAAGGCGTTCGTCTCCTGCGCCGGCGGCAATACGGTGCGGGTCTTCGATGCGACCACCCGCGCGCCGCTCGGCGTCATCCCGATCCAAGGGCTTGCGCCGCGCGCGCTGGCGGTCAACGCCGACGGCACCAAGGTCTACGCGGCCATGTTCCTCTCGGGCAACCGGACCACGCTGCTGCCGCCCAATCTCGCTCCGGGGCAGCCGAACCCGACCAACCCCGCGCTGCCGGCACCGCCGCAGGTCGGGCTGATCGTCCCGGCGGACGATGCCCGCCTGCAGCCGCGGCTGAACCAGCCGGACAACGACGTGGCCGAGATAGATCCGGGCACGGCCACGGTCACGCGCTACTTCCCGCGGCTCGGCACGATCCATTTCGCGCTCGCCGTCCGGCCGGGGTCGGCCGAGGTCTGGACGGCGCACACCGAGGCGCGCAATCTCGTGCGCTTCGAACCGACGCTGCGCGGGCACGCGGTCGACCACCGGCTGGCGCGGGTCGACTTGGCCAGCGGCGCGGCCGGCTTCATCGATCTCAATCCGGGGCTCGACTACAGCCTGCTGCCGAACCCGGCCGCGCGCGCCACCGCGTTGGCGCAGCCGACGGCTCTGGCCTTCGAGCCGGACGGCGCGCACGTCTGGGTGGCCAGCTTCGGGACGGACCGCGTGGCCCGCGTGCGCGCGGCCGACGGCGCCATCGTCCAGCGCATCGAGACCGGCCCCACCAGCGGCGGCGTGGCACGTCCGGCCGAGAAGCGCGGGCCGCGCGGGCTCGTCTATCACGCGGCCAACGGCCGGCTCTACGTGGCCAACCGCCTCTCCAACACGCTCACGGTCGTCGCTCCGGCCGGCGGCGCGGTGCTCGGCGAGCGGGCCATCGGAACGGCCGATCCCACCCCGGCCGCGGTGCGCGCGGGGCGGGGGTTTCTCTACGATGCTCTCCTCTCCGGCAACGGCACGCAGTCGTGCGCGGTCTGCCACATCGACGGCCACCGCGACGATCTCGCCTGGGACCTGGGCGATCCGGGCGGCGAAATGCAGCAGGTCAGCAGTCAGCCCGTCGGCTCGCCCTTCCCGCTGAGCATGGACATGCATCCGATGAAGGGCCCCATGACCACGCAAACCCTGCGCGGGCTGGCCGGGCTCGACCCGCTGCATTGGCGCGGCGACCGGGCCGGCTTCGAGCAGTTCAACGGCGCCTTCGCCTCGCTGCTCGGCGGCTCGACGTTGAGCGCGGCGGAGATGACGGCGTTCCGCGACTTCATCCGCACCGTGCGCATGCCGGCGAATCCGAACCAGAACCTCGATCGCATCGCTCCCCGCTTCTTCCCGCCCGGCGCGCCCGACGCCGGCGACACGGTGGCCGGGCAGAACACGTACGTGAACGAGGTCTACAATGCCGGCCTGACCTGCGCGACCTGCCACACGCTGCCCACCGGCACGAACGGCACCCTCATTCCCGCCTTCGCGCTGCAGGAGTCGCAATCGTTCAAGGTCCCGCAGCTGCGCGATGCGTTTCAAAAGGTCTACTTCCGACGCAGCGCGACGGCCGTTTCGCTCAGCGGCTACGGCTTCACCCACGACGGCGTCGATCCCGATCTGTTCACGTTTCTCTCGCGGCCGGTCTTCAATCGCTTCGCCAACGACACCACCCGCAAGCGCAACCTGACCGCCTTCGTGCAATGCTTCGACACCGGCACGGCGCCGGCCGTGGGCTACGCGCGCACTCTGACCGCCGCCAGCCGCAGCGCGGGTGAGGCCGACTGGACCACGCTGGAGGCGCAGGCCCGCGCCGGGAACATCGACCTCGTGGCGCGCGGACAATTCGGCGGCGAGACGCGCGGTTTCGTCTACCGCGTGGCGGCCAACGACTACGCCAGCGACCGCGCCGGGCTCGGGCCGTTCAGCCGCGCGCAGCTCCGCCGTTCGGTCGATGCCGGCAGCCTCACGCTCACCCTGCTGGGGACCGCCCCGGGCGACGGCGAGACGCTGGCGCGGCAATATCTGCTCCCGGCGCTGACTTTCGCGCAATGGCAGGCGCTGCATTTTACGCCCGCCGAACTGGCCAATCCGGCCATCAGCGGCGCGGGGGCCGATGCCGACGGCGACGGCGAGGACAACCAATCCGAATTCGCCTCGCTCTCCGACCCGCGCGTCGCCGCCTCGGTGGCGCCGTTGGGCCGGGCGATCAATCTCTCCACCCGCCTGCGCGCGCAGACCGGCGATGCCGTGGCCATCGGCGGCTTCGTCATCGGCGGCGCCCTGCCCAAGCGCGTGCTGGTGCGCGCGCTCGGGCCCTCGCTCGCCGCGGCGGGCGTGAGCGGCGTGCTGCCCGATCCGTCGCTCGAGCTGTTCAATGCCGCCGGCGTCTCGCTGGCCCGCAACGACGGCTGGCGCGCCACCCAGCAGGCCGAGATCCAGGCCAGCGGCTTCGCGCCCGGCTCCGAGCTGGAGGCCGCCTTGCTGGTCGAGCTCGCGCCCGGCGCCTACACCGCCGTCGTGCGCGGCGCGGGCGCCAGCACCGGCGTGGCCATCGTCGAAGTCTACGATCTCGCTCCGACCGCCGACGCCCAGCTCATCAATCTCAGCACCCGCGGCCGCGTCGAGACCGGCGACAGCGTCATGATCGGCGGCTTCGTGGTCGGCGCCGGCCTCGGGGCCGACGCCTCCGGCTCCGCCCGCGTGCTGGTCCGGGCGATCGGTCCGTCGCTCGCCGCCGCCGGCCTGAGCGGCGTCCTGGCCGACCCGACCCTCGAATTGCGCGACGCCGCCGGCAATCTCGTGGCCAGCAACGACGACTGGGCCTCCAGTCAGGCCGCCGACATTCAAGCCACCGGCCTCGCCCCCACGTCCGCCGCCGAATGCGCCGTCCTCGCCACCCTGCCGCGCGGTGCCTACACCGCCGTCGTGCGAGGCAAAGGCGGCAGCAGCGGGATCGCGCTGGTGGAAGTGTACAAGCTGCCGTGATCCTGGGGCGCTCCGGCCTGCTGGAGCCCTCGTCGCGACAGCCGGGCCGGATCTCCTATCTCGGCACGGTTTAGCGGCGGCGTGCGCATCGCCGCGCAAGGCCAAGCCGAAAAACCGGGGAATACTCCTTCTCCCGCCGCGTCTTGCGCTCATGTCGACCTCGCGCGCCGTGGGCTGGCTGGCCCTTGTCCTTTTCGCCGTCCCGGGCTGCAGCACGGCTGTGCAGGCGCCGAAGCTCGGCGGGCTATACTCAGCGGCGGCGCGCGAACACGGGCCGGGCCGGAATCCGGTCATCGTCATTCCGGGCATCCTCGGCTCCAAGCTGCGCGAGGCGGGGAGCGAGCGGCTGGTCTGGGGGGCTTTCGGGGGCAGCGCGCTCAATCCCGCCGTGCCGCACGATGCGCGGCGCTTCGCGCTGCCGATGCGGCCGGGCGCGCGGCTCAGCGAGTTGACCGACTCGGTCTATTCGGCCGGCGCGCTGGACCGGCTGCAGGTCCGGTTGCTGGGCCTGCCGGTGGCCTTGAACACCTACGCCAACATCCTCGGCACGCTCGGCGTGGGCGGCTACGTGGACGAGGGCTTGGGCAAGGCCGGCGCGATCGACTACGGCCAGGATCACTTCACCTGCTTCCAGTTCGATTACGACTGGCGGCGGGACAATGCGGAGAACGCGCGCCGGCTGCACGCGTTCCTGCTGGAGAAGCGTCGCTACGTGCAGGCCGAGTTCGCGAAGCGCTACGGCGTGCGCAATTACGACGTCCACTTCGACATCGTGGCCCACTCGATGGGCGGGCTGATCACCCAATACATGCTGCGGTACGGCTCTCGCGATCTGCCCGCGGGCGGCGGGCGTGCGGCGGTCACCTGGGAGGGCGCGCGGCACGTCGACAAGGTCATCCTGGTGGGCACGCCGGGGAACGGTTCCCTCTTCGCCCTGGAGCAGCTGACCACGGGCTTCAAACCCGGTCCGTTCATTCCGAAATACGCCGCGGCGCTCATCGGCACGCTGCCGTCCGTCTATCAGCTTCTCCCCAGCGGTCCCGGAACCGCGGCGCGGGATGCGCAGACGGGCCGGGCGATCGATCTATTCTCGGCGGAGGAATGGATTCGTCTGGGCTGGGGCTTGGCCGATCCCGCGCAGGACGCGGTGCTCGCCCAGCTGCTCCCGCACGAGGCCGATCCGGCCGTCCGACGGGCCATCGCGCTCGACCATCTCCGCAAATGCCTGGCCCGGGCGCGGCAGTTTGCCGGGGCCGTGCATGCGGCCGGTCCGCCTCCGCCGGCCCATGTGAAATTCCATCTGTTTGCGGGCGATGCGAAGGAGGTGCCGACCGTGGCCGAGTCGTCGCCGCTGGCCAAGGTCCGCCTGACCGGCCTGGCGCCCGGCGACGGCACGGTCACGCGGGCGAGCGCGCTGGTCGATCAACGGACGGCCGCGCAGTCCACCGGGCGCGTCCGCAGCCCGGTGCCGTGGGCGAGCGTGCATTTCCACTTCTCGGATCACCTCGACATCACCAAGGATCCCGCCTTCACGGATAATTTGCTGTACATCTTGCTGGAAGCTCCGCGCTGAATCGCCCGCGAGAATCCGGGTCGCGAGAATCTCCGGAATAAAGCGCCGGCCGCGGCGTCCCATCGCCGCCATGAACGAACTTCGCACCGACGTCCTGATCGTGGGATCAGGCACCTCCGCCCACTACTGCGCGCACGAACTGCGGGCCGCCGGCCGGCGCGTCCACGTGGCCGAGGAACGGGAGTTCGGCGGGACCTGCGCGCTGCGGGGCTGTCAGCCGAAGAAGTACCTCGTGGCCAACACCGAGGCCATCGCCATGGCCGGTCACCTCGTGGGCCGGGGCATCGAGAGCGCCCCGCGCTGCGACTGGCCGGCGCTGCAGGCGCTGAAGAACGAGTTCCTCGACGGCATCCCGGAAGGCACGGTGCGCGGGTTCGAGGAGGCGGGCATCGGCGTCCTCTCGGGCCGGGCCCGGTTCGTGGCCGAGGATTGTGTGGAGGTGGGCGACACGCGCGTGCACGCCGGCCACATCGTGCTGGCGACGGGATCCGCTCCGCGGCGCGCGGAGATTCCCGGGGCCGAGCTCGCGCGCACCAGCGACGATTTCCTCAATCTCCCCACGCTGCCGCGCCGGATCGTCTTCATCGGCGGCGGCTACATCTCGTTCGAGTTCGCCCATGTGGCGGCGCGAGCGGGTGCGGCCGTGACCATCCTGCATCGCACGGAGCGCCCGCTCAAAGCCTTCGATCCCGACATGGTCGACCTGCTCGTGGCCGCCACGCGGCACGCCGGCGTCGAGGTCGTGCTGAACGAGCCGGCCAGCGCGATCGAGCCGCAGGGAGCGGGCTACGTCGTGACCGGCGCCAGCGGTCGGCGCTACGAAGCCGATCTCGTCATCGAGGCGAGCGGGCGCGCCCCGAATCTCTCGGTGCTCGAAGGCGATCTCGGGCGGGTGGCCGCGAGCGACCGCGGCGTGACGGTGAACGAGTTCCTGCAGAGCCCCACCAACCCGCGCGTCTACGCCATCGGCGATGTGGCGGCCACTCCCTTCCAACTCGCCTCCGTGGCCGACAAGGAGGGCATGATCGCGGCCGAGAACATCGTCCGCGGCAACGTGCGTCGCCCCGAGTACGACGGCGTGGCCAGCGCCGTCTTCACGGTGCCGAACCTCGCCACGGTCGGCCTGACCGAGGACGAGGCCCGCCGGCGGGGCCTGAAGTTCCACGTCCACCGCGGCACGACCGAGACCTGGGCCTCGTCGATCCGCATCGGCGAGAAGCACGCCGGCTACAAGATCCTCTTCGAGGACGAGACGCACCGCATCCTGGGCGCGCATCTCCTGCGGCACAATGCGTCCGAAGTGATCAATGTCTTCGCGCTGGCCCTGCGTTTCGGCATGACCGCGCACGACCTCGAAACGGTCGTCTGGGCGTACCCCACCTACACTTCGGACATCAAGCGGATGATCCGGCACATTTACGAGTAGCGGCGTGCGCGGTCGCGAGGCCTCGCCGTCGTCCGCGGTTGGAGGCCCGGCACGGGCTCGCTCGGGTTGGGACGCAGATTCCCCTGTGCCCCCGATGGGCCGTGTGATTCGATGCGGGGGTATTCTTCCGGTCGATGGAAACCCGCGCGCTCGAGATCACGACCCTGCTGCAGGCGTGGAGCGAGAGCGGGGGCGAAGCGCCGCGGGAGTTGCTGCCGCTGGTTTACGATGAGCTCAGGGCGCTGGCGCGGTCGCATCTGCGGCACGAACGCTCCGATCACACGCTGCAGGCCACCGCGCTGGTGCACGAGGCCTACCTGCGCCTGGTCGACGGGCAGCTGCCCGCGTGGAAGAATCGGACGCATTTCTACGGCATCGCGGCGCGGCTGATGCGGCGGGTGCTGGTCGATCACGCGCGCCAGCAGCACGCGGCCAAACGCGGCGCGGGAGAGCGTCCGCTCGCGCTGGAGGAGGCGCGCCACCTGCCGGGGGGAGCGGCGGTCGAGCTGCTCGCGCTCGATGCCGCGCTGGAGGAATTCGCCCGCATCTATCCGCGGCAGGCGCGAGTGGTGGAGTTGAAGTTCTTCGGCGGGCTGGAGGCGCGGGAATCGGCCGAGCTCATGGACGTCTCCGAGCGCACCGTTTTGCGGGACTGGAGCTTCGCGAAGCTGTGGCTTTCGCGAGCCTTGAAAGAGGGGAAGGCCGATGGAGACTGAACGCGCGGCGAGGGTGCCGGAGATCGTCGCCGCCGCGCTCGACCAGCCGGCCGCGACGCGGGCGGATTTCGTGCGGGCGGCGTGCGCGGGCGATGAGGAATTGCGGCGCGAGGTGGAATCGCTGCTCGGCGAAGTGGGCGCGGAGGCGGCCATTCTGGAGGGCTCGGCGCTCGAGTTTGCGCCGCAGCGGCCGGAGTTGCGGGCGAGCGAGCTGCGACCGGGCGAATCGCTGGCCGGCTACCGCGTAGTCTCCCTGCTCGGCGAGGGCGGCATGGGCCGGGTCTATCTCGCGGAGGAGGTGGAGCTCGGCCGGAAGGTGGCACTGAAGCTCGTGCGCAGCGCGCTCGGCGGCGGCGCCGCCGTCACGCGTCACTTCCAGCGCGAAGCGCGCATTCTGGCCGGGTTGAACCACCCGAACATCGCCAAGCTCCACCGGGCGGGCGTGAGCGCCGAGGGGGCGCCGTTCTTCGCCATGGAATACGTGGAAGGTCGGCCGCTCGATCAGTTCTGCCGCGAGGAGCCGTCCGACCTTGCCTCGCGCCTGCGGCTCTTCCGAAAGATCTGCGCGGCGGTGGCCCACGCGCATCAGCACCTCGTCATCCACCGCGACCTCAAGCCGGCCAACATCCGGGTGACCGCGGCGGGCGAGCCGATGCTGCTCGATTTCGGCATCGCCAGGCTGCTCGACGCGGACGCGACCGGCGAGGAGACCGGGAGCATCGCCCAGCTGATGACGCCGGCCTACGCGTCCCCCGAGCAGCTCCGGCGCGAGCGCATGACCACGGCCAGCGATGTCTACAGCCTCGGCGTGATCCTGTGCGAGATGCTCGCCGGAGCGCGGCCTTACCGGCTCACCACGCGCCGGGTGGATGAGGTGGTGCAGGCGATCCTGTCCGGCGAGCCGGAGCGGCCCAGCGCCTTGCTGCCGCGGACCGGGGGGAGCGCGGCGCGGGCGCGCCGGCGGGCCTTGGAGGGCGATCTCGACAACATCGTGCTGCTGGCGCTGCGGAAGGAGCCGGCGCGGCGGTATCCGTCGGCCGCGGAGTTGGGCGCGGAGATCGACCGCTATCTGAGCGGCCAGCCAGTGCGGGCCCGGCGCGAGACCTTCCGCTACGTCGCGGGCAAATTCGTGCGGCGGCATCAGTTGGGAGTGGGCGCGACCCTGCTCGTCTTTCTCGCCCTGCTCGGCGGCCTGATCGCAGCGGTCTGGAGCGCCCGGGTGGCCCAGCGCGAGCGGCTTCGGGCCGAGGGAGTGAGCGCCTTCCTCATGCAGGTGTTCGAAGTGGCCAGTCCACTCCGCGCCGGCCCGAGCGATTCCCGGCAGGGCGCATTGGCGGACATGCTGGACGCCGCCGTGCAGCGGCTGGAGAACGAGGGCGCGAAGATGTCCCCGGAGGTGCGGGCGGAAATGTACTGGATGCTGGCGCGGGCCTACAATCACGTCGGGCGCTACGACCTGAGCCGGCGCTTCGCGCAGGAGTTCGTCGACCTGCAGGAAACGCTGACCGGGCCGGGCGATCCGCGCACCGTGCTGGCGCGGGCGTTCCACGGCGCGCTGCTGTTCGATCGCGGCGATCTCGCCGGCGCCGAGAAGATCTACCGCGCCGCGCTCCCGCGACTGCGCGAGCTGCAGCGGCGCGGCAAGGTGGCGGCCGCGTTGCTGGCGGAGAACCTGAACAACTTCGGCTACATCCGGCGCACCCAGGGGGACTCGCGCGAGGCGGAGGCCGCCTTCCGCGAAATGCTCGCGCTCGGTCCGCAGCTGCCGCGCGAATCCCGGCATCTGGTCGGCATCACCCTCGCGACGCTCGCCAGCACCCTGGCCGATAGCGGTCGTTTCGGCGAGGCTCTCGCGACCGCGCGCGAGGCGGTGGCCGAGGCGCGGCGGGACGGCGCGGCAGCCAGCGGCTGGGCGGCCTTCACCCTCACCGTGCTGGGGGGCTTTCTGACCGAGGCGGGCGAGTGGTCCGAGGCGGCCAGTCTGCTCCAAGAGAGCGAGCGCATTCTCCGCCAGACCCTCGCAACCTCCACGCTCTGGCTCGGCGACAACCTGCGGAATCAGGCCATTCTCGCCCTGCGGCAGGAGCGGTTCGCGGAGGCCGAGGCGCTCGCGCGCGAGGCGGCCGGCATCTATCTGCAGGCCTTCGGCGCGCATTACGACCACTACCCGACCACGCAGCTGGTGCTCGGTCTGGCGCAGGCCCGGAGCGGGCGGGTGGCGGAGGGCGAGCCCATCCTGCGCGCGGCGCTAAAGCAGCGGAGCGAGGACCTCGCCGCGGACCATTTCTGGGTCGCGGAGGCGGAGGGCGCGCTCGGCGAGTGCCTCCGCCTGGCCGGTCGCCCAGCCGAAGCCGAGCCCCTGCTGCGGAGTCGGGCCGACAAACTGCAGCGGGCCTTCGGGGCCGCGGATCCGCGCGCCGCCCGGGCGGCGCGCGAGCTGCGTTAGGCGGGCGCGGCGGGGTGTGCGGACGTAGCGGCTGCGATCAAGGCGTGTAGTCCACGCCGAAGCGCAGAAACGTCTGCGGGCCGGACGCAACGGGATTCGTCGCGCGCACCACGACGGTTTGGGTGCCGTCGCCGTGATCGAGAAGGGAGACGATGCGCCCGGCGTTCGCGGGCGCGTCGAGATCGATGGCCGCGCCGAAGCCCGCGGCGAGATCGTTCGTCTCCGCGACGCGATAGACCAGATCCGGCCGCCGCGGCACGGCGCGCCGGATTTCCAGGACCGGATACGGCACGCCATTCACGCTGCGGAGGGCGGCGCGCGGGAGATCCGCCGCGGTGGCGGTCTTCGGATCGAGCCCGAGCGCGTACGCCAGGACGTTCGGAATTCCGTTCGCTTGGAACTGCGCCAGCGGACCGGAGATCGCCGGATCGCTCAGCTGCTCGGCATTGAAGTAGAACGTGCGCAGATAGGCGTAGCTCACCGGCGGCGGTGCCTGGTGGGCGAGCTGGACGTAATTCGGGCCGTACTGCACGACGAAGCTGAAGTTCACGCCGTAGTAGTTGGCGTTGACGGTCGATCCGTTCGGCAGGCCGTTGAACACGCCACTGACCGCGTTCGGTGCGCTGAGCGCGGAGAGGAAACGCAGGATTTGTCCGGGACTCGGAGGGCTCTTCAGGAACACCCCCAAGGTCACGTCCTGCAGCTGGACGACTGCGCTCGCCGAGCTGAGCAGGACGAGGTCGGTGCGCAGTGCCGGATCGGCCGCCTGTGGATCGAGATCGAGCAGCCACGAACTCGCCGTCGTGCCTCCGAAGGCGGGGCCGGAGGTCAGGGTGAGATTTCCGCCGAGTGTCAGCGTGCCGACGGAGGTGGGTGAAGTAGACGCATTGCCCGGCAGGAAACAGGAACCCGCCAGCAGCACATCGCCCCCGAGACGGCCGTTGCCCGCGAGGATGCCGAGGTTGTCGCTGCCCGCAGTGGCGCCCGCCGTGGAGGTGACCGTGACCGGGCCGCTGCCGGTGGCCGAGCCGGTCGTATTCTCAGCATAGAGCCCGCCGGAAAGGAATGAGCCGCCGCTGAAGGTCAGCAGACTGTCCCGCACCGTGGTGCCGCCCGTGTAGGTGTTCGCTCCGGTCAGGCGCGTGCTGCCTCCGCCCTGGATGACGAGGGCCGCGCCGGTGGGAGAGGCCGGCGTGGGCGACACTTCGGAGATGGTGCCGAAGATCGCGAGCGAACTCCCGCTGAGCGTCGCGGGATCGGTTTGCATTTCGATGGTCAGGGTGGAGCCGCGGAAGGGCGCGAGGTCGGCCGCGATTTCGCCAAGTCCCCGCGGGCCCACGACCAGGTTCAGCGGGGCGGGACTGACTCCCGGCTGCACCATGCGCAGTCCGCTTTGCACGTAGCCGAAGCCGTAGGCGTCCGGGTCGCCGAACAAATCGGGCGCGAGGGTGAGGCGATTCGTGACCAGCGTGCCGAGGCCGGGTCCGGCATGGTTGAGCACCGCGGAGCCGCCGGGGCCGCCGGCGAGGATGATGCCGCCGAGAAACTCGAGCGAGACCGGTCCGACCAGCGTGACGCCGCTGTTCCGTCGCAGCGTGAGCGCTCCGAGCCCGGGGAAGTCAGCCGAGGCGGTGGTGTACCTGCCCGAGGGGATGACCGCATCGGACACCACCGTGCCGGGCAGCCCGTTGTTCCAATTGCCCGCCGGGCTCCAGTCGTCTCCGGCCAGGGGCGCGCCGCCGACGAAGACGGTCACCGTGCTCAATTCGAAATCGGTCAGGACGACCCGGCCGCCGGTGGCATCGGCCTCGTAGAAAACCCGGAAGCTCCCGCGGCCGTCGTCGGTGTTGATCCGCCCGCCGTCGGCCACATTGGAGAAGGTGCCGTCGATGTTCTCGCAGCGGACGATGACGAAGCTGGCGCTGGGCGGCGGCGTGTAGGCGGCATCGACCGTGACCGCCAGCGTGCCGGCCAGGACGAGGCCCGCCGGGCCCTGCTGTTCGAGCACGGAGTAGTCGGTGAAGGCGTTGGGTCCGCCGATGCCGATGCTGAGCGTGCCGGTCGGCCCGAAGACGACGCCGCCGAGCAGCCGGAGGCGACCGGCGACGACCGAAGCGCCTTCGGGCCGCGCCGGCTGCGAGGAGCGGGGGCCGCGCGCCCCGCTGGTGAGGATGCGGCCGGGGCGGACGACCCCTCCGAGATAGGCCTCGCCCTGCGTCGTGCCGGAGCCGGAGATGAGCGACCCGAAGACCTGGTAGAGATTGGCGTCGAAATGGGTGTCGTCGATGTTCGCGCCGGGATCGCCGTCGAGCAGGAATTCCCCGCGCAACGTGGTGTTGCCGGTGATGGTCAGCCGGGCGGTGCCGGTGGCATTCTGGCCAAGGCGAATGCTGCCATCCGGCTGCTGTTCGAAGTCGCCGTTCACGGTCAGCGCTCCGTTCGTGGCGATGTGGAGATTGCCGTTCGTGTGCGTGAACGTGCCGCCGGAGGGCGTGAGCCCGAGCGCGTTCGCGATCGAGAGATCGCCCTGCAGGACGCCGAGCTGGCGCAGTCCGTTCTCTCCGGTGTCGGAGTCGAGCACGGCGGCATCGCCCTCGAGGGTGATCGACGTGAAGGGCGCCAGCGTGCGGATATTGGCACCCGGAAAGGCGAACTCGGCGCGCCCACCGTAGCGGCCCTTCACCTGGATCTGACCGCCGTTCAGCACCCCGGTGCCGGGGTCGAAGTTGAGGAACGGTCCGCCGATGTTCAGGCGGGCATACGTTTGCACGCTGCTGTTCGTGCTGACGGTCAGGAGGCCGGCATTCGTGAAGGCGCCGGGCGTGGTGTAGGTGCGGCCGCCCACCCCGAAGAGCCCGCCGTTCTGGCTGAAGTTGCGCAGCGCGTCGAGCCCTGTGTCCTGGTCGCGCACGACGAAGCCCGGATTCAGGCCGATCGAGCCCTCGTTCCGCACGATGTTCGCGCCGCGCCACTGGAGAATGGCGGGCCCGGGTCCCGGCAGCGTGTTGTTGCCGCCGCCGATGACCGCGCCATAAAGGAGGGTGGCATTGCTCTGGCTGAGGAACGTCCCGAGCGTGTAAACGCACCCATCCGGGACGCTGAAGTAGCCGAAGCCCGGGCCGACCTGCGTCGTGCCGGTGACCGTCAGCGTGTGCACGGTGTTGGGGAAGACTCCGCTTTCGAAATTGCCGACGAAGCCGCCATTCCGGACCTGGAGGTTGGCGAGCGTGGCGTCGAGATCGAGCAGCGGCCCGGTTCCCGGCGTGAATCCGAGCCGATCGACGATCACGGTGCTGCCCGCGGTGGGCGGACCGGTCGGTGACCAGTTCGCGCCGGTGCTCCAAAGAGCCTGAGGGATCGACTCGGCCGGTCCGGCCCACTGAAAAGTCTGACCGTGGGCGGCCTGCACGAGGCCGAGAAGCAGCGGGGCAAAGGGGAGAATGTGGAGAGATTTCATGGCGAGACGACAGCGCGTCTCCTCCCATGCGGAATCGGCGGCCCAGAACTGACAGCAGATCTCCAAAATCTCGTAAGTCTCGTTCGAGACCCTGACCGCAATCTCACTCCGTTCTCTCCCGTCTACCGCCTCCAGTCTCCCGTCTCCAGTCTCCGCTCCTCCGCTCCTCCGCTCCTCCGCTCCTCCGCTCCTCCGCCCTCTGCTCATTGAACCGCGGCCTTCCCCGCCCAAGGTTCGCCGATGGAAGACCTGCCCGAGTCCCGCTTCGGCGCGCCCCGTTCCGCCCCGGAACGGCGCTGCCTGGAGTGGTCGAACGGCGAGGGTGGGGGCGTGCAGCTGGCCTTCCGGCGGATTCCCGCGGGAGAGTTTACGATGGGGGCATCGGGCTACGAGAACGACGAGGAGCCGCCGCATCGGGTCACGCTGACGGGGGAGTTCTGGCTGGGGGAAACGCCCGTCACGCAGGAACAGTTCGGGCTTTGGACGCAGGCGGCCGCGATCGAGCATGAGAACGGCTTCCCCGGTCGGCCGGGGCATCCCGCGGAGAACGTCAGCTGGCGCGACGCGGTGGGTTTCTGCGCCTGGCTCACGCGGACGAAGTGCGGGGAGTTTCCCGAAGGGATGACGCTGGCGTGCCTGCCGACGGAGGCCGAGTGGGAATACGCGTGCCGGGCGGGGACGGCGACGCAGTATTGGAATGGCGACGGGGAGGCGGCGCTCGCGGAGGTGGCGTGGTACGAGGAGAACGCCGGCGGCGGGAGCCGAGCGGTGGGCACGAAGCCGGCGAACGGTTGGGGGCTCCACGATCTGCATGGCAACGTGTGGGAATGGTGCCACGACGCCTGGAATGCGCAGGCGTATCGGGACCGACCGGAAGGCGCCCGGGATCCCGGCCAAGCCGAGCGCTGGGACGACTACGCCCGCCCGTTGGCGGACGGTCGGATCGGCGAGGACCGGCTCCGCGTGCTGCGCGGCGGTTCCTGGGGCAACGAAGCCCGCGCCTGCCGTAGCGCCTTTCGACTCCGGGACTGGCCCGACGGCCGCCTTTGGTTCCGCGGCTTCCGGGTAGGTCTGGTGCGCGGTCGGACCGCGGAGTGAAGGTATCAGACGATTTCCGCACTCAGTAGGTCAGCACGACCTGGAGTCATCCAGGACTGGCTCCGTCGGTGGGGTGGAGTTCCACCTCCACCGACGGCTGCTGGGATGACGGTAGGCCGACGAAAGCGAAGCGATCGGCAGCGCTTCCGACCGTCTGAGATGATGCGCTCAGCGGAGTCACCTCAAGACCCGGCCATCGTCGGTGGAGGTGGAACTCCATCCCACCGACGGATTCTGCTCCCTCGACCTAGAAATCGTCGCTCCCCCGCTCCCCCGCTCCTCTGCTCCTCTGCTCCTCTGCTCCTCTGCTCCCCCGCTCCCCCGCTCCTCGTCACCCCGCGATGACCCGCAGCAAATACCTGAGCTCCTCGTCGACCTCGCTCTCGTCGGCCACGGTCTCGGCGACTTCCGCGCGCAGCAGCTCGCCATAACGCCGGCGCATCCGGTGCAGGGCGGCCGCGACGGCGCCCTCGGTCATCCCGAGCGTCGAGCCGATTTCCGCATGGCTTGGGCCGCCGGTGTTGCCGGAGAGACGCGGGTGCAGGGCCTGAAAAAGAGCGCCGCGGCCCACGGCTTCGTAGTCCCGCTGCAGCCGGTCCAGCACCCGGGCGAGCAGAGTGTAGGCCCAGCTGCGCTCGTAGTGGAGCTCGGGTGTGGCGCGATCGATGAGGTCCGGCTGCCGCTCGGCGATCTCCTCGTCGATCAAGAGCTGGATCTGTCCGCCGCCGCGTTTCAGCGCGTTCTGCTGGCGCTGCTCGTTCGCCATGAAGTGTACGAAGGCGGCCAGCAGGAAGGAGCGGAAGCGCCCTCGGGACCGATCCGCCCGGGCGAAGGTATTGGATTCGATCAGATCGCAGAGAAACCCCTGCGTCAGATCCTGGGCTTCTTCGATCGACCTGCCCGCCCGTCGCGCGAACTGGAAGAGCGGTCGCCAATAGTCCTGGCAGAGGCTGGCGAGCGCTTCCTGCGCTTCATCCCGCGCGACGTCTCCAGCCAGCAGCACGCGACTCCAGCGGGTCGTAACAAAGGCATGCGAGGAATCGTGGGAGCGCACTCGGGGCGCGAAGGTCTCGGAAATCGCTCGGGAATTCCAGCCCAATTGAGAGTGGATCGGGCTGATGACAGTAGCTTCGTCTCGGGAGGCAGCGTGGCGCCGGCGACACCATCCAGTACACCCCCGAGCGTGGAAGTCCGCGCTGAGCGGAAGGGTGGGGCGTGGGAAATCCGGCTGGCTTCTTACGGGCGATCACGCTCGTCCCTGGATGGCTTTGCCTACCCCTGAATTCTGGCGGGATGGGAAAGCCAGCGAGGATAAGGAACGAAGAGCCTCATTGCTCCGGCGACTGGCCTCGGAGCTTGCGTCATTCTGGTCCGCGACGGATGCTCCCCGTCGGCGCGAAGAACCCGCTCAGCCCCGGCGGCAACGGCGGGTCCCGGCGGTGACCGCGCGGTTTGGATTCCCAGTCATGTCACGACGAACACGCATTTGGCTGCTCGGAGCCCTGATCGCCCTGCCGTTCTTGTTCGTTAAATTGCTGTTGGGTCACTTGGTCCCATCTCCGGGCAGGATCGCCCTCGCGCGCTTCAATTTGGAGGTTATGCCTTATCTGCTGGCAGCGATCTTCGGCGGAGGATTTGTGGCTGCGAGTTTCGCCAGTTGGTCGCGCCGCGCGAAAGCCCGACTCCTCGGGGCCGGCCTGATGGTACTCGTCGTTTTCCCCGTCGTTGCTTCCGTCCACGCCGTGATGACTTATAAATTTGGAACCGTGGGCTTTATCAGGACCCGCGGGACTCCGTAGAAATTGGCGGGTAGGGGATTTTCGCCAAGCGGTTTCTGGAACGAGCCGCGATGCGAACCGAGATCGGCGAGAGAGGCGATCCGGCTAGGGAATCTCGTAAACCTCGACCAGCGCATTGCCGATCGGCGAGGTGCCGGCTGCGCCGCTCACGATGCAGGTGTAGTTGCCGACCGGCAGGTCGATGAGAATCGCGCTTTCCAGATCGTTGGTCGGCGCGAAGGGCGTGGCCGCAATGGCCGAGGCGGGGAGCGCGCCGGGTGCGGTCTGCGCGTCGCGCCACTGGTTGTTGGTCGCGACGGTGTTGCCAGCCGAGTCCACCAGCCGGAGACTCGGGTCGGGCAGGACATTGGTCACTCCGAAGGCCAGCAGGCTGGGACCGAGCGCGCGGAAGAGCAGCCGCTTGGGCGCGCCGCGCACGGCGATGCCAGCGATGACGACATTGTCGCCGCTCTGGACGCGGGCGCGGGTGGAGAGATTGATCAAGCGCGCGGGGCTGCCGAGGCCGTCCAGTTCGTAGACCTCGACCAGGCCAATCCCGCTGGTGGCGGAGACGCCGGAGACGACGGCGGTGTAGCTGCCGGGCGGCAGATCGCGAATGAGCGCAGCCTCCTTCGCGCTCGTCGGGGGCAGGCTGGACTGAATCGCCGCGACCTTGGCCGCCGCTTCCGCGGGGGTGCCGGACTGAACCTGCCAGTCGTCGTTCGACTCGAGCGCGCCGTTGCTGTCGAAGAGCGTGACGGTGGGGTCGGCCAGCACGCCAGCGATGCTGAAGGGCGGATTGCCGAGGCTGGTGCCGATCGCGCGGACAATGACCCGCTTGGTCGAACCGGGCGGCCCGGCGATGACGAAGCCGCCGATCATGACGCTGTCCCCGGTTTCCACGCGGGCACGGGTCGAGACGTTGATCAATCGCGCGACGGTGGGCGTCGGGGTGGGGGTCGATGTCGGCGTGGGCGTCGCGGTCGGACCGGGGCCGCCGGTGGGAGTGGGCGTCGCGGTGGCGCCGACCGTGGGCGTGGGCGTCGGAGTCGGCGTCGGGACCGGGGTCGAAGTGGGCGTGGGTGAGGGCGTGAAAGTCGGCGTCGGGGTGGGCGCAGGGGTCGGACTCGGCGTCGGAGTGGGAGTGGGAGTCGGAGTGGGAGTGGGAGTGGGCGCTGCGGTGAACGCCTGGATGTTGTCCAGGCCGAGCTGACCCGTGTACACGGCGCCGAGGAGGTCGGGATTGGGGTTGTGGAGGATGCGGAGCTCCGCCGGATTCGCGAGGACGGTCGCGAGGGAGGCGGGAGATCCGACGGGAACCAGATCGTTGAGATTGAAAACCACCCGGTGCCAGGCGCCGTCGGCGGGCACCGAAATCCCGGTCCCGCTCACATAGCCCGGCGCCGACGAGACCGTGCCGGCGCGGAAGGCGACGCGGAGGACGACGGCGGCGCCGGTCAGCACCTTGGCGTCGCATTCGATCCGGGTGATGCCCTGCGAGACGTAATCTCCGAGCCACTGGGCGCGGTTGAAGCCGATCAGCCGGCCGCCGGGTCCCGCGCCGTCCGAGACGATGCGCAGGAAGCGGTCGTTGGCTCCGGCCGGCCCACCCGTGGCGACGTTGGTGGGCGCGGACGCCGCACCGCCATTGGTCCAGCCGAGCGTCGTTCCGCCCTGGAAGTCATCGATCTGACCCGGCGCCACGGCGCGGGCGGACGGGGCGGCAAGCAGCAGCGCGCACAGCGACGCGGCCAAGAGGCAGGTGGAGCGAGTGCGCATGCGAACGAGTTGCCCAGAAGAGGGCGGGAAGGCAAGGGAGCAGTTCCGCGGCAAGCCTGGAACCGATGCTCTGCTTCTTCGCCCGCCGCCGGCCGCGTGCGGCTCGACCCACGAGGCGCGTCCAAGACTCTCGCGGCCGGTCGACGACCGCGAGACGGGGCTGATCGCGTGAACCGCGCTCAGGGCTTCTTCTTGCCCTCGACCACCTTCACCACGGCCGTCGAGCCGGGGATCTTGTCGCCGGGCATCGGCTCGTGGCGGCCGCCGAGGTTGGTGGCCAGGAAGAGCTCTTCGCGGGCGGTGAAGTCGATGCGGTTCTCCGGCCGGGCGAAGCCATGGCCTTCGTCGGGATAGAGGACGTAGGTGCAGGAGCCGCCGGACTTTTCGATCGCGGCCACGATCTGCTCGGACTCGGCCTGCTTGACGCGCGGGTCGTTGGCGCCCTGGCCGATGAGCAGCGGGCGGACGATCTTGTCGGCCTTGAAGAGCGGCGAGGCGGCCTTGATCAGCTCGGCATCCTTGGGGTCGTCCACATTGCCCATGCGCACGTCGAAGATGGCACGGAAGGTCTTCCAATACGGCGGGATGGAGCCGATGAGGGTCTTGAGGTTGGACGGTCCGACGATGTCGACCGCGCAGGCGAAGACCTCAGGCGTGAAGGTCACGCCGGCCAGCGCGCTGTAGCCGCCGTAGGAGCCGCCGCTGATGCCGACGCGCTTGGGGTCGGCCACGCCTTCCTTCACGGCCCAATTCACGGCGTCGATGAGGTCGTCGTGCATCTTCAGGCCCCACTGGCGATTGCCGGCGTAGAGATGCTTCTTCCCATAGCCGGTCGAGCCGCGGAAGTTGACCTGCAGCACGGCGTAGCCGCGGTTGGCGTAGAGCTGGGTGTAGCCGTTGAAGCCCCAGCGGTCGCGCGCCCAGGGACCACCGTGCGGATTGAGCACCATGGGCAGATTCTTCGGCGGCACGCCGGCCGGCAGGGTGAGATAGCCATTCATCTTGAGGCCGTCGCGGGCCGTGATGACCACCGGCTTCACGGTCGCGAGCTGGTAGGCGTCGAGCTTCGGGCGGGCGTTGAGCAGGAGCTTGCCGGTCTTGGTCTTGCGATCCCACTGATACGTCCGGCCGGGCTTGGTGTCGGAATCGAAGGCGACCAGCCAGGTGTCGTCGGCCTCGGTGCGGTCGACCACGGTGAAATCGCCGTCCTGCAGCTTGGCGATGGCCTCGTAGTCGCCCTTCACGGCGGGATCGAGCACCTTCCAGGTGGTGCGGCCGGGGGCGAAGGCGACGGCTTCGATGACATAGCTCTTCGGATTGACGATGACTTCGTCGGCGTCGACCTCCGCGCTCTCGGCGAGGACCTTTTCCTGGCCGGAGGCGAGGTCCTTGGCCACGAGCGCGGCCGTGTCGCGGCCGACCGACGACTTGAGCACGAGCGATTTGCCGTCGGCCGAGAAGACCACGGCCTCGAGGATCTCATCGGGCCCCACCTTCACGAACGAGCGCCAGGGCGACTTCACGTCGTCGCGCACGCGGACCTCGACGCCGCCGTTCGGGAGCGTAGCCACGGCGGCGCGGACCTGGAATTTGGCATCGGAGACCCAGGACGAGACATCGCCCGGATTCTCGGTGTCGAGCTGCATCGCGCCGGTCTTCAGGTTGACGCGCTGGACGTCGAAGAGCTGGCGGTTGCGGATGTTGGTGGAAATGAGCGCCTCGTCGGGGAATTCCGGCAGCAGATCGACCAGGAAGGCCCGCGCGCCCTGCACGGGCGTGAGGTCGCGGACGTTGCCGTTGTCGAGGTCGACGCCGTACAGGTGGAAATTCTCGTCGCCGTCGAGGTCCTGCGCGTAGATCAGCGTGCGCTTGTCCTTGGCCCACCAGAACTGGCGGATGCCGCGCTTCTTGTCCGCGGTGATGACCTTGTCGTCCTCGCTGCCGACCGTCTTGATCCAGACCTGCAGCACGTTCTTGGCGTCGGGCGCGAGCCAGGCCAGCCGCTTGCCGTCGGGCGAGAGGCGCGGACGGGCGCGTTCGGGATTGCCGAGGATGACGTCGCGCGGGATGAGCGGCGGCAGCTGGGCCGGGGCCAGAGCCGGGAAGAGCGCGGCCAGGCAGGCCGCGAGCAGGAGGAGACGGGGGCGAAGCATGTCGGACGCGTGGCGGAATTTTCCGCTTGTGCAACCCGCCCGCGAGCAATGCGGCAAGATCGGCAAGCCCGTGACACGGGCGATTCGCCGTTTGCGCATGGGGCCTTCCGCGCAGAGGGCGGGCGATGCGCTTCCCGCTCCAACTCACCTTCAAGATCCTCGCCCTCGCTCCGCAGATCTATGTGCGCGACGCCGAGGGCCGACTGGTGGCCTACGTGAAGCAGAAGCTCTTCAAGCTGAAGGAAGCGGTCAGCGTCTTCGCCGATGAGGAGCAGACGCAGCTGCTCTATACCATCAACGCCGACCGGATCCTCGACTGGTCGGCCCGCTACACGTTCGCCGACGCCAGCGGGCGCGAACTCGGCCGCATCGGCCGCCGCGGGGCGCGCTCGCTCTTCAAGGCGCACTACGATCTCTTCGCCCCGGGCGCGGAGGAACCTGAGCTCAGCATTCAGGAGGAGAGCGTCTGGACCCGCGTCCTCGACGGTTTTTTCGGGGAGATCCCGATCGTCGGCCTGTTCTCGGGCTACCTTTTCAATCCCAAGTACCTCGCCGCCCGCGCCGACGGCACGCCGTTGGTGCGCCTGACCAAAGAGAAGTCGATGCTCGAGACCGGCTTTCGCATCGAGGCGCTGGCGCCGCTGGACGACGCGCTGGAGGAGCGGGTCATGCTCGGCACGCTCATGCTCGTGCTGCTGGAGCGAGATCGCGGCTGAGGCGGGCCGATGACGCGTCTTTCCGGCTTCGGCAGGGAAGGCACGGTCGATCCGTGGTATGGAGAGGGACTCATCCATGAAGGTTCACCTCAAACAAGTCCACGAAGACGGCCTGCAACTGGCCGGCGAGGAGACGCGCGACATTCTCGAGCTCGGGCCGGAGGAGTCCGCCCGCCAGGCCGGGCCGGTCGTCTATGATCTGCAGGTCGGCCGCGATGGCGAAGGCCTCTGGGCGACCGGCGTCGTCAGCGTCGACCTCGAGCTGCA
The DNA here is from genome assembly GCA_018240025.1 of Verrucomicrobiota bacterium. Lineage (GTDB taxonomy): Bacteria > Verrucomicrobiota > Verrucomicrobiia > Chthoniobacterales > SZAS-18 > SZAS-18. Next base: position 24,568 of record JAFEGM010000045.1, read on the forward strand.
GTGCGTGCGCTGCCTGGAGAAATTCACCTATCCGCTGACCATTCCGGACGTGGCTCTGCATGTGCCGCTGGAAGGTCCGGAGCTCATCGATTTGACTCCGCACGTCCGTGAGGATATCCTGCTGGCTCTACCGGCGTATCCGCACTGTGACTGGGCCGGGGACAAGGAGTGTGCTGCGCTCGCGCAACCATCCGCCGCACCGGGCGATCCGGGCCCGGCGGGGGATGGCGGTTCGTCGGCCCCCGCGTCTCCTGTCTGGGGAGCATTGGACCGTCTGCAGATCAAAGATCCAAATTGAATCGCCGGTCCGCCGGCCCTTTTCCCATGGGAGTCCCCAAGCGTAAACAGTCCAAGAGTCGCTCGCGCATCCGCCGCGCCGCCAATGCGTGGCGCGCCCCTCAGCTTTCCAGCTGCCAGCAGTGTGGCAGCCGTGTCCTCGGCCACGTCGCCTGCCCGTCCTGCGGTTACTACCGCGGCCGCCAGGTCCTCACGGTCGAAGCCTAACCCCTGGGGCGAATCTGAAATCGCCTCGTTCAGTTCTAAGATTGCACGGTCCCCCTCCGCAGGGTTGACTCTGCGCCGGTCATGAAGATCGCCGTGGATGCCATGGGCGGGGACTTTGCGCCCCGCAACATCGTGGAAGGCGCCGCCCTCGCGGTGGCGGAATACTCCCACATCGACAAGCTTTTCCTTGTCGGCGACACGCCGCAGATCGAGGCGGAGTTGAAGCGGGTGAAGTGCAACGACCGCCGCATCGAGATCGTCCACTCGACGCAGGTGGTGGAGATGGGGGAAGACCCGCTCCTGAGCGTCCGCAAGAAGAAGGACTCCAGCATCGGCCGGGCGGTCGAGCTGGTGAAAAAGGGCGAGGCCGACGCCATCATGAGCGCCGGCCACACGGGCGCCGCGGTGGCGAACAGCACGATCAAGTTGCGCCTCCTCCCGGGCATCGAGCGCGCGGGCATCGCGGTCACTTTTCCGACGGAGACGAATCTGTTCGTCCTGATCGACGCCGGGGCCAATCCGGACGCACGGCCGCAGCATCTGCTGCAATACGCGGTCATGGGCTCCGTCTATTCGCGCCACGTGCTCGGCTACAAGGATCCGTCTGTCGGCCTGCTCTCGATCGGCGCGGAGGACGGCAAGGGCGACGAATTCACGAAGGAAGTCTTCGAGCTGATGAAGGACAGCGGCCTGCGCTTCCGCGGCAACGTGGAGGGGCACGACCTGTTCGAGCGCCCGGTCGAAGTCGTGGTCTGCGGCGGCTTCGTCGGCAACGTCATGCTGAAGAGCTGCGAGGCGCTGGCGCACGCGATCTTCGAGTGGCTCAAGCACGAGATTTACAAGACCCCGCTGCGGAAGATCGGCGGCCAGCTGGCCAAGGGCGCCTTCAAGGCGATCAAGGACAAGGTCAGCGTGGACCAATACGGCGGTCAGCCGCTGCTCGGCGTCGACGGCATCGTCATCATCGCCCACGGCTCCAGCTCGCCGACGGCGGCCAAGAACGCGATCCGCGTCGGCATGGAGTCGGTCCGCCACCAGGTGAATCCCCACATCGTGGAGGAGATGAAGAAATTCTATGACCACGCCCCCCAAGCCTGAGGGCCAGGCGCCGGTAGTCGTCTCCATCATCGGCACCGGCCGCTACAATCCCGAGCGCGTCCTGACCAACGCGGACTTGGAGAAATCGGTCGAGACGACCGACGAGTGGATCGTCAGCCGCACCGGCATCCGCGAGCGTCGCATCGCCGGGGAGCACGAGACCAACTCCGAGATGGGCACGCGGGCCGCCCAGGCCGCCCTCGAGCAGGCGGGGGTGAAGGCGGAGGATGTCGACCTGATCATCTGCGGCACGGTCACAGGCGACATGCCGTTCCCGGCCACGGCCTGTCTCATCCAGCGCAATCTCGGCGCCAACAAGGCCACCGCGTTCGACGTCGGCGCGGCCTGCACCGGGTTCATCACCGGGCTGGAGGTGGCCAAGCAGCTCATCGCCGGCGGCAATTTTCACACCGCGCTGGTCATCGGCAGCGAGCGCATCTCCCGGGTGGTCGACTGGACCGACCGCAACACCTGCGTGCTCTTCGG
>JAFEGM010000046.1 GCA_018240025.1 Verrucomicrobiota bacterium
TTGAACGAGCCGCTGACGTTGATCGTGCCGCCCGTCTGGTTGAAGGCGCCGGTACCGTTGAAGTCGCCCACCCGCAGGCTCGAAGCGCTGCCGCCGACGAGAGGAGGTGGCGTGCCGGTGACGAGCGTCATGGTGCCGCCGCCGAAGTTGTAGGTGCCGGTGCCGCCATCGGTGCCGACCGAGACCTCCGAAGAGCTGAGGGCGCCGCTGTTCTGCGTCACGCTGCCGCCCGTCACCTTGAACGAGCCGATGACGTTGGCCGAGCCGCTGAGGGCGAGATCGCCCGCCCCCGTCTTGATCAGGCCGCCCTGGGCGCCGGTGAAATTGCCGGACCAGTTCGCGCCCAGTCCGTTCGTGTCGACAGTGGAGTAGACGCCCGGATTCAGGTTGGCGTTCACGCTGGTGTTCAAGGCCGCGTTGATGACCCGGATCGTGCCGCCGCCGAGGTTGAAAGCGTACGTCCCGGCCCCCGGCCCGTAGTGGCCCTGCAGCGCCACTCCGCCGACCTCAAGCGTGCCGCCGGTCAGGTTGTAGGTGCCATTGCCGTACCCCGAGAGATAAAGCGCATCGCCCAAGCTGGTGCCGCTCAGGCGGAAGGTGCCGCCAGACTGATTGATGGTGCCGTTGCTGGTCGAAGCCAGGGCGCCGTTGTCCCGGCTGCCGATGATGAAGGCGCCGTTCTGCACATTGACCAGCCCGGTGCCGCTGAGATTGAGCGTGCCGGTGCTGGCGCTGGCAGTGCTGGCGTTGGCTTTGCGGCCGAGATTGTAGAGACCGTCGGCGAGGTTGAGCGTGCCGCCGGAGAGATTGTACGTGCCCGTGCCGCCCTGATTGCCCACGTTGATGGAGCCACTCACGTTGATGGTGCCGGCCGTCTGGTCGAACGTACCGGTGCCGCCGAAGTCGCCCACGCGGAAGCTGGACTGGGCCGTCGGGCCGCCGACCAGCGGGGGCACGGGACCGGCCGGGAAGGTGATGGTCCCGCCGCTCATGGTGAAGCTGGCGGTGTTGCCGGCGCCGGTGCCGACCGCCAACTCGGCCGTCGTGAGGGACCCGGTCGCCTGGCTGAGGCTGCCGCCGGCCACCAGGATGGAGCCGACGGCGTTGGTTCCGCCCAAGGCGAGGTCACCAGAGCCCGTCTTGACCAGTCCGCCCTGCGAACCGGTCAGGTTGCCGGACCAGGTGGAGGCGAAGCCGTTCGTGTTGATGGTGGAGTACACGTTGGCTGCGAACGTGGCGTTCACATTCGTGGTGAGTCCCGAGCCGGCGACTTGCAGCAAACCACCGTTGAAGGCGAGAGTGCCGCTGCCGACGAGACCGTTCGTGCCGCCCAGCTGCAGCGGCCCCGCGCCAGCCAAAGTCAGCGTATTCGCCCCCAAGTCGACCGTGCCGGTGACCGCGAGCGAGTTGCCGGCAGCGAGGTTGAAATTGTAGTTCGCCTGGAAGGTGAGGGACGCGGCCGAGAGAGAACCGAGCAGAGAAACGTTGCCCGGAGCGCCGCCGAAGACCGCGTTATCACCGTTGTTCCAGACCTGCCCCCCAGCCAGGCCGTTGGAAAAGTTCGGCGTCACCGTGTCCCACGTGCCATCTCCGCCGGAGCCGGTTCCGCCGGTGTTGCCGGGGTCCCAATACGAGGTCTGCGCCGACGAGGAGCCGACGGCCAGCGTCAGCCAGGAGACGATGAGCAAGGAAGTGCGTTTCATAGGGTTGGGGGACTGATCACAGATTTCTGCTTGCGCCTTATTTTGCCAGCGGCCGGTCATCCTGCTGAGCAGGCATAGGGAAATCAATGAAAATTGGGGAAGGCAGGATTACAGAATGTTTATTTTATCTCACCCATGTGCGGGCCGATCCGGCAACCTTGCTCCTCGGGCCCGGCGGAAGTCGGCGGCGTGCCGCACCGCTGGCTCTCTGACGACGCAAGATCTCTCCGCTCGGCGGCGCTGCCGGAGGCGGCGAACTACGTCGTCGCCCGACCCGACACTGGCCTGCCGGAGACGAACGCCCGTGTCACCCGAAAAGGCGACACGCTTTTCGTAACTTAGGAGGCCGGCCTTTCGTCCTCGGCGATCAGTTCGAAATAGTTGTTCGCCCGACCCGCCGGAACCTTGGAATAGACCAGCGCACGCAGGGGGCCGAACGACCAGCGCATGGGACCGCCCGGTGCGCCCAGCGTCGGCGCGAACGCGTTCCACTTGGCGATTCGTTCGGGACCGACGCCGGGTTGCGCGAGAAACCAAGCCAGCGCGGCCGCATCGTCGGGAGCAGCGCGCAGTGCGGCCAGCGTCTCTGCCCGCCGCAGCCGAAACCAGCGCAGGAATTGACCGTCGATGCCGGCGGCGCTGCCTAGCAGCAGGCGGTAGAGCAGCGGCAACTCCCCCTCGGCTCCGCGGCGCGCCTTGTCGATCAGTCGCGGCAGCCAGCAACACCCGCCCAGCTCGGCCTGCGGCGGCCGGAGACGAGGCGCGGTCGCACTCATTCTCAACGGGTGGTGGCGCGGGTCAGGACCACGCGAAAGCCGAAGGCCGGATTGCGCACCTCGTGAGTCTCATAGAGGCGGGCCGACGAAAGGAGATTGGGCTGCCGGCTGTCCTGCCAGGAGGCGCCCCGCAGGGTGCGATTCGTCTGGCGGCCGCTCTTGGGATTCTCATACCAGTCCGAGACCCATTCCCAGGCGTTTCCGCCCATGTCGTAGAGGCCGTTGAAGTTCGGCTCGAAGGAGCCCACGGGGGCCGTGTTCGGGAAGGTATCGCCGCCCGCCTTGACGCTGTCGGCGTAGTTGCCGGCTTTTCCGGTGGGCGGCCACTTCCCGCTGGTCCAGGGGAAATGCGATTTATTGCGCCCATCGCGCAGATCGGGGGAATCGCCCGCCTCGCTCGGCAGGCCGGCGGCCGCGCTCCATTCGTCGTCGGTCGGCAGCCGGTAGGTCTGCGTCGGCAGGATCTTCCCTTCTTTGCGCTCCTTCTCGGTCAGCCACTTGCAGAACTCGAGTGCATCGTCGTAGCAGACGAAAACCACCGGATGCTGCGGGGTCTGCGGGAAATACGGGTCCAGCCAGCCCGCGCCGGCGTCGTACTTCGGATTCGCCTGCACGAAGGCCTCATAGTCCTGCACGCGGGTCTCGTAGATGCTGAACATCACGCGGGTGCCCGGAATGGGCAGGAACTTCATGCCCAGCGAATTGACGAATTCGGCGTCGGTCGCCCCCGGCGCGCGTCCCACGGCGATCGGCTCGGGCGTTGGCGTGACCACCAGTACCTGCGGTTTCGACGGCACCTCGACGGGCGTGCTGCGGCTGAAGATCAGCGCCAGCGCCACGCCCAGGATGCCGACAGCGGGGCCGGCGATGTAGAGGGGATTGACCTTCGACGGTTGCGTGGTCTGGGCAGCCGGCGGTGTGCCCGGACGAACGGTTTTGGCCGAGCGCGTCTTGACGCCGCGGGGAGGCCGGAGCGGCGCCTCGTCGGCTCCGGCAAAGGCGAGCGTGTCGTACGCGGCCTTCACCTCGGTCGACTCGACCAACTCGTTGAGCATCTCCTCCAGCACTTCCGGATTCTCCGGGCGATCGGCCGGATCCTTCTCCAGCATGTGCTGCAGCATCTTCACCACCGGCTTCGGAATGCTCTTCTCGATCAGGTGCACCGGCGGTGCCTGATTGATGTGCGCATTCTCCACCTGCCGGCGCGAGGTCCCGCTGAAGGGCGGCTTGCCAGCCATGAGGTACCACATGGTCACGCCCAGCGAATAAAGGTCCGAGCGCGTGTCGACCTCCAGACCCTCGATCTGCTCCGGGCTGGCGAAAGCCGGGCTGTAGCCCGCCATCTCGCCGGTCAGCGTGATGCGGGTCATGTCCTGCGCCGCCGCGCCCACCGCCTTGGCCAGGCCGAAATCGATGAGTTTGACCTTCACCACGCCGTCCGACTTGGCCAGCATGAGGTTGGCCGGCTTGATGTCGCGATGGATGAGCCCGTGTTTCCAGGCGGCCGCCAGCGCGGCCGAGGCCTGCCGGGTGATCTCGAGGGCCAGCCCGACCGGCACCGCGCCCATGGCGTGGACGCGTGCGCCGAGGTCCTCGCCCTCGATGTACTCCATCACGTAGTAGTCGGTGCCGTCCTGCTCGCCGATGTCGAAGACGGCCGCGATGTTCGGATGCGAGAGCTTGGCCAGCAGTCGCGCCTCGCGCAGGAATTTCTGCCGGGCCTGCGCGTTATGGTGAAGCGCATTGCTCACCACCTTCAGCACGACCAGCCGGTCGAGCTTGCTGTCGAGCGCCTTATAGGTCACGCCCATGCCGCCGCGACCGAGCTCGACCGGTTCGCCATTGCGGTCGACCGGTATCTCGTAGCGTCCGTAACGGAGCACCTTCTTGGCGGGATCGCTTTGCTGAGACATGAGCGAAGGCAGCAGCGACGAAACCACGCCGCCGCGCGCAGAGCGAGGGAGAAGTTCTGGAAATTGGAACCCGCGTCCGCCTTCTTCCGCTCAGTGGAATTGTGGGTGCCCGGTCACGGCCTGCTCGATGGCCGCCCGTTCTTCGACGCCAGCCCCCTCCGGAAAGCGCGCGGCCGAGCGCCGCCACTTGGCCAGCCACTCGGCTCCGAGCAGCTCGCGTCCGGCCTGCGGGCGGGCCCGCACGGCTTCCGGCGTGAGGACGATGCTGGTCTCCTCCTTGTCGCCCGCATTGCGCCCGCGAGCGACCCAGAAGCCCGCGCAAAGCAGCGCCACACGCGAAGCCGTGGAGCAGGTGTAGGTGAAGAGCTCGACGTCGCGACCGCGGCAGAGGCCGAAGAGCCGCCGGAACATGCCATGCGTCCAGGCGAAGGCGTTCGTCTTGCCGGAAAACATGTCGTAGAAAATCAGATCCGGCAGCGCCGGGGCCGTCTCGAGCGTCTGCACGAAATCGCCCTCGATCAGCCGCCAGCCGAGCGTGGGAAAGGCTTTCGAGCGCCATTCGCCGCGCCGCAGGAGATGCGCCGGGCCGCTGTGGCGCAGATAGAGGAAGCGCTCGTGGTGGTCGAACGCCAGGCGGAGCGAGTCGAGGTCGTTCTCGAAACTGACGATCTCGAGCGGCCGCACGGGTCCGTGTTCCGCCGCCTCCTCCCAACAGTGAATGGCGGCCATGGCGTTGGCCGCAGCGCCCAGTCCCACGTCCCACACCACCAGCGGCGCGTCCTGCTCCGAGCCGCGAATGCGCTCGGCGAAGTGCGACTGCTCGATGTAGAGCGCCCGCGCTTCGTCCATCGGCGGCGTCCGCGCATGCATGATCTCGCCGGAGCCGGTGTGGCGAATGCTGGCGAAGCCCTCGCGGGCGATGTGCACCTCGTAGTGGCCGAGCGTGCGCGGCTTCCCCGGTTTGCGGTGCTGCGCGCGCACCGGGTTGTCGAGATCATCGGCGTGCAGCACCTCGCGCCGCTCGTGGTAGAGCGTGAGAAAGCGGTGCTCCACGATGCTTTGCCGGATCTCGCGCATCAGCTGCTGGTAAAACCAGGTGTTGTGCTGGCCGACCAGCGTCCAGCCGAGCGACTCCTTCGTCTTGGTCAGATGATGCAGATAAGCCCGCGAGTAGCGCCGGCAGGTGGGGCACGCGCAGGCCGGGTCGAGCGGGGTATCGGCGAACTTGTACACTCCGCGCCGCAGCTGGAGGAATCCGCGCGAAGTGAAGGCGCCGCCGCGCTGCGCCACCTGCGTGGGGATGATGCAGTCGAACATGTCCACCCCGCGGTGAACCGCCTCCAGGATGTCGAGCGGCGTGCCCACGCCCATGAGATACCGCGGCTTGTCCGGCGGCAGCAGCGCCGCGGTGAACGCGCACGTTTCTTCGCGCTGTTCCTTGGTCTCGCCCACCGCCAGCCCGCCGATGGCGAAGCCGTCGAACGGCAACTGCACCAGCCCGGCTGCGCTCTCGCGGCGCAGGTGCTCGAAGAGCGTGCCTTGCACGATCCCGAACAGCGCTGGCTCCGCCTCGCCGCGCGCGGCCAGACTCCGCACCGCCCAGCGCTGCGTGATCTCCAGCGCGGCCCGCGCGGTGGCTTCATCCGCGGTCGAGGGGATGCACTGATCCAGCGCCATCATGATGTCGCTACCGATCGCCAGCTGCGTCTCGACGCTCCGCTCGGGGCTGAGCAGGATGGTCTGGCCGTCGAGATAGCTCTGGAAGACCGCGCCCTCCTCGGTCATTTCGCGCGCATGGGGCAGCGAGAAAATCTGGTAGCCGCCGGAATCGGTCAGGACCGAATGCGGCCAGCTGGTGAAGCGCTGATAGCCGCCGATCTGCCGGAAGACCTCCGGCCCCGGCCGCAAAAGCAAATGGTAGGTGTTGGCCAGGAGGATGCGCGCGCCCGAATCCTCCAGCGACTGCGTCAATTGCGCCTTCACCGTCGCATGCGTCCCCACCGGCATGAAGGTCGGGGTCAGCACCTCGGTCCGCCGGGTCCGCAGGATACCCGCGCGAGCCTCCGTGCCGGGAGTGCGGGCGGCGAGGGAGAATTCGAGGCGCGGGCGCGGCATGGTGGGATCGGGACAGGGCAGGCGCAGCAGGCGCGGGGACCCACGTCTATAGCTGGACTCCGCCGGGCGCTCATGCGCTTTTCGCGCCGCGTCCTTCCGACCAGTTGACCCTGGGCCCGGGGCAGCGCAGGGAGCGGCATGCTGAAGGTCCGCAATCTGTGCACCTGGTTCCCGCGACGGGTCGGGCTGCTCGGGCGCATCGGCGGCCACATCAAAGCCGTCGATGAAGTCAGTTTCTCGATCACCGCCGGAAAAGCCGTCGGCCTCGTGGGCGAAAGCGGCAGCGGCAAATCGACCGTCGGCCGCACGCTCCTGAAACTCTACGGCCCGGGCGAAGCGCTCATCCGCGGCGAAGTGGCCTTCGAGGGACAAGACATCCTGCCCCTGGCCGAGGCGGAATTCCGCCCCCTCCGACGGGAGATGCAGATGGTGTTCCAGGATCCGTTCGGCTCGCTCAATCCCCGGCAGAAGGTGGCATCCATTCTCGGCGAACCCCTGGAGGTCCATTGCCCGAAGATGACTGCCTCCGATCGACGCGAACGCGGAGCCGAGTTGCTGCAGCAGGTCGGGCTGCCGGCCGACGCGCTCGACCGCTTTCCGCACGAATTCAGCGGGGGCCAGCGGCAGCGGATCGGCGTGGCCCGGGCCTTGGCGGTGCGGCCCAAGTTCCTCATTCTAGACGAGCCGGTCAGCGCGCTGGATGTGAGCGTGCAGGCGCAGATCGTGAACCTGCTGCAGGATCTGCAGGAGCAGCTCGGCCTGACCTACCTTTTCATCGGCCATGACCTCGCCGTGATCGAACACCTCTGCAGCGAGGTGCTGGTCATGTATCGCGGCAAACTGGTCGAGGCCGGATCCCGGGAGCAGGTCTTCGGCGCTCCGCAGCACGACTACACCAAGCGCCTGCTGCGGGCCGCAGGGGGCTGACGCCGGCCGGCCACGCTGCCCGGGCGGCCCGCGCCCCCCGCCTTCTATTTCCGCGAAAGGATTGCCAAGCGCCCCGGGGCAGCCCACCTTTGGGGCCAGGCATGATCGTACCGCTTGGAGACCTGCACATTTACCGGCCGAATGTCGCCGCCATCGTGCGCGACCGGTTCGGGCGGGTGCTGCTGGGGGAGCGCAGCGACTACCCTGATTCCTGGCAATTTCCGCAGGGTGGCTGCGATCCCGGCGAGACCCCGGAACAGGCCTTGCCGCGCGAGTTGCAGGAAGAGATCTCGCTCGAACCCGGCGATTACCGGGTCATCGAGAAACGTGGCCCATATCGGTATCTCTTCACCGGAGGCAGGCGCAAAGAGGGATATCGGGGCCAGGAACAGCACTACTTCCTCTGCGAACTGCTGGTCGAGCCCGACAAGATCAATGTCGCGACGGATTCGCCCGAATTCAAAAGCGTGAAATGGGTCATGCCTTCGCAGGTGCGGCAGGCCTGGGTGCCGCCGGTCAAACGCGATGTCTATCGCCAGGTACTGCGCGATTTTTTCGGCATCGAGATCGCGTGAGGCGCCGGCAGCCGGTCCGTCTTGGTGCTCCGGCAGTTTGGCAGTATGGAAGGCCCGACTGACCGCCTCCCTTCCGCCATGAGATTCGGTTTCCTCGTCGTCTGCCTGGCTCTGCTGAACGCCGCGGTCCTCCGCGCTACCGAGCCGCTGGTTTATTTCAATGCCGCCGATCCGACCAGCGGCGCGGCGGCGAAGTGGGAGCGCGTCCCCAAGGCCGAGTTCGAGCGCCGCACCAAGGACGAGCCGGTGGCCGACTCCTACACGGTTCGCACCGGTGAGGACGGCGGCCGGGTGGTCGAGCGCACGCTGGCCACCCCATCGGGCGACTGGGTGATGATCGTGGTGCATCGCTTCAAGCCCGACGGCGATCTGGTCATCTACACCACCGATCTCCGCACGCTCGGCTACGACGAGAAAACCCAGACTTCGAGTCCGACCCGCTGCCTGCGCCGCTACGTGATCAGGCCCGACGGCACCCCGCTGCGCATCTCCGAGCGCGTGACCGACGCCACCTCCGGCGCGCGCGTCACGCGGCAGTTCTTCCATCCGGAAGCCACGCCCTGGCGGAAGATTTCCGAACTCCCGCTCCCTCCCGAGTAAGGACCGCGTCGCTTTTTCGGATGTTCGCCTTTCCGCGGTTGCCATGGTCGGTGCATGGAATCGCTGCTCTCCCCCGCCCGCTCATCCGGTCCCATGGCTGAATCCCTCACCCCGGTCCTGCTGCCGCCTTTGGCCACCATGCGCCGCGCGCTGGAGCGGCACGATGCGGCCTTCGACGGCGTCTTCTACAGCGCCGTGCGCACCACCGGCATCTTCTGCCGGCCGTCCTGCCCGTCGCGCCCAAAGGTCGAGAACGTCGAGTTCTTCGCCGCGCCCCGCGATTGCCTCGAAGCCGGCTACCGCGCCTGCAAGCGCTGTCGCCCGCTGGAGGCGAACGGCACGCCGCCGGACTGGATCCAGCCGCTGATCGACCGCGTCGAGCGCGATCCCTCCCTGCCGGTCCGCGCCCCGGAAATGGTTGCGCTGGGGGTCAGCCCCGAACGCGCCCGGCGCTGGTTCCTGGCCCATCACGGCCTGACCTTCTCCGCCTGGTGCCGGGGCCGCCGCCTGGCCCGCGCCTTCACCGAGATCCGCGGCGGCGACGCCGTGGAGGATGCGATGCTGGCCAATGGTTTCGCCTCGCACAGCGGTTTCGAGAGCGCCTTTCAGCGCGCCTTCGGCGAAAGCCCGCGACCGCACGGCGCGGCCGAGCCGCTCTTCCTGAAGCTGATGCAGAGCCCGCTGGGGCCGCTCGTGCTGGCAGCCAGCGCCAAAGGCATCGCCTACCTCGGCTTTGCCGATCGCCGGCTGTTGGAGTCGAACTTCGCCTCCCTCCGCCGCCAGACGAAGGCCGCCGCGGTCGTGCCCGGGACGAATGCGGCCATCGAGCTGGCCGAGTCCGAGCTGGCCGAGTACTTCGCGGGCCGCCGCAAGCATTTCCGCATGCCGCTCGATCCGCGCGGCACCGATTTCCAGCTGCGGGTCTGGGAGGAACTGCGCCGCATTCCGCATGGCGAGACGATTCCCTACGACGAGCTCGCCCGCCGCATCGGCCAGCCCACCGCCATGCGGGCCGTCGCCCAGGCCAACGGCTGCAACCGCATCTGCATCGTCATTCCCTGCCACCGGGTCATCGGCAAGGACGGCACGCTCACCGGCTACGGCGGCGGCCTCTGGCGCAAACGGCTCCTGCTCGAGCTCGAGCGCACGGGACGGATTCCGGGGGCGCAGTAGCCCCCAGGCTCACGGGGTCGGCTCGGGCATCACCAGAGCGCCAAAAGGCCAGAGAACCAAAACACTCTGGGTCTCTGGCTTTCTAGCCTTCTGGTGCCTCGCTGCGCAAAGCTGCCGGCTCAGAGCGCGGCGCGCTGGCGGATCTCGTCGAGCGTGGCCGGGGCGGTCAGTTCGCCGTTCTCGAAGACCGTCACGAGCTGATCGCCGGGATAGGTGCCGAGCGGATTGCGGCGGGTCTCCCAGTGACCTTCGCCATTGCGCACGAGCGCGAGGCGGCCGGCCTTCGAGACCTTGGTGGTGTCGGTCGCGGGGCGCTTGAAGACGTCGCGCTCGCGGCCGTTGACCACCGCGCAGCTGGCCTTCATGGCGAACTGCATCGTGTCGCGATTGCACTGCTGGAGCAGCGCGCCGCCCATACCGAAGGCGACATTGTCGGCGCTGAAGCCATGGCGCTTCAGATTCAGCAGGATCTCGTCGATCGAGAAGTAGTTGATGCCATCGCCCTGGATGACCCGCACCTTCGGGCTGAGCACCGCATAGCCCTTGCCGTTCTCGAGCGCGCCGAAGCGGGCGGCCAGCTTTTGCACCGTGGCCAGGACGATGTCCTTGGGCGTGCCCGAATCGGGCCGGATCACGAGCGTGCCGGCGCGGTTCAGGACCTCATGCTTGAGGTGGCTACCCCAGATATTCTCGACCGCGTTGAAAATGTCGTAACTGTCGCTCACCACCGCCACGAGGCCCTCGGGGAACTGCCGCAGCATGTTGCGATAGGCGTCCTCCTCGGCCTCCATGCCCCACGAGGTGATGGTCGAATGCTCGGCCGCCGGAATGCTGAAGGCGGGCATGCTGGTGGCGCCGTAGTAGTCCTCCAGCAGCTGGATGCCGAGCACGGTGTCGGTGCCCATGAAGTTGACGAGGTGGGCCGCGCCGCCGATGGCTGCGGTCTCCTCGCTCGAGGCGCCGCGATAGCCGAAATCGTGCAGCTTGAAGGGCAGGCCGGCCGGATCGCCGGTCTCGTCGAGGTAGCGCTTGATCAGCTTTTTGATCTCGCGCGAGAGCGTCGCGACCGTGATCGGATACCAGACCTTGAGCAGGATCGTCTCGAGGAAGTTGGTCAGCGGGTAGCAGGCCGGATCGGTGTTCTCGATCGTCATGAGGACGTTCTTCACCGGTACCACCGTGCCCTCCGGCACCGCCTTGATGCGCACCGGCAACCGGCCGCCGTGCACCTTGAGAATATGTTCCCACATGGCCCGGTGGAAGAGATTCGGGCCGAGGTGCGCGTTGCAGAAACGCTCGGCCGCGTCGATGTCCTCGGCCCGGACGCGCACGCCGGCCAGATATTCCCGCAGATAATACTGCAGACCGAAGAAGACCGCCTCCTCGAAGCGGCCGCCGCGGGCTTCGAGGTACGAATAGATGTGCTGGGTGCCCGGCGGATACTGCTTCCAGTGCGTGTATTTGTAGCTGTCGCTGCGGCGTAACAGGTTCGTGTTCATGGATGGACGGAGAAAAGGGATACGCGTTCGGCCGGGCGAAGTTACGCCTTCTGCAGCAGGGCCCAGAGCGGGCGGTGTGCGGCCACGAAGTGCTCGGGAGTGAGCGCCTTCACCTCGAACCAGCGTGCCTCCGCGATGTCGTCGGCGGCCTCGGGACGGCCGCTGAGGTAGGTCGCGCGGAAGAGCAGCGTCTTGATCTTGTCGACCTCGTTGCGGTAGCGCCAGTCGTCGATCAGCGCGCTGCCCACGTAGATCGGATCCGAAATCTCGACCCCGCATTCCTCCTGCACCTCGCGGCGCGCATCGGCCTCGAAGCTGGGCGAACCGGGATCGGCAAATCCGCCGAAGAAGCGGTGCTCCTTCTCGTGCGGCTTGCGTGCCAGCAGGAGCTTGGTGCCGTCGGCGTTGTAGATGGCCACATCGACCGTCGGGAAGCACTTCGGGTACTGATTGAAGGCGGCGAAGACCACCCCGGCGCGGAAGTCGGCGCTGGCCTTGGCGCGTCGGCTGGCCTCGCGTCGCAGCTCGGTGCCGCTGACGAACAGCTCCTGCTCGCGCTCCATTTCGACCGTGCGGTGCTTCCCGGTGTACAGGCTGACGAAGCTGGCGCGACCGCCGTAGAGCGTAAAGGTGGCCGTGGGATAGGCGTCGTGCAGGATCTGGTCGAGCTTGCGGCTCCAGTCGGCGTCGTCCGGCACGTCCTTGAGGAACAGGACCGTCACGTCCGGGAAGGCGTCCAGGATCATCTGCTTGCGGCTCTCGAAATCGAGCGGGTTGTTTCGCGTGACCAGCGTGGGCGAGAGGCCGAGGACAATGACGGTGATCGGGTGCCGCTCCCGCACGCTGCGGATCAGCTCGAGGTGGGCTTCGTGCAGATGCGGGACCTGGAAGCGTCCGACAATGACGCCGGCGTCGGTGCGGTCGGTTTTCTCCTTCATGGCGGTGGCGGTGTTCCTAACAGGATGGGGTTGGCTTGGGGAGCGGAGTTTCAGCGGCTCCACTGCTGGCTATTTAATGTCTTTTCGACACCAAACAAGCCCCGGATGCAATTTTCGTGCGCGGCTCCGTCGTCTGCGCCCACGTGGCCGCCGCGTCAGACCAGTCCGGCGAAGGAGTCCAACAGATAGGCCTCCTTGGCCGAGGCCTCGCGCGCCGAGTGCAGAAACCGACGCCAAGCCTGCTGCTCGTGCCAGACGACTCCGAGTTCCCAGACACAAAAGGTGCCGCGATGCGGCGTGGCGAAGGTGAAGGCGCGGAACTCGGCGCCCGGGTGATCGAGGGCGAAGACCGATTCCCAAAGTTCGTTCTCGTTCCGCCAGGTACAGGGCAGCAGAAAGTAGAAGTCGCCCCCGCCGCAGCGATGGAGGACGACGAACCCCAGATCGCCGGCCCAGGCGTCCGCGATTTCCGGGCGGGTCAGAAAGGCGCGCGCCTGAGCTTGGATCTCCCCCGGCACAGGCGCCTCGGCCGGCGCGAGGTCATACCACTTGAGGCAGGCCTGCGGCAGCCGGAGCAGCGGGCCAGGGATGACCTGCTTGTCGCGGTGGCGGTAGGCCGGCGCCACCTGGCCGAGAGATTCGAGCGCGGTCATCCGGGCAACAGTCCGCAGCGCAGCACCGCGCGTCTTCTCTTACTCCAGGCCGGCATTCGTCTCCGCCACGATGAAGTCCACCACTTGGCGCAGGTCGCGGCCCTTAAACCAGACTTCGAGCTGGCGGTCGGCGCCGGTGCCGTTGGTGAGGATGTGCTCGATGTGCTTCATCTCCTCGTGCGAGCCAAACTCGTTCACCTCGGTGGAGACGAACTCCAGGAGTTCGTGGATCAGGCTCTTGGTTTCGACCTCGATCTGTTTGCCGAAGTCGATCAACTTGCCCTCGATGCCGTAGCGCGAGGCGCGCCAGCGATTCTCGTCGATGAGGCGGCGCCGATAGACCCGAAAGGTCATGTTCTGGCGCATCAGCTTGAAGAGCTTGGCCACCACGGCCTGGATGACGGCGGCCAGCGCGATGGTGTCGTCGACCCGCAGCTGCGCGTCGCACATGCGGAACTCCAGCGTGTCGAAGAACGGGTGCAAGCGGATGTCCCACCAGATCTTCTTGGCGTTGTCGATGCAGTTGGTTTTGACCAGCAGCTTGAGGTACTCCTCGTACTCGCTGAGCCCTTCGAAGGCGTCGGGAATGCCGGTGCGCGGGAAGCGCTCGAAGACCTTCACGCGGTAGCTCTTGAAGCCGGTGTTCAGGCCCAGCCAGAACGGCGAGTTGGTCGAGAGCGCGAAGATGTGCGGCAGGAAGTACCGCGCCATGTTCATGACCTGGATGGCGATCTCGCGATCCGGGATGCCCACGTGCACGTGCAGGCCGAAGATCAGGTTGGCCCGGGCCACCTGTTGCATGTCCTGGACGAGTTCCTTGTAGCGCGGTCCGTCGGTGATCTGCTGGTCGAGCCAGTGGGAGAACGGATGCGTTCCCGCCGAGGCGATGCGCAGGCCGCTGCGCGCGGCCAGACCGGCGAGATCCCGCCGCAGCTTGGTCACCTGCTGGCGGGCGTCGCGCACGTCGTGACAGATGTCAGTGCCGACCTCGACCACCGACTGGTGCATCTCCGGCTTCACCCGTTCCTGGAGGACCATTTTGCCGTCCTCGATCATCTGTTGGATGTGCGAGCGCAGCTCCCGCGATTGCGGGTCGACGATCTGAAATTCTTCCTCGATGCCGAGGGTGAAGAGTTTGGCGGGGTCGCTCATACAGAGAAAAAATTCAGGTCCCGAGCATCAAGAACCAAAGCGCGGCAGGGGACAAGGAAGAAGGAGTCGGGGCGCCAGACCGCGCCGGCGTATCGGCCGGGAACGGTGGCGACGCCCTGCGCCCACTTCCTTTCGGGGAGTTGGAATGCGCCGGATCGGCTCAGGCGTAGGTGCCCAAGTCCTTGTTCGCGCAGCTGGCGTGCAGGAACTTGCCCCAGGTGCAGTTGTTGCGGCCGGGGACGTGCTCGAGCGCCTTGCGGATGGCCATGTTGGCCGCGGCTTCCACCACCCACTCGAAGTTGACCTTGCCGACCGAGGAGACCTCCGCGTCGGGGGCCGGATTGCAGAAGTCGATGGCGAGCGGCACTCCGTCGCGGACGGCGAATTCGACCGTATTGAAATCGTAACCGAGGAACTGATTCAGCTTCAGCACGTCGTTCTCGATCCGCTCCAGCAACGCGCCGGAGGGCGAGAAGCTGGCCTGGTAGCGCAGGTGGTGCGGGTTGCGCGGCTCGTAGGGCATGATCCGCACGTGGCGGCCGTCGATGCAGTAGCAGCGGTAGTACTCCTGGAAGATGACCTCCTCCTGCAGCATCATGACCAGCTGGCCGGTCTCGTTGTAGGCTTTGAAGAACTCGTCCGGGCCGGTCAGCTTGTAGACGTTCTTCCAGCCGCCGCCGGCGAAGGGCTTGAAATAGGCCGGCCAGCCCACGTAGTCGAAGATCGCCTCCCAGTTGAGCGGGTAGGCCAGGTTGCGGAAGGAATTCGAATTCGTGTCCGGCGGATTCTGGTTCGAGGGCAACAGGACCGTGCGCGGCACGGCCACCCCGATCTTGGTCGCGAGGGCGTTGTTGAAGAATTTCTCGTCCGCGCTCCACCAGAACGGGTTGTTGATCACCGCCGTGCCGGTCAGGGCGGCATTCTTCAGCCAGCCGCGGTAGAACGGCACGTCCTGCGAAATCCGGTCGATGACCACGTCGTAGCCGCAGGGTTCGCCCTGCACGACGCGGTCGATGCGGACGAATTCGGCATGGATCCCGGCGATGCCCTTGTTGTTGACCCGATCGACGAAAGCCGCCGGGAAGGAGTTTTCCTGACCAAAGAGAATACCGATCTTTTTCATCGCGAGGGAGTTTAGGGGTGCGCTCTGCTGTAGCGTTCACCCGCCAGCGAGGCAAGCTTGGAGGCGCCCCGCCGGCTGAACTTCCTCGGTTGCAATTTCGCCGCCTAGCGTTCGGACGGGACGATGACGAAGCTGCGGGCGCGACCGCGGATGACCTGCAGCATCACATCGCCCCCGCCCCGTGCCGCCATGGTGGCCGCCTCGCGGAATTCGTCCGGGCTGCTGACCGGCTGCTGATTGACCTCCTCGATGACATCGCCCTCGCGCAAATAGGCCGCCGCATTCGATTCGCGCGCAACGCCCCGCACCACCACGCCGCGGATGTTGCCGGGCAGGTTCATTTGCTGGGCCACGCGGCCGGTCAGTTCGGTCACCTCGATGCCGGCGAGCGGATTGCCCTGGTCCAGCGGAGCCGATTTCCCCGAGCCCGAGCCGCCCGAGGGCGGTCCCGGCTGCTGCGGCCGCGGCCGGGGCTGGAACGGCGAGCCCGGTTGACCGGGGTTGGCCTGCGCCAGGCCCTCTGCCGGCACTTCCTTGATGGAAGCACTCACCGTCATCGGCTTGCCGTCGCGCACCAACTCGATGGGCACGTTCTTGTCGATCTCCGTCTCGGCGATGCGGTTGCGCAGCGCCATGATGTCCTTCACGGCGCGGTCGTTGAATTTCACGATCACGTCGCCGGGCTTGATTCCGGCTGCCTCGGCCGGCGAATTCGGAGTCACCTCGGCCACGCGCACCCCGGGCTGGTCGTTGCCGGCCGGCCGGTTGTCGGCCGAGACGCCCAGATACCCGCGGATGACGCGTCCATTCTTCAGCACGCTCTCCAGAATGCGGCGGACCACGGCCGACGGGATGGCGAAGCCGATGCCCACGGAGCCGCCCGTCTGAGAGTAGATCATCGTATTGATGCCGACGAGTTCGCCGCGCACCGAAACGAGCGGGCCGCCCGAATTGCCCGGATTGATGGCCGCGTCGGTCTGCAGGAACTCGGCCCCGTTCTCGCTCGTGCGCCGGCCCTTGGCGCTGATGATGCCCTGGGTCAGCGTTTCATCGAGGCCGAAGGGATTGCCCACCGCGAAGACCATTTCGCCGACCTCCACCTGGTCGGAATCGCCGAAGGGCAGCGGCTTCAGATCGCCGGCATCGACCTTCAGAATGGCCAGATCGTTGTTCGGGGCGGTGCCGATGACCCGGGCGGGCAGTTCGCGACCGTCATGCAGGTGGACGCGGATCTGGTCCATGCCCTCGATGACGTGGTTATTGGTCACGATGTGGCCTTCCTTGGAAACAATCGCCCCGGAGCCGAGCGAAGACTGCGGCCGGTTCTGCCGCGGATCGAGCCGGCTGAAGAGCTCCGCCCAGGGATCGGCCGGGCGCTGACGCACGTTGCGCTGTGTGGCGATGCTGACGACCGAGGGGATGACCGCAGCCGCCAGCTTGATCTGCTGCCTGCTCATGGCCGCCAGGATGTCGACATCCTTGACGTCGATCGCCGGCTCCTTGGCCGGGGTGAACTTCTCCGGCACCCGCTTTCCGCCCGCGCTGCTCGTGGGCGTGCCGAAGCCCCAGGTGTCGCCATCGCGCCGGGTTTTCCAGAGATAGAGCGCCGAGACTGCCGACGAGAGCAGGAAGACGAAGAGGATGAACTGAAGGAAACGTTTCATGACTTGCAGCCGGGGTTGGACAGCGATTCGGGCGGGAAGTTGGCCCCGGACGGGCAATTTTGCACGTTCGGGGGGCAAGGCAGGCGGAATTCAGGAGCGCGCTGACGGATTTCCCGCCCCAGAGACGCGCAATTCGCATGCCGGCGGGCGGATTTCAGCCTAGCATCCGCCATGTCCGTCCGCCCGCCCAAGATCGATCCCGAGCTGCACCAGGAGCGCAAGCCGGACTGGATCAAGGTCCGTCTGCCGTCCAATCCGGTCTTCTTCTCCACCAAGGCGCTGGTCGCCGATCTGAAGCTGCACACGGTCTGCGAAAGCGCCCAGTGCCCGAACCGCTGGGAATGCTGGAGCGGCGGCACGGCCACGTTCATGATCGCCGGCGACCGCTGCACCCGCGCCTGCGGTTTCTGCGCGGTCACCACGGCCAAGCCCTTCGCGCTTGAAGCCGACGAGCCGGAGCGCGTGGCGGAGGCGACGCGTCGCATGGCGCTCAAGCACGTGGTCATCACGGCGGTGGCGCGCGACGATCTGGCCGATGGCGGCGCCGATCATTTCCGCCGCACCATCCTGGCGGTGAAGGCGGCGGTGCCGGGCATCGTGGTCGAGATCCTGACGCCCGATTTCCACGCTCGCGAGGAGGCGATTTCCATCGTCCTGCAGGCCGATCCGCACATCTTCAATCACAACCTCGAGACGGTGGAGCGGCTCACCCCGCTGGTTCGCTCAAGGGCGAAGTACCGCACCTCGCTGGAAATGCTGGCCACCGTGAAGCGCCTGCGTCCGGACGTGGTGACCAAGAGCGGTCTGATGCTCGGCCTCGGTGAGACCGAGGAGGAGCTCTTCACCGCCATGGACGACCTGCGCGCCTCCGGGGTGCAGAATCTGACGCTGGGGCAGTATCTGCGCCCGACGCCGCAGCACTTGCCGGTCGTCGCCTACATCGCCCCCGGCGAGTTCGAGCGCTACGGCGAGGTCGCCCGCGAGAAGGGCTTCGAATACGTGGCCAGCGGCCCGCTGGTGCGTTCGTCCTATCACGCGGCCGACTACTCCGCGGCGAAGTGAGCCTCGCTGAGCCTCGCTGAGCCTCGCCGAGGCTCGGCATAGGCGATAGGAAATAGGCGATAGGCAATAGAAGGTTCAGCTCTACCGCGCAGGGCTGCCCGCTCTATCGCCTATCGCCTATCGCCTATCGCCTATCGCCTATCGCCTATCGCCTATCGCCTATCGCCTATCGCCTATCGCCTACCGCCTATCGCCTATTGCTTAATGCCTCACCCCGGGAGCGGGGCGCCGGCGCACGATTTGTGCTTCGTTCGGGTCCGGGATGTGAAATTCTCGGACCCCGATGGAACTTGTCGCTCTCATTCCCGCCTACCGCGAGGAACGCTACATCGCCGACGTGGTGCAGCGGTGCCGCGCGCAGGTCGGGAGAGTGCTGGTGGTCGACGACGGCTCGGGCGATCGCACCGGGGAACTGGCCGCGCAGGCGGGGGCCGAGTTGCTCCGGCACGACGTCAACAAGGGCAAGGGCGCGGCCATCAAGACCGGGCTGCGCCATCTGGTAGCCGACGGGGTCGAGTGGATCATGCTGCTCGATGGCGACGGTCAGCATCTGCCCGAGGAAATCGCCCGCTTCCGCGCGGCAGCCGAGGCTGAGCCGGACGTGCGGCTGTGGCTGGGCAATCGCATGGCCGACACGACCCGCATGCCGGCCATCCGGCGGGCGACCAATCGCTTCATGTCGTGGCTGCTCAGCCGCGTCTGCCGTCAGCGCATTCCGGATTCCCAATGCGGCTTCCGCCTCGTCCACCGGACGATCGCCCCGCGGCTGGAATGCGAAACCACGGGCTTCGACTACGAGAGCGAGATGCTCATCCGCCTCTCGCGCGAGGGCGAACGCATCGGCGCCGTGCCGGTCACGACGGTCTATCGCGACGAAGTCAGCAGCATCCGCCCGGCCGCCGACACGGTGAAGTTCTTCCGCCTCATCTTCCGTTACTGGGGGAAGTGAGCGGGCGATATGGCCGGGCCGTTTACCGGGTCATCCGGAAGATCAGCAGCAGGATGATCGAGCCGATGACCGAGCCGATGAAGCCGGTCACATCGCCTGGCTGGTAGAAGCCCAGGGCCTTGCCGGCAAAGAGCGCGACGAACGCGCCGGCGATGCCGAGGACGGACGTCATGAGACAGCCCATGGCGTCGCGGCCGGGCACGAGGAAGCGGGCGATGGCCCCGGCCAGGAGACCGACGATGAACGTGCCGATGATGCCCTTCGCGAAGGGCGAGACACTATTGAGGATGGCGAGGAACTGCGGGTCGAGTTGCATGGCTGGGCGGGTGGTGGGTCAGGGAATCAGAACGACCGCACGCTGGGTCGGTCAATGCGTTTCGCATTAACCCAGTCCGACGGATGCCCAGACGCCGGCGACGAAGACGATTCCCACGAAGGCATTGCTCTTGAAAAACGCGTCGTTGATCGCGCCGAGGTCCAGCTTCGCCGCGCTGCGATGTTCGTAGATCAGGGCGATCAGAACGAGGGCGAGGCTGCCGTAATACCAGGCGCCGAGTCCCGCCACCCAGCCGAAGGCGATGAGCAGGAGGAACATGGCCGTGTGCAGCGCCACCGCCAGTCGAAGGCTTTGCGGAATGCCGAAGCGCACGACCATCGAACGCACCCCGGCGCCGCGGTCGAAGTCGTAATCCATGGTCGCATAGATGAGGTCGAAGCCCGCCACCCAGAGCAGCACGCCCGCGGCCAGGACGAGCGGCGCCCAGTCGAACGAGCCCCGCACGGCCAGCCAGGCGCCGACGGGCGCGACGGCCAGTGCGAGGCCAAGGAAGAGCTGCGTGTAATGCGTGAAGCGCTTGGTCAGCGAGTAGAAGAAGATGATCAGCAGCGCGACCGGCGAGAGCGCGAAGCAGAGCGGGTTGATGAGCCAGCTGACGCCCACGAAAGCGGCCGCGCTGCCCACGACCAGCGCGGTGGCGCCGGCGCGGGACATCAGCTTGTGTCGGCCCGCGGTGCGCGGATTGCGCTGATCCATCTCCCAATCGGCCACCCGGTTGAAAGCCATGGCCGCGGTGCGGGCCGTGACCATGGCGGCCAGGATCAAACCGAAGATTCGCCAGCCGGGCAGCCCACGCGCCGCCACCAGCATCGAGCCAAGCGCGAACGGCAGCGCGAAGACGGTGTGCGAGAAGCGGATGAAGGTCAGCGCATTGCGCAGCGAAGCCATGGCGCGATCAGAACGGCGTGGGCGAGGCGGACTCCTCCTCGATTTCGCGCATGCCTTCCTCGAGGCGGCGCTGCGTCTCCTCCCACTTCTGGGCGGTCGCGGCCTTCAGCTGCGCGAGGCGTTCCTTGATCCGCTGGCTGTTGGCCTCGAGCCGGCGGAGTGCCTCCTCGAGCTTGGGCTTGGCCTCGGCGCTGGCCTTGGCGATGCGGTCCTTCAGCTCGGCGATCTTCGGTTCGAGCGCCTTGGCGCGCTCCTCCAGGCGCTTCTCCCAGCCGCCGCGCTCGGTTTCGTAGCGCTTGGCCAGTTCGTCGAGCTTGGCCTTGGCCTTGTCCGCGGCCGCATCGACGCGCGCCTTGAGCCGATCGCTCAGGCTCCCGCCCGATCCGCCCGGCGCGGGCTGGGCGCTGGAGTCCGACGGCGTGAGCGTGGGCGGCAGCGACGGAGGCGGCGTGGGAGCGGAGGTAGGCGTCGCCGGGGCGGGCGTGGGCGTCGGAGGCGTGTCCGCCGGCGCAGGTTTGCGGTCACAGGCCGCCAGCGTGAAGAGGGACAGGGCAACGAGCGGAAGTCCGGATTTCATGCCGGACGTTCACACAGGTTGGCAGGCCCGGCTAATCGCTGGCAATTCCAGGCCACGAGGCCGCTTCCCCGTATCCCTCTTGACCGCCGTAGCGCCAGCCGGGTTTGAACTCGCCGCGCTCAGCCCATCGGAAGCAGTTCCATCGCTCGATCGTCGCGAGCGTCGGATCCGCGAAGAGCAGGACGCAAAGCGAACGTCGGAGCGCGGCCGCAGTCTCCGCTGCGCCCAACGCAGCGCAGGCGCGGTCGGCTTCCTCTCCTTTGGCGAACATCGCCACCGCTGCCGGTAGCTGCCGCTCGGTGGCTCCGATCTGTGCACAGGCGGCCAGCACGTCCGAGGCTCCGTAGAATTCCGCCAGCCCCGCCCTGCGCGTCAAGGCGACGCACAAAGAACCGGCCAGCGCCTGCCATCGCAGCTTCTCGAGCGGGTCTGCCGTGGTGGACATCGAGCATGCTCCTGCGCCGAACGTCGATGGCAAGTTGTCTAACGCTCGTCTGCAGACTGCCCAACGGTGCCGCCGAGCTCACCTCAAACGGGCGTGCTGCAACTACATTGCGCGTGCGTGCTCTCGAACGCCCGCGTCCCGCTCTCGAACGCCCGCGTCCCGCTCTCGAGCGCCCGTGTTCCGCTCTCGAACGTACGTGTTCCGCTCTCGAACGCCCGTGTACTGCTCTCGAACGTCCGTGTCCCGCTCTCGAACGTCCGTGTCCCGCTCTCGAACGTCCGTGTTCCGCTCTCGATTGTCCGTGTCCCTGTCTCGAAGGCCCGTGTCCCGCTGTCGATCGTCCGCGCCTGGCTCTCCATGGCCCGCGTCCGTCCTTAAGCTCTCGCCCCCGCTCCCCCGTGCACTCCTTACCCCCTGCTCCTTAGGCCGGTTTGGATTCTGACTCTTGATTTTTGATTCTTCTGTCACCCCACTTGATCGGCATCGCCGGCTGCCGGATCTCCCGGTCCTTCACCGGCACCCGCACGATCCACCCACGCGCCTCGGCCAGCGGCGAGGCGGCGGCTTCCTCCAGCGTGAGCACGGGCTCCACGCAGCAGTCCTCGCGGGCGAAACGTTCCCGCCAGTGCGCCAGTGGCTCGCGGGCGATCGCGGCGGCCAGCGCGGCGCGCAGTTTGGCCTGATCGGCTGGATCCTGGCTCAAGCCCAGCGGCGCCTCGGCCTCGCAGCCCAGCACCTGCCCGAGCCGTTCGAGGAACTGCGGCTCGAGTCCGCCCACGGACAGATAGCGTCCGTCGGACGTGCGGTAGTAGTCGTAGAACGAGCCGCCATTGAGCGGACCCGACTCCGGCCCCTGCGCGGCGCCCGAGCCGAGCCAGGCGGCGGCGGAAAGCGCCTGCAGCGCGAAGGCGCAGTCGGTCATGCTGATGTCGAGATGCCGCCCGACACCCGTGCGCTGACGCTCGACCACGGCCGCGAGGATGGCGACCGCAGCGTGCAGCGAACCGCCGGCGAGATCGGCCACCTGCACGCCGAACGGCGGCGGACCCGAGTCGGCGCGACCGCTGTTTCCCGCAATGCCGGAGAGCGCGAGATAATTGATGTCGTGCCCAGCCCGATCGCGCAGCGGCCCGGTCTGGCCGTAGCCGGTGATCGAGCAGTAGATGGCCCGCGGATTGATCTCCCGCAGCGCCGCGTAGCCCACGCCCAGCCGCTCCATCACGCCGGGTCGGAATTGCTCCACCACGATGTCGAACTCCCGCACCAGTTCGCGCACCCGCTCGACGCCTTCGGGCTTTTTGAGATCGAGCGCCAGGCTGCGCTTACCGCGAAACAGATAAAGCGAAGCCGTCGAAACCCCCTCGTGGAATGGCGGCACGAAGCGCACCAGATCCGGCCGCGAGGGCGATTCCACCCGCAGCACCTCCGCGCCGAGATCGCTCAGCAGCAATGTGGCGTACGGCCCCGGCAGCAGGGTGGAGAAGTCGAGGATCTTGAGGCCGGAGAGCATCGGGGAAGAAAACTCGAACTTTCCCGCTGAATTTCGAGTTTCGAGTTTCGAGTTTTCAAGCGAAGCGCCCCCATGCCCGACGCATTCATTTTCGACGCTCTCCGCACGCCGCGCGGCAAGGGGAAGAAGGACGGCTCGCTGCACGAGGTGAAACCGGTCACGCTGCTGGCCGGGTTGCTGCGCGAGTTGCCGCGGCGGCACGGGTTCCACACGGCGGCGGTCGACGATGTGGTCATGGGCTGCGTCACGCCCGTCGGCGATCAGGGCGCCTGCATCGCGCGAACCGCGGCCCTGGTCGCGGGCTGGGATTGGCGGGCGGCCGGCGTGCAGGTGAATCGGTTCTGCGGCTCGGGGCTGGAGGCGGTCAATCTCGCGGCCATGAAGATCCGCTCGGGGTGGGAGGATCTCGTCGTGGCCGGCGGCGTGGAATCGATGTCGCGGGTGCCCATCGGCAGCGACGGCGGCGCGCTGGCGCTCGATCCGGAGACCAATCTGGCCACGAATTTCGTGCCGCAGGGGATCAGCGCCGATCTCATCGCCACGCTCGACGGCTACAGCCGCGAGGAGCTCGACACCTTCGCAGTCGGCTCGCAGCAAAAGGCCGCCGCCGCGCGGGCTGAAGGCCGGTTCGCCCGCTCGCTCGTGCCGGTGCGCGATTCCAACGATCTGCTCCTGCTGGCCGAGGACGAATTCATCCGGCCCGATTCGACGCTCGAGGGCCTGGACAAGCTGAAGCCGAGCTTCCAGCAAATGGGCGAGATGGGCTTCGATGCGGTCGCATTGCGTTGTTACCCCCAGGTCGAGCGCATTCGCCACCTGCACCACGCGGGCAACTCCTCGGGCATCGTGGATGGGGCGGCCGTCGTCCTGCTGGGCTCGGCCGAGGCCGGTCGCCGTCACGGCCTGCAACCGCGCGCGAGAGTCGTGGCCGCGGCGCTCTCGGGGGCCGACCCGACCATCATGCTGACCGGACCGATGCCCGCCACGCGGAAGGCGCTGGCCAAGGCGGGACTGACGCTCGGCGACATCGATCTCTTCGAAATCAACGAGGCCTTCGCCGCCGTGCCGCTGCGTTTCATGCGCGAGCTCGGGGTGCCGGCCGAGAAGGTCAATGTGAACGGCGGCGCCATCGCGCTCGGGCATCCGCTCGGCGCGACCGGGGCGATGATCCTCGGCACCTTGCTCGACGAACTCGAGCGCCGCTCGCTCCGCTACGGCCTGGCCACGCTCTGCATCGGCGGAGGCATGGGCATCGCCACCATCATCGAGCGGCTCTGAACCGACCGCGCAGCCTCTTTCTCCTCCCCTCATGACTGGCATTCACTATCAGCGCGCCGAGGACGGCATCGTCACCCTGCTCATGGACGCCCCCGGGCAGTCGGCGAACCTCATGGATGCGGCCTTCCGCGCCGAATTCGCCGAGGCGGTCGCGCGGCTGCGCGGCGAGACTGGCCTGCGCGGGGTCATCCTGACCTCGGCCAAAAAGACCTTCTTCGCGGGCGGCGATTTGAAGGAGCTGATCTCGCTGCAGCCGGAGGATCGGGCGCCGTTCTTCCACAGCTGCGAGAAGTTGAAGGCCGACATGCGCGCGCTGGAGACGCTGGACGTGCCGGTCGTGGCCGCGCTCAACGGCACTGCGCTCGGCGGCGGTTTCGAACTCGCACTCTGCTGCCATCGGCGCATTGCCCTCGACGATCGCAAGCTCCTCATCGGCCTGCCGGAGGTCACGCTCGGACTCATCCCCGGCGCGGGCGGCGTGACGCGCCTGGTCCGACTGCTCGGGCTGCAGGCCGCGCTCCCGCTGTTGCTCGAAGGCAAGCAGCTCAACGCGCCCGAAGCGCTCCGACAGGGGCTCGTGCATGAGCTGGCGGCCGACGCGACCGAGCTGCTGGCCAAGGCCCGCGCCTGGATCCTCGAGCGGAAGCGCTCCCTCCAGCTGTGGGACCAGGGCGACTACAAACTGCCCGGCGGCACGCCCTCGAATCCGAAGGTCGCGCCGGTGCTGATGATCGCGCCCGCCATGCTCCGGTCCAAGACGCGCGGCTGCTATCCAGCGCCGGAGGCGATCCTTGCCGCCGCCGTGGAAGGCGCGCAGGTCGATCTCGCCACGGCGCTGCGGATCGAGTCGCGTCAGCTCACGCGTATCGCCAGCGGCCAGATCGCCAAGAACATGATCGGCGCGTTCTGGTTCCAGCTGAACGAGATCAAGGCCGGTCGCAGCCGTCCGACCGGCTTCGCGCCGTGGCGGGCGCAATGCGTCGGCGTCATCGGCGCAGGCATGATGGGGAGCGGCATCGCGCATGCCTGCGCCATCCGCCAGACGCCGGTGGTGCTGAAGGACATCTCGCTGGCCGCGGCCGAGCGCGGCAAGGCACACGCCGAGAAGCTCCTGGCCAAGCGCGTGCAGCGCGGTCAGCAGACGGCCGAGGCGATGGCGGCGACGCTCGCGCTCATCCAACCGACGGCCGACGCGGCGGACTTCGCGCGCTGCGATCTCGTCATTGAAGCCGTCTTCGAGCAGCGGGAGCTCAAGGCCCAGGTCACGCGCGAGGCCGAGGCGCACCTGCCGGCGCATGGCGTGATGTCTTCGAACACCTCGACGCTGCCCATCAGCGGCTTGGCCGAGGCCTCGCGCGCGCCGGAGAAGTTCATCGGCCTGCACTTCTTCTCGCCCGTCGACAAGATGCAGTTGGTCGAGATCATCAAGGGCCGCGCGACCGATGCGGAAACGCTCGCGCGGGCCTTCGATTTCGTCCTGCAGATCGGCAAGATCCCCATCGTGGTGAACGACAGCCGCGGTTTTTTCACCAGCCGTGTCTTCGGCAAGTTCGTGGAGGAAGGATTCGCCATGCTGCACGAGGGCATCGCGCCCTCGGCCATCGAGATGGCCGCGCTCAAGGCCGGCATGCCCGTGGGCCCGCTGGCCGTGGCCGACGAGGTGAGCCTCGGACTGATCGACCACATCGCCGCCCAGACGAAAGCCGATTTCGCCGCCGAGGGCCGCGCCTGGAAGCCGTCCGTGGCCGACCCCGTGCGCGAGCGGATGGTGGGAGAATTCCGTCGCCTCGGCCGCGCGGCGGGCGGCGGGTTCTACGAATATCCGGCCGAGGGCGAGAAGCGCCTCTGGCCCGGCCTCTCGGTCTGGCGCCGCGGGGACGTGAATCCGTCCGAACGCGAGCTGATCGACCGCTTCCTCTTCGTGCAGGCCCTCGACACCGTCCGCTGCCTGGAGGAGCGCGTCCTCGAGAGCGTGCGGGATGCGAACATCGGCTCGATCTTCGGCATCGGCTTCCCCGCCTGGACCGGCGGCGCGGTGCAGTTCCTCAACCAATATGGACTCCCGGCCGCGCTGGCTCGAGCCGAGGAGTTGGCCGCGCGGCACGGCGAGCGCTTCGCGCCACCGGAGCTCCTGCGGAAGGCCGCGGTGGAGGGCAAGGCGATCGAGTAGCCGGCTCTCCGCAGAAAGACGTTGGCCAAGCGCGAATCGCCAGCTGACGATACGGGATGGGCTACGTCCGCGCGGAGATTCGTCTGAGGAACCCGAAAGAAGGGAGTCTGCGGGAGGTCGCTGCCACGGCCCTCGTGGACACCGGCTCCCTCATGCTCTGCCTGCCCGAAGCCAAGGCACTGCAGCTGGGCCTCGATCTGGCCGGGGCCGTGAAGCGGCAGGTCACCACAGCGGATGGCTCCCATCACCTCGTGCCCTATGCCGGCCCGGTCGAAGTGCTCTTCGAGGATCGGAATTGCTTCGTCGGCGCACTCATCATGGGCGACGAGGTTTTGCTCGGCGCGGTGCCGATGGAGGACATGGACCTCATCGTCTCGCCCGCCCACCGCAAGCTGGTCGTGAATCCGGATTTCCCGAACTTCCCGCACGCGTTGGTGAAGTAGGGCGAGACGCCAAACGGCGCGGCCGCGGAGGAGCCGCGCATTGCGATCCGCGGTTCCCTACGCGCCCAGCATCGGGACATTGATCGCGTGGCGGCGGGCCGTCTCGACGGCGCGGTCGTAACCGGCATCGACGTGCCGGAGGACGCCCATGCCGGGATCGTTCGTCAGCACGCGCTGGAGACGGCGCGAGGCCTCGGCGGTGCCATCCGCCACGGTGACCTGACCGGCGTGGAGCGAGTAGCCGATGCCGACGCCGCCGCCGTGGTGCACGCTGACCCAGCTGGCGCCGCTCGCGCAATTGACCAGCGCATTGAGAATGGGCCAGTCGGCCACGGCATCGCTCCCGTCCTTCATGGCCTCGGTCTCGCGGAAGGGTGAGGCCACCGAGCCGGTGTCGAGATGATCGCGGCCGATGGCGATGGGCGCATCGAGCTCGCCCTTGCGCACCATTTCGTTGATGGCTTCGCCCATGCGGGCGCGATCGCCCTGACCCAGCCAGCAGATGCGGGCGGGCAGGCCTTGGAACTGGATCTTCTCGCGCGCGAGCCGGAACCAGCGCGAGAGAGTGGCGTCGTGCGGGAAGAGCCGCAGCGCGAGTTCGTCGGTCTTGCGGATGTCCTCGGGGTTGCCGCTGAGCGCAACCCAGCGGAACGGCCCCTTCCCGTCGCAGAACAGCGGGCGGATGTACTCGGGCACGAAGCCGGGGATCTCGAAGGCGTCCGCGCAGCCCGCATCGAGGGCCATCTTGCGGATGTTGTTGCCGTAGTCGAAGGCGACCGCGCCGGCCCGCTGCAGAGCGCGCATGGCGGCGACATGCTCAGCCATGCTTTCCTTCGAGGCGCGGACGTAGCCTTCCGGATCGTCCTTGCGCAGCGCGGCCGCGGCTTCCAGCGAGTAGCCGCGCGGGATGTAGCCGATGAGCGGATCGTGCGCGCTGGTCTGGTCGGTCACGACGTCGACCTTCACCCCGCGCCGCACGATCTCCGGCAGCAGCTCCGCGCAATTGCCCACCAAGCCGACCGAGAGCGGCGTACGGCTGGCCTGCGCCTCGGCGCACCAGCGCAGCGCCTCGTCGAGATCGTGGGAAATCCGATCGCAGTAGCCGGTCTCCACCCGCCGCTGGATGCGCCAGGGATCGATCTCGATGCCGAGACAGACGGCGCCATTGAGCGTGGCCGCAAGCGGCTGCGCGCCGCCCATGCCGCCGAGTCCGCCGGTCAGCACGAGCTTGCCCGCCAGCGAGCCGCCGAAGTGCCGGTCGGCCACGGCCGCGAAGGTTTCGAACGTGCCCTGCACGATGCCCTGCGAGCCGATGTAGATCCACGAGCCCGCCGTCATCTGGCCGTACATCATCAGACCGCGGCGCTCGAGTTCGTCGAAGTGCGACCAGGTCGACCAATTGCCGACGAGGTTCGAATTCGCCAGCAGCACCCGCGGCGCGTCGGGATGCGTCTGCAGCACGCCGACCGGCTTGCCCGATTGCACCAGCAGCGTCTCGTCCGCCGCCAGCCGTTCCAGCTCGCGCACGATGGCGTGGAACGACTCCCAATTGCGCGCCGCCTTGCCACGCCCGCCGTAGACGATGAGATCCTCCGGGCGCTCGGCGACGTTCGGATCGAGGTTGTTGTGCAGGCAGCGCAGGGCCGCCTCCGCCTGCCAGGTCTGGCAGCGCTTCTCACGGCCGGTGGGAGTCTTGGGGAGGGCGAAGGACATGGGGATCTCGGTGGGTGAAAGGGGGATGGGACGATTCGCCCGAAATGCGCGGGAGGGAAAGCGCGGTCGCATCGCCAGCAGAGCCGCCCTGCGCGGTTGGGTCATTCGACCCAGCTCCCTGCTCTCCTTCGGCCTGAATTCGGTCGACCGCCTTTCGCCTCTCGCATCACCGCAGAATCTGGCCCCATGGAATCGACTGCGCGCCACGCCCGGCTCACGCCAACCCCTCACCTGCAGGAGCTTCACCCGCTGCTCGTCGGGCTCTGGACGAAGCTCTGCCGCCGCCCCGCCGGACTCGCCGCGCTCTGCCTGCTGACGTTTCTGCCCGCCCTGCTCCCCGCGATGCCGGGCGCAGCCAACGCCAAAGCATCGACGAAGCAGGTCGCCCTCCTCTCGGCGCGCTGAACCCGACGCACGAAAAAGGGGCGTGCGGTCACCCGCACGCCCCTGGGATTGGAACGATAGCGTCAGCTCACGGAGCCGGCACCGGCGCGGCCACGGCGGCGGCGGCGTCGATGAAGCCGAAACCGTCGAGCGGCGAGTACCCGCGGCCGATGGCGTTGACCATGCGGCCGCTGAACGGCGTGCCGTCCTGCAGCGTGCCGCTGATCTGCACGCCACCCGGCTGGATGTTGCCGCCGGGAATCTCCACGTTGGCGCCCCACAGGTCGGCCGAATTGCCGCCGGCGGAGGTCTGGGCCGGGTTCAGCGAGGCGGGACGGAGTTCGTCGCGATCGCAGTTGAACGTGAAGCCCTTGCCGCCGGTGAAGACGTTGTCGGTGAAGGTCAGGTTCAGGACCTGGAACTGCCCGGCCGCCGCGGGCGGCGTGGGCGGCACGCCCGTGAAGGCGGCGGCGATGTCGCCGGAAGCCAGGCCCGTGAGGTTGCCCAGCGTGAACGGCAGACCGCCGGAAGCGACCGCGCGCGGATCCCAGACCAGGCCGGGCACGCGACCGGCGGTCTCGGAACCGCCCGTGGTGTTGCCCTGGCTGAGGTCGATGTTGAGCGTCTTGACGGCGCCCGGCCCGACGTAGTTGACCGACACGACGGTGGTGTCGAACGGTCCGCCGGTGATCGTCTGACCGCCGGACGAATTGCTCGGATCGGCGTTGATCTGGACCGTCAGCTTGCCGCCGTTCGGGATGCGGATCTGGGTGCGCGCATAATACGGATCCAGATCGTGCATCAGGGCCGTGGACTGCAGGATGCTCTTCATCTGCCCGACGGTCAGCGAACCCGGGCCGCCCTTGGCCTGTAGCACGAGCGCCGCGCAGGCGGCCGCATTCGGCGCCGCGCAGCTCGTCCCGAAGAAGTTCGGGAAGGTATCGGCATCGTTGGCCGTATCCGAGGTGAAGAACGTGTTATTAGCGCCGTCCATGGCCGCGATGTCGGGCTTGAGGCGAACCTCCGGCGTGGCCAGGCGGTTGCCGGCGGCGTCGAAGTAATTCACCATCGGCCCGGGCGAGCTGAAGCTCTCCGGGATGCGGGGACGGAAGGCGCTGTAGGCCGCGACTCCGAAGCCGTTGCGGGCGGTGTTGTGCCCGTAGGTGATCGGATACTGGTAGCCCACGTATTCCGCCGGGACGGTGGAGGCGGTCGAGCTGTCGAACATCACGTAGCGCAGACGCGTGGACTGCGGATTCGCCGTGGCGCCGCGGGCGAAGACCACCTGGATGGCGGACTGCCCGGTCGGGAACGGCACGCTGCCGGTCTGGAACGCCTGATTGACGGCCACTCCGTTGCTGGAGAACGCGGTGATGAACGCGCCCGTATCCTGCCGGAAGAAGAGCACGTTGTACTGCGTCGTGACGCCCGGGGCGCTGTTCGCGAACACGCCGACCGAGTAAGCGCCGGTGGTGTTATTGAAGGCCGTGATCCGGACCGTGTAGTTGCCCGTCTGCGTCGGGGTGAAGAAGACGGTCTCGTCGGTGCCGGTGTCGGTCGCGGCGACGGCGGTGCCGCCGACCGGATCGAGGATCGTGACGATGGCGTCGAAGAGCGAACCGTTCGCCGCCGCCACCACGCGGGTGGGGACGCCAGCCGTCAGCGCGACCGGGTAGTCCTGCGCCGTGCCGGTGAAGTTGTTGCTCTGGGACAACACCTGCGTGCCGGGCACCACCGTATCAAACGGATCGTCCCACTGGAACATCAGTCGGTTGTTGTTGGCCGAGCCCGCGACGCGGCGCAGGGTCTGCGCCACATCGACCGAGCCGTCCGTGCGGAAGTTGTGGAATCCGCCCGCGTAAAGCGCGGCATTCACGCCGGTCAGGTTGATGCCGGAGGCACCCCCGATCGACGCGGCATCGCCCGGAGCGGGGCGCCAGGCCGAGGCGTAGCCGTTGGTCGACGGGCGATTGCCGGCCGAGGAGAAGTAGTGCACGCCCGCGGCGGTCACGTCGTCCACGGCCTTCGTCACGATGCCGTCGGAGAACATCGGCTCGGCGACGTAGATGATGTCGTCGACGATGATGTCCGCCTTGAAGCCCTGCTGCGTGGCCGCCGGATAGGTGAAGCCGGGCAGTGCCGCGAGCGCACGGATGTTGTTGGCGAAGTTGACCTGGCCGCCGTTGGCGGTGGCGAAGGCCAGCCGGGCCGCAGGCACCATGTCGTGGATGACCTGGAGCATGGCGCGGCCTTCGTCGGCCCCGCCGCCGAGGGCGGTGGAGGAGTCCTGCAGCACCACGACCGGCTGGGTGTTGCCGAGCGGGTTGGTGGTGCCCGGGAGATCGCCGCCGGCGATGTCCGAGGCGACGGTCACGGTGGTCGTGAGCGCGTAGCTGTCGGACATGGCGCCGATGGAAATGCCGGTGCCGAGCGGCGCGCCCAGATTGATCTGGTCGACGCGATGCTGCACCACGCCCTGCTGGGTGACGGCGCCCACATCGGTGTGCGGACGCTGCTCGAGGACGACCGACTGCACGCCGCGGGTGCCCGCGATCTGCACGGTCGCATCGAGGTCCATCCAGCCCTCGATCACGCCGGCGCGGTAATCCTTCTGGCTGGCGGTGGTCTTGAAGCCCTTCTTCTCGAGCTGGCTGAGGACCTCCTCGAAGCTGGAGTCGTAGTTCAGCGTGACCCGGACGATGACGCTGTTGCCGTTGCGGAAGGCGTAATTGAGATAGCCTTCGGAAGCCTCGGTCAGGGCGTCCAGCTCGGCCCGGCGGGCGGCCGAGGCGGCGTCCTTGCGGTTGGCTTTGGCGAGATCGCGCTGCAGTAGACGCTGCGCGTGGATGGTTTCGAGGCCGCCACCGATGTTGATGGGGCGCTCACCCGCGGAGACGGGCAGGGCGGTCAGCACGCCGAGGCCGGCGGCGATCGCGAACGTGGAATGACGAACGAAATTCATACGTAACGAACTGGAGGGATTCGCTCAGGAAGGCTGTTGCGGCGCGGCGCTGCGGCGACGACGCAGGAAGGCGAAACCGGCCGATCCCGCGGCGAAGGCGCCGGCGAGGACGGTGGACGCTTCCGGCACGGCCGTGGTGGCGCCGGTGAGATCGACTTGATAGGAACCGCCGTTGTTGGCGAAGCCGGCGTCGAGGTAACCGCCGAGGATGCCGGTGACGTTCGGATTCGGACCGCGCAGGTCGGTCGAATTGAGGCTGTTGGCGAAGAGGAACTGATTCGCTGCGGTCACCGGGTCGATGCCCGCCGGAGCGATGCCGAGCACGATCGAGCGCGCGACCCCGCCCACGGATCCCACCGGGATGGTGGAGCCCAGCGAGGTACCGCCCGAGGCATCATCGTTCAGCAGGATCGGCGCGCCGCTCAGCTCGAAGAGGAAGAGCACGGTGTCGAGGCCGCTGCCCGTGCCCGCATTCACGGTCGAGGCCGAGAACGTGGACGGGATGATGTTGATGATGAAGAGATCGACATCGCTCGAGGGCGAGCCGATCGGCGTGAGCGTGCCGTTGATGGAGGTCAACGGCTGAAAGGCTAGCGGTCCGGTGAATCCGGCCGAGCCGATCAACTGTCCGGCGTCAGGTCCTTCGGTGAAGGACTGACCGTGGGCGAGTGAGGCGACGACGCTGCAGAGCGCGGCCGCCCCCACCCGGATAGGTATTGAGGTGTAGGGCATGGGAGACTGCCAATGAGGTGAACCTGAGGGCGACGCTCCCAGCCGCCGGGCTGGAAACATCGGTTACGCGGGCCGAGGATTGCGATGAAACGGCGTACGGTAAAACGCGGAACGGCGCCAGGATCGCATTTCGCCAAATTTGCGTGATTGTCCGCGAGGGAGGACGCGGCGTGATTCCCGCTTGGCAGTCCGGCGATCCGCCCCGAGTGCCTCCCGCCATGAAGTTCCCGCTGTTTCGTTCGCTGCTGCTATCCGGGCTGCTGCTCCTCTCCGCGTTTCTGTCGCCCGTGGCCTCGGCGCTCAGCATTCTGCCGGTGGACTACACGGTCGTCTCGGAATCCGGCCCGCAGAATGGGCTGGTCGACCCCGGCGAGACGGTCACGGTCTCGGTCACCATCTTTAACAGCGGGCTGGACGCGACGAACAATCTCGTCGCTACCCTGCGCAGCACTGCCCAGCTGACCAGCGGCAGCCCGGCGCAGAGCTTCGGGTCCGTCGACGTCGGCGATGTGGCCACGCTCACCTTCACGTTCACGGCCACCGGCGTCGCCTATCAGCCGGTCTATTTCATCCTCGACCTCAACGACAACGGCGCGACCGGGGACGTGACCTTCGACTTGCGAGCGCAGCCGCCGCCCATCCCGGCTCGCGTGGGATTTTCCATCTCCAGCGAGAGCTTCTCCCCACCCAATGGTCTGCCCGACGCCGGCGAAACGGTCACCGTGCTCCTGACCCTGCGGAACAACGGCGGCTCGCCCACCTCCAACCTGACCGGCACGCTGCAGGCCAATGTTCCGGTCAGCGCCGCCGGCGCGCCGCAGAACTTCGGCGCCATCCCGCCGGGCGGGCAGGTCACGCGACCCTACACCTTCACGGTCAATGGGGTGCCCAACACGACCTACAATCTCGTGCTCAGCCTCAACGACACCGGCCTCAACTACGGCACGGTCACCTTCAACGGCTTCCGCGTGGCGCGGGCGGCGCAGGTGGTCATCGACTCGGTCGCATTGACCAGCGAAAGCGCCGCGCCAGCCAATGGCTCGCCCGACCCGGGCGAGATCGTCACCGCCAATGTCACCTTCCGCAACGTGGGCGAATCCCACGCCAATGCCGTCACGGCCCGCCTGCTCGCCACGGGCAGCGTGCTCGCCCCGCTGCCGACCACGGCGCAGAGCTGCGGGCAGATCATCGGCGGCGGCACCGTCAGCCGGACGTTCGCCTTCACCGGCGGCGCGGCCTGCGGCAGCGAGCTCGCCGCCACCTTCGAGCTCTTCGATGGTGCCAGCCCCCTGCCCTCGGTCGTGCAGCGCTGGCTGGCGGGGTATCCGACTCAGACTTTTGTCAATGCGACCCCGCTCAGCATTCCGGCGACCGGGACCTCCGGCAGCGCCTCACCTTATCCTTCCGTCATTTCCGTCTCGGGCCTCACCGGCAACCTCGCCCGCGCCACCGTCAGCCTGCTTGGCCTGGCCCACGGCGTGACCAGCGATGTGGACGTGCTGCTGGTCGCTCCGACCGGGCAGACGCTCGTGCCCATGGCCGCGACGGGGGGCTTCAATGCCCTCGTCGGCGCGGGCGTCGACCTGCAGTTCGCCGATGCGGCCGCCTCCAATCTGACCACCGCTCCACTGGCCAGCGGGACCTTCAAACCCACCAACCTGCGCGGCGGCTCGCTCGCCTTTCCCGCTCCGGCTCCCGCCGGTCCGTATGGCAGCACGCTGGCCGGCTTCAACGGCTTGGCCCCGGGCGGCGGTTGGTCGCTCTACGTCAATGACGTCTCCAATCCAGGCACCGGCGCGCTCCAGCGCGGTTGGTCTCTGACGCTCACCACGGCGGTCGCCTCCTGCCTCGACACCTCCACGAATCTGGGTGTCGCGCTGCGCGCCCAGACCGCCAGCGCGGTGGCGGGGCAGCCGTTCACGGTGGTCGGCACGATCAGCAATCAGACGCCCAATTCCGCCTCCGGCGTGCAGGCGACCTTCACGCTCCCGGCCGGTGCGGTCTATCTCGGCGCCTCGGCCTCCAGCGGCACGCTGAGCTTCCAAAGTGGCGTCGTCACCTTCCGGGCTGACACCCTGGCCGGCCTGCAGCAGGTGCCGATCACCCTGCAGTTCGCGCCCGCCGGGAGCGGCGCCCAGTCGCTCACGGCAACGGTCAGCCAGCTGCAAACGGAGACGCAGCCGGCCGACAACACCGCGAGCCTGAACTTCAACGTCCTGGTCGACAGCGACGGCGACGGCCTGCCCGATGCCTGGGAGACGCTCTACGGGTTCAATCCCGCCAGTCCGCTCGATGCTACGCTGGATGCCGACGGCGACGGCCAGTCGAACCTGGCGGAATTCCTCGCCGGGACCGATCCCCGCTCCGCCGCGAGCTCTCTGCGCATCGTATCGGTCGTGCGCGACGGCGCCGGCTGCAGCGTGACGTTCGCTTCCGCCGCCGGACGTTCCTATCGCCTCGAACGCCGCGCCGCGCTGGAGAGCGGCGCCTGGAGCACGGTCCTGAACGATGTGGCCGGCAATGGCTCCGCGCTGGTCGTGACCGATCCCACGCCGCCTCCGGGCCGGCAGTTCTATCGCGTCGTGCTGCTGCCGTAGCCGCAGGTCGAGCTATCCGGCGACGACCGGTGCGCCTAGGCTGACGCCATGAGTGCGTCGCTCGCCAGCCCACCCACCCACTGGGAGGGCGAGGTGGTTCATCTGTTCGCCTTCGACATCGCCTACGAACTGACGCGCCCGCTCCCAGCCACTCTGCTGGGACAGCCGCTGGCCGAGTTCGGCATGGATGTCAGCCGGCGCCAGCCGCGGCATCTGCTCTTCTACAAGCCCCTGCTGCTGCGCCTGCCGCCGCGGGAACGGGTCGGTCCGCAGGGTCCGGTCCGGCTCGATCTCACGGTCAAGATTCTCCCCATCGGCGCCCTGAGCATTGCCGCCAGCATCGGCGTGGCTGGCGTGACGCTGGAGGAATTGCGCCGCGCCCACGAGCCGGTCTTCGCCTCCGGCTCGCTGGCGGGGGAAATGCGCGAGTTGGCCGAGCAGATTACCCGTGAGCTCGGCGCAGGCGCGCTACGCCCGGTCCTGCCGGTCGAGGAAGCCGAGGGCTACACGGTCTTCTGCCTGCGCCCACCGGCCATCGCCCGCTGGGACGCCCGCGCGTGGCTGGAGCAAGAACGCGGCGCCGTGGCGGCCCTTCTGACGCAGGAGCCGGCGGAGCGTCTCTCGGCCGAGGAGGTGGCGGAATCGACCAGCCGTGCGCTGAACTATTTTACCGACGACCTCTGCGTGGTCGATTGGGACGCGGCCCTGCTGCTGGACGATCCGGCCGACACTCCCGCCGCGCTGTACATTCTCGAACTCGCCAATCTGCAGCTGGCCGAGCTCAAGGCTTATGACCGGCTGCTCGATGCCGTGCTGGAACGCAGCTATCGGGACGTGGCTTCGGACCGCGCGCAGCGAGGGCGGCGCGCGGTGCTACGCGAAGTCCGCGAGCTGCAGATCGATCTGACCCGCTTCCACGACGAGCTCTCGAACGCGACCAAGTTTTTCGGCGACTGGCACCTGGCCCGTCTGTTCGAGATCCTGGCGGCCCGCTTCCACCTCGCGCAGTGGCACCAGACGGTGGAGCGCAAACTGCACACGCTCGGCGAGCTGCATCAGATCCTGCGCTCCGACCGGCAGATGCAGTTCATGATTCTGCTGGAGGTCAGCGTGGTCGTGCTGATCGTGCTCGAAGTCGTCCTCGCCCTGCGCGGCGGGCACTAAGCCGCTCAAGCCTTGGCCGCCGGCTCGGCGGCGGCCGCGGCCTTGGCGGCTTTCCGCTCCGCGCTCGGGATCTGGTAGTAGTACTCCGGGTAGCGGTAGTACACGAACTCCGGCGAGGAAGTGTCGACCGCATTCAGGATCAGGCCGGGCACGTTGGCCTGGCGCTTGTACAGGATCTCCAGCGAGTTGCGGCTCATCTTGGCCGAGGTGTGCGCCAGACGGACCACGAAGAGCACCGCGTCCATCTTGGGCGCGAGGCTCGCCGTATCGTCGGCCGCCAGCACCGGGGCGGTGTCGAAGATGATGTACTCGAATTCCGGGTACACGTCGCGCAGGAACTGGTCGGTCCGCGCGCTGAGGAGATACTCGCTCGGCTGCTGAATGATCCGGCCCCGCGGCATGAGGTGGAAGTTCTCGACCGGCGTCTTGCGGATGGCCTCGCGCCAGGGCAACGCCCCGCCCAGAACGTCGGCAAAGCCAGGCTCGTTGGGCATCGAGAAGGTCGAGGCAATGCGACCGCGCCGCAGGTCGGCGTCGATCAGGAGCGTCTTGATACCCGCGTAGGCCAGCACCAGCGCGAGGTTGGTGGCGATGGTCGACTTGCCCTCGTTCGGCACCGCGCTGGTTACCAGCAGGGTGCGGGGACGGGCGCCTTCCATCGGCATGTAGAGCAGCGAGGAGCGGATGTTGCGGAAGGACTCCGCCATCATCGGACGGGTCTCGTCGGCCTTCAGGAACTCGTCCATGCGGCCGGAGGGATCGCTCGGGATCTGGCCGAGGATGGGCTCGGCGAAGTAGCTCTGGAACTCGGCCAGAGAATTGATGCGGTCGTCCATCCGGTCGAGCAGCACGAGGATGGTCAGGCCCAGGAGCAGACCGGCGGCCACCGCGATGGCCATGGCCTTGAGCACGCCCGACGGGATCTCGAAAGCCGGGGTGGCCTGTTCGATCACGGTGACCATGTCCTGCTCGACCTCAGTGTTCACCTTCACGTCCTGCAGGTTGGCCTGATACTGCCGCTGCTGGGCCACCAGGCGATCCTTCGAATCCTTCAGGCGGGTAAACTCCGCCATCACCGCCTGCAGTTCGAGAGCCTTGGCCTCGGCGTCCTTCACGTCCACCTCGAGCTTCTCGATCTGCCGGCGCAGCGCCTCGCGGCGGCTGTTGATCTGCCCCATCGACTGCTCGCGGAGATTGGCGATGATCCGCTCGTTCTTCGTGATCTCGTCGTTGAGGTTGATGATCTTCGGGTGCTTCGGCTTGAGGAAGCGGCTGAGGTCATCGCGCTCGGCTTTCAGCAGCGCGATCTGCTGCAAAGCGGACTGGTACTCCGATTTGCCGGCCAGCGAATCGACCTTGCCGGCGCCTTCCTTGTCCACCGCGGCGACGCGGCGGTCGAGAGCGTCGAGCCGCTCGATCTGTTGCTCGGGAGTGAGCAGCCCAATGACGTCGTACTCGCTTTTGATGGTAGAAAGCTCGAGCTTCTTTTTCACCACGTCCTTGGCCAGCGAGTTCCCCTCGAACTCGGCCACGACGACGTTCTGTTTCTTCTGAAATTCGACGAGCTCCTGATCGATGACGGAAATCTGGCGCTCCATCTGGGCGATCTGATCCGCCAGCTTGGTCACCGTCATGTCGGCCTTGGTGCTGCGGAGATCCTTGCGGTAGGCCACGAATTCGTCCGTCACCGCCCGCAGAAACCGCGACGTGTACGTTTGATCGGTTCCGGTGGCCGTGCAGAGCAGGATGAGCGCGCCGGCCGCCTTGTTGACATCGAGCGAGACCGGCGACGCCTTCATTTCCGGATGCAGCGTCAAGAGCCGTTCGTTGGCCCGCCGGCGCACCTCGCCAGAGCGGATGAGTTCGACCAAAGTGCCGACGAACTCCAGCTGCGGATCGCGCACCCCCGCCGCGCTGGTCGAAAGCTGGACGCTGCCGCCGATCAGGATCTTGGCATTCGACTGAAAGGTGGGCGGCTTGATCGAGACCAGGTAGGCCTGAACTGCGATCGCCGTGGCCACGCAGAGCGCGAAGACCCACCAGCGCTTGAGAAAGACGCGCCGGTAGCGGTGGAGCCGATTGAGGAGATTCTGCGCGGCGGCAGGATTCTTGACCCCGGCGGCGGGAAGCAATGCGGGCATAGGATTCGGGCGCGACGCCGGGTCTCAGAAGCCGATATTCAGCGTGCGTTCCGGCACGCGGATGGTGTCGCCCGGCTCAAGTTCGACGTCCTTCTCGAGTTGCCCCTCCAGGATGGCACGCACGTCCACAATGGTGGTGGTGCTCTTCCCGTCCTTGGCCTTGCGGATGAGCATGACCTTCTTCTGATTGCCGAAGTCGGCAAAGCCACCCACGCGGAGGATCGCCTTGCTGACGGTCAGCTTCTCGTCACCGGGCATCTCGATGGCACCCGGAGAGCGTACCGCGCCCGTCAGATAAACCCGGCCAGGGCTGACGGCGGCCTGCCGGCCGATCGAGTCCAGCGCCACGATGACCGTCGCCTTATAGTAAAGATCCTGTTCCAGCCTGCTCTTGATCAGCTGGGCGAGCTCCATGCACGATTTCCCCTGGGCGCGGACCCGGCCGTAGTAGGGCACCTCGACCTCGCCGCTGTCCGTGACCTGGATGCCCACGGGCTTGTCCTTGTCTTCCACCACGCGGTACGTCAGGCGGTCG
The DNA here is from genome assembly GCA_018240025.1 of Verrucomicrobiota bacterium. GTDB lineage: Bacteria > Verrucomicrobiota > Verrucomicrobiia > Chthoniobacterales > SZAS-18 > SZAS-18. The sequence goes on from JAFEGM010000046.1 coordinate 38,699, forward strand.
CCGGCCCCGAGCCGATGCCGCGTATCGAGCCCGGCCATCGACTGAATCGTCCCAATGAGCGCGGACGGCGCCGAGGAAGCCGGAACCGGCTCGGCCACCCGGGTAGCCGGAGCGCCGCCACCAGGGTTGGTCGTGGCGTCGGTTTGGGGTTGGCCGGAATTGGGGTTCGGCCGCGGGGGCAGTTCCCTGCGCTGTACGATCTGGGCGGACAGGGAGGTCGTGGCAGCCGCCAGAACGAGGGCAGCCAAGGAGCGGTACAGCGATCGCATGGCGCCATCTTGCCAGAAGATCATCAACTTAAAAGCGGTAGTTGAAGTCGACGGTCAGGCGATTCTGATAGTAGTCCTGCAGCGGCCGGTTCGAGTCTTTGGTGACGAAATTGTAGCGCACCGCGCCGGTCATCCGGAGACCCAGCTGATAGGTCGCACTCACGCCAGCTCCCCAGCGGGTGAGATCTTCGTCCAGCAGGCCGCCCGAGGTCTGCACGGCCTCGTAGAAGGTACTCAGGCCGATCGCCAGCCGACTGTTCGCCCGCCAGTCGATCGAGTAACGGACGTAGTACAGCTGGTTGTAGTTCGAGGTGTACCCCAGCTCGTTCGTGCGTCCGGCCGACAGGTTCTGGCTCAGGTAGGCGTTGATGCGGTGCTGGATGTTGATGGAGGCGTACCAGCCGTCGAGGTTGCTCCCGTCGCGATAAAGGCCACCCCCGAAGCCATTGACCACATTTCCGCTGAAGTTGCGGTGCTCGAAGCCCGCCCGGGCCACGAGTCGCAGGTAGGGAGAGACGGCCCAGTCGAGGTAACCGCCGATCGAGAAGCCGCGCGAATCGTTCAACACATTCTGGCGGTAGTTCGAAATCGAATAGGTACCCTCCACGCCGACGAACGTCCGGGGCACAATCTGATACATGACCGAGGCGGTGAACTGCTCATCCGCACGCTCCAGGTAGTCGAACTCCCGATTGAGGGAGACCCAATTGAAGTGGTCGTAGCCGGCCGTGATCACCACCGTGTTCAGATCGGCCACCATGGTGACACCCGCCGTGTTCAGGAAGCGGCCGAAATTCAGGAGGTTCGAGAGCGTGACGCCATCGATGGGATCCTGCCGGATCTCGAAGCGGTCGTGGAAATTCAACCGCACCACGTCAGCGATGTACACGTCGAACCCGATCTGACTGTTCGGCGCGATGGTCAGGTTCCCTTTGATGACGTCAGGATTGTTGACGTAGCGCTGAAAGCCGATGCCGATGTCGATGCTGAGTGCATTGAGCCGCGTGATCTGCCAGATCGCGCGCAGGTCGATGCCGAAGCGAACGGCGAAATCGGCGATCCGGTTCCGCTCGCTCAGTCCGATGTTGTCATTGAACTCAAAGCCCGCGAAGGCGCTCATCAGGAAGCGCACGGGTCCGACCTTGAGATTGTAGTTGTTCTCCTCCGACGAGAGCTTCGCGGCCGCCGCGTTTTGGGCCGAAACCAGAGAATTTCTCTGCAATTCCTGCCCTTGAGCCACCGGCTGCAACCAGAAAACAGCGAGGGCGCCCGCGATCGCTCCGAGCATCCGTCGTCCTGGCAACCCGGTCTGGGTAGAAATTTCCATAATTAATCGATTTTACAATGTAACTTACAGCCCCCGAAAAGGCCGCGGCGCGAACCGAGGCCAGCCCGCGCGCTGTTATCGATGAGGTTGCACAGGAGCGCAATGCTCAATGGCGGCACAATCTGGTGACAATCCGACCCAAACCGGCCGCTTTTCACATTGCCGCGCGGACACTGTCAAAAAGCCAATTGAACAGCAAGCGAAATCTAACTGACAGTGCTTTGCCTTGCTCAAGTCAGGGGCTTTCCGCCTCGAAAAGCGGCTGGAGCCGCATCTCGTTGACCATCACCAGCCCCCTGTCCGTCAGGCGGAATTCCGGGATGACCGACAGTGGAAGGAGATTGAAGCCCATAAACGGGAGCGTACAGCCGAGCGCGACCCATTCGCGTTTCAATGCTGACATTTCCGCCGCCACCACTGGCGCGCGCTGATCCGACAAAAGACCGGCAATGGGCAGTCTTACGACGGCTCGAATGTCCCCGTTTTTGACGACACAAACTCCGCCCTGCAAATCGCGGATCGTCTCCAGGGCGAGCCGCATGTCGGCTTCGTTGTCGCCCGCCACGACCAAATTGTGGGAATCGTGGCCGACGCTGCTGGCGACAGCCCCTCCTCGCAGACCGAAATCCTGCAGCACGCCCCGCCCGACACCTCCATTCTGGCCGTAGCGCTCCAGCACGGCCAGATAGCAGAGGCGGTGGCTGGCACAGAGTTCGGCCCAATCCTTGGGCGACGTCTCGAGACGGATCGGCGCATGGAACGAAACGATGCCAGGCAAGGCCACGCGAATGGCATGCAGGGTTCCCGGACCGGTCGGGAGCGGCGGCAGCAGCGGCGGGATCTCCCCCAGACAGATGCTCGCCTTGGCCCGGGCCGGATATTCGTACCGCTGCTCCAGAGCCGTCTCCAAGGCAGGCGTAATCCGGCGATCCGCCACGACGTGGGTGCCGCCATACCACGTATGCTGCACCTCCAGGTCGTCATTCAACAGGACAATGTCGGCCCGACGCCCGCCCCCCAGGCCGCCGATCTCCCCGTCGAGGGCATAGCGGGTGGCGCCGTGCAGCGACCCGATGCTCCAGGCGGTCTCGCGTTTCAGGCCATGCGTCACGAGCTGGCGGGTGACCCAATCCATGCCGAACAGGAAGACATCGTCGGCATCGCGATCGTCCGTGCAGACGCAGACGCGCTTCGGATCGGCGCCGAGTTCGGTGATGGTCTTGATGGCCTCGGGCAGGCTGTGCCACGGCGTGGTCGGGGGGCCGCCGCGCAGGAAGATCCACACACCCGCATCGAGCAGGTCGTCGGCGATGTCCCGGTCGATCGCTTCGTGGGTGTCGGTCACGCCGCTCGCCGCATAGGCCGCCACGAATTCGCGCCCATAAACGTGCCCGCAGACCGGCCGACCCCGCCGCAGGGCCGCGGCCAGGACGGCGTGGCTGCGCTCGTCGCCTCGGCAGACGCCCACGAAGTCCATCTTCTCGCCCAGGGCGAGCGCCTCGGGCCACTTGTCGAAGAGCGCGCCGATTTTCTCCGCGGTCAGATCGCCGCCGGCGGTCTCCAGCTCGGGGCTCGTGGCCGGCACGGTGCTGGGGACGGTCAGATAGATGTTCAGTGGCGCGCGGCGGGCGTCTTCCAGCATCCACTCGATGCCGTCGACATCGAGCACATTGCCGATCTCGTGGCTGTCGCAGAAGACCGTCGTGGTACCGTTCAGCAGCGCCGCCTCGGCGAACGCGCAGGCGGTCATCATGCTGCTCTCGATGTGGACGTGCGGATCGACCAGTCCGGGAGCCAGAATGCCGCCTTGGGCGTCGAAGCGCGCGACCCCGCTGCCCTTCCATGCGCCGCTCGGACGGACGGCGGCGATGCGGCCGCGACTGATCCAAATCTCGCGCTCCGGCAGGATGCGGCCGCTGTAGGTGCTCAGCAGCCGGGCGCCGGTCAGGACGAGATCGGGCGCCGCATTGCCGCTGGCCACGGCGGCGAGATGGCGCGTCACTTCATGCAGCGCCGGGACGGAGAATCGAGTCAGCATCCCGCCACGATGCGGGAGCGGCCGCGCGCGTGCCAAGCCCATTCGTGACTCGGCTCGACGGCGTTCAAGGCTTCTCGCGCAGTACTTCGTCGAGACGCCGGCTCAGCTCCGCTTCGCTCAGGCGCGTGGGGGCATAGCTGCGCACCCGGCCGGCCCGATCGATCAGCACGAAGGTCGGATAGGCCGCCGCGCCATACCGTTCGGCCCCGGGGTTGTCGATCACCACCGGCACATCGCGCAGCCCGGGGTACTTCTCCTGCCAGACCTTGGCCAGATGCGCTTTTTCGTCGGCCGGGTTCGCCTCCTTCCCCTCCGCCGCGGTGCCGAAATAGCGGGTCGGGGCCAGGAGCACCAGTCCCTGGGAGGCATACTTCTCCCAGATCCGCGTCAGCGACGCCCCCTGAGCCCGGCAATCGCCGCACCAGTGCGCCCAGAGGAAAAGCAGCACCGGCCGTCCCCGATACTCCGCCAGCGCTTTCGCCGGTGGGCCGCTGAGATCGTCGACCGCCAGGGACGGGGCCGGCTGGCCCACCAGGGTGAGCAGATTGAGGTTCTTGCGAATGCGTCCGCGCAAGCCCGCGTCTTTCGCCTTGGCCAATTCCGTTTCCCAATACTTATGCGCCGCGGCCGAACCCTCGCGCGCTGCCCGCAGGCGGCCTTCGACCTCGATGGCGGCGCCGTAGGGCGTGAGGGATTCCTTCTTCTCCTCCGGGATCTCCCGGCGCAGCTCGGCCACCAACTGTGCCGCCAGCTCCGGCTGACGCAGCATCTCGGCCCCGCGCGCCAGCCAGCCGATCGCATTCAGGTACTCGGCGTCGACCCCTTTCTCGTGCCGATAATCCTCCGTTGCCGCCAAGCCGGTCTGCACATCGCCCGCGGAAATCTTGCCGCGCACGAGCGAGACCAACTCGGCCGCCTTGGTCAGCAGCGGAGCGCCGAGCAGGAGAAAAACGAGAGCAAGGGCTCTCGGGTGCAATCGGGAGCGTTCAGCCAATGGCGAATGGTTCATTTGGGGGCGGATTGGGGACCGGCGTGACAATGTGTTCCGGGGTTGGAAGTCTCTGCGGAGGATCGGTGCACAGGCCGCGACCTTCCCATTCTCACCGACGAAGCCCGCCACGAAATGCGCGGTTTCGACGCGATCCGTCCCGTCGGGCATGCTGACCTTCATCCCAAAGGCAACACCAGCCGTCTCAGGCTGTCATCCCCAACCTACGGTGCACTCCTGCCGGCCCGCCGCCTTCAGCCGAAGAGCCACTTGAAGAGCTGATACCAGAGCGCGCTCATCAGCACGATGGCGGCCAGCGGCACCGCGACGGCCAGGGCGGCGAAGGTCCAGACGAAGAGCCGGTCGCCCAAGGTCGGCGGCCGGGTGCGGCCATGGCCGAATTCCTCCAGCAGCTGATAGTTCCGCTGGAAGGACTTGAACCAGAAAGAGAACGCGTCGCCCGCCACCGGGATGGCCCCGACCCCCGAATCGAGCAGGATGTTCAGCGCCATGCGCGCGATGATCAGTCGCGGCACGCCGCGCTGCGCCGCGCGCAGAATCGTCAGCACGCCGGCCACGCCCGTGGTGCCGTCGCCGAGGCCCGGAATGAGGCCGATGATCGGATCGAGCCCGAAACGCCGCCCGGTGCCCGGGATGCGGACGAGATTGTCCATGGCGAACGCGAGCAGCCGGAGCCACTCGTCCACCGTGGTCCGCGCGACCGGCGCGCGGGGCGCGACGACCTCGAAATCGATTTCCTTGGCGGGCGGGACAGCGGGAGGAGGCACGTCATTGAGACGAAGCCGCCGCCCCGCTGTTCAACCAGACCGTGGCACCGGGCGATGCGTCAGGCTGAGTCCGGCGCCTTGATTGTCCTGACCGCGAAGCGTTCGGCTCGCTCAGTCGTTGCTCGCACCGGTCACGCCCGAATACATCGAGTCGATCTCGGACTTGTAGCGCTCCATCGCGACCTTCTTCTTCACCTTGAGGGAAGGCGTCAGCAGGCCGCCGTCGATGGTGAACTCCTCGGGGCAGATGTGGAAGTTCTTGATCGTCTCGTACTTGGCCAGCTTCTTATTCACGGCCTCGATGTCCGCCTTGACCATTTCGCGCGCCTTCGGGTGCTTGGCGATCTCGGCGACCGAGCATTCGAGCGTCAGGCCGAGCGTCGGCAGAGCGTCCTTGAACTTCTCCTTGTCGACGCCGATGAGCGCGGTGACGAAGTTGCGCTTGTCTCCGACGACGACAATCTGCGAAACCCATTTCTCGGCCTTGACCATGCCCTCGATGCGCTGCGGCACGATGTACTTGCCGCCCGAGGTCTTGATGAGGTCCTTCTTGCGGTCGGTGATCTTGAGCGCGCCTTCCGGGGTGATCTCGCCGATGTCACCGGTGTAGAGCCAGCCGTCCTTCAGCGCCTCGGCCGTGGCCTCGGGCCGCTTGTAGTAGCCGGAGAAGAGGCCCTCGGTCTTGATCAGAATTTCGCCGTCCTCGGCGATCTTCAGCTGGGTGTCGCCGAAGACGAAGCCGACCGTGCCCGGGTACTGGCGATCGGGCCGGTTCATGCAGCAGCCGCTGAGCGTCTCGGTCAGGCCGTAGCCCTCCAGCACCGTCAGTCCGAGGCCGCGCAGGAACTGGAGAATGTCGACCCCGAGCGGCGCGCCGCCGCTAACGAAATACCGCAGCCGCCCGCCGAACTTCTGGTGGATCTTCGAGAAGACGAGGGCGGTCGCGATCTTGTGCTTGAGCGCCAGCAGGCCGCCCGCTTCCTGGCCGGCATCGCGCAGACGGATGACCTCGCGCGAAACGCTGGTGGCCCAGTTGAAGATGGCGCGCTTGAGCGCCGGGCCGTTCTCGACCTGCTTGGAAATGCCGGCGTAGATTTTCTCGAGCACGCGCGGGACGGCCGCCATGATGGTCGGGCGGGCGATGCCGATGTTGCCGACGAGTTTATCGAGCGACTCGGCGAAGATCATCTTCCAGCCGAAGGCCAGGATGAGAAACGAGTCCTGCCGGCCGAGCACGTGCGAGAGCGGCAGGTAGGTCAGGATCGTGTCGTTCTTGTCGAACGTCTTGCCGAGGAAGGCGATGACGTTGCGCAGGTTGCAACACCAGGCGTACTGGGTCATGACCGCACCCTTGGGTTCGCCCGTCGTGCCGGAGGTGTAGATGATGGTCGCGATGTCCTCCTTCGGGGCGGAGGCCACCATTTGCTCGAACGAGTTCGGGTGCGCCGCGATCTCGGCCTCGCCCTCGGTCAGCAGTTCTTCGAACGAGCGCAGCGTGCCCCCACCGGCCGCCGCGAAGGCCGCCTTGGCCGCCTCGCTCACCGCATTGAACGTCACCACCAGCTTTTGGGGCGGCAGATTACCGACCACCGCCGTGACCTTCTTCAGCTGCGCCTCGTCCTCCAGCAGGATCATGCAGCTCTCCGAGTGCTTGACGATGTATTCGACCTCGTCCGCCAGATAGCTCGGATAGACCGGCACGGAGACGGCGCGGGCCGCCATGATGGCGTGGTCGCTGAGATTCCACTCGCGGCGGGTGGCACTGAGGATGGCGGCCTTTTCCTGGGGCGCGAGACCGTGTTTGCGCAGTGCCAGGGAAATGGCTTCCACGGCACGGCGGTACTGGGAAAACGTCCACTCAGTCAGGCTCTCGCCCTTGATCCAGCCGATGGCCGTGTCGTTCGGGGCCTGCTTGCAGCGTTCGACGAAAAGCGCGGGGAGGGTGTTCTGTGGAAACATGAGGAGGGGTGGCGTCTTCTACACGTTCGACCGTCCTGGTAAATCGAAAAAACGGCCGGCTGAGCCGATCGTGGGCCGGTTACGCGCGCTGGCCGAGCTCTTCCCAGCGCGCGTAGAGACGCGCCACCTCTGCGCGAGCCGACTCCAGTTCATCGATCAACCCGGCTGCCTCCTGCGATCGGGTCACATAGAACGCAGGGTCGTTGAGGGTGGCATCCAATTCGCTCACCCGCTCCTCGGCCGCCATGATCTGGGCCTCCATGCCGTCCAGTTCCTGGCGCTCCTTGAAGGTGAGCTTTTTCGGCTTCTCGCGCGTGGCCGCGGGAGCCGTCGACGCGGAGGGTGGCAGCGCCGCGCGCTGCCGCAGGGCCTGCTCGCGCTCCCTTCGCTTCTCCAGGTAGTAGGAATAGTTCCCGGGCTGCACGAATAGCCCCCCGTCCTCAAAAGCCACCACCTGGTCGCAGACCCGATCCAAGAAATAGCGGTCGTGGCTCACGACCAGCACGCAGCCGTCGAAATCGACCAGTGCCTCCTCCAGCATGCGCAAACTGGGCAGGTCGAGATCGTTGGTCGGCTCGTCCAGAATGATCACATTGCCCCCGCGGCGCAGCACCTTGGCCAGCATGAGGCGGGCGCGCTCGCCGCCGGAGAGGCGATCGACCCGCTCGTTGGCCCGCTCGTCTTGAAAAAGGAAGCGGCGCAGATAGCCGCGTGCGCTGATCTTTTGATCGCCGAAGAAGGTGACCTCGTCGGCATCGGAGACCTCATCGATCACCCGGCCGCTGCCGTTCAACTGCAGGCGTGCCTGGTCGATGTAGTTGAATTGCGCCTTCTTCGCGATGCTGACGCTGCCTTCGTCGGGCTCGCGCTCACCCATGCAAAGGCGCAGCAGCGTGGTCTTGCCGGCGCCATTGGGTCCGACGATGCCGGTGCATGTGCCTGGCTTGAGCACGAGGCTCAGCCGCCGGAACAGCCAGCGCTCGGTGCCGTCGGGCTCCGCCACGCGCGCGCCGACGTGCTTCAATTCGACCGCCTCGTTGCCGATCTCCGGCGCGGGGGGCAGGAGCAGGTCCATCTCACGCTCCTCGGGCGGGGCTTCGAGCCCCTCGACGGCGTAGAAGGAATCGAGCCGGTGGCGAGACTTCGAACGCTGCGCCCGCACGCCAGCCCGCACCCACTCGAGTTCCTCGCGCAGAAAACGCTGACGCCGCCGTTCGCTTTGCTCGGCGATCTGCCGGCGCACCGCCTTGGCCTCGAGAAAGGCCGTGTAATTGCCCGGGTGGGCGAAGGCGCGGCCGGCATCGAGTTCGATGATCCGGGTGGCGATCACGTCGAGGAAGTAGCGGTCGTGCGTGACGAAAATCACCGCGCCCTGGAAGTCGCGCAGGAATTCCTCCAGCCAGCGGATGGTGTCGGCGTCGAGATGGTTGGTCGGCTCGTCGAGCAGCAGCAAATCGGGCTGCGCCGCCAGCGCCCGGCAGAGCGCGACACGGCGCTTTTCTCCGCCGGAAAGCGGCCCGACCAGCGCATCGAGCGGCGGGCAGCGCAGCGCGTCGGCCTCCGCTCGGATACGGGCGTCGAGATGCCAGCCGTCGGCCGCCTCGATGCGCGTGAGCAGATCGGAGAGTTCCAGCTCGGTGCCATCCCCGGACTCATAGCGCGCGATCCAGCCGAGGAGATCGGCCGCGCCGCTTTCGATGTTCTGCCGGACGGTCAACGCGGGATCCAACTCGAACTCCTGCGGCAGGTAGCCGATGCGCAATTGGCGCCGGAGCGAGAGATCGCCGGCATCGGGCTCCTGGACCCCCGCCAGGATTTTGAGCAGACTCGTCTTGCCGCAGCCGTTGCGGCCGACGAGGCCTGCCTTCTCGCCCGGAGCGATCGCGAATGTGACGCCATCGAGCAGGCGTTGCGCGCCGTAGCTGAGGGCGAGGCCATTGACGGAAAGAAGGGCGGGAGTGGCGGACACGGGACGGAGGATCGGCGCGCGGCGTTTTTCGGATGCCGCAGCGGGCGGACAGCATAGCATCGAATCGAGATGTCCCCTCGCTCCTTCAGCGCCGCGATTCTGGCCGGTGGCCGTTCGAGCCGCATGGGTCGGGACAAAGCGCTCTGCTCCTGGCGCGGGCGCCCGTTTTGGCAGGTGACGTGGGAGTTGGCCGGGGCCGCCGGCGCCAGCGAGCGCTATCTCTGCGGTCCACGACGCCACGAGTTTCCGCCCGAGGTGGAATGCCTGCCGGACTCGCCAGCCGGGCTCGGCCCGCTGGCTGGGGTGGCGGCGGCTCTCGGGAGGGCTCGCACGCCGTGGGTGCTGGTGGTCGCGGTCGATATGCCGCTGCTCCGGGTCTCGGACCTGCGGGCGCTCCTGGAGGGTCCTGGAGACCAAGGTCGGGTGCCCGTTTGGACATCACCAAGCCGTCGGCTGTATGAACCGTTGGTCGCACTCTATCCCGCCAATCTGGCGGCACGCGCGGTGGACCTCCTGCGCGCGGGAGAGGACTCCGTGCAGGCGCTCCTGCGCCAGGCGGTCGAGGAGCGACGCATCGAGGAATGGCCAGTCCCCGAGGACCGAAGGGGGCGGTTCCGCAGCTTGAACGATCCGTCCGAACTTGCAGCGGCGGCCGCTGCTCTGGACGACCCGCCGTGAAACGAAAAGGCCGGACGCCGCAGGCGGCGTCCGGCCAAGCTGCAAAAAGCGCTCAGGCCTTGCCTGCGGTGGCAGGCTGCTTCGAGGAAACCTTGGTCGAGCCGTAGACGCCCTCGTGGTAGCCGTGCTCGCCGTAGTAGTAGTAGTAGTCGATCCCCGAGCGGCGCGGCATCTTGTTGAGCACCATGCCGTCCGGCCGGTGCGAAACCTTGGCCATCATCTCGATCGCCCGGAGCACCGCATTGCGCGGGCTCTTGCCGCCCTGCACGACCATACAGATGGTTTGCACGTAGGGCAGGAGCAGGAGGGTGTCGCTCACCGGCACCAGCGGCGCGGTGTCCACCACGATGCGCTCGAAGGACTTCATCGCCTCGGTCAGAAGCTCGGCGAAGCCGTTCCCCGAGAGCAGTTCGGCGGGATTCGGCGCCTTGTCGCCGCTCATCATGACGTAGAGGTTCTCGACCTGCGTGCGCTGAACCGACTCGTCGAGCGTAGCCGTGCCGACCAGGTATTCGGTCAACCCCTTGGCCTTGCGGTCCATGCCGAAGACCTTGTGCAGCGAAGGACGGCGCATGTCCGCGTCGATGAGGAGCGTGCGAAGATTCTGCTGGGCGAGCGAGATGGAATAGTTCGTGCAGCTGAAGCTCTTGCCTTCGCCAGGGAGAGCGCTCGTGAAGAGGGTGATCTTACGTTCCGACTCCGGCCCGAGCAGGGCCAACGACGCGCGCAACGAGCGGAAGGATTCCGCGACCACCGAGTTCGGATCGCGGGCCACGACGAGGGTGGTGGAACGCGCCAGGTCCTTGACCTGCGGAACCGCCGCGAGCGTGGGGAGTCCGAAGATCTTCTCCGCCTGGTCCACGGTCTTGATCGACGAGTCCAGATACATCAGCAGGAGAATAATGGCCATGCCGGCCATGAAGCCGAGGATCAAGCCGGTGGTAATGGCCCGGCTTCGATCGGGGCGGATGGGCACTCCGTTGTAGCTCGCCAACTCCACCACCTGCACGGGATCCGCTTGGATGCTCTTCGTGACGTCCGTCTCCTTCATGCGGCGGAGCACCGATTCGAAGAGGGCACGATCCGTCTCGAGATCGCGCATGAGTTCCTTGTACCGAATCGTCTTCTTCTGGTGGGCGAGAGAGGCCTTTTCCTGCTCGGCCAGGGCGGCTTCAAAGCTGCGTTCGGTCTGTCCGATGCGCTCGTACTCCGTGTAGATGAGCGGTGGGAGCCGCAGCACCGCCTGACGCAAATTGGAGTTCTGCTCGGAAAGCTGGGTCCGCAGCGCGATCATCTTCGGATGCTTGTCCTTGTAGCGCTGACTGAGCGTGCCGATGGAGGCTTCGATCTCCGAGATCTGCTTCCGGAAGTCGAGCACGGTGGCGTGGTTGGCAATGCTGGGAATCGTCAGGAGCTTTTCGACATTGCCCTCGCTGGCGCGAATCTGGGCGAAGTCCGCCTCCATGCGGATGCGGTCGGCCTTCGTGGCCGACAGCTTGGTATTCATGTCCTTCAGCTTGTCGGCCATGATGTTCTCCTGCGCCTCAAACGAGGTCGACTTTTCCGCCTCGCGATACTCCTGCAGGGCGACTTCGGATTCGCGGACCTTCTTTTTCAGGCGCTCGGCTTCCTCCATGAGGAACTGCAGGGCCATCTCGGAGGTGCCGGAGCGTTTTTCGATCGAGCCGCGGATGTACTCCCGGCCCACGGCATTGGCGATGTTTTGCGCGACCTTCGGATCGCCGTGCTGCACGAAGACGTCGATCAGACGCGTGCCGCGCCGCACGATGGGATTGACCATGCCAGCCAGCGCCGAGGCCAGCGCTTCCTCACTGTAGCTCCCGCCTCCTTCCGGCGGCGGCATAAAGTCGCGGTTCTTGGTCAATTCGAGGGCCCGGACCACCCGCTGCATCAGCGTGCGATTATTGAGATTCTGCTCGATCGTCCGTAGTTGGTCGAGCGCGGCCAGATTTTGGGGGCGCACGTCAGGCACGTTGACGATCTGCTGCTGCATGGCGTCCACCTCGAGGACCAGCTTCGACTGGTACACCTTTGGCGTGCGAGCCACGTAGCTGATGGCCACCAGCAGTCCGGCGATCAGCGTCAGGATGAGCACCCAGGACTTCGCCAGGGCGAAGTGGAAGAAATGGCGGTAGTCGAAAGTGGCCTGCGGTCGGAAGAGTTCCGAAAGCTGGTCGAGCTGGGATTTAGCGGCGGCCGAATTCGGCCCGGGGGGCGTGACACCTGCCATAAAGTTGTGCGCTGGCTAGAAGATGCTCTCGGCAACCGTGATGGTGTCGCCGGCCTGTACCTGAAACTTGCGCCCTTCGCCCTTGGCCGCTGCCTTGCCGTCGATCTGAATGACTTGCGAACCCCGCTTGACCGTGATGCGGGAAGGATTGGCGATACGGGTGTAGCCTCCGGCCAAGCCGATGGCATCAAGGATGTCCATGCCTTCCTGATCCGGCAGCTCCTTGATTCCTGGACTGTTGACCTGCCCGAGGATCGTAAAGCGCTTCTTCGAGAACGAGACGACGGTCATCGTCACGACCGGCTTCACGAGATAATCCTTGCGCAGGAGCTCGGTGAGTCGAGCTGTGGCACTGGAAAGGGTGAGGCCGGCCAGGCGCACACTTCCCAGGAGCGGAAAGATGATGGTGCCGTCCTGCGAAATCTTCGTGCTGGTACGCAGATCGTCTTCCTGATAGACGTCGATCTGGACCTGATCGTTGACCGCGAGGACGTAGGCGGACGAGACGGAATCCTGGCCCTTGACGAGCGCAGGCTGGGCCACGAGGGCCGCGAGGCAGAGGATGAGGACGCGACGAAACATCGGCGGCAAGGTTCACGCAAAATACGACGGCGCAACCCGCGATGGACGCCGCTAGCCGTTAGAAGCTGACCGTCGCGCGCACGCCATACTGGTTGTTCGAGAATTCGAACGGGCGCGACAGCGTGTTGCCGGTGTTTTCGCGGTGGGTGTAGAAGGCACCGAAAGTCAGGCCCTCGCGGATGGAATAATCCAAACCGAGATTGAACGTGACATAGTTGTCACTACGACCCGAGAAAATTCCGCGCACGTTTTCGTTGTAGTCCGAGTTCTCGAACTGCACGCCAGCAGTGACGTAGATCCGCTGGATGAAGCGCTGGCGCAGCGTCAGGCCGAAGCTGGTGGTGGTGAAATTCTGCCCCACCAAGATGGACGAGTTTTGGGTGCGACGGCCGCCGCGGAGCGTCACCGTCGTGCCATCGAACGGCTGATACACCATGCCAAGTTCGAAGACCGGGGAAGCCGAGCCCGAACGCGCACCGTCGAATTGACGGAACTCGACTCCGACCGAAGCGTTGAACGCGAGCTTACCCGTGGCCTGATAGTTGGCCCGGAAGTTGATCTGCTCCGAGGTTTGGTCCGGCGAGAATGGGCCGTCGACACGGGTCAACGCCCAACTGCCGCCAAAGCCGAAAGTCCACTTGGGGCTGTAGACCCAGTTCACATACAGATTCGCTCCGATGACGTCGGAATCGACCTGGTTCTTGTACGAATTGTAGGTGTAATTGAACCCGAGGTCGACGGACGTCTTGCCGGAGATGGCGTAGCTCATCCCGAGCGTCGTCTGGTAGACGTGGCGGGAGACGCGCGTGCCCACATCCGTGTCGGCGCCATTCAGGATCTGGATCGACTGCCCGAAATTGACCGAGAGCCGATTGAACGTGTAGAGCCCACTCGCCCGGAAGCTGTGCTGAACGTTGTTCTGACTGCTGTTCTCGGAGAAAAAGGAGAACCCAGGCTGGTAGTCTACCCGCAGGTAGTTCCCGGAGCGCCCGAAGACGTCGCCGACGCCAAAGGTGATCGAGGGTTCGACGGTGAACACCCAATCGCCGGTCTTGTTCGTCCGGCTGATGAAGATGTTGTCATCGTAAGTCGCCGCCAAGCTCAGCCGGAAGGCGTACTTGAAGCGACGAGCTTCGCCCATGACCTGATTGGGGTCCGAGCTGGAGAGGGGCACCGGATAACCGGGCACGGAAGGTCCAGTCAGCTGTCCGGGACGACCGGTCAGGATCTGGGCCTCAACGTAGCCAGCCAGCGAGCTCGCCAAGACGGCGGCGCAGGCGGCGGTCAACAGGGACCGATGAGGAGCGAAAGAAAATCGCGACGTTGTCCGACGATTCATTGGTTAAGGTAGGATTCGTCGAGCCGGCTCGGGCTCACCCGTCACGCCGCCGGGAGGGCGAGACGGATTCGAAAGGCCAAAGGGTGAGATTCAGCGTTCCGGGGAAATGATGATGTTCTGACCAGCAGGTCCTGAAATATTGGCGGGATTGAGCGTCGAGAAGCCGCTCGGCGCGCCCACGATGCCTGCGTCGAGGTCGCGCAGCCGGATCGGGAAATCTCCGCCAGCCGAAGGTGCGCCCAGCAGCGCCTGCAACGCGGCGGCGGCGCCAGGGGCGATCGAAATCGCCTCGTTGACGAGTTCCTGAGCCTGCTCGGGAGCGCCGGCGATGGCCGCGCGGGTCAGTTCCACCACCTCATTGGTGTCATACCCATACCCGGCTCCACCCTTGCCGCCTTTGCTGAAGTCGAGGCGCTTCTTCTTCCGCGAAAGAAGAGCCACCCGGAGGATGGAGACCGCCTGGTCCTTCCGCTTGGAGACGGAAGTCGTCACGGCCCGTGCGAGAACTGGCGTCGGGGCCGCGCTGATCGTCACGCCGGCGGGCAACTCGGCCGCAAGCAACTCACCCGAGGATGTAGTGGCCACACCGACCGCATCCGGCAGCACGCTGGTCATCACGATGACCCAGGCCGCCAGAATGGAGAAAACAGGAGAACGGAAAAGGGCGCGCATAGAACTTAAAACGCAGTGGTTGCTTCGATTTTGGCAGTCTGGAGCAGGTGAGTTTGAGGACCGTGCCGAGACATGGCCCGTTTCCCGTTAAACAGCAGGGTGAGGGGGATGCCAAGCGAAAAGTTCACCGAACAGGGCAGAATCTATCAGGGGCGGAGAGCACGCTGGCGAGAGAAAATCGACTCGACCACACCCTCCACCTGCTGGGCCGCCAAAACCCGCTCCCAGCGGGCCTTCTCGTCCTCCGCCCCGCGCGCGAGTCGGAACATGCCATTTTCACTAACACTGTAAGATCCGGCTGGGACTTCCACGCCACTGGCATGGATCAATCCGGTGCAGCAAGTCACGATCGCGCCGCCCCGCTCAGCGGGCTCGATCTGGATCTCCGCCATCGTCTCACCCACCGCCCGGACCTCGCCACCCACCGTCTCGACCCGCACCATCGTCCGCCCTTCGAGGGCGGCGACTCGTAGATAACCTCGACCGGCCAGCAGCCGCACCCGGGCTTCGCGCTCGACGACCTGATCGTCGTGCTTCACGAGCCTGGCGGGGAGAAGCTCGGCCCGCGAGTTTGCGTCCAGGCAGAAAACAACCCCGGGAAGGAGCGAGATCCCGGCAAATCCATCGTCTCCCGTGGCCAGGCTGCGTTGCGCCGTCAGCCGCGCCCCCGGGCGCAGCTCAGCTCCGCCATTCGCCTTTACCGAACCTTTCGCCAGCACCAGCATGGGTACGAGATCGCGGGACTGGTCGCATCCGCCCACCAGCAGGAGGCTCGCCAAAGCGAACAGCCGTGCGGGCAAGCCGAAGAAGTTGGTCATGGTCATTCGAGTCCCCCCGGGTTGCAGAGCTGTCAGGAAGGCAGCATAGATCGCCGCCTCCCGGCAACCACTTCCCGATGTCCACCGCGAACGCAACGGCTCCTCCCGCGGAACTCCCCGACACCGCGGGCGCTTCCCCCGCCCCTCCCATCAGCTGGCCGGTGGTGGCCTGCTTCGCCGTCCTCTGGGGCTCACTCAGCCTTTACCTCGGCGCCGAATGGTCGTTGTCGGAACAGTACAGCTACGGCTGGTTCGTACCGTTCCTGGCCGCCGCCTTGTTCTGGCTGCGCTGGGAGCAATGCCCGCCGGCCGCCGCCCCGGCGCCCGCCACCGGGCGCGATGGGATGCTGGCCGCGGGCGCGGTCGTGATCCTGTTGCTCATCCCGCTCTTTCGTCTGATGGAGGTCGCCAACCCCGAGTGGCGGCACCTTGCCTGGGCCCACTCGCTTTGCGCCTGCGCGCTGACGCTGGGACTCATCTGGCGCTGTGGCGGACGCCCCTGGCTCGCGCATCTCTCTTTCCCGGTCTGCTTCTTTTTCGTGGCCGTCCCCTGGCTGCGCGGCTTCGAGGACTACATCATCCAAACGCTCATGCGCGGCGTGGCCTCGCTCTCGGTCGAAGTCGTCGCGCTCTTCGGCATCCCGGCCCAGGCCGAAGGAAACCTCATCCGCATCGGCCGGGGCGTCGTCGGGGTAAATGAAGCCTGCAGCGGGGTCCGCTCGCTCCAAACCTCCATCATGATCGGGCTGCTGCTGGGGGAGCTGAATCGCTTCTCCGTGCCCCGCCGGATCGCCATGCTGGCCGGCGCCGTCGGCACCGCCCTCTTCGCCAACGCCTTCCGTGCCACCTATCTGGTTTGGATCGCAGCCGGCCGCGGCCTGGAGGAAGTCGAACGGCAGCACGATTTCATCGGCTACTTCATCCTCGGTACCGTCTTCGGCGGCTCCCTCCTGCTCGCAGCCATCCTGAAGCGGACCGAGCTCCCCAAGCGCCCGCAGCGACCGGCTCCGCCGGCTCCCGCGCGCGCCTGGTCCGCACCCACCGCGCTTTGGGTCGGCATCGCCGCCTGGCTCCTCGCGGCCGAAGGCGCCGTGGAAGGCTGGTATCGCTGGCACGAGCGCGGTTTGCCCAGCGGTGCGCCCTGGGAGGTGAACTGGCCGGCGAAATCCCCCGGTTTCAAGGACGTGCCGATTCCCGAACTGACCGCGCGCATCCTGCGCTACGACGAGGGCCGATCGGTCAGCTGGCAGGCCACTCCGAATCCCCGCGAAGGCGGCTACCTGATGTTCGCCTTCCGTTGGAATCCGGGACGCAACTCCACCCAGCTCGCGACGGACCACCATCCGGAGGTCTGCATGCCGGCCTCGGGCCTCAAGCAGATGGCCGACCACGGCCGGAAATCTTACCCCATTCCCGGGGGGAGTCGGACGATCGAATTCCAGCAACTGGAGTTCGCGCGGCCCACGCATCCCAACCAGCGGCTGCACGTCTTCTTCAGCCTGACGGAAGACGTGCCGCGCACCAATCTGGACTTCAATGTCTACACCCCGGGCAACCTCGCCGAACAATTCGGACGTCGCCTCCGCCTCGCCTTGGCCGGTCGGCGCAATCTCGGACAGCAGATGATTCAGATCATGATGTTCGACGCCGGCAATGCCGAGGAGGCCGCCGCCGCTTTCCCCGATCTCCTGCGCCAGCTCCTCCGCGCCCGACCGCAGCGCCCCACTTAGATCCCATGAGTTTTCGCCGTTTCCGCCGCCGTCTGCGCGACAGCCTGCAAAAGGTCGCCCGTTTCGATGTCACCTCGCTCAGCCTGAACCCGTTCCGCGGCCTGCGCCGCTGGCAGCGCAAGCGGCGCGAAGCGGCTTCTTCCGCCGCCACCCGCGCCGCCGCTCCGCAGGAAGGCGCGCCGATTGTTCCGCTGCCAGCGCAGCGCTCGAAGGGCTTCGGTGCGACGCTGCGCCAGTCGCTCCCGGGACGCATCCTTGCCTGGCCTTTTGTGCATTGGCGGCGGCTGTTGCAGCTCTGCCACAACCGACTCGTCAAAGCAGGCCTGCGCAATGCCACCGCCCGCTTCCTGGTCCTGTCGGTCGCTACCATCCTCGTGCTGGCCGCGCTCGGCACCGGGGCGTGGTTCACCAAGGGGCTCGTGGCGGAGCAGCGCATTCGCAATCTCATGGCCACGGGCCGCGCGGAGGAGGCGGCCGGCAATGCGGAGAATGCGGTCAATGCCTACACGCTGGTGTTGAAGTCGCGGCCCAATCACATCGAGGCCAACGAGCGGATGGCCGACATGTCACTGCGCGCCCGCGTCGGCCCTGCCGCCATCCGTTACCGCAAACGACTGGTCGAGATCGAGCCCGAGAACCTCAAGCGCAAGCTGCGCTGGGCCGAAGTCTCGCTCGCCTTCAATCAGCGCGCCACCGCCGAGGAGGCGCTCAATGCCGTGCCGGAAGCGCAGCGCAAGGATGTCGACTACCTCCGACTCCGCGCCACGCTCGACGCCGCCTCCGGCCGTTCGGCCGAGGTCGAGGCCAGTCTGCGTGCACTCCTTGCGCTCAAGCCCGACGATGCGCCGGCCGCCATGCGACTGGCGGCGCTGCAGCTGATGCGTTCGCGCGATCCGGCCGAGCAGACGAAGCTCCGCGCCGATCTCGAGCGCTTCCTCGCAGTGAAGGAAGTCAGCCTCGAAACCGCTCGTCTGCTCACCGGCTCCTACCAGCAGGCCGGCGACAGTAACGCCGCCCTGCGCACGGCTCGTCTCGCGGCCGAGCATCCCGATTCGCGTGTCTCCGACGGGCTTGCGCTCGTCAACATCCTCCAGACGACCGCGCCGGCGCTGGTCGACCCCGCTCTCGCCCGGCTGAAGGAGAAAGCCTCGGCCACCCCGCAGGACGCCTTTGAAGTCACGCGTTGGATCCTCGCCCGCGGACGTTACAACGAGAGCGACGAGTGGCTGATGTCGCTCAAGCCCGAGGTGCGCGAAGCGCCGGTCCTCCTCGTCGCGCGGGCCGACACGGCCATGGCGCAAAAGCAGTGGGATCGCCTCGAGGCCCTGACCAGCGGCAGCGAAAACTGGGGCGAAATGGAGGTTCAGCGCATTGCCTTCTCCGCCCGGGCCGCGCGGGAGCGCGGACAGCCGGCCGTGGGCCGCACGCGCTGGGCGGCCGCGATCCGCCAAGCCGGCGACTCGATTCCCTTGCTGCGGCAGCTCCGGCAGATCGGCTACGCCTGGTCCTGGCCGGACGAACGGGCCGATGTCGAATGGCAGCTGCTGCGCGTGGACGTTCCGTCTTCCGGCGAACTGCTCGGCCGCCTCTACGAATACTACCGCGACCGTCTCGATACTCCCGGCTTGCGCCGGGTCTTCGAGAAGATCGTCGAACTCAATCCCGACGACCTCCGCGCGACGCGGAATCTCGCGCTGCTCTATCTGATCGGCCGAGTGCAGGTGCCGAAGGCGCACGAACTCGCCCTGCGAGCGCACGTGCGCAACCCGGCCGAACTCGATGGGCTCGTTTGCTACGGCTATGCGCTGCACGTGAAGGGCGACACCGACGAAGCCCTCGCGTTGCTGGATCCCGAGGCCAAGGCGATTCGCAACCACGCGTACCTCGGCGGCTATTACGGCCTCATTCTCGCCGCCAAGGGCCGCGGGGCGGAAGCCAAGCCGCTACTGCAGGAAGCCCTGAGTTCCAAGCTGCTGCCGGAGGAAGCAGCCGCGTTGAAAGCCGAACTCGAAAAGCTCTAACCCGCACTGTCATGCGTCACGCCGTCCCGCCTGTCCTCCTTGCTCTGCTCGCGCTCGGCTTGGCTGGCGCAGAACCCACGCCCTACGCCCGCGAGATCGAGACCTGGCGCGCCCAGCGAGTCGAGCGGCTGAAGAAGCCCGATGGCTGGCTCACGCTGATCGGGTTGCATTACCTCAAGGACGGCGAGAACACGGTCGGCAGCGCCGCAGACAGTACCATTCAATTGGCCGCTGGCCCCACCCGCTTCGGCACGGTCACGCAAGGGCCCGATCGCCAGGTAACCTTTCGTCCGGCCTCGGGCGTCGAGGTGCGGGTCGATGGCCAGCCGGCCAAGCCCAGTCAGCCGCTGCGTCTCGCGGCCGGCAAGCAGCCGGCCACACTGGTCAACTCCGGCACGGTGACCTTCTTCCTGCTGGAGCGCGGCGGTCGCCTGGCGCTGCGGGTGCGCGACAGCGAGGCGGAACGCCGAACCAAGTTCCCCGGGCTGACCTACTTTCCGCTCGATCCGTCGTGGCGCATCGAGGCGCGCTGGAAGCCCTTCGATCCGCCGCGTGAGGTGCCCATCACCAACATCGCCGGGCAGACGTCGACCGAAAAGATTCCCGGCGCGGCGGTCTTCGAGCGCGACGGCCAAACCATCGAGCTGCTGCCGATGCGGGAGAGCCCGGAGTCCGAGCTCTTTTTCGTGCTCTCCGATGCGACCAGCGGCACGGAGACCTACTCCGCCGCGCGCTTCCTCTACGCGGACCCGCCCGCGGCCGGCAGCGACAAGGTCGTGCTCGATTTCAACAAGGCCTACAATCCGCCCTGCGCCTTTACGCCCTTCGCCACCTGCCCGCTGCCGCCGAAGGAGAATCAGCTGACCATCCCGATCCGCGCCGGCGAGAAGAAGTTCGAAGGCGAGCACTGACCTCCGCAGAGGCCGTCCGGCTTCACCACCAGCCGGTCAGTTCACGCAGTTTGGCGGAAAAGCGGCCGGCATCGAAGACCAGCCGCTGCAGGAACTCCATCGCGGTCACATCGCGGCAAGCCAGGAGCAACAGGGCGCAGAGCAGCGCGAGGTTCACGAGATAGATCAGCACGAGCGAGAAGAACGTGCCCTGAGAGCGCAGGTCGCTCTGCCCCTTCTTGATCATCGAGACCGTGAAGGTGAAGTGAAAACTCCAGGTGGCGCCGAGGCCGGCGAAGAGCCAGCGGCGGAAGGGATCGAGATCGACCGCCAATCCAACCGCGGCCCAAAGCAGCACGAGCGCGACCGAGTAGATGGGAAAGAAATAGGGGGCCAGCGCGATCCAGGTGTTGGACTTGTTGGTCACGATGTAGCCGCCGTCGCTGTCGACCTTGAACTCGGTCACGCGCCCGCCCATCAGCCAGACCCACACGGCATGGGTGAGTTCGTGCCCGAAGACGTAGACCCAGAGCGGCCGCGGCAGGCCGAAAAAGGCCATCCCCCAGAGCACGGCACCGAGGGCAAAAAAGTAAAACTCCTCCGTCAGCCAGAACGAACGCCCCACCGCCACGCGGGCGAACTCGTTGAAGAAGGTCGAACTCAGCACCCACGCCACCGGCAGCAGCAGCACACCGGCCACCAGTTTCACCCAGCGTTTCGGCACCAGGATGGGCGCGCGGCTCCACCCGCTCTGCGGCAGCGCCGCAGTGGCTTCGAGCTTGGAAACGCGCCGGGGCTTGGCCATGCAGGGGAGACTGCACAGTCATCCGCGAACCGGCGTGGGATCAAGCGCATTGCATTTCACCCGCTCGATTGCTGGGTGGCGCTCCCACAAGGACTACTTCGTAACCGCGAGGACCGCTTTGTCGCCGACCTTCAAACCGAGGGTGTCGGCCGCATTGCCGCCGTTCAGCGCCACGAGCAGGCGCTCCTCGCCGTCGAAGAATGCGACCCACTGGCCCTTGGGGACGTCGGAATAGGTGGTGCCTAGCTTTACCTCGACCGCCTTGTCGCCATGCGACAGCCGGAAGACGTCGCCCTTCTGCAGGCCGATCTGCTGCAGATCCAGCGGCTGCACATCCAGCGTGACGTTGCCGTAGATCGGATGCCGCAGCAGCATGTACGCCTCGCCGGTGCCGGCCCCGAGCGCCTTCATCGTCGACGCGCGCGGATACGGCGGCAGGGTCAGATCGACCGGCTGCGCTTCCGGCCGCTTCTTCGTCGAGATCCAGTAATTCAGCACCTTCAGCGCGGCCCCGAGTTCGGCCTGGTTGATGTTCACGTGGCCGTCGCGATTGACCGTACGGGTGATCGGCACCACCCCCTTGGCCTGCTTGGTGTAGGTCGCGGCGGGGTCGAGTTCGCTCCGATTGTTCAGAAACACGATCGGCACCTGCGGCTGGCCGGTCAGCGGGAGCTTCTTGCCGCTCTCCTCGATGCCCAACGCGGCTCCCACCACCACTGCGCCGGCGAACTTCTTCGGCTCGCTCTCGCAGAGCAGCGTGGCGATGGCCCCGCCCATGCTCTCGCCGTGCAGCACCACCACCCACGGCTCGCCATAGCGCTTGGCGATCTCGTCGCGCAGCGCCAGCACGTCCTTCATCCCGTCGGCCACGACGAGGCCGCTGCGACGATAGCTGGTGGAAGCGATGATCCAGCCGCCGGTCAGGTATTCGAGATACGTCTGGCGCAGTGTCAGTTCCGGGTCGAGCGTCGCATTCTCCGGCCGGTAACCGTGGCAGTAGATGAGCACCCGGTTCGTGCGCGTGGCCGCTGGCGGCAGCACCACCGCGCAGCGCGCGCCGTTCAGTTCGAAAGTCACTTCCTCCGTGCCGTCGGGGCGCCGAAAGTCCGCCCGAACCAGGGTGCAGAGGAGCAGAAAGCAAAGCGCTCGCAGGATCATGACGAACCATCCGCAGCGCCCCGCCCGGTCTCAAGGGCCAAGCGCGCGCGGAAAGCCGACATTCACTTCTCCCTTCTCAGCCGGCCCCGGACCCTGCTATTCCCTCCCGGGATGAAACGGGTGCTCCTTCTGCTGTTTTTCGGCGCACTCGCCTATGGCCTCGTCGCGGGCGTGAACATCGGCCTGCAGGAATGGCGCAATCGCGAGGATCCGAAGGCCCGCTTTTGGACCGAAGGCACGCCGAAATGCCCCGGCGACATGAAGGCCACCGGCTACGAAAGCCGCGGCCTACGCCGCGATCTGCGCATCTGGTCGCTCACCCACACGCCGGAGGAGTTGAAGACCTGGCTCGCCTCGGGCGACTTCAAGCGCGCCGACCAGCGCCTCGCGTCCGTCCGGCAACTCCTCGAACCCAAGGTGCGGCCGCCCTTCCGCGACAACAAATACGTCAGCGCCTACATGCGCACGGAGCCGGAGAATGCCGGCCATTTCGTGCTGGTCATGCCCGGCGAGAAACAGAGCGATTACGTCATCCTCAACCGGCCTTTCCGCGGCGGCCCGCTGGCCTTTCTCAATCTCGGCGGCTCGACCAACTCCGCCAGCGAAGCGGCGGCGGCACCAGCCGCCAAGGCGCCCTGAGGAAGCGCCCTCGCGCAAAAGGCTCATTGAACCCCGACGCCGGATCGCCGATCACAGAGCACCTTCTCCGACCCCCGCTTCCCCATGGCCCACAATTATCTTCTCGGCGCGCGCGTCTATCTCTCCGGCCCCATGGACTTCGTCGCCTCGCGCGCGGACGAGAAGAAGCTCGGCTGGCGCAACCGCATCGGCGATTTCCTCAAATCGTTCGGCAGCGTGGTCTTCGATCCTTGGTTCAAGCCGGCCGTGCGCGGGCTGCACGAATACGGGCTCGAGGACATCAACACGATCGACGTGCGCGAGACCTGGCGCTTCGATGCCACCGCGGAGGGCGACGAAGCCCGCGCACTCTGCGCGGAGAAGTTCTGGGAAACGCTGCACATCGACCTGCGCATGGTCGACACCAGCGACTTCACCATCGCCTTCGTCCCGACCAACATCTACAGCGTCGGCACAGTCCACGAGATCGTGATGTCCCGGCTGCAGCGCAAGCCGGTGCTCTTCGTCAGCCCGCCCGTGACCTTTCCCGCGCTCGACAAACTGCGCGACCATCTCAAGGACGATGCGGCCGGACTCGCGCTGCTCGAGCAGCTGCAGCGCGAGGTGCCGATCAAGCCGAATCCGCGCGCGCTGCCGAGTCTCTGGTACATGCCGCTCATCGGCAGCGGCTGCTTCTTCGACGGCTTCGGCTTCGAGCAATACCGCCAGCGCTTCCATTGGCCGGAGGGCGCCCTCGACGACCTCGAGCGCCGCTACCCGCCGCAGAATCCGCTCCTGCCGTATCTCGAGCGCCTCTCGGAGAACATCCCGCGGCGCTGGGACAACAAGCTGAAGAAATACGTCATCAACGACGACTGGCTCCTCTGGGAACTCGGCAGCGCCAACCCCGCCGGCCAAGTGGTGCACGACTCGCCCATCGACGACCTGCGTCAGGCGCGGTTGCCGTTCGAGGATTGGCCGGCCGGCTTCCCGCGCTGAATCAATCAGTCCCGACGCCGCCAGAGGCTGGCCTGCGAGACGCTCCATTGGTACTTGCGGGCGTGCTCGCGGATGAGGAACGGCAGGTCGCGCGTGCCCCGCTCCTCGAAATGCGGCGCCAGCGCGTCGCGCAGCGCATCCAGCGTCCGCCGCGGCGAACCTGCGTCGTCCTGCCGACCGCCCAGCCAGCGCTCGCGCGGCGTGTATTCCTCCAGCCACGTGTAGGGCGAAGCGATGATGAGCTGCCCACCCGCGCGTACGAGCTCCGGCAGCCGCGCCAGACAGCGCGCGGGATCGGGCAGGCGGTCGATGAGATTGGCCATCAGCACGACCTCGAAGCTGCCGAGATCGGCCCGCAGGTCGCAGGCATCGCCCACCTCGAAGCGCACCCGCGCCGCCTCGACTCCCGCCGGCCGACGCGCCCGCAGCGGTGTGCGCAGCAGCCCTTCGTCCGCCCGCTCGTAGGCCAGCTCACCACCCGTCCGCAGCGCCTCCGCCGCCCGCACGAAGCTGGCCGAGAAGTCGATGCCCACCACCTCCGCGCAATTCCGCGCCAGTTCGAAACTCGACCGCCCGACCGCACAGCCGAGATCCAGCGCCCGCGCGTCCTTGGGTAATTCCTCCACCACGAGCGTCTCGCTCACCACCCGCTGCGCGAACCCCAGCGCCCCGCGCGGTCCCTCCGCCCAGGGCAACACCTCCTCGGCCGCGCCGTAGTGAAAGAGCAGGTATTCGTCCAGGAGCCGCTGCGATTCGTAGGGATTCATCCCCTCCGCATCGCCCGAAAGTCGCCCCTGCACAAAGCCCTCCTCCGCTCCTCCGCTCCTCCGCTCCTCCGCTCCTCCGCTCCTCCGCTCCTCCGTTCCTCCGCTCCTCCGCTCCTCCGCTCCTCCGCTCCTCCGCTCCCCCGCTCCCCCGCTCCCCGTCACTCCACCTCCTGTGCCAACCTTTTTCATTGCACCCACGGCCCGACCCCGCAGACTGCCTGCGTGCCTGCCCTGGCTGCATTCGGTTTGGGCGCCCGGAGTGCGTGTTCCTCCGCGGCCGGCGGGTTGGCGTCGCTGCATGTCCCGGACCTCTGGCAGACGCGCGCGGTCGCGGCGCTGAAGGAAGGGGCCGATGTTGTGGTCCACGCGCCGACCGGCGCGGGCAAGACGTTCGTCTTCGAATCGTTCGTCAGCGGATTGAAGGGCCAGGCGGTCTTCACCGTGCCGACCCGCGCGCTGGCCAATGACAAGCTGGCGGAATGGCGCGCCCGCGGCTGGGATGTCGGCATCTGCACGGGCGATGTGGCCGACCGGCTCGAGGCCCACGTGCTGGTCGCTACGCTCGAAACCCAGCGCGGTCGACTCCTCCGGCGCGAGGGCCCGCGGCTGCTGGCGGTGGATGAATACCAGATGCTCGGCGACAGCCAGCGCGGGGCCGACTACGAACTCGCCCTCGCACTCGCGCCGGCTTCGACGCAGCTCCTGCTCCTCAGCGGCAGCGTGGGCAATCCGCAGGCCGTGACCGAATGGCTGCGCCGGCTCGGGCGCAAAGTCGAGCTGGTGTCCACCTTCGAGCGCCCCGTCCCGCTCGACGAGGCCGACCTCCAGCATCTGGGCGGCCCGCGGGGCGAGAAGCATCTGCGCGGCTACTGGCCGCGCTTGGTGGCCCGCGCGCTGCACAACGATCTCGGCCCCATCCTCCTCTTCGCCCCGCGCCGGCAGGCCGCCGAGGATCTCGCACGCGATCTCGCGGCCCAACTGCCGCCCGGCGAGCCGCTCACGCTCTCGCCCGAGCAGGCGCATCTGGCCGGAGAGAATTTGGCCCGTCTGCTCCGCCGTCGCATTGCCTACCACCACAGCGGCCTGAGCTACGCGGTCCGCTCGGGCTTGATCGAGCCGCTGGCCAAAGCCGGCCAGCTGCGCGCGGTCATCGCTACGAACGGTCTGGCCGCGGGCGTGAATTTTTCGCTGCGCTCCGTGCTGGTTACCGACACCCGCTACGCCGGCGCCCACGGGCTCGAGCGGCACCTGCAGCCAGAGGAACTGCTGCAGATGTTCGGCCGCGCCGGCCGCCGCGGCCTCGACGAATGCGGCTGGGTGCTGGTCGCGCCGGACAAGCCGCGCCTGGCCGACGGCCGTCCGCGCGCACTGCGCCGGCCCGCGGCGGTCGACTGGCCCTCGCTGCTCGCCGTCATGCACGAAGCGGCGCGCCGCGAGGAGCCGGTCTTCGAGGCCGCCGCGCGGGTCACGCGCAGTCTGTTCTCGACCGAGCCGCTGCGCCTCGGCTTCGAGGAGAGCGCGGCTGACGGCCCGCGCGCCTGCGGACTGTGGGTCGATGCCGAGCGCGCGCGCTTCGCCCGGCCCACCTCGCTCGAGATGCTGAATTCCCGCGGCGAATGGGAGCCGGCCACACCGCTGGTCGACGCCCCGCTCGGCCAGGCGCGGCTGCTCGAGCAGCTGCCGCCGAACGGCGTGCCGCACCCGGTGCGCCTTCGCCACGCCATCCGCGACGCCATCTTTTGGAAAGCACGCGAGGTCGGTCGCGGCGCGCTCTGTCGGCTCGGCAGCGGCGAGGGCTACGGCCGCGAATTCGCCGTCGCGACCCATGCCGGCGGCGACGAACCGGCCCGGCTCGCGCCCTCGCTGCGCGCGGGGCTGCGCGAGGCGCGGGTTGCCCTGCCGCCGGGCGGCCGCCTGCCGCGCGCCGAGGTTGAGGCGTTCATCGCGCCGCACGTCGGGCCGCTCAGCGGCGGCGGCGTGTTCCGCGGACTCGTCCAGCGGTCGAATGTCCTCTACGCCCAGGCCGACCTTTCCGCCTTTCCCGTGCAGGCGCGGGTCGACCGCCACGGCGTCGCGCTGGTCGATCCGCCGCTCCGGCAGAATCACCCGGTCGAATGCGGCCCCTGCCCGCGCCGCGCGCATTGCACCCAGGCCGACGCCGGCATGACCCCCGCCTTGGCCTGGCGCAAACTCGGGCTGATCGAACCCGACGGCACGCCGACCACCCGCGGCGTCATCTTCAGCTGGTTCCACCGTGGCGAGGGCCTGGCCATCGCGGCTGCGCTCGAGGAGCCCACCTACAAGGTCGAGGACCTGGTCTACGATCTGGCCAACCTGCGCGCCGGCCATCGCTTCACCTTCGACGGCGAACACGTCTCCGGAGGCCGACTCGGCTGGCTCTGCGCGCGCACTTTCGCGCGGGCCGAGTTCCCCGGGTACCTCGACAGCGGCCTGCCGCCCGATTACGGCGACGGCGCGAGCGACGTGGCCCGCGCGCTGCACGCCGATCCCACCCAGCGCAGCCGCTTCCTGAACGAATCGCTCCGCCCCGGCGACATCGAGCGCATGCTCATCGAATGGC
This sequence comes from Verrucomicrobiota bacterium, assembly GCA_018240025.1. GTDB lineage: Bacteria > Verrucomicrobiota > Verrucomicrobiia > Chthoniobacterales > SZAS-18 > SZAS-18. Next base: position 65,946 of record JAFEGM010000046.1, read on the forward strand.
GCAGCCTGCTCCGCCAGATCGCCCACCTCCCCGATTACGACCACGAACGCTGGCGCGCCCTCCAGCACACGGTTCGCACCGTCCTCGGCGAGACCAAGAGTGCGCCGCCGCCGGCCCCACCGCCACTGCTGCCGGCGCAGCGCAGGGCGTGTATACATCGAGTCTGAAACCCTTCGGAAAACTCGAAATCCGAAGTTCGAAACTCGAAGGAAACTCGATGCCCGAAACTCGAAGGGCCTGCTCGCGCCCCCACTTCTGAGCTGCGGGTCAGCCAGGAGCGCGCCGAGGGATCGGAATCTCAGACGCGGAACGTGTGTCGCCCAACACCCCGGCGCGTTCCACGCAAGGAAGGTCGAACCGTGACTTCGAGTTTCGACCTTCGAGCTTCCTTCGAGTTTCGAGCTTCGATCTTCGAGTTTTCTAGGCGATCGCCTTCGCCATCAGCTCCTGCACGCGCCTGGCAAAACCGGCCGCGTCCTCCAGCTGCCCGCCTTCGGCCAGCAGGGCCTGATCGCGCAGCACGGTTACGTATCCGGGGAGGCGCGAGTCCGCAGCATCGGCGGCATGCAGGGCCTGCAGCCGCGCGATGAGCGGATGCTCGGCATTCAGCTCCAGCGCGCGCTGACGCGGCGGCACGGGCTGACCCATGCGACGCATCATCTCCTCGAACTGCGCGCCCATGCCGCCGGCTTCCTCGACCAGCACGCAGGGGCTGTCGGTCAGGCGATTGGTCAGACGCACGTCCTTCACACCTTCGCCCAGCGCGGTCTTGCAGAAACCGAGGAAGCCTTCGAACGACTTGGCCTGCTCCTCGAGGGCCTTCTTCTCGTCCTCGCTGGCCAGATCGGCCGCAGCCGTAGCGACGTTGGCCAGCGGCTTCTTCTCGAACTCGGTCAGATGCGAGACGACCCACTCGTCCACCGGATCGACCCAGAACAGCACCTCGTAGCCCTTCTTCGCGAAGGCCTCCAGATGCGGGCTCGACTTGGCCGCGTCGAGCGAGCCGGCGAGCGCGAAGTAGATCTTGTCCTGTCCCTCCGGCATGCGCTTGAGGTAATCCTCCAGGCCGGTCGTCTCAGGCCGCGTTTCGCCCTCGGCCGGCGTGCCCACGGTCCAGGTCGAGCGATAGCGCGTCACCTTCGCCAGGCGCTCGCGCTGCTCGGGATCGGTCACCAGGCCTTCGCGCAGGATGGTGCCGAAGCTGCGGTCGATGCCGGCAAACGCGGCGCGTTCCTTCTCGTCCTCCGACGCGGCCAGCTTGTGCAGGTGATCGAGGATGCGCTTGACCAGCTGCTTGCGCAGTTTCGCCACCGTGTCCTGCTGCTGCAGCATCTCGCGGCTGACGTTCAGCGGCAGGTCGTCGCTGTCGACGATGCCCCGCACGAAGCGCAGGTAGTCGGGCAGCAGGTCTTTGCAGTCGTCCATCACGAAGACCCGGCGCACGTAGAGATGCAGCCCGCGGCGGTCACGATCGAACAGGTCCATCGGCCGCTGCCCCGGCACGAAGATGAGCGCGGTGAACGAGAGCATGCCCTCCACGTGGAAATGCAGGCGCGTGGCCGGCTCGTCCCACATCTTGCAGGCGGAGCGGTAGAAGTCCCGATACTGCTCCTCGGTGATCTCGTCCTTCGGCCGCGTCCAGAGCGGCACGCCGGCATTGACCTGCTCCAGCTCGCCGATCACGCCCTTGGCGCGGTCCTCGTCGCTGACGTACTTCGGCAGCATGACCGGGTAGGTCACGTAGTCGCTGTACTTCTTGATCAACTCCCGCAGCTTCCAGTTCTGCGCGAAGTCGGTCGCATCGTCCTTCAGATGCAGCGTGATGCTCGTGCCGCGCTCCTCGCGCGTGATGGTCTCGGTGGCGAAATTGCCGTCGCCCGAGCTCTCCCAGCGCACGCCCGCGCCAGCCTCGGCCTGCGCGGAGCGGCTCTCCACCACGACGCGGTGTGCGACCATAAAGGCCGAGTAGAAGCCGACGCCGAACTGCCCGATGAGGCGCGAGTCCTTGGCCTGATCGCCGCTGAGCTTTTCGAGAAACGCCTTGGTGCCCGACTTGGCGATCGTGCCGAGGTGCTCGACCGCCTCCGCCTCGGTCAGGCCGATGCCATTATCGGAGATGGTCAGCGTCCTGGCCTCGGGGTCGGTCGTGATCGTCACCCGCAGGTCGCCCGCGCCGGCCAGCAGCTCCGGCTGCGTCAGCCCGAGAAACCGCAGACGGTCGCAGGCGTCCGAGGCGTTGGAGACCAGTTCGCGCAGGAAAATCTCCCGCTCCGAATACAGGCTGTGGATCATCAGCTGGAGCAGCTGCGTGACTTCGGTTTGGAACGAATGCTGAGTCATGGCGTGGGTCAGAATGGGAAAAACGGGCCGTAAGGTTGTGAGGAGCGCGGCGCGTTGCAAGCGCCGTAGTCCGCACGCTCCGAGTGCGGCTAGCCCGCGCAGGGGTGACGGGGTGACCAGGTGACGCGCTGCCTGGCGCCTCCGCCTCTGCTCCTCCGCCTCTGCTCCTCCGCCTCTGCTCCTCCGCCTCTGCTCCTCCGCCTCTGCTCCCCCGCTCCCCCGCTCCTCCGCTCCCCCGCTCCTCCGCTCCTCCGCTCCTCCGCTCCTGGCGCTGGCACCATGATCGAGTTCGCGCAGGGAAGATCACGCAGGCGCTGGAGTAGGGCCTCCAGCCGCGCGTCTCGACGGAGGAGGCGCGCCCTCACCTATCTCAGTTCCCGCCGACCGAGGGTGACGCCTCCGCTTTCGCGCTGGTTCCGACCCCGCCGATCTGAAAGACTCGGCCCATGCGATCGGCCCCACTCGATCCACCCGCGGGCCGCCTCTCACGCTCGGCCGGGCGACGGCGAGGAATGCTGGCGCGGTCTCTCCGTCTCGGCTGCGGATTGCTCGCCGCCCTCGTCGCGGCACCCCTGCCCGCCCAGGTGAACGGCACCTGGACGGGGCCGCTGAACACGGCCTCGAACTGGACCACGCCGGGCAATTGGAGCACCAACCCCAGCGTGCCCAACGGCGCGGCCGATTCCGCCACCATCAGCTCGCAAGGGGTGGCGACCGTCAATGCGCCCATCGCCCTGCAGAACTTCACCCTGGCCTTCAGCGGCAAACTCTCGGGTGGCGGCAATGCGGTCACGGTCTCGGGCACGACCAGCATCAACGGCGGCGGCGGCGCGATCGAGGCCGGCGCGATGCTCGTGGTCAACGGCAGCGGCACGCTGGACAACCCCAGCGGTTTCTCCGTCACCGGCACGCTGCGCATCGGCGCGGGGGGCTTCTTCACCCATCAGGGCAATGGCCCGGTCTCGGTCTTCGGCGGCGCGGGGAATCTGCTCATCGACGGCACCTGGGACGCCACCAGCGCCAGCGGCGGCATCGCCAGCGGCACGGGCAACGGCACGGTCACGAACAACGGCACGTTCATCCGCAATGCGGCGGCCGCGGGCGATGTCTATGCGGTCACGCGCTTCCTGACCAACCACGGCAGCATCATGGTCCAGCAGGGAGTCCTCGGGCTGACCGGCACCAACGCCGGCTCCATCTCGGTTGCCGGCCCAGGCACGCTGCGTGTCGGCACACTCGAGCTCCAGTCGGGCTCGTTCTGGACCGGCACGGGCGCGGTCACCTTCGGACTCAACAGCACGCTCTCGGTCCTCTCGACCCTCACCATCACGGCCGGCACCTTCAATCTCGGCTCCGGCAATGGCGGGCTCCCCGCCACCGTTTCGGTCACGCCGGGCCGCATTCTGACCATCGTCGCCGCCACCACGCTCTCGACCGGCGGGACCATCTCCGGCGGCCAGGTCGATCTCGAAGGCACCAGCACCATCACCGGCGCATCCGGACTCGTGAGCAACGCCATCCTGCGCGTCCCGTTCGGCAGCACGCTCATCCACAACGACCCCGGCGCCTCCAGCTTCGGCGCGGCCGTGGGCACGAAGCTGCTCAACGAGGGCGAGTTCCGCGCGCTCTCGAATTCGACCTTCAACGGCGCGGCCAACACCTTCGACAACTACGGCACCTTCACGCGCACCACCGGGGCCGGCACCTACACGATGGTGGGCGGATTCATCCAGCGGCCCGGCTCGACCGTCACGGCGCAGACGGGCGTGCTGCAATTCAACGGCTCCTATGCGGCCGCGGGCCAGACGCAGCTGAGCGGCAGCGCGACGGTGCGTTTTCGCTCGGACACGCTGTTCGTGCCCGGCGCCACGCTGACCGGGCCGGGCACCGCCACGGTCGACTTCGGCGGAGCCAACACGGGCTTTCAGGACAATCTCATCATCGGCCCCGGAGTCACGCTGACCAACCCTGTCATTCTCACCATCCCGACCGGCAAGACGGTGACCTGCGGGTCCGATGCCTCCCTCGGCGGCGGCGGAGTGACGGGCGGCGGCCGATTGAAGCTGACCCAGGGCGGCTACATGCAAAGCGGCTTCACCATCACCGGCGGCTCCACCCTCGAGCTGGGCAATGGCACGGTCATCTCGATGTCCTCCACCGCCGGGCTGAACCTGACCACGAGCTTCGTCCAGAACGACGGGCACTTCACCATCTCCGGCACGGGCGGGGTGACCGGCACCGCGGGTTCACTCTTCACCAACGGCCCGACGGGCGAGCTCGAACTCGCGCCCAGCAGCGGCAGTCCGACCGTCACGCTGGCCACCCCCTTCGACAGCCAGGGCCTGCTCACGGTCACCGGCGGCACGCTCAACCTGACCGGCGCCTGGTCGCAGGTCAGCGGCGGCACGCTCACGGGCGGTACGGTCAGTCTGGGCTCCACGCTCAGCTCGAGCGGCCCGCCCGGTTCCGTCAACACGATCGGCCCGAACGCGACCGTCCTATTCTACGACGGCGGGAGTTGGCCGCAGCTCAATCTGGGCAACCTGACGGTGAGCGGGGAACTGGACGCCTACGGCAGCACTCCACTCGCGCTCGGGACCTGCTCGGTGAGCGGCCAGCTCGAGGTGGGCGCGGCGCTCGACTACTCCGACCTGCAGATCGCGCCCGCCGGCACCTGCACCCTCGGCGCCCTCCCGCCGCCGCGGCCCGGGCGAGCGGTCGGAGCACGCGCCCGGCCTCCGCAGGTCGGGCCGAACGTGATCGGCTCCGGCGCGAGCCAGCTGCGCGTCGGCGGACTCCTGCGCAACCTGGCCACGGGCACGCTCAACGGCGCGGTCACCGTGCAGAACGGCGGCACGCTGCGGGTCGAGGCGGGCACGCTCACGCTGACGGGCTGCGTGACCAACTCCGGCACCATCGTCGTGCGCGGCGGCGCCGGGCTGACCGTGACCAGCGGTTGCTTCACCAACCAGGGCGTCATCGACCTGATCACCGCCGGCAGCTTTTCGCCCGGGCCGGGCTTCAGCAATCAAGGCGTCATCCTCGACAGCTCCGTGGTTCGGGTGAAGACCGCCACCCGCGCCGGCAACACCCTCACGCTGACGGTCGACGGCTACGCCGGTCACACCTACCAGCTCCAGCGCTCGCTCTCCCTCTCGGCCGACAGCTTCGTCAATCTCGGCGCCCCGCAGGCGGCCGCCGCGAACGGTCTCCTGACCTTCCAGGATGCGAACGCCTCCGGCGCGCGGGGCTTCTATCGGGTGGTGGTCAATCCGTAGGCCAGCCCGCGGGTGAGCGCGCAGCCCCCGCTCCGAGCTAGGCAGCGGCAGGAGCATCGCTAAGGTGGGCCGATGCTCACCCTGAGGAACTTCAAGAACTTCGCGGAGGCTTCGTTCGATCTGGACCAGCCCGTCACCCTCCTGATCGGGCCGAACGGCGCTGGGAAGAGCAATTTGATCGAAGCTATCGAGCTGTTCTCGTTCCTGGCTTCCGGCCGCCCGCTGCATGAGGTCACGGACATCGGGCGTGGCGGGGGGCTGGAGATTCGCGGCGGGCTGGCGGCTTGCGCGCGGCGAGGGAGTTCGAGCTTCGAGTTCGAGCTGTTCCTGGCAGGCGACGGCGTGCCCGCGGTAGCGTTGATCTACCAACTGGAAATCGACGTCTCCGGCGAGCCCCGTATCTGCCGAGAATCCCTGAGGTCGATGATTGAACCACTCCCGCTCTTCGAAGTGTTGCCTTCGATGGGAAGCGTCGCCAACGAGGTCCGGTACAACAATCACGACCGAGGTCCGCACAAACCCATAACCACAGCCGCAGCAGACCGCACCGCGCTATCGCAGTACGCCCGCTTTGCCACGAAGGACCTTAAGCTGACCGAGTCGCTGAGGATGATCGACGCGGTCAGCTCGGCCATCCAGCCCCCTGCCGTCATCGACCCTATCCCGAAGCTCATGCGGGGCTATGAGCGACAGTCCGAGCGCGTGCTGGCGCGCAACGCATTCAATCTGTCTCCAGTCCTGCGCCACCTGGCGCAGGGTGCTCACGCGACGCTGCGGGCGGACGCCCCCGACGACCGGCATCCGAAGAAGATCCTCCTCGATCGCATCGCGCGCCTCCCGGACGAGGCCTTCACCGACTTCGAGTTCATCGACACCAAGGCCGGAGACGTGATGCTGGGCTTCCGCGTCGCGAGTTCGCCGGACCCTATCGATGCCCGCGTACTCTCCGATGGCACGCTGCGGGCGTTGGCGCTCCTGACGGCGCTCGAGACGGTCACGCAGCACCAACTCCTGATCCTCGAAGAACTGGACAACGGCATTCATCCCAGTCGGCTGGGGATGCTGGTCGAATCGGTCTTCGAGTCCGCGCGGCGCCGCAATCTACGACTCCTCGCGACGACCCATAACCCAGCCACGATGGATGCGTTGCAGCCCGATCAGCTCGGCGCGGTGCTGCTCGTGACGCACGACGCGGCCCGTGGCTCCAGCCGGCTCACGCCGCTCCTCAAGCTGCCGGGCGCACTCGATTTCGTGGAATCCGGAAGCCTTGGCGACCTCGTCACCCGGCGGGCGTACGAGGAATATCTGAAGCCCAACTACGACGAGGAAAAGCGGAAGAGTCTGGAGCAATGGATGGAGGCGACGAAATGAAGACGATCGTTGTCGTGCTCGACACCAGCTACCTCACCGAGCTCTACCGCTGCCCAGAGTACTTTCATTCCGCATTCTCTGCGGCAGCCAGGCAACGGTTGGCGAGCCACCAAGCTGCGGGCGCGAGTTTCTACCTGCCGCTCCCGTGTCTGTTCGAACTGGGCAGCAAGATCGCCCATGGGAAAGACGCGTCGGAACGCATGAGACTCGCCCGGCAGCTGCGCCGAGATGTCGACCTCTCCTTCACCGCCAGGCCGATTTGGAAGATCACGCCCGCTGGCAAGCCCGAAGACGTGCTCCCACCGCTGCTGGAGACCTTCGAATCGAGCATCCACGAGAAGATTGGACTCGTGGACACCTTCGTGGCGGCTGAAGCGCATCGCCTGAAGATCGAAAGGGCCAACTTCAAGCCGGTGGTGCACATCTGGACCAAAGACACCGCTCTGAAAGCACGCGAGCCCGATCCCGAGCCCGATCCGTTGATCACCGAGGCTTAGGCGCTACGTCCGGACGATCCAAAACGCCCTCCGAACTCTCCCCGGCGCCCTTCCACGAGCCTGGAACCGCCTCCGAACTTTCCCGGCAACCCTTCCACGACCCTGGAACCGCCTCCAAACTTTCCCGGTAGTTCTTCCACGTCCCTGGAACCGCCTCCGAACTTCCCGGTAGCTCTCCCACGACCCTCGAACCGCCTCCAAACTTTTCCGGAGGCAGCCCCACGCCGCTGGAGCCGCCTCCGAGATCTTCCGAAGGCGACTCCTCGACGATTCCGTCCGAGCACGAATCTGGAAGCGGTCTCCGGGCCTGAGCACTCCGGCGCATCCCCTCCGGGTAGAGCAGCCGCACGCCCGAGCTCCTTAGGCCGCCGCCTCTGGAGCCGCCTCTTCCTGACGTGCGGGATCCTCCAACAGGGATTGGCGGAAATAGTCCGCGGCGCGCTCGGGCTCGCCCAGATGTTCGAGGGCGAGCGTCAGCAGATGGACCGTCAGCTGACGTTCGAGCGCCGTGCGCGTGGCGGCGACCTTGCTCCGGGCTCCAGCCACGATCCCGGTCGCGTCCGTCTGGCCCCCACGAGCCGCCCTGAAGCCATCGCTCAGCCGCTTGAACTCGGTCGCAAGTTCAGCGCCGAGCTGAGCGGCATGTTTTTCGCCCGCCGCCGTAACCCGGTCGAGCAGCGTCTGCACGCGTCCGACGGTCACCTGCGTGTACTCGGTCAGGCCGCGCGGAAAGAACTCTTTGTAGGCCGCCGAATCCTTGCCGAACACGTCGCGGATGCGGCCTTCGCGCTGGCGAATCGTGGTCTTGAAAAGGCGCACGACATCGTCCTTGCCGAGGGTGCCGCCTTCCTGGGCGGCCAGGGCCTTCGCTCGCTCGGTCAAGGCATCGTCGAAAGCTGCGAAGGCCGACTGCCCGGCGTTGCGCAGTCGCTCCGCCACGGCCTTGCGTGGACTGTCGGCGCCCAGCGCGCCCAGCCGGGCGAGGTGGTCTTCGGTGAAGTTGCGCAACTCCTCGGCGCTGATTTCGGAGGAACTGAAGGGAATGGCGAAGTAGCGGCTGATTTCGATCACGGTCTGTGCGGGTTGTGGTGGGAGCCCCCGCGGGCGTGCCAGGCACGCTCAGTTTCGCGGGTGCACTTTCCTCCACGCGAAAATCGGCGTCCCGTGACCGGCAAAATGCATTTCTTCTCATACTGCCTGCCCCAGCGTTCCGACGCAGCTTCCCGGCGTTAGCTTTGCGGGGCCTGAAGCGGGCGGCAGCAGGCTGCCGCGACGAAGGCTCCAGCAGGCTGGAGCAGTCCAGGGTCTCACCCCGCACTCACCGTCTCCACCACCCGGTCGCGCGCCACGATCTTCGCGTGCGCTCCGTCGGCGGCGGCGACGAAAATGGCGCGGCCGTTGGTGTAGGCGAGGCGGCCGTCGGGGAGGAGGTCGAAGGCCAGGACCTGGCGGGCGAGGATCTTCTCCTCGCCGCGCTCGGTGCGGCGCACGAGCTGCCAGTCCGACGGCACCAGGCCGGCGTGCTCGGGGTCGCTGCCGCGCAGCTCGCGCAGGCTCTTCTCGGCCTCGATCTTCCGGCCGCGCAGAAAGAGCGGCATGGCATCCTGCTCCCGCCGCTCGGGGCCGCCGGCCATGGTCAGCGGCTTCTGCGTGAACATCATGGAGAAGACGTTGAGGAAGCCGAGCAGCGCGCGCAGCAGGCGGAAGGGGAAGGCGACGATGTCGAGCAGAAAGGTGCCGAGCTTGAAGCGGCGCGCGCCGGGCGCTTCGTAGGGGCGACGGATGAAATAGAGCGCGCCGTCCGCCCCGACCCGCGGGGTCAGCAGATCGAAGTCTTTCTCCACCCGCAGCGTTTCCATCGTGCCCGTGTCGAGATCGAGCTGCTCGATGCTGGCCGGGCCCAGCCCCGCCGCCACGCCGCCCGGGGTGCGCGCCACACCGGCGGATTGAAAGACCAGCCGACGCCCCTCGCCGGGCACCCAGGCCGGCGCTTCGTCGCGCGAGTCGCCTTCGGTCACGAGTTGCAGGCCGGCGCCGTCGGCCTGCACCACCGCGAGGCCGGCGATGCCGTGCGGAAAGGCCACGCTCATGGCCAGTTCGCTCCCGTCCGGGCTGAGGGCGAGATCGGAGGCCCGGCGGTTGTTGTCGGTGAAGAGGCGGCGCTCCTCGTCGTTCGCGAGATCGAGCCGGAAGAGTCCGCACAGCCCGCTCGTCTGGATCAGGTAATAGAGCTGGCCGCCCGGACCCAGGGCCGCGCCGGTGAAGTTCACCACCTCGACCTGCGCACCCGCGCCCTGGCCGCCCCAAAGGACGGTGCCGCCGAACGGGCCGCGGTTCGATTCCGCCTTCCAGGCGCGCTTCTGCGCCACGTCGAGCGAGCGGTCGATCACCTGCTGCCCGAATTTACTGTGGATCAGGCGGGCCTCGGAATCGGCGGGCTTCAGCCGGAGTTTGCCCTGCGAGAGATATGCGAAAGTCATTGGCGACGCGCACCATGCATCAAACCCGCGCCAGGCCAAGGACCGGCCGACGCGCCTGAACGCGACCTTGGCAGAGCGCCGCGTCCCTTCGTACGCTCAGCCAATGCCGTTCTCCCGGGTCCTCGATCTCCCGCTCCGCCTGCTCCGCGTGGTCGGCCGCCTGCACCTCGGGCTCTATTTCTTCTTCGCCCTGCTGCTCGGCTTCAGCGGCATCCTGACTTCGCTCTTCGAAGAGTACTCCATCCTCCACCTGCGCGGCGAGCTGCTGGCCCGCACATCGGGCCTTCGCACGGAGCGCGAAAAGCGGCCGGTGCTGGACGTCACCATCGGCGCGCCCAAGCGCCGCGGGGACGCCAGCCGCCAGCGGCCGGGCAGCCAGGAGAACATCGAACTGGGCGAAAGCGGCGGCCGACTGCCCTATCTGCTGCTGGTGGTTTGGATGTGGCCGCTCTACCGGCACTACTTCCGGCTCATCCGCCGCTGGGCCCCGCCGCCGCCGGAGCGGATCGCCCAGCGCATCGTCGATCTCCCGCTCTTCGCTTTCGCGTTGGTCTGGGTCACGGCCGCGGTGCGCTATTTCGATCAGATCACCAACTACCGCCTGCTCTACGGCGAGCCCGACGGACGGATCTACCTCACGCTCGGCGCCGGGGCGCTGCTCTTCGGCACCTTCGGGGGCTACCTGGTCTTCGAGTTCATCCAGATGTACTCGCGGCGCTTCATCGCCCGACCGTATTTCCAGGAGGTCGACCCCTACGGCCTCAAGCACGGCCTGCGGCTCGGCCTGACCACCCGGTACGCACTGCTCCTCTTTTCGCTCGGCGTCGCGCCGCTCGCGCTCTGCGTCTATGTGCCGGCGCTCTTCAACTGGCCCATCCTGCAGGAATTTCGCCGCGCGGCCCGGCAGGAGTTCTTCGATGCGCACAGCGGCATCCTTCTGCCGCTCATCATGGTCACGATCATCGTGGCCATCATCCTGGTCTTCCAGGTGCTCTCGCTCGTGCCCTACCGCGCCAATCTGCAGGCGCCGCTGGCCCGGTTGATCGAGCGAATGCGGGCGGTCGCGCGCGGCGATTTCGAGACCAAACTGCCGGTGCTGGAATCCGGCGAGATCGGGCAGCTGAAGGGACATTTCAATCTGATGCTCGACGGCCTGCGCGAGCGCGACCGCATCAAGGACACCTTTGGCCGCCACGTCTCGGTCGAGATCGCGCAGAAGATCCTGCAGAGCGGCGCGGTGAAGCTCGAAGGCGAGATCATCGAGGCGGCCGTGCTCTTCTCCGACATCCGCAATTTCACGCCGCTGAGCGAAGGCCTGACGCCGGGCGAATTGATCAAGTTCCTCAACGACTACTTCGGCCACGTGACGCGCCCGATCATGGAGCACGGGGGCGTGATCAACAAATTCATCGGCGACGCCGTCATGGCCGTCTTCACGCCCGCGCTGGGCCAGCCCGACTACGCCGGCGCCGCGGTGCGCGCGGCCCTCGGCATGCGCGCCGCGCTGGCGGAGTTCAACGCCCGCGGAGTCTATGCGCCGGTCGGCGCCGGCGTCGGCGTGCACTGCGGCACGCTCGTGGCCGGCGAGGTCGGCACGGAGCGGCGCACGGAGTACACGGTCCTCGGCGACACGGTCAACGTGGCCGCGCGGATCGAGAGCGAGACGAAGGGCCAGGGCACCGACATCCTCGTCAGCGACGCCCTCCTGGCCCAGCTCGACGAGGCCACGAAAGCCGGCATCCGCTTCGTCTCCTGCGGCCCCATTTTGATGAAGGGGAAATCCAAACCGCTCGAACTCTGGAGCCTCGCTTAGGCTCGGCATAGGCAATAGGCCATAGGCGATAGGCAATAGCGAAGTCACTCCCACTGCGTACACGGCCCACCGACTATCGCCTATTGCCTATCGCCTATGCCGAGCCTAGGCGAGGCTCCGCGAGGCGGTCGACGTGCTCGACCGCGCTCGGCCTCGAACCGGAGCAGGGCTGGCTGCACGCCCGACGGTCCATGGTGCTGGCTTCGCTCAAGCGGCTGAAGGAGGCCCACGCCAGCGCGGAACAGTCCATTGCCCTGGAATCGCTCGAGTTCGCCGGCCACGCGGCCCGGGGTCTGGCCTTCGCTCGCGAAGCCCGCTGGGCCGAGGCGGAGGCGGCCGCGCGCGAGGGGCGCTCGCGCAGAACGTGCTGACGCAGAGCCTGCTCTGGCAGGGCGCGCGGCGGGCCTTGGGGGTGAAGCGCGACTCATCGCCGGCACGCACGCGGCATTGCAACTTCGCCTCTCCCGCCGAGCTTGCTCCATGCCCCGTCTGCAGCCCGCGCACATCGATCTCATCGGCCAGGAACTCGCCATCGCCTGGAACGACGGGCGCGAGACGTATCATCCGCTCGAGCAGCTCCGCCGCGATTGCCCCTGCGCCAGCTGCAAAGGCGAGCCCGATGCGCTCGGCAACGTGGTCCAGCCGCATGTGCAGTACGATCCGAAGCGCAGTTTCACGCTGAAGTCCTGGCGCATCGTCGGCGGCTATGCTCTCGCACCCACCTGGGGCGACGGGCACGAGACGGGGCTGTACACGTTCGATCAGCTGCGGAAAGAACCGGCGTAGAGGAGGAGCGGCCTGCGGCTTTGGTCGCTTCGAGGACTCGGGGGAGGAGCGGCCTGCGGCTTTGGTCGCTTCGAGGACGAGGACGAGGACGAGGACGAGATCCGCCTCATCCCGTCATCCCGTCATCCCGTCATCCCGTCATCCCGTCATCCCGTCATCCCTCACCCCGTCACCCCGTCACCC
>JAFEGM010000047.1 GCA_018240025.1 Verrucomicrobiota bacterium
GGGGGTTGGCGCACCGGTTACGTTTGTATCGCACACGATGCTGACATAGTTCTGCCCTCGCTGGTGGCTTTTCTCATCCATCCCCAGGTGCTTTACCGCCAGCATCTCAGGCGCATCGCTCTCCGGCTGGACGCGCCGCAGCAGCCCACGTTCGACCGCTCGCAGCTGGATCTCCTGCACCGTGTGCCAGTCCAACCCCAGCAACTCGGCCGCCGCCTGCACGCTCTCGCTGATTTGCAGCAAGGCGATGACGAACTCGCACAAGAGCCACGTCAGGCGTGAGTTCTTGCCCGCCCACGGCACGTCCACGCTCTTGGCACCGTGGTCCGGGCAGTTGCTGCGTGGCACCCGCGCCCGCAGCCGCGTCTCGAACTGCATCGTGTCCAGATGCCGCCACGTACGCTCCTCCCCCTGATCGTAGAGGCCACAGGCCCGGCCGCACTCCGGGCACACTACCTTCGCGCCCTTGGCCAAGCCGACCTCGACGACCACCCGTCGTTCCTTAATCTGGAGATCGACTTTGCGCACCTGCCACGGTGCGGCCAGTCCCAACAGGAGCGCGTAGTGTTCAACCAGTTCGTTGCTCATCCGCTGCCTCTACCAGACCGACTCCGTCGCCTTCAACCTCAGCGACCCACGGAATTACCCGAAGAGCCCAGCGAGAGCAACTCGATCGGCGCAACCTTCGCCTGACGCGCCTTCGCCAAGGGCTGGTGTCACGTCCTCGAGCTGCGAGCTCGACATGGCCGGCAGGCGCGCAAACACATCGGGCAGGAATTCGAACGGATCGATGATCGATCCGATGCCGGCGACTACTGGCGAGTACCGCTTAGACGATGGCGGCACGTGGGCCGGCTTGCTCACCGCCGATCAACACTATCTAAACCGACCCGATGCCGCCGCTTTCCTTCCTGCCAAACCGATGGAACCTACCGGTGTGAACCTGCCGAACTCATGACCGCCTTCTACGCGAAGGAACCCTTGAACATAGAACTCAGCGGGACCCGCGCCGAATTCGAGGCGCTGGCGGTACGGGTGGCGGAGGGAGGCGCGGCCTCGATGCCTCTGGTTCCGCCGAAACAAACGAGCCCCTACGACTCGTTCGCTCAGCACCTCGTCATCCGACCGAGCGACGCCAAGGTTGCGGTGCGACTCGTGGCCGATGCGGACGTGCTCGAACTCGCCGGAAGCCCGGCCGCGTTGGCGCTGCTGGCGGAGAATCTGGACAGCTTCGGAAGGCAGGCTGCTTCGGGCGGGCACTTCCATCTCGAGTTCTTCGACGGGCACTTCTACTTGGCTGAGTCATCGGCCCCTTTGGTCTGCGTGCTGGCTGACCGTGACGAGAGCGCGGCGTAGCCGGTTCTCGCAGACCTGACCTTATCCGTGAGCCTCGGGGCGGTATCGCTTCAAAAGGGGCCCGATAGCCGGCACGCGGGGGCCGTAAATGAAAGTCGGACATGGGCCGTTGGCCGTCGGTCGACGAGAGGCGCAAAACAGGGGGAAATAGAGAAACCGTAAGGGTATCTGGCACGGCTGAAGTCTTTGGCAAACCGGGCGCTCGCGGGTAGGTCTGCCCAATTGACGCCGAATGGGTTGCGGGCAAGCATCGGCGATGCGCGCCGTTTCCTTTCGCCTCGCCCTTGCTTCCTTAAGCCTGCCGACGCTCTGGGCTCAGACCAACCTTCCGCCCGTGGCCAGCGGGACGATTCCGACCCTTACGGCGCGTCCCACGACCGGGCCCACGCGGGTGCTCGGGCTGGGGAACTACTTCCGCGATCCGGAGCCCGCGATCGTGATGCGGACGACCTTGGGCGACATCCCGATCACGCTCTTCTCGGATGCGGCCGTGGCCACGACGGTGAACAACTTCCTCGCGTACGTGGATGCGCAGCGGTTCAACAACTCGATCGTGCACCGCTCCTCGCCGATCTCGACGCCAAACGTCAACGAGATCATTCAGGGAGGCGGCTTCACTTTCGTGAATGGTGGCTATGGCGTGGTGACGACAAATGCTCCGATCGTCCTTCAGACGGCGTTTTCCAACGTTCGTGGCACGCTGGCGATGGCCCGGACGGCGGCGCTGAACAGCGCCACCTCTCAGTGGTTCCTCAACACAGTGGACAACATCATCCTGAACACGAACGGCGGAGGATATGCGGTCTTTGGCCGGGTCAACACAGCGGCGGGTCTCGCCGTGATGGACGCAATCAGGAACCTGCCGACCTACCCGCGACCCGAATTCCAGCAAATTCCACTCAGGAACTATACCAACGGAAACACGGTCACCGCCGCCAACGTCATCTACGCCCCGATCGAGCGGACGACGCGGCCGTTCAGCGGGTTCAGCGCGAGTTCGAATGCACCGGGGATCGTGACCACCGCGGTCGCTTCGGACGTCCTGACGCTAAACTTCGCCGGCGGCACCGGCACGGCCAGGGTGACGGTCGACGCGACGGACGCCGATGGCGCCACGGGAGGTGCCAACGGTTTTGACGTGACCGTCAGCACGAATCCGCCGCAGGCCAATCTCGCCAACATCTCCACCCGCGCGGCGGTCGGCTCGGGCGAAAACGTGCTCATCGGCGGCTTCGTCATCCGCGGCAGCGCCAAGCGGGTGCTCATCCGCGCGCTCGGGCCGTCGCTCATCCCGTTCGGCGTGACCAATGCGATCAGCGACCCGCAGATCACGCTGCAGCAGGGGCAAACGGTCATCGCCTCGAACGACAATTGGAAGTCCACCCAGCAGGCCGACATCCAAGCCACCGGCTTCGCGCCGTCGAACGACTCCGAGGCCGCGCTCATCGCGACGCTGCAGCCCGGTTCCTACACGCCCATCGTCAGCGGCGTGGGCGGCGCCACCGGCGTTTCGATTGTCGAGGTGTACGAGCTCAGCACGAACGAGTCGCCCCAGCTGATCAACATCTCGACCCGCGGCCGCGTCGGTACGGGCACCGAGGTGATGATCGGCGGCTTCGTCATCGGCGGGACCACGCCGAAGAAGGTCCTCGTGCGCGTGGCCGGGCCCTCCCTGACCCAGTTCGGCGTAACCGGCGCGCTGGCCGATCCGACCCTCGAGCTGAACTCCGGCGGCCGCGTCATCGCGAGCAACAACGACTATCAGGTGCTGCCCGATGGCTCGCCCAACCCGGACGGACCCGCCATCGCCGCCTCCGGCTTCCAACCGGCGGACGTCCACGAATCCGCCATCATCGCGACGCTCGCCCCCGGCTCCTACACGGCCATCGTGCGTGGCGTGAACGACACGCAGGGAGTGGCGATCGTGGAAGTGTACGACTTGGATTAGCGAAGGGACAAGATTCAGGAATCAAGAATCAAGGAAGGGTCAAACTTCAGGATTCAAGGAGTCGCCTAGCTGCGATCGTCCTCGCGGGCCAGACCCGCGCATTGGGTCGCTCGGTTTCCTTGGAGTGCACGGCCGACCATCCATCCTTGTGCCTTCTCCTTTTTACGGTTTGGATCTTGATTCTTGAAATCTTGAGACTTCTTCACCTGGTCGGACGTTGCATTCCGGCACGGTGCGTGCTAACAGCCCGTCCGACTCGGGATTCCCGTGTCGGTCTCCCGAGGACGGGGCTCCTGGCTCCGACGGTCTTTCGTCCTCGCACCACATGGAGAAATACAAATCGCTGGAGCGCGCTTCCGAAGCCTCCCAGCCACCTGCAGCGCATCCCCCGGGCATCCTCGAGCGCCCGGTCGTCCTGGTCCTGAATCGCAACTGGCAGGCGATCAACATTCGTACCCCGGCCGACGCCTTCTGCCAGATGGCGGCCGGGAATTCGACCGCTCTCGACATCTCGGAAGCGGGCCTCCGGCCGGTGCGCTGGGAGGATTGGCTCGATTTGCCGGTGCGGCCGTGGGATGCCGCCATCGGCACGCCGCGCGGGCCCATCCGCATCCCGACGGTGCTGGTGCTGGCGCGCTACGACAAGGTCCCGCGCAAGCGGCCGAAGCTGAGCGCCCGTTCCATTCGCGAGCGCGACGGTAATCGTTGTCAGTACACCGGGCGCGTGCTCGCGCCGGGCGAGGGGAGCATCGACCACATCCTGCCCCGCTCGCGCGGCGGCGGCACGAGCTGGGAGAACTGCGTCTGGAGCTCCAAGCAGGTCAACGGCCGCAAGGGTGACCGGCTGCCCAACGAAGCCGGCCTCACGCTGCTGAGCGTCCCCAAACCGCCGCCGGAGATGCCGGTCACGTGGGCCTTGCGGAACAATCACGGCATTCGCGACTGGGAGCTGTTCCTGCCGCGCAAGTAGCGGTGAGGAGGGAGGGGCAAGACTCAAGATTCAAGATTCAAGATTCAAGGAAGGGAGAAGGACCAAGTCTAAAGGAGCGGGTCCCTGCGGGGCGGCGCGCCTTCTTCGGAGAAAGAGCTTTCTTGCAACTCCTCTGCGCTGGTAGGAACGGGGATGCTGAAATGCCTGCTCCGGGGTTGGTTGATCCTGCTGTTCTTCGGCGTGGGCGATGTTGGAGCGGCGCCGGGTCTCGAGGCTGGTGCGGCCCGGCGGGTCGCGCAGGCGCGGGCACGGGCCAGGCTGCAGCATTGGCAGGAGGCGCGGACGCATTTCGAGGCGGCCCTGGCGGCGCTGGCGGACTGGACCACGCCGCTGGCGCGCGAGGCGGTGCAGGGCAGCATCGGCTGTGCGGAACGGCTCGAGCGCTGGGACGACGCCTTCGAGCTCGCCACGCGGTTCGTCGAGCGCACGCGGGGGCGCTTCGAGGAGGCGGTCGGGCTGCGTCTGCTGGCGGGGTTGCATCAGCGCGCCAGCCACGACCAGGATCGACGGAAGTTTGGCCTCCCGGGGCGCGAGGAGGGGCGCTCGCTCGCAAGCCAGGAAGGATGGGCCTACGACTTTCGCGCGGCGGTGGGGCGCTACGAGGAAGCGCGCCTCGCGCTCGAACGATTGGCGGCGAGCCCGGCCGCGCAGACCGACGCAGCCTTCGCGCGTCTCGTCCGTGCCGAACGCATCGGAGTGAACTTCGACTTGGCGGCCCTGCTGACCCGCAGCCATCTCGATGCGACGACCTACCCCGCAGCGGGGCCGCACCATTGGTGGTGGGAGCCGCGGGCGACGAACCTGGTGGTGCGCTCGGACGGATCGACGGATCTGCGGATCCTCGGCGAGCGCAGCGGCAACGTGCCGCTCGCCGCCGACGGCCGGCCGGAGATCGTGCCCACGCCAGAGCGCTACGAACCGACCGATGGCGACGGTCGCCGCGTACTTTTCCTGCTGGCCGAGGTCGAGCGACTCGACACTTCCGAGCGCCGGGAGGATGCGGCTACCGCGCGGCTGCGTCGGGCCTACCTCGCGCGCGCTCTCTACGATGTCGGGCCGGCTCTGCGAGAGTTGGAGCCTGAAAGGAACGATGGCATCCGCTTCTCGACCCGGCGGTCCGTGAAGCCCTCGGGTGAAAGCCTCCCTCCGGTGCATTCGCTCACCGAAGCACAGTCGCTGGTGCTGGTGCAGGACCGTCCGCGCGTTGTGGAATTGCCTGCGGAGGAGAATCCGCTCATCCTCTTCCGGGAGGTCGGCCGCCGCTTTCCGGGCGCGCGGGCCGCGGTGGAAGCGGAAGTGGCCGAAGCGCTCTACTTCCGCTCGCGTCGGCAGTTTCCCGACGCCGTGCGCTGCCTGCGGGCGTTTCTGCGGCGCCACCCGAGGGACCCGCAATGCGCCTTCGTGCAGGAGGCGCTGAGGGAGATCGCCCGCCCGGAAGTGGCGCTCAGTCAGCCCCCGCCGAGCCAGTTACCCGAGCGCGCCTTGCTCGAGTTTGAAGTGCGCAATGCCACGCAGATCGAGTTTGTCGCGTATCGCCTCGACCACGCGGGCTGGCTGCTTGCTCGGGGCCGCGCGGACGCCGAGCAGGATCTGGCGGCCGGACCGAAATGGAAGAACCACCGACTCGGATTTCCGACCCGCTGGGCCGAGAAAGTTCCCACCCGCGGGCACCTGCCACTGCGGGGCAGAACGCAGCCGAAGCTCGCCGCGGGCGCCTATGTCATCGAGGCGCGGGTCCTGGGTGGTCACGGAGTGGCCACGATTTCTTACCGCGTGAGCGAGGAGGCTCTGCTGCTCAAGGCGACTCCGGGTCATCTGCTGGCCTTCCTCGCCGACGCGCGCACCGGGGCGCCCCTCGTGGGACGAGAGCTGAAGAGTGTCGTCTGGAGCGAGGACCAACCGCCTCGCCCGCAGGTGACCTCCCATCGGACCGGCGCTGAAGGAGAGGCGCTCATTCCGGTCGGAAAACGCGCGGGCGAGGATGTGCAGGTCTTCCACCGCAACGCTCAGGGCGCGGTGGTGACGGCCCGGCTCGATGGAGCCAATCGCGAGCGCCTCGCGCCCAAGGCGGCGCCAGCGTGGCGAGGTTCGTTCGTCACCGACCGGCCGATTTACCGGCCCGGCCAGACGGTGCGCTTCCGCCTTTGGCTGCGGGCGGCGGAAGGTCGCGCGCTGGCCGCGGCTCGGAGCGGACAGGCCGTGGAGGTGAGGCTGGCACCTGGATATCGTGGAGACGAAGAGGGCGCGCTGAAACTCTCGGCGGTGACCGACGACGCGGGCGGGGTGAGCGGCGAGTTCCAGCTTCCACGCGACGCGCAGCTCGGCTTCTGGAGTCTGGCGGTCCGGGGGGAAGCTTGGTCCGATGTGCGCGGGAGCATTCAAGTCGAGGAGTATCGGAGGCCGGAATTCGAAGTCGTCGTTTCGTTCCCCACGCCTGAGCCGAAGTTCGACCAGAAGTTCAAGGTTCGGGTGGAGGCCCGGTATCTGCATGGCGGCCCGGTGGCCAATGGGAGAGCGAACATCTCCGTGTCGCGGCAACCCTACGACTTGCTGGAGCCTGGCTGGTCGCGCGCGCTGCGTTATCCATGGCTCGCCTGGAGCCAGCCCAGCGAGTCAGACTCGTCGCCGGTCGGTCACCCGCCGGAAACCCGCTGGCGCGAGAAGCTGGTGCTCGGGCCGGATGGCTCCGCGGAGCTCGAAATCGATCCTCAGAGGTACGGCGTCGAGGCGCGTTTCCGCTACGACTACTATGTCGAGGCGTCGGTCACGGACGCCAGCCGTCGGAGTGAGTCAGGGACCAATCAGTGCTCGATGGCCCAGCGGGAGTATGCGGCCCGTCTGCAGCCGGAGCGGATTTGGTTCGACGCGCCGGGCGCGGTGCGGGTGAATGTGCTCGCCTTGCCCACCAGTGGCCGACCGCGGGCGTTCACAGGCACCGTCTCCCTCCTCCGGCTGACCTATCCCGCGGGCGAGGCGGGCGACGCCAGCGAGGAACCGCTGAGCGATGTGGCGGCCCATATCGCGGAGAGCGGAGAAGGCGCAGTCACCGTGCCGGTGCCTTCGCCGGGCCAGTATCGGGTGCGCTACGTCGGGCGGGATCGGTCGAACAACCTGATCGAAGCCAACGCTCTCTTTTGGGTGGGCGGCCCGGGCTTTGAGGGACGACGGCTCCGCTTTCAGGACCTGGAGCTGATCGCCGATCGCCCGACCTACCGTGCCGGCGAAACGATGCGCGTGCTGGTGGCTTCTCGGCGGGAAGGCGCCCGCCTGCTGGTGGTGGATGATGCGCGCGACGGCCTGCTGCGCTCCTGGCGGTTCGTGCAACTGCGGGACCGGGTCGAGGTGCTGAGCTTTCCGATTGCGCAGGATTTCAGCGGCGAGCGGTTCTTCGAGGCGCTGCTGGTACACGACGGACAACTCTTCCGAGCCCGGGAGACGGTCGAAGTCACTCGGCCGGAGACTGAATTGAAGATCACCCTCGAGCCGGATCGCGCGTCGTATCTGCCGGGCGAGAGCGGAACGATGCGGGTGACCGTGCGTGACGTCGCCGGACTGCCGGTCACGGGCGAATTGGCACTGGCCGCTTGGGACGACGCGTTGCGCAAGTTCGCGCAGAGGAACCACGACGTCTGGAGCGACTTGCACAGATCCGACGAGCGACATTTCGAATTGACCGCAAGCTCGGTTGGGAGCGGGCGCGATCGATACCGGGGAAGCAGCGCGCGGGTCGCGGATGCCTCCCTCTTCCGATTCTCCGGACTGGCAGATTGGGACGGCTACTGGCTCCCGGAAGTGTTGGGCTTGAGCCTCGTCGATCCTGGCGCGACGAGTCGGTTCGGGCTCGCGGGCTACGAAAAGCGAGTCTTGAGAGGCGTCTCCGAAACACCGTGGGGTGAACATCGTAACTCTGGCGAACCCGCGCGGGTGATCGTCACCGGCTCCTACATTCCCACGAGCGAGGGAGGCGATCCTCCCCCGGCGAACACGCCGACCGAAGGAATGCGGCAATTGCCCTCCTACGTGGGCAACACCGCCAAGGAAAACGACTCGAAAGGCGAACCCGACGCGACGGGCACTGCGCCGAAACCGGCTCCCACGTTTCAGGCGGCACAGACGCGCACGAATTTCGCGGAGACGGCACTGTGGCTGCCGCGGCTGGCGCTGGGCGCGGACGGGACGGCCAGCGCGCCCTTCAGCCTGCCGGATTCGTTGACGCGCTGGGAATTCCTTGCCGTGGCTGTCGGTTCCGGGAATCAAGCGGGCGAGGGGAGCACCAAGGTGGTCAGCGCCAAGCGCGTGCTTGTCCGGCTGCACACGCCGCGCTTCCTGATCGAGCGCGACGAACTCACGCTCTCGGTCACGGCCCACAACTATCTCGACCGCCCGCAGCTCGTGCGCAGCGAACTGACGCTGCCGCGGCGCAGCTTCGAACTCACCACCGGCGCACCGCCTGCGCCTGACGCCGGCTCCGACACTTTCACGCTGCGGGCCGAGGCGACGATCGCGGCCGGCGGCGAGCAGCGCTTCGACTGGCCGGTGCGCGCCCTGGAAACCGGCCCGGCGAAGCTGGCGGCCAAGGCGCTGACCGCGGAGGAGAGCGATGCGCTCGAGCTGGAGCTGCCGGTGCATCCGCACGTCGCGACCAAGCAGTTGGCGCAGGTGGGAAGCTTTCGGCTCAGGGCGGAGGGAACGCGCACGCTGACCTTCGAGGTGCCGGCCGAGATCGAATCGGCGCACACGGAACTGGTCGTGACGCTGCAGCCGACGCTGGCGCACGTGCTGGTCGAGACGCTGCCCTTCCTCATCGAGTATCCCTACGGATGCGTCGAACAGACGATGAGCCGGTTCTATCCGGCCGCGGTGGTCGCCGGTACGCTGCGGCGCCAGGGCCTGAGGCTGGAGCAGTTCGCGTCCTCGCCCACGCTGGAGCGGCGCGCGCGGCAGTTTGGCGCGAAGGGCATCTACGACAGCGCCGAGCTGGACCGCCTCATCCGCGCTGGTCTGGCGCGCCTCGGGGAGATGCAGAAGCCAGGCAGCGGCTGGGGCTGGTGGACCGGCGACGGCGTGTCAGCGCTGCAAACCGCGTACGTCGTGCAAGGTCTGCGGGCGGTGCGGGAGGCTGGTTACGCCGTGCCCGAAGGTCTGTTCACCGGCGGGATGGAGGTTCTGCGCCAGCGGCTCGAAGAGATGACCCGTAGTCGACGCGGTCGGTCGGCACGTCTCGACACGGAGGACGCATTTGTGGCCTACGTCTTCGGCCTCGGGCAAAAGCCCGGCGCGAAATCCGCGGAGTTCGCCGCCGCCCTGCGCCGGCTCTACGCCGACCGCGCCAGGCTCACACATCAGGGTCGTGCCTTGCTGGCACTGGCGCTGCAACGGGCAGGTCAGCGCGCCGAAGCGGCCATCGTCCTGCGCAATCTGTTGCAGTATCTGCAACGCGACGACGCCAACGAGACGGCCTGGATCCGTCCGGCCGCGGACGGCTGGTGGCATTGGTATCGGCAGGACGTCGAGACCAATGCCTGGGCGCTGCGCGCGGTCCTGGCGATCGAGCCGCGGAGCACCGTGGCGCCCCGCTTGGTGAAATGGCTGGTGGAGCATCGCGCCGGCGGCACGCACTGGCGCAGCACGCGCGACACCGCGCTGGCGCTGGAGGCCCTGGCCGAGTTTCTGCGCGTCAGCGGCGAGGGCGCTTCCGACAGCACCGTGCGCGTGCAACTCGACGCCAACCCGGCGCGGGAGATCCGCCTGGCGCCGGGCGGCGCTTCGGCTGAGGCGGGGCGGATGGTCTGGTCCGGCGCCGAGCTTTCGTCCGGCCGGCGCACCCTTTCGCTGAACAAGCAGGGCAGCGGCGCGCTCTACTACTCCGCCCGGCTCCGATTCCGCACCCGCGAGCCGGAGATCGCCCCCGCTGGCGGCGATCTGGCGGTCGAGCGCCGCTATTTCCGGGTTTCAGGCGTGGCGGGTGGGGAGGCCCAGCGAGTGCCGCTCCAGGCCGGCGAGACCGTGCGCAGCGGCGAGGAGATCGAGGTCGTGCTGCTGCTCAAGGCGAAGAACGACTACGACTTCCTGGCCTTCGAGGACCCCAAGCCCGCCGGCTGCGAAGCCGTGGCGTTGACCAGCGGCAGCACTTACGCCGACGGCTTCTGCGCCAACCTCGAACTGCGCGACGAGAAGGTCGTCTTCTTCGTCGCCGATCTGCCCCGCGGCGAACGCGTGCTGACCTATCGCCTGCGGGCCGAGACACCCGGCGTTTTCCGCGCCCCGCCCGCGACCGGCTTCGCGATGTACGCCCCCGAACTGCGCGCCAACAGCGCCACCGCTCGGCTGCGGGTCGGCGAGTGAGGACGCATCTCCGATCTCGGAACTCCGAACTCCAGTCTCCGAACTCCCGTCTCGCGTCTCCCGTCTCCGGTCATGAGTCCGCTTCTCTGCGGCGCGGCCGCACTCGGAGAGTGCGGACTACGGGGACTGGTCACACACCCTGATGCCCTCGCGCTGGAGGCGGGCGAAGATGTCGGTCAGATGGTCGCGGCCGCGGGTTTCGACGGTGCAGAGGACGCGCACGGCGTAGACGTCGCCGCCGGCGAAGGCGCGCTCGTGCTCGATCTGCTGCACGCTGGCGCCGGCCTCGGCGAGGAGCTTGGTCAGGCCGGCCAGGCCGCCGGGGCGGTCGCTGATGATGGCCTGGAAGCGGGCGATGCGGCCGTCGGCCACGAGGCCTTTCTCGATCACGCGGGAGAGGATGACCGGGTCGATGTTCCCACCGCAGAACGGCAGCACGACGCGCTTGCCGGCTAGCTCGGGCAGCTTGCCGGCGAGCAGCGCGGCCAGACCGGTGGCGCCGGCGCCTTCCACGACCAGCTTCTCCAGCTCGACGATGCGCAGGATGGCCAATGCGATGTCGTCCTCGTTGACCACCGCGATGCGGTCGATGAGCGGCCGGGCGATCTCGAACGCATTCGCGCCCGCGTCCGGCGTGGCCAAGCCGTCGGCCAGCGTGGCGCGGGTCACGCTCCGCACCGGATGCCCGGCGGCCAGCGCCTCGGAGAAGCAGGTGGCGCCCTCGGCCTCCACGCCGATGACGATCACATTGGGCCGCAGCGTTTTCACGGCCAGCGCGATGCCGGCGATCAGCCCGCCGCCGCCCACGGGCACGACCACGGCATCGAAGTCGGGCACCTGCTCGACGATCTCGAGCCCGATGGTCCCCTGGCCGGCGATGATGTCGGGGGCGTCGTAGCCGTGGATGTAGGCCAGTCCCTGCGCCGCGGCGAGTTCGTCCGCCCGCTCGCGCGCCTGGGCGAAGTCCTTGCCGTGCGCCACCACCCTGGCGCCGAGACGGCGGCAGGTGCTGACCTTCACCATCGGCGCGAATTCCGGCATGCAGACGGTCACCGGGATGCCGAGCAGGCCGCCGTGGTAGGCCAGCCCGAGCGCATGATTGCCCGCACTGGCTGCGATCACGCCGCGCCGCCGCTGATCGGGGTCGAGCCGCAGCAGCGCGTTGCGCGCGCCGCGCTCCTTGAACGAGCCCGTGCGCTGCAGATTCTCCAGCTTGCAGAAGACCGTGCAGCCCGTCGCCTCGGAGAGCGGGATGGATTCGGGACAGGGCGATTCGAGCACGGCGCCCGCGATGCGTTCGCGGGCCACGGCGATGTCAGCGAACGAAACGGGAGCCATGGGGGAGGGGGGAAGATTCAAGAGGTAAGAATCAAGATTCAAACCGTCGCAAGGGAGAAGAAGAAAGGATCGGTCGGAGTCGGAAGCTCACTGAACGTCTCCCCCGGCTGCAGCAATCCAGCAAATCTCCAACGCCGGCCGGCTAACTTAAGCCTTTCTACTTAGCACAGTTTGAATCTTGATTCTTCCCTCTTGAATCTTCCCTACGGGGTTTCTCCCAGTCGCCGCAGCTCCTGCTCTGCGGGCTCGTAGCTGGCGCGGGCGGCCCGGCGATAGTAGCTGACCGCGCGGTCGTAGCTCTTGGGCACGCCGTTGCCGTTGTAATACGCCAGGCCGAGCTGGAAGAGCGCAATGACGCTGCCGTCGCGCTCGGCGTCCTCCAGCATGCGAATGCCGCGCGCGGGATCGGAGGGGACATTCAGGCCGACGGTCAGCCACGCGCCGAGGAAGGCGCGGCCGGCGGTGTAGCCGGTCGAGGCGGAGCGCTCGATGAAATAACGGGCGCGCACCGGATCGCGCTGGACGGGGAAATTGGGCTGTCCGTTCGAGTAGGCCAGCGCCATCAGCAGCTGCGCGATCGGCTCGCCGCGATCGGCCGCGGGCGCTGCCAGTTCCAGCCCGCGGCGCGGATCGCGCAGCACGCCCTGGCCGTAGATGTAGGCATTGGCCACCGTGACCAGCGAGCGCGAGTCGCCCTGATCCATGGCTGCCTTGGCCCAGCGATAGCCGAGCTCGGGATTGCGCCCGCCGGGCAGCGCGACGCCGGGGCGATCCGGCCGGAACAGGCTGCCGTTCATGTAGGCGGCGCCCAGCATCGACATGGCGGCGACGTCGCCGGCATTGGCCGCGCGGTCGAGCACTGTCAGCGCGGCGTTCATGTCGGTCGGCGCGAGGCGCTCGGCCTCGAGCACGGCATCGGTGATGGGAATGCCATCGGCCCGCCGGACCTCGCCGATGCTGCCGAACGCATCCTTCTTCGGCCCGGGCGAGGGCGCAGGCGTGGGCTGCGCCGCCGTCGGCTGCGGTCGTGAGGTGGGCTGCGGCGTCGGGCCGGAAACCGCGCCGTTGCCAGGACGCGGGGTCGGCGTCGGTTCGTCCTTCGCGCCCTTGCCGCCGCCCGGTTCGAGCACCGCGAGCAGGACGAGAATGAGGCCGAGGCCGGCGACTCCAAGGATCGGTACGAGCGGAAAGCCGCGTCCGGAAGGCGTGGACGGCGGAGGCGGCGCGGACGGCGGCGGAACCGTCACCTGCCTCGGCAGATCCCGCGCGGCCGGACGCGCCGGTTCCACCTGCGGCGGCGGCGGTAACTGCGCCTGCGCCGGATAGACCGCCATGGGCGGCTGCTGGGGCACTCGCGGGGAAGTCCGTGGCGGCGGCGCCTGCGGCAGAATGGCCGGCACTTGCGGGACGCGCGGTGAAGTGCGCGGCGGCGGGGCCTGCGGCAGAATGGCGGGCGCGGGCGGCAGGCGCGGCGAAGTCCGCGGCGGCGGCGACTGCGGCAGGATCGGCGCCGGCGGCTGGGTGGTCGGGGAAATGCGCGGCAGGCTCTCCGGCGGCGGCGGCAGGTGCACGGGACCCGGCGGCAGCAGCGGCGCGGAAGGCGTGAGCGGGACGTAGGATTCGACCGGATCGCCGAGGGTGGGCGACTCGACCGGCGGAGGCGGCAGCGACCCTTCGGGCGGCGGCGTGATCTGCTCCGTCACCTCGTCGATGAGAAACAGCAGCGCTTCGCCGTCGGCCGGGCGGCCATCGGGCTCCTTCGCCAGCAGCCGGCCGATCAGCCCGACGACCGGCTCGGGCACGCCGAGCTCGCGCAGTCGATGGAGCGGCGGCGGCTTGGCGAGATGTCCCGTGATCAACTGGCCGAGCGTGGTGCCCGTGAACGGCAGCTCGCCGGTCAGGGCGAGGAACATGGTCACGCCGAGCGAGTAGAGATCGGTGCGGGTGTCGAGGTCGCGCCCTTCCAGCTGCTCCGGACTGGCGAACGCGGGCGTGCCGAGAAACGCGCCCGTCACGCTCACCATCGAGGCCGTGGCCTCGTCGCTGCCGGTGCGGCGGACGCTCTTGGCCAGGCCGAAGTCGATCACCTTGACCCAGATGTTGTGCTCCGCGTCGCTGTTCTCCGGCGGATGCGTCAGCATCAGGTTGGCCGGCTTGATGTCGCGATGAACCAGCTGGTGCTGCCACGCGGCGGCCAGCGCCTGGGCCACATGCCGCGCGATGGTCAGGACCTCGGGGACGGTCAGATGCCCCCGGTTGCGAACTTCCTCGCCGAGCGAGCGGCCCGCCACGAACTCCATTACGTAGAAGTCCTTGTCGGCCTCCACGCCGATGTCGTGCACCGCGGCCACGTGCGGATGCACGAGCTGTGCCGCCGCCGCCGCCTCGCGCAGGAAGCGTTTGCGGGCCGCGCCGCCGTCGCCGCTGAGCAGGTCGGCATTGACCACCTTCAAAACCACCTGGCGCTGCAGCAGCGTGTCGCGCGCTTTGTAGGTCACGCCCATCGCCCCGGCGCCGAGCTTCTCCAGCGAGCCATCCGCCTTCCGCGCGACCTCGTAGCGCCCGAAACGAACGGGTTCGGTACGAGGGACGGGTTCACCGGTCGACATGGGGCAAGCGGAGGTTTTCACCCGCGATTCCCCGGAAGACAAGCTGTGCTTGCGCGCCGCCCCAGGAATGGGCTGCCCGGCCCGCGCGGCAGGGGCGGCAGAAACGACCGGGGAGTCGGCGGTTTTCACAGGCTACGCGAGAGATTCGAGCCGAGCGGCACGCGCGGATGCCGGGCTCTGTGGCACAAATGACGCGGGCGGCGGCGACCACCTGGCCGACGCCGCCCGGGGCTGGGAGCGCGCGTTACTTCAGTTCGATGCCGCGGCGCTTGGCCTGGCCGATGACTGCGGCGCGCACCTTCGCGTCGAAGCCGTCGCCCTGGCCCGCCTCCGCCTGCTTCTTCTCCGCCGTCCGCAGGAAATCCGCGCGCTGGCGGCTGAGGGTGGCGATCTCCTGCTGCAACTCGGTCCGCTGGCGCTGGCTGGCTTCGAGCTTCGCCTCGCGCTCCTTGGCATCGAGCTTGCGCCATTCCTCGGGCAGGAGGTCGGTCTTGATCTCGTCGCGCTTCAACTCCCCGCCCTTGAGGGCATCGAGCAGATCGCCGCCGCCCTGCACAGCCTTGCCGGTGGCGGCGTTGTAGGCCAGTCGGTCCGAGGCGGCCGGCGCGGGCGCGGCCTCGGCGGCGCGCTGCTTGGCCACCACATTGCTGCGCGTGGCGGCGCCGCCGTAGGGCACGATGGTCTTGCCGATCTCGCGGTTCAGTTCCGCGAGGCGTTCGTCGAAGGGCGTGGCGATGTCCTTCATGCCGCCTTCCTGCGCGATGGCGCTGAATTCACCCTCGCCCAGCTTGGCGATTTCCTGCCAGACGCGGCGCGTTTCGCGGTCGGCGCCGCATTGCACCGTGTTGATGACGATGCCCTTCTTCAACGCCTCCTCGCAGAGGACGGGATACTTCACATCGTCCGGATAGTCCATGTGCGGCGGCGCATCGCCGACGAGGAAGATGATGCGCAGCGTCCTGGAATCCGTGCTCCAGCGCACCCGGCGGACCGCTTCTGCGAGCGCCTCGTTGACTGCCTCCGGCGTGTCGCCCCCGCCGCCGGCGCTGAATTCGCGCAGCTTGGCGTAGACCGCGTCGAGGTCGTCGGTCAGCGGATGCATCTTGACCACGTAGTCGTCCTTGCGGTCGCGGTACCCGACCAGCGCGAAGCGGATGTTCGGCGTCGGCTTGGCCGTGACCATCGTGTTGGCGATGGACCAGATCTTCTTCTTCGCGCCCTCGATCAGCCCCGACATCGAGCCGGTGGTGTCGAGCACGAAGCAGACCTCGATCTGCGGCTTGTCGGCCACCGGTGCGGTGGTTTCCACCGGCTTGGCCGCCGAAGCCGAGCGCGCGAAGAGGGAGAGACCGAGCGCCCCGACGAGGCTGGCGCAAAGCGCGAGTCGGGTCGCAGCGCGGGGGAGGCGGGAGAGAGCGGGCGAGAACGTGTGCATGCCGAGTGAGTCGGCAGCGGCGGATGAATGCTCCGGGAATTTTGTGAGGGCTTCGTCCTTCGGGTGCCCGAGTTGCTGGAGCCGTGGCTCAGGCAGGTTGCTGCCGTCGCGCCGCCGACGGCCGCGTGTCCGCCCATGATCGTGGACTGCTCCAGCTTGCTGGAGCCGTGACCCAGGCAGCTTGCTGCCGTCGCGCCGGCGACGACCGCGTGTCCGACCAAGATCGTGGACTGCTCCAGCTTGCTGGAGCCGTGACCCAGGCAGCTTGCTGCCGTCGCGCCGGCGACGACCGCGTGTCCGCCCAAGATCGTGGACTGCTCCAGCTTGCTGGAGCCGTGACCCAAGCAGCTTGCTGCCGTCGCGCCGCACACGGTCACGTTTCCCACGGCCCCGTGTCTGTCCACGGCGCCGCAGATTCAAAACTGATTATTCACGAAAAACACATTGAATCATCGCATATTTTAATCATAAACCTCTTTCACGTTTACCATCCACCCCCTGACGCACCTCAACGCACTTCGAGAATGACGACCACTCCTCCCGAATTGCCTGCCTTCGCTGAATCCATCGCCGGCACTCGCGACTGGCCCCATGCTCCGCCGCACCGATTGGCCGCGGCAGGTGTTTATCTCGTCACCTCCCGCACTCGCGGGCGAATTCCTCACCTCGCCAGCACTGCCCGTCGCGAAGCATTCCAAGCGCTCCTTCTAGCCAGTGCGCACGAGGCCGGTTGGCGGCTCGAAGCCTGGGCCATTCTCTCCAACCACTTCCATTTCATCGCGCACAGCCCCGACGGAGCGCCGAGCGCCGCTTCGCTCAGGATCTTGGTACGAAAGCTACACGGGCTTTCCACCATGCGCTGGAACCAGGAAGACGGTACTCCCGGGCGCGCACGGCTTTGGCACAATTTTCGGGAAACCCACCTGACGCTTCAGCGCGGCTATCTCGCGCGCTTGAACTACGTGCACCAGAACGCGGTACACCACCGGCTCGTCCGGCATGCGGCTGAGTATCCATGGTGCAGCGCGGTCGCCTTTCGCGAGGCGGTCACGCCGGCTTGGGAGAGGACCATCGAGGGATTCGAGTTCAGCCGGATCGCGGACGCCGACGAAGACGAGCCGGACGATTGCTAAGGCGCAGATCACGGGTGCGGTGACGGTTGCGGTCCGTGCGCGGGCCACGCCATTCTTCGGACGCGACGGCAGCGAGCTGCCTGGGTGACGGCTCCAGCAAGCTGGAGCAGTCCACGAACGTGGGTGGTCGCCAGGTCGTGGGCGGCGCGGCGGCAGCAAGCTGCCTGGGTGACGGCTCCAGCAAGCTGGAGCAGTCCACGAACGTGGGTGGGCGCGAGGTCGTGGGTGGCGCGGCGGCAGCAAGCTGCCGGGGTGACGGCTCCAGCAAGCTGGAGCAGTCCACGAACGCGGGTGGGCGCGAGGTCGTGGGCGGCGCGGTCAGGTGGCGGCCGCGAGGTCGTGGGCGGCGGGGCGCTCAGCACCGGCCCTACTTCAGCGCCCGAAAGAACTCGCGCACGGCGCTCGACGCCGGGCCTTCGATGACGCGGTCGAACCGACCGCCGCTGGGCACGGGATTGATCTCGACCGTCTCCGCGCCGGAGTCGCGGGCCACTTCGGTGAAGCCGGCGGCGGGATACACCTGGCCGGAGGTGCCGATCGCCACGAACAGCTCGCATCGCGAGAGGGCGGCGTGAATGCGCTCCATCTCGAGCGGCATTTCCCCGAACCAGACGATGTGCGGGCGCAGGCCGCCGCGGCGCTGGCAGGCGGGACAGGGCAGCGCGGTCGAGAGATCCTCGCGCCATTCCCGCACGGATTCGCAATGCGCGCAGCGGGCCTTCAGCAACTCGCCGTGCATGTGGACGACGTCCCGGGAGCCGGCCCGCTCGTGCAGATCGTCCACGTTCTGCGTCACGAGCAGGAAGTCGTCGGCGGTGCGGGCGGCGAACTCGGCCAGCGCGCGATGCCCGTCGTTGGGCGCGATCTCCGGCGTCTGGAGATGCCGCCGCCGGGTGTTGTAGAAATCATGCACGAGCGCAGGATTGGCCGCGAACCCCTCGGGAGACGCGACTTCCTCCACGCGATGCTGCTGCCAGTAGCCGCCGAGATCGCGGAAGGTCGGAATGCCGGACTCCTTCGAGATGCCGGCGCCGGTCAGGACGACGATGCGGGCCATGGACGCGTCAGTTTCGGTCGAAGCTGTATTTCCCCGGACCGATGAAGAGGAAGCAGAAGAAGAGCAGGCCGTAGTGGATCGCCTGCCAGGCCTTCGGGAAACCGTCGCCATTCAGGTTCACCAGAATGGCCACGCCCATCGTGCAGCACATCAGCATGCAGGCCGGCCGGAAGAGAAACCCGATCGCAAAGAGCAGGCAGCCCACGCATTCCGAGAAGGCCGCCATGAAGCCCCAGAAGGTCGGCAGGAAGTCGATGCCCACCAACTTCATGGAGGCGCCGAGCTTGGCCCAGCCCTTCGGGCCGCCCGCCATCTTCGACCAACCCCAGGCGTAGATGAAACTGAGCCCGAAGCCGAGCCGGAAGAGCAGCAGACCGAAGTCGCGAAAGCGGGTCAGGGAACGCAGGATCATGGGAGCGGAGGAGCAGGGGAGCGGAGGAGCGGAGGAGCAGGGGAGCGGAGGAGCGGAGGAGCGGAGGAGCGGAGGAGCAGGGGAGCGGACTAGCGTGAAGGGGGTGGTAGCAACCAACAATTGGGCTTTGAAATCATGGTGACGATCAGCCGGAGCGCTTGATCGACATGGTCCTTCGCGATGGCAACCTGCTCGCTTGTGAGGTATCCGCAATCCACTGCGAACTCTAACCAGACCTGCGTTTCTGCGGCCTCGGATTCAGCGTCCGAAAGCTTGCTTAGAAACGCGCCCAAATACCGACGCTTCCTCCAGGC
This sequence comes from Verrucomicrobiota bacterium, assembly GCA_018240025.1. Lineage (GTDB taxonomy): Bacteria > Verrucomicrobiota > Verrucomicrobiia > Chthoniobacterales > SZAS-18 > SZAS-18. The sequence continues at coordinate 18,939 of JAFEGM010000047.1, forward strand.
TTCCGCCAGGTTCGCACACACGCTGCGAGACGAGCGTCGAACTTGATCCGTCAGTGCGTATGTTTCCTCCTTGGGAAACCGCTTCGAGAGTTCAAAAATCATCCGCGCCGCCGCCCATCCATTCTTGAGAAGTGACCATCGCTAAGTGATACTTATAAATAGGCATAGGTAAACTATTATCACGACGACGCCTTCTCGCGTTCTTCCGCTCCTCCGCTCCTCCGCTCCCCTGCTCCTCCGCTCCTCCGCTCCTCCGCTCCTCCGCTCCTCCGCTCCTCCGCTCCATGTCCTCACCAAGATTGCTCCTCATCGGCTGGGATGCCGCCGACTGGCAGATCATGCACCCGCTGATCGATGCGGGCTTGCTACCGACGGTCGCGCGGCTCGTAGAAGAGGGGGCGATGGGCAATCTGCGCACGCTGCAGCCGATGCTCTCGCCGATCCTCTGGACGAGCATCGCGACCGGAAAGCGGGCGCCGCGGCATGGCATTCATGGCTTCGTCGAGGTGGCGCCGGACGGCACGCGCCTGCAGCCGGTGCAGAGCACGTCGCGCACGAGCAAGGCGCTCTGGAACATCCTCTCGCAGGCTGGCAAGCGGTGCCATGCGGTCGGCTGGTATGCGAGCCATCCCGCGGAGCGCATCCGGGGGGTCTGCGTCTCGAACCAGTTCGCGCTCGCGCCCGACGGCTGCACGCCGGAGGACTGGCCGGTGGCGGCGAATGCGGTCGCGCCCGAGGCCCTGGCGGAGCGGATCGCGGACCTGCGGCTGCATCCGCAGGAGGTCGAGGCGAGCCTGGTGCAGATGCTCATCCCGGAGGCGCACCGGCTGGATCAGACGCAGCCAGAGGTGCAGCGGCTGCTGACGGCGCTGCGCCTGCGGCTGGCGGAATGCATCTCCGTCCACTCGGTCGCGACCGACCTCCTGGATTCGGAGCCTTGGGACTTCGCGACGGTGTACTACGAGTGCATCGATCAGGTCGGCCACGACTTCATGCCGTACCATCCGCCGCGGCTGCCGTGGGTGAACGAGGGCGCCTTTGCGGCCTACCGCGAAGTCATGACCGGCATCTACCGCTTCCACGATCTGATGCTGGCGCGGCTGCTCGAATTGGCCGGGCCCGAAACGCATGTCATGCTGGTCTCAGACCACGGCTTCCTCAATGACGAGCGGCGGCCCTCCAAGCCGGTCGAGCCGGCGCAGTGGCATCGGACCGAAGGGGTCTTTCTCCTGCACGGGCCGGGCGTGAAGCCCGACTCGACGGTAGGGGGAGCGACCCTGCTCGACATCGCGCCGACCGTGCTCGCGGTGCTCGGCGTGCCGGTCGGGCGCGACTTCGAGGGACGCGTCCTGAGCGAGGCGTTCGAGACGCCGCCGAACGTCGAGTTCATCGACAGCTGGGAGAACGTGCCGGATCCGACGGGCGAGGCCGCGCCTCTGCCCACCGCCAGCGATCGCGCCGCGGAGGAAGCAGCGCTGCGCCAGCTGGTGGAACTCGGCTATCTGGCTGCGCCCGGAGAGGACGTGCAGCGCGACATCGCGCGGGCCCGGGCCGAGCAGAAGTACAATCTGGCCGCATCGTACCTCGACGGCCGCCAGCCGCGCGAAGCGCTACCGCTGGTGCGCGAACTTTGCGCCGAGTTTCCGACCGAGTCGCGCTATCCGGTGCTCCTGGGGCAATGCGCGGTGGCCGCGGGCGATCCCGAGGCGATCGGCGAGGCCGCCGGCCTGCTCGAGCAGCGTCATCCCGGCGAGGGCCGCATCAGCTGGCTGCGCGGGGTGCAGGCGGTCTTCCGCGGCGAGTTGCCGAAGGCCGTCGAGCATTTCGTCCAGGCCGTCGAGCAAACGCCGAATGACCCGTGGCTGCTGACCAAGCTCGGCCGCGTGTATCTGCGCCTGCAGCGGTGGTCCGAGGCCGAGCAGGCCTTCCGCCGTGCGCTGGCGGTGCATGCCGACAACCCCGAGGCGCTCTATGGGCTGAGCGTGGCCCTGCCGCGCCAGGACAAGGTCGAGGAAGGGCTGGCGGCCGGACTCAGCGCGCTCAAGCTCAGCCCGGTTTTCCCCGAGGCGCATTTCCAGGTCGGCGCGGTGCTCTCGCGCCTCAAGTGGTTCGAACGCGCGGCGGAATCGCTGGAGACAAGTCTCGCGCAGCGGCCGGGCCTGATCGTGGCGCACGAGTACCTGGCCAAGATCTACGGTCGCCTGGGCCGCCACGAGTCCGCCCGCAGGCACCGCGAGCGGGTCGAGCAGCTCACGGCTGACGGGGTGCCGCAGCCGCTGGTCGATTGAGCGAGGCGGTCTCCGTGGTAGCTGTCTCGGTCGCCCGGAACGGATGCCACAGCTGGGCCGCGTAACCACGCGGCATCGGCTCGTCGATGCCGTACTGCTCGGGCCAGCGCGCGGGCAGATGATGCGTGCCGAAGAGCCGATCGATCCAGGGAAAGAGACCGGCGTAGTTCTTATTCAGCGCCTCCTGCTCGCCACGCGCGTGATGCCAGTGGTGGAAGGCCGGCAGGGCGATGAACTTCTCCAGCCACGGAAAGCGGACCCGGACGTTGGCGTGCAGGAAGATGGCGTAGAGCGACATCAGGACCAGAAAGGCGCCGAACGTGGCCTTGCTGAAGCCGAGGAAATAGAGCGGGAGGATGGCGCAGGCGCGCGCCAGCGCCTCGCTCAGCGGGTGCAGCCGCGCGGCCGCCAGCCAGTCGAGCTGCTCGGAGCTGTGGTGCACGGCGTGGAAACGCCACAGCCACGGGACGGTGTGCTCGAGCCGATGCCCCCAGTATCCGCCGAGATCGGCCAGCACGAGCGCCTCGACGAACTGCAGCCAGACCGGCTGGGCGCGAATGGCTGCGCGCAGGCCGGCGGGCGCGAGCGCATCGAGCACGAGCACGGCCGGGAGCAGCACGATGGCCAGGGCGAGCTTCCGCAGGAACGGATTGAGGAAGAAGTGCAGCGTGTCGGTGGCGAACCCGGGCCGCAGACGGCGCTGCTCGCGGTGCGGCAGGAGCGATTCCAGCGGGATGAAGATGAAGGCGCAGATCAGAAATCCGAACAGCAGCGTGGTCGGCCGGGGGAACTCCATGTCCGCCCAGACGCCGCTCCGGGCCAGAAGGTGACAGCGAATTTCAATCGACCGTCGACGTCGCCCGGCGTGCACGGAGACGCCAGCCGAGCAGCGCGACTGCCAGCACGCCCGCCGCGATCGTGCCGGGCTCCGGCACGGCCGCATTGGCCACGAGTTGCACGTCGTCGAAGTTCACCTCGATGCCCGCGCCGTTGAGGTTGATGAGGCGGATTTGCAGCGGCTGTCCGACCTGCGGATGCGACGGGCCGGTGGTGAATTCGAAGCTGGTCGGGAGGAACGCGCCCTCCGCGGGCAGGACGCTGTTTTGGTCGAAGGCGAGCAGCGTGCCGCCAGCCAGCAGCTCGACCCGGTAGCCGGGAAAACCGGTGAAATCGAAGCTGTTGTGCGGCGGGTTCGGATCGTTGGCGATGTTCCCGATCTGCAGCGAAAGCGTGTAGGTGGTGTTCAGCGCCAGCACGTCGGTCAACGTCTGCTCCAGCCCGGCCGGGCCGCCGCCGCTCATCAGGAAGACGACGGCCACATTGCTCCCGTGCGGCACGGGCTGCGTGTAGAGCGTGGTGGTGGCGGGATTCAGCACGCCCACGGCTCGGGTGATCGAGGTGCTGCCGAAGACCGACCAGCCGGTCGGCGGCGAGGCGGGACCGGCAATGAACGTGCCGGCCGGCGTGACCGGAATCTCGAAGCTGAAGTTTCGAATGGTGAGGGACTGCGCGCCGAGCGAGCCGGCGGTGACGAGGAGGAGGAACGGAGACAAGCGCATGGTGGAGAGAAGCGGGCAGCCGGCGTCAGAACGACGGCTCGGTGCGGAAGTAGAGCAAAGTGGCCGGATTGCCGGTCGTCCCGGCGACGATGTCCGGGCGGCCGTCGCGATCGAAGTCCGCCACGGCGAGGCCATTGGCGTTGAACGCCGGCTGCGTCGCCGCGAGCCGCAGCCCGGCCTCGCGGTCGCCGACGTACACACGCAGCTCGCGATCGAACGAGCCGGGCGAACGCGAGAGAAAGGCCACATCCGGCAAGCCGTCGCCGGTCAGATCGGCCACGACCAGGCTGAGGGGACTGATGAAGCGCTGGAAGGGGAAAGGCAGCGGTGGACCGAAGACCCCGGCGGAAGTCTGGCGGAGCAGGACGAGGTTCTCCGTGCCGTTGAGGCTCGCGACCAGCAGCAGGTCGAGCCGGCCGTCGCCGTCGAAGTCGGCCACCAGCAGCTGCGTGGCCGCGTCCGTGCTCACGCTCAGCGGCACGCTGAGCGGTGCGGTGTTGAAGTTGCCGCGTCCGTCGTTCAGGTAGACGAGCAGCGCGCCGCTGGCGGAGCTGTCGAGCAGAAGCAAGTCGGCCGCGCCGTCGCCGTTGTAGTCGGCCGCGGCGAAGGCCTGGACGCTGAAGCCGCCCACCAGCGCGCCCGCGGTGAATCCGCCCGAGCCGTCGTTGAGCAGGAGCCGAATGCGGCCGTCGCTCTGCCGTCCGGCGAGGTCGGCCCGCGCGTCGTCGAGCGGATTGAACGATGCGATGACCGGCGCGCCGCGCAGGCGGTTGTCGGCCACACGCTGCCCGGCCTGGAAGGTGCCCGGCGCGGCGGCGTTCGAGAGGTAAACGATGAAGCCGTTCTCGGTGAACGCCGCGTTGTCGGCCACCAGATCGGGCAGACCGTCGCCGTTGAAGTCGGCGGTGGCGACCGCGTTGCCGACGGGCGTGATCTGAATGCCGGGCAGCGGCAGACGCTGCCCGGCTCCGAACCGCCCGTTGCCCAGGCCGGGACGGATCTCGAGGTTTTCGGCGCCGAGTTGGTCGGAGCCCAGCTGCACGATGTCGGGATTGCCGTCGCCATCGAAGTCGGCGGCGGCCAGCGCGATGCTGTTGAGCGGCGGTGCAGACTGTGCGGAGGCCACCGGCGCGGCGAGACAGGGCGCGGCGCAGGGGAAGACGCTCAGATCGAAGACCGTGCGCGCGATCAACGGTCCCTGGGTGGCCGCACCGGTCGCGGCATCGATGGTCAGCAGCCGCGAGGTCACGTCGCCAAAGGGCAGCGTGCCGTAGAGCACGTCCTGGCGGGTCAGCGCGAGCCCGAAGACCGGACCGAGCCCGAGCGGACCGATGTCGCGCACGACGGCGCCGGTGGCGGGATTCAGCTCGATGAGCACGTCGGATCCGGCGGGACCCGCCACGGTGGCCAACAGCACGCCGTCACGGCGGAAGGCGAGCGCGTGCAGCGTCCGGGCACCCGGCGTGCCGACGCGACTGGCGGCGCCGGTGCGCGGGTCGATGCGCAGCAACTGCGCAGTCGGCGCGAAGTCGGGCGACGGCCCCAGCTCGATGCCGTAGAGCTGGCGTTCCACCGGGTGGTAGGCCAGCGTGACCGTCCGCAGCGGCGTGCCGCCGGCCTGGCCGAACGGGCCGATCGGCGTGCTCTGCAGCGAGAGCGGGCGATAGAGCGCCAGCCGGTCGAAGTTGGCCGTGTAGAGCGCGGTCGTCTCGTCGAACGCGAGGCCGAAGCCGAGGCCGCTGTTCGGACGTCCGAGCAGTCCGACATCGGTGCCGCTGGCTGGATTCAGCAGGGTGAGGAACGAGCCGTTGACCGCCGTCGAAGCGCCGAAAAGCGTGCCTGCAGGGATGCTGGTCGGCACGCTGCTGGCGCGCAGCGGATCGGAGCCGAGGAAGACTTCCACGCCATCGAAGAAGCCGTCGCCGTCCGTGTCGGGCGAGTTGGGATTCGTGCCCGCGAGACGCTCCGAGCCATCGCTGAGCCCGTCGCCGTCGGTGTCGCGCAGGAGCGGATTCGAGCCGAAGGCGACCTCGTCGCCGTCGCTGAGTCCGTCGCCGTCGGTGTCCGGATTGTTCGGATCGGTGCCCAAGAGCGCTTCGTCCTCGTCCGCGAGGCCGTCCCCGTCGCTGTCCTGGAAGATGGCCAGCATGCGCGGCCGCAGTCCCGCCGGGAAGACGCTGCCGCCGCCGGGCACGCGCTCGTCGAGCGTGTTGAAGCCGGGGAAGAGCACGATGTTGGCGCGGTAGGTGCCGCTGTTGGCATTGTAGAAGGCGAACGCGGTGCGGCGCTGGTTGGGCTGCTCGCCGCTGATCTCGATGAAGCGGGTGCCGGCATCGTAGGTGGGTTCCGATTGCACGGTGACGATGGAGCGTCCGACGGCCCGGCTGGTCAGCGCGCTCGGGTCGAAGGTGGACTGCGCGAACTGAATGCGCCGCGTGCCGTTGGCATCCGAGGCGGAGTCGATGCGGTAACCTTCGTCGAGCCGGTTGTTGTTCGGATTGATGAACGTCACTCCGCCCAGGCCGCCGCGCCCGCCGCCCTGGCGCAGCTGGTCGGGGCCGCTGGTGTATATGCCGCCGGTCGCGGAGAGCGCGATCTGCCCGGAGCGTCCGCCGCCGCCGCCGCCGCCGGGCGAGACCGGCGCATCGGTCGAGACGACGGAGCGGTCGACCGTCACGAACAAAAAGCTGGTGGCGACCTCGATCGTGCCGTTGCGCGCACCGTTACCGCCGTTGCCGCCGCGGGCGTCGATGAGCGCGTTCGGCGTGCCGAGGCGGATGGAGCCGAGCGAAGTCAGCCGCACGCCGGAACCGCCTTCGCCGCCGGCCCCGCCACCGCCGCCGATGATGTTGAAGGCGACGTCGCCGAGAAAGGGGATCGGCACGCTCAGCTCGATGCGTCCGCCGCCGCCGCCACCACCACCGCCGACCGCGCCGAGCGGCGACGCGTTGACGGCAGCGAGTCCGCGAAGGCCGGCGGTGCCGCCGTTGAAGGCGTCGAGCGCGTCGTTCACCTCGGCGATCAGCTGAGCCACCGCGACCGGGCAGGCGATGCCGAAGGAGGCCACGCATTCGGCGATCGTGCTGAGCAGGCTGAAGATGCTGGGCGAGTAGTTGCGGCCCGGATAGCCGCCCAGTCCGGCCGGCGTGGGCGTGAGGAGATCGAACGGCCGAGCCTCCGGCTGGAAGGGCGGGCCGGCGGAGAAGCCGACCGCATCGTTGCCCGGCTGGCCGTAGTTCTGCGGCGGCGGCTGGTCGATCGGCGGCAGGCCTACGCCGATGGAGGCGATGAAGTTGTCGCGCGCCCGGCCCGCGCCCCCGCGGCCGCCGGTGCCGCTCTGCGGGTTGGCGGCACCGGCGATGGGACCGATCGCGGAAGCGCCGTCGGCGCCTTTCGCATCGACGATCCCATCGATGACCACCGGGCCGGTCGAGGTGAAGTCGACGGCCCCGCGCACGACCAGGCGTCCGCCGGCCTGCACCACCACGGTCGAGTATCGCCGCGGCGTGGCATCGGCGACCGTGGCGGTCGCGCCGGCCGGCACGATGAACTCCGGCAACCCGCTGACTGTCAGCGGCAGCTCGGCGAACGCGCCGTTCGGCCGCACCAGCCGCAGGCGATACGTCCGCGTGCCGCTGTCGAACCCCGGCAGCGGCCGCACCTCCACGGTGAGACCGGCGCTGCTGCCGAGGGTGTAGAGCGTGTCGGGCACGAGATCGTCGGTCAGATTTCCGGCCGCATCGCGCACCTCCACGGCGAGATCGGAGCTGAGGCCCGCGCCGAGCAGACGAACCGGCGTGCGGGCGCCCTCCTCGAGGGTGGACGGCTCGAGCGAATTCAGCGTCGGCGGAGTCGGCGGCGCTTTGGTCGTCGGCACCGGCTCATCGACCACGGGCACGCTGAAATGCAGGAGCGGCGCCAGCAGACGGTCGCCGGTGTCCATGACTTCGCCGAGCGTGCCTTCGTCGACGTAACCGCCCTTCTTGCCGGTGTAATAGACCACCGGCAGCAGCGTGCCGGGAGGATACGCGCGGGCCAGGGGAATGCGGACCGCGACCGGTCGGGTGAAGGTCGTGCCCGCAGGCCCGAGCTGGACCGCGCCGAGCACGCGGCGTCCGGCGCGGGGCGGCGGCAAGGCCGAGCCGGTGAGCGTGCGCACCGTGAGATCCGTGTTCGCCGCCAGCGCGCCCGGGAGCACCGACGCCGCCGAGCGCTGATCCTCCGAGACGACGCTGCCGCCGCGGGCCGCGAGAATGCGCGCCACGCCCGGCAGCGGCGCGGGCGGGACGATCTGCATGGTGGCCGAGGCGACCGTGGTGGCTTCGGCCGCGAGCGCGGCGGTGACCTGCACCTGGCCCGATTTCGGCACCGCGGCGGGTGCAGTGTAACGGCCGTTCGCGTCGACCGTGCCGACGCTCGCATTGCCCCCGCTGATCCCGTTGACGCGCCAAACCAGGCTGACATCCGCCCCGCGCGTGTAGGGCCGCGCATCGAAGCTGAGCGTCTGACCCACGGGCACCGTGGCGGAGGTCGGATCGAGCAGGATGCGCGCAGGGACCGTGAAGTTGGAGCTCGCCACGGCGGTGGAGCCGAAGGCATCGCGCACCACGAAGGGCCCGGTCAGCGCGCCTTCGGGAATGCGCACGAGGAGGCTGGGGCTGGTCGCGAGCACTTCGCAGGCGAGGCCGTTGAGTTCCACGAAGTAGGTCGCCCCGGGAGTGATCGGATTGCCGAAGATCGTCACTTCGGTGCCGGGTCCGCCGGTGGTGGGCGACGAGCCGAAGATGCCGAGCGGCGTGACCGCGCCGCCGAATTGCGGCACGCCGATCGAGGCCGTGACCGGGGCGCTGGCGTGGCCGTTGCGATCGAACAGCGTGACGGTCAGCCGGTACGTCGTGGGGCCGAAATTGAAGTCCTGCCGGATGTCGAAGGGCGCGAGCATGAGGCGTCCGCTGCTGCCGGTCAGCCCGAGCGCGGCGGCGTTCTCCTCGTAGGTGCGGGTGCCGACCGTGGGGTCCTCGAGCACGAGTCGGGCGCGGTCGACGTCGGCGTCGGGATCGGTGAATTGCAGCACGAAGCGCGGACGGACGTTGACCGTCGCGTTCTGCGGTCGCGTGTAGGAAGCGGCCTCCGGCGCGAGACTGACGATGACCGGCGCGGAGCCCGTCGCGGCGGCGCCGACCACATTGACCGTGAGCGGGACCGCTGCGCTCAACAGGCCGGTGTGGTCGCGCAGGCGCACGGTCAGGTCGTTCGCGCCGAAGGGCAGCCCGTCCGTGCCGAGCGGGATCACGCCGTGCCCGCTGACGCCGGTCAGGGCCAGGCGGTCCGCCCCCAGCCGCGAGCTGGTGGCGCCGAGGGCGTTGGTGACGGAGAGCTCGACGGAATCGAGGTCGCCGTCGGGGTCCGCGAAATCGAACTCGAGCACGCCGCCGGCACCGCGCGCCAGAGCCGCCGGGGCCTGCACGTTGCTGAGGACCGGGGCGGCCGGGGCGACGACCGTGCCGGTGAACGTCCAGCGCAGATTGGCGGGATTGAACGGCACGGTGCGATCCTGCCGGAACGAAAACGTGTCGGACGAAGTACCGACGCCGCGCACGAGGAGCGTGCCGACCGTCACCTGCCCGTCGACGATGGTGGTGGCTGCGGCATTGCTCGTGACGGTTCCGCCCACGCCGGTCAGACGCCGGGCCGTCGAGGTGCCCGAATTCCGCAGGCGGACGCGGTAGGTGTATTCGAAGAGCGTGCGGGTCACGCGCTGCTCGCCGACGAGTTCGTAGCCATCGACCGTGATTTCATCGAGCGGCGCGGCGAGGAGCAGGGCCGGCGCAGCCAGCGGCAGCAGCAGCAAGGCCCGGCGGCGGCGCGTGAGACCGAGCCAGAGCGCGCCGGCTGCGCCGAGCAGCGCGAGTGCGCCGGGCTCGGGAATCACGACCGTCGAGCCGGTCTGGAGCTGCTGGAGCAAGGTGCCGCTCGCATCGAACCGGTTGATGGAGAACGGCTGGCTGCCGGGTGTCGTGCCCGCGCCGCCCAGCCACAGAAACGAAACGGTGAACGGCTGCGCGACCGACGCCGCATTGACCAGCGCGAGGGCGTCGTAGAGCCCGTCGGCCGGCAGGGCAGGATCCGGCTGCAGCACGAGGAGATCCCAGCCGGGGACGGGCGGGGGAGACGATTGCAGCTGCGAGAATTGGATCGGCGAGAAGGCGATGGAGAAGCCTTCGTCGGCGTCGAAGGTGCCGCCGCTGACGGTGAAGGCGGCCTGCCAGAGGTCGCCGCTGCCGGTGTCCGGGAGATCGGTGAAGGTCGTCTGAATCTGGAAGTTCTGTGCGGTCACGCTGGCGGGGCGCGCGCAGCCCAGCAGGACGAGCAGGAGCAAGGGCAAGAGCAACCGCCGCTCCAATGAGGCAAAGGACGAACGCTGCATGCTCCGAAGCTGCCGGAGCCCCCGTTCGTCGACGTCTCGTTTTGCGAGAATGATTTCCCGTTTTGCGAGAATCCGCCGGGCCTAGTCAGACGGCCGGTCCGGCGACTTTTCCGCCTCCGAAGAGGTGCTGCCGGATTCCCCGCAGGCCAGCAGCAGCGCCTGCAGCAGCTCGCCCGAGCGGTGGAAGGCGCCATGGGCGGAGGCGCGTTCGGCGCGATGCCGCAGGCGGGCGTCGGCGTCCCCGGTGTAGAAGAAGAAGGGCACGCGCAGGTTCTGGCGGCGCAGCTCGCGCAGCAGATCCCAGCCCGACTCGTGCGCGCGCCCGCGGTGGATGTCCGAGATGATCAGGTCGAACGAGGCGTGTTCGAGCGCGCGCAGCGCGGAGCGATTGTCCGTGTAGGCGTCGGTGAACAGCCCGCGCGTGGCCAGCAGCCGGCGTTCGGCCAGGTTGTTGAGCGGCTGGTCGTCGATCCAAAGCACGTGCAGCACCGGAGCCTGGCTGGACTCCGCAGGCGGGAGCGGCGCGGCGGCCCGGAAGGCCGCGGGGGATTGGCCCACGAAGCGACGGAAAGCCGCGTAGAAGCGGGAGAGCGACTGGAAGCCCGAGGTCAGGGCCACATCGAGCACGGTGGCGTCGGTCGTGCGCAGGAGCAGCTGTGCCTGCGCCACCCGCCGCCGCGCCAGGGCTTCGACCAGCGGCCGGCCGCGCAGATCTCGGAAGAGGGCGGAGGCATACTGCGGATGCACGCCGGCCGCGCGCGCGACCTGCGGGACGTCGATGTCCTCGGCGTAATGCTCCGCCAGGAAACGTTCCATCCGCTCCACGCGGTGTTCGTTCCGCAGGGACGCTCTGCCTCGCCGGGACTCGCCCATCCCGACAGTGTGCAAGAAATATCGCGGCGAGGAAAGCCCGAAATCAGGCCGCTATTTCACCACGAGTCGCAGCAGGTAGAGCAGCAGGCAGGCACCCAAAAAGGCGCAGAGCAGGGAACCGATCAGGCCGCCGAAGCTGATGCCCAGAACGCCGAAGATCCAACCGCCGAAGACGGAACCCACGACCCCGACGATCAGATTGCCCAGCACGCCAAAGCTCCGTCCGCGCATCACCTGCCCGGCCAGAAATCCGGCCAGCAGGCCGACGAGGATGAAGAAGACCCAGTGCATGGCGGGGTTGTCCCATGGAGGGCGGGGCGGCTTCAATCGTATCTCGGCTGGCACCGCGCGTCGGGCCGGGCCTCACAGACGCCGATCTCCGATCCTTCCAGAATGGTAACTATCAACGGGCCTGAAACAGGCTAACGAACCCGACGCATGAAGCCCCTTCGTTTGCTGTCCTTGGGTGCGGCAGTGGTCGTTCTCGCCTGGTTCGGGTGGCAATGGCAGCACTCCGCCAAGGCGCCGACGTCGAGCCGACCGCGCGCCGTGTCGGTCGCGGTGGCCGAAACCAAGGCGGCCGATCTGCCGGTCTGGTTGAGCGGGCTCGGCAACGTCGCGGCGAATCAATCCATCACGATCCGTCCGCGGGTGAGCGGCGAGTTGCAATCGGTCGCCTTCGAGGAAGGCCAGCCCGTGCAGAAGGGCCAGGTGCTGGCGCAGATCGATCCGCGCCCCTACCAGGCCGCGCTCGATCAGGCGTTGGCGCAGCAGGCGCAGGACGAGGCGAAGCTGGCCAACGACCGGCGCGAGTTCGACCGCATCCGCGGGCTCGTGGCCACGAACACCGAGAGCAAGCAGCAGCTCGATCAGCGCGCCGGCACGCTGGCGCAGTCGGCCGCCGCGGCCAAGGCCAGCCAGGCGATGGTCGATAACGCCAGGCTGCAGCTCGAATTCACCACCGTTCGCGCGCCCATCGACGGCGTGACCGGCGTGCGGCTGGTCGACGCCGGCAATCTCGTCACCGCCAGCCAGACCAACGGACTGGTCGTGCTGACGCAGACGCGGCCCATCGCGGTGGTCTTCACCGTGCCGCAGTCGACGCTCCCGGCCATTCGCCGCGGCCAGGCGCGCGACGGCCAGGCGCTTCCGGTCGAGGCGTTGAGCGAGACGGGCGAGGTGCTGGCGCGGGGCCAGCTGCAGCTGGTCGACAACCAGATCGATCTCAGCACCGGCACGCTCCGGCTGAAGGCGCTCTTCCCGAACGACGATCTCGCGCTTTGGCCCGGGCAGTTCGTCAATGCGCGGGTCCTCGTCGAGACGCTCAACCAGGCGCTGGTTGTGCCGGCCGAGGCGATTCAGCCGGGGCTGAAGGGGCCGTTCGTCTATCGCGTGAAGAGCGACTCCACCGTCGAGGTGCGACAGGTGAAGCCCGGCCCGACGGTGCAGGGCGTCACGGTCGTGACGGCGGGGCTCGCGCTGGGGGATCGCGTGGTGCGCGACGGACAAAACAAGCTCCAGCCCGGGGCGCGGGTGGAGATCGTCAAAAATGCCGGCGAGACGGACGCGGTGCTCGGTTCCGCCAACGACGGCCGGCCCGGCACCGCCGCCACGCCATGAGCCTCTCCGAGCCCTTCATCCGGCGGCCGATCGCGACGACGTTGCTGACGATCGGCCTCTTCCTGGCCGGGTTGATCGCCTTCCCGCTGCTGCCGGTCGCGCCGCTGCCGCAGGTGGAATTCCCCACGCTGCAGGTTTCGGCCGCGCTGCCCGGCGCCAGTCCGGAGACGATGGCCTCGTCGGTGGCGACGCCGCTGGAAAACCAGCTCGCGCAGATCGCCGGCGTCACGCAGATGTCCTCCAGCTCCACCCTCGGGAGCACCAACATCACCATCCAGTTCGACCTCGGGGTGCAGCTGAATGCGGCCGCGCAGGAGGTACAGGCGGCCATCAATGCGGCCGCCGGCCAGCTGCCGCCGGAGCTGCCCAGCCCGCCGACCTACCGCAAGGTCAATCCGGCCGATGCGCCCGTCGTGATCATGCGGGTGACGTCCGAGGTCCTACCGATCACGGCCGTCACCGACTTCGCCAACAACGTCGTCGCTCAGCAGATCTCGCAGCTGCCGGGCATCGCGCAGGTGCTGGTCAACGGCCAGCAAAAGCCGGCCGTGCGCGTGCAGGTCGATCCCACCAAACTCGCAGCCCTCGGCCTCGGCATGGAGGAGGTACGCACGGCGTTGGCCGGCGCCACGGTCAACACGCCCAAAGGTAACCTCGAAGGCGCGCGCCAAAGTCTGGCCATCTACGCCAACGACCAGCTCACGGCTGCCGCGCCGTACAACGACGTCGTGATCGCCTATCGCAACGGCGCACCAATCCGCGTGCGCGACATCGGCACCGCGCTCGACGGTGCGGAGAATGCGCGCGCCGCGGCCTGGGTCGACGGTCAGCGCGGGCTCGGGCTCATCGTCTTCAAACAGGCCGATGCCAACGTCATCGAGACCGTCGGCCGCATCCGCGCTTTGCTGCCGGCGTTGCAGGCGGCCGTCCCACCGGCCGTGCACGTCGAGATCATGATGGATCGCACGCGCACCATCCGGGCCTCGGTCGCGGAGGTGCAGCTGCATCTCGTCCTGACCATGGTGCTGGTCACGCTGGTGGTGTTTCTCTTCCTGCGCGATCTGCGCGCCACGCTCATCTCCAGCGTGGTCGTGCCGGTCTCCATCGTCGCGACCTTCGGCGTGATGTACCTGCTCGGGTTCAGCCTGAACAATCTCTCGCTCATGGCGCTGACCATCGCGGTGGGCTTCGTCATCGACGACGCCATTGTCATGCTGGAGAACATCTACCGGCACATCGAGGAGGGCATGCCGGCGCGCGATGCCGCCTTCAAGGGCGCGGCGGAAATCGGCTTCACGATTCTCTCGATCACCGTCTCGCTCGTGGCCGTCTTCATTCCCGTGCTGCTGATGGGCGGGATCATCGGTCGGCTCTTCCGCGAGTTCGCGGTCACGGTCACCGTCGCGGTGCTCGTCTCCGCCTTCGTCTCGCTGACCTGCGTGCCGATGCTCGGGTCGCTCTTCCTGCGCGCCCACGCCGCCGCGCGCGCCGGCTCGTGGAAGGCGCGGCTCGATGCGGTGCTGGAAGGTTCGCTCGCGTGGATGGAGGCGACGTACCGGCGCGGGCTGCAGCTCATCCTGCGGCATCAGACGCTCACGCTGCTCTCTCTCGTGGTCACGTTCGCCCTGACCGCGCTGCTTTTCGTGCGCATGCCGAAGGGGTTCTTCCCGCAGCAGGATACCGGCTTTCTCACGCTCTCCATCGAAGGCCCGCCCGACATCTCGTTCCAGGCGCTCAGTGCGCGGGTGGAGCGCATCAACGCCATCCTGCAGGCCGATCCCGCGGTGGAGCATTTCATGACCTCGATCGGCACGGGTCGCGGCGGCGGCAGTCAGAACGTGGCCCGCGGCTTCATGTCGCTGAAGCCGCGCGAGGAACGCGAGCCGGCGCCGGTGGTGATGGCGCGACTGCGGCAGAAGGGCTCATCGATCCCCGGCCTGACCCTCTACCCGCAGGCGCGGCAGGACCTGAACATCGGCGGCATCGCCTCGAAGACGCAGTACCAGTACACCCTGCGCGACGTCAGCTCGGAGGTGCTCAATGCCTGGGCTCCGCGGTTGCTCGCCAAACTGCAGGAGCTGCCGCAGCTGCGCGACGTCACGTCCGATCAGGAGTCGGCTGCGCTTGCGGTCAGCGTCGTGATCGACCGCTCGGCGGCCTCCCGCTTCGGCATCCAGGCCGACGCCATCAACCGCGCGCTCTACAATGCCTTCGGTCAGCGGCAGATCACGCAGTTCTATACGGACGTCAGTCAGTATAAGGTGATTATCGAGGTCCCACCCGAGCTGCAGGCCGATCCGGCCACGTTCGACAAGCTCTTCCTGTCCTCGCCCGTGACCGGTCGGCAGGTGCCGCTTTCCTCGCTGATCCGGCTCGATCCGCGCGCCACGCGGCCGCTTTCGATCAATCACCTCGGCCAGTACCCGTCGGTCACCATTTCCTTCAACCTCGCGCCCGACTTCTCCCTCGGTCAGGCGGTGGAACTCATTCGCCAGACCAGCGAGGCGCTCGGCCTGCCCGCCAGCACGACCGGCAGTTTTCAAGGCACGGCGCAGGCCTTCGAGGATTCGCTCCGCTCGCAGCCGCTCTTGATCCTGGCGGCGGTGGTCGCGATCTACCTGATCCTCGGCATGCTCTATGAGAGCTTCATCCATCCGCTGACGATTCTCTCGACGCTGCCCTCGGCCGGCCTCGGCGCGCTGCTCACGCTGCTGGCCTTCGGCTACGATCTCAGCGTCATCGGCATCATCGGCATCCTGCTGCTCATCGGCATCGTGAAGAAGAACGCCATCATGGTGATCGACTTTGCCCTCGAGGCCCAGCGCGAGCGCGGTCAGGGCGCGGCCGAAGCCGTGGAGGAGGCGTGCCTGAAACGCTTTCGCCCCATCATGATGACCACCCTCGCCGCCATGATCGGCGGCATCCCGCTCGCGCTCGGCCACGGCGACGGCTCCGAACTTCGCCAGCCGCTCGGCTTCGCCATCGTGGGCGGACTCGTGCTGAGCCAGGCGCTCACGTTGTTCACCACCCCGGTCGTCTTCCTTTGGTTCGACCGTCTCGCCACCCGCTGGCGGAAGGTCGCTCACCAGCCGGCTCCCGCAGGCGAGGCGGTGGCGGTGCGGTGAGGGAGGCCGGGCCACCGAAGACGCAGAAGACGCGAAAGGGTCGGCCGAGTGGCGCGGGATCGGGCCAAATGAAATCGCCGCAACGGCGCAGAGCTATGCAGACTAGGGCAACCGCGAGATCCCTTCCCGCTTTGAGTTCTTTGCGTCTCTGCGGCAAAGAGTCCTGCAATCCGGCGCGCACGAGCCGCCTTCGGCGCGATTCGTTCTCGTCCTTCAGCCTGGCCTCCGATCCGGCCCTCCATTTTTGAACCTTTTGCGTTTTCTGAGGTGACCTCATCCCCAACGCTCCAGCCATGACCACCCGACTCGAACGCGACTCGATGGGCGAGATGCCCGTGCCCGCCGAAGCGCTCTATGGAGCCACCACCCAGCGCGCGGTGCTGAACTTCCCGATCAGCGGGCAGTCGCTGCCGCGGCCGTTTCTGCGCGCCTACGGGCTGGTCAAGGCGGCCGCGGCGGAGGCCAACGCAGCGCTGGGCCGCCTCTCGGTCGAGAAGAAGGATTGGATCGTGCGCGCGGCGGAGGAGGTGGCGGAGGGCAAGCTCGACGCGCATTTCCCCATCGACGTCTTCCAGACCGGCAGCGGCACCTCGACGAACATGAACGTCAACGAGGTCATCGCCAATCGCTGCGCCCAGCTGGCGGGCTTCCCCATCGGCTCGCGCGAGCCGGTGCATCCGAACGACGACGTGAACATGAGTCAGTCGTCCAACGACACCTTCCCGACCTGCATGCACGTGGCGGCGGCGGAGGAAATCAGCGGCAAACTGCAGCCCGCGCTGCGCCTGCTCGAGGTCGTGCTGACGCAGAAGGCGCAGGAGTTCGACGAGGTCATCAAAATCGGCCGCACGCATCTCATGGATGCCACGCCGGTCCGGCTCGGGCAGGAATTCGGCGGCTGGGCCCGTCAGGTCGCCCTGGCCGACGAGCGTTTGGGCCGTGCGGTGGCCGCGCTGGCCGAGTTGCCGCTGGGCGGCACCGCGGTGGGCACGGGCCTGAACTGTCCGCTCGAATTTCCGGCGCTGGCCATTGCGGAACTCTCCCGCCGCACCGGGCTGGAGTTTCGCGAGGCGCGCAATCACTTCGAGGCGCAGAGCGCGAAGGACGGCTTCGTGGAAGCGAGCGGGCTCCTGCGCGGCGTGGCCATCGGGCTCTCGAAGGTGGCCAACGACATTCGCCTGCTCGGCAGCGGACCGCGCTGCGGCATCGGCGAGATCGTCCTGCCCGCGACCCAGCCGGGCAGCTCGATCATGCCGNNCAAGGTCAATCCCGTCATGTGCGAGGCGTTGCTCATGGTTTGCGCGCAGGTCATCGGCGGCGATGCGACCATCGCCTGGGCCGCCCAGGCCACGGCCAACTTCGAGCTGAACGTCGGCATGCCCGTGATGGCCGCGACGATGCTGGAGAACGTGCGCGTCCTGAGCGCCGCCGTGCGCGTCTTCGCGCTGAAGTGCGTCGAGGGCATCGAGGCGAATCGCGCGCGTTGTGAGGAGCTGGTCGAATACAGCATGGCCATGGTCACGAGCCTCGCCCCGCGGATCGGCTACGACCGCGCGGCCGAGATCGCCAAGGAGAGCGCCCGGACCGGCCGGACCGTGCGCGAGATCTGCCGCGAGCGGCAGATTTTGCCGCCTGACGAGTTGGAGCGCGCGCTCGATCCCCGCGCCATGACCGAGCCGGGCGGCGAAGGCAGCGCCGGCGGCTAGGCGCATTTGACGCGGGGCCAGCCCACGTCCGAGTCTGCCGCATGCCCGCCGTCCGCCTCGCCACCGTCATCCTGTTCTGCGCCGATGTGCCGCGCCTGGCGGCGTTCTATCGCGAACGCCTCGGCCTGACGCCCACGGCGGAGACCAGCGAAGGCTGGACGGTGCTTACCGCCGGCGCGGTCGAGATCGGCCTCCACCGCATCCCCGACGAGCACCTGCCCGGCTCGCGCGCTGATTTCCAAGTCGAGAACAACGTCAAACTCGTCTTCGAAGTCGAGGACGTCGACACCCTCCGCACCGCCCTCAACGCACAAGGCGTCGAGATCGGCGAAGTCCGCCAGTTCCCCGGCCATCCCTACCGCACCGCCGACGGCCGCGACCCCGAGGGCAACGTCTTCCAGCTCGCCTCGCGGAGCCTCGCGGAGCCTCGCCTAGGCTCGGCATAGGCGATAGGCGATAGGCGATAGGCGATAGGCGATAGGCGATAGGCGATAGGCGATAGGCGATAGGCGATAGGCGATAGGCGATAGGCGATAGGCGGATCCCTGCGTCGTGGGCAGGCCTCTCGGTTTCGCGCTCGACCCCCTATTGCCTATTGCCTATTGCCTATTGCCTATCGCCTATGCCGAGCCTAAGCGAGGCCATGGGGGAGATTCACCTCGTTCGACACGGTCAGGCCAGCTTCGACTCGGCGGAATACGATGAGCTTTCGCCGCTCGGGCACGAGCAGGCGCGGCTGCTCGGGGCTTGGTGGCGTGACCAAGGGCCGGTGCCGGATCGGGTGCTGCACGGCGGGATGCGGCGGCATCGGCAGACGGCCGTGGGCTTTCTCGAAGGCATGGGTCTCGGACACCGCGCGGCTGAGGCGCTGGTGGACGAATCGCTCAATGAGTTCGACCACGTGGAGGTGGTCTCGCGCCTGCAGCCGGACCTGACGGACCACCATGCCATCGCCCGCTTCATCGCGGCAGCGCCGGACCCGGCGATCACGTTTCACCGGCTCTTCAGCGAAGGGGTGGCGCGCTGGACCAGCCGTCGGTTCGATGCGGAATACCGGGAGCCGTGGCCGGCTTTTCGCGAGCGCTGTCAGGCGGCGCTGACGCGGGCCATCGAGGCCACGCCGAGCGGGAGCGTGACCATGGTCTTCACCTCGGGCGGTCCGATCAGCGTGCTGCTGCACGGCGTCCTCGGGATGGGCGAAGAGAATTTGTTCGACCGCTCCCTGCTGCACGCCAACACCGGCCTGACGCGCCTCGAGCTGCTCGACGGTCGGCTGGTGCCCGGCGCGATCAACGAGACCGCGCATCTGGTCGCGGCCGGGCGGGAGGATTTGCTGACCTATCGCTGAGGTTCAGGTCGCGCGGCGCGAGATGAGCGGTGCCGCCCAGCCGCTAGGGGCAGCGGCGGGCAACGGGCAGTGGCTGCCCTTGTCCCCAAGGGCAGTGTTCGCGCAGCCAGCCGCGCTATCGGTGGCGCGAGACGCGTGGCCCCGCTCTGCCGCTGGGGACAGCGGCAGCCACTGTCGAGCCGGCCCCCGATTCCGTCAGCGGTTCGTAATCAGCACGAAGTCGCCTGCGCGCCCCAGCTGCTTCCAGCCGCGCTTCTCGAAGTCCTCGGCGAAGATGGCGCGACGCGTCAGGCCGTAGGCGCGGCGGGAGCCGATGTGGGTATCGAGCGCGGCCAGATTCTCCGGCAGGCGCGCGGCCAATTCGGGCGTCGGTGGCAGCACGACATCGGAGTCCTCGCGCGCGGCAGCGATGGTCCGATCGAGATAGAACGCGAAGCCCTGCGCCCGCACTCGCCACGAGAAGACGGCGGCCTCGGCGTAGTCGGGTTGCGTGCGCGCCAGCAGCGCGAGCGACTTCGTGCTGGCCTGGCGGCCGAGCCGGTCATTGATCCGCTCCTGCTGCGAGAGCACCAGCAGCCAAAGTCCGACCGCGAAGACCGCCAGGACCGCACCGCCGGCGTGCTCGAAGGAGCGCCAGCGATCGCCGTGGCTCTTCTCTCCGGCGACGGTCAAAAACCAAGCCGCCGCGCAGCAGGCCAGCACCCAGGCCCCGAGGGCGAGCCCGAACCACGGCGCGAGATTCAGCTCCTGCCAGCGTTTCACCGTGAAGGACACCGCCGTCGTGGCCAGCCCCGGACTGGCGAAGAAGGCCAGCCCGCAGACCAGCCCGATGCGCCGCCACCAGAGATTCCAAAAGGCAGCCAGCGGGCGCTTCGGTTCCGTCGCTGCGGCATCGGCCCAACGCCCGCCCGCCGCCAGCCAGAGCGCGAGGGCCGGGAAGAGCGGCAGCACGTAGGTGAAGAGCTTCGAGCCGCTGAGCGAGAGGAGGACGAGCGGCAGCAGCACCCAGCCCGCCACCAGCGCGCCGGGGGGCGATGGCCGCCAGCCGGCGCGGCGCAGGCCCAGCCAGTTCAGCAGCGCGCCCAGCGCGAGGAAGAGCCAGGGCAGTGAGCCTGCGACCAATACCGGCACGAAGAAGAGCAGCGGCTGCGAGCGGCCGTGCGTGCGCGAGCCGAAGCGCTGCACGAGTTCGTATTTCCAAAAGTAGTCGAAGAGCGCCTGATCGCTCAGCGCCACCACGGCGAACCACGACATCGCCAGCACGACGGTCAACAGCATTCCGCTGACCCACGGCAGCCCGCGCGTGCGGCGCTCCGCCGGCAGCTGGCGCTCGCTCCATTTCCAAGCCGCGACTGCGGCCAGCGGGACGACCAGCGCCATCGGCCCTTTGGTCAGGAAGCCGAGGCCCATGGCGGCGAAGAAGGCATAATCCCACCCGGTCGTGTTGGCGGCGCCGGCGCGCTGCGCCACGGACCGCCGCACGAAGCAGGCCACCGCGAGCGTGATCCAGAAGGTCATCAGCATGTCGGGGGTGAGCCCGCGCGCGAGGACGAAGAACTCGGCCGAGGCCAGGAGAATGCCCGCGGCGGCCAAGCCCACGCGGCGGTTGGCCAGCAGCGAGCCCATCCAAAAGGTCAGCGCCAGCGTGCCCGCCGCCGCCAGGGCCGAGGGCAGGCGCGCGGCGAACTCATTCAGACCGAAGACCGCGAACGCGCTGGCTGTGGCCCAGTAGATGAGCGGCGGCTTTTGGAAATGCGGCACGCCATTCTGGGTCGGGATGAGCCAGCTGCCGCCCCGATACATCTCGCGCGCGATCTCCGCGTAGCGCCCCTCGTCCGGTTCCAGCAACGGTCGGCCACCGAGCAGCGTGAGCAGGGCCAAGGCGAAGGCGGCGCAGAGCAGGATGGGGCGGAGAGATCCCATGGAGCACCCGCATTGCCCGCAATCCTCCAAGCGGGCAAGCCGGAAGGTCGGCGAGCCTGCTCCCCGCAAGAACTCGCGCAGCCGGAAGCAGCGGTGTCGCCCGGCCCACGCGCTTCTACGCCCCCTGCGTGTCTTGTGGTGGGCCCCCACGCACGCTCGTTCGCGCGGCTCCCCCGCATCCCGCGCCTTTCGCGGCGGCCCCTTCCGTGGTCCTGTGCGGCATGTCCGCTGCCCGTCGTCCGCCTGAATTGCTCGCCCCCGCGGGGGACTGGGAATGCGTGCGCGCGGCGGCGGCCAACGGGGCCGATGCGATCTACTTCGGCCTGACCAAATTCAACGCGCGCCTGCGGGCGGAGAACTTCACCGAGGAGGATCTGCCGCGGCTGATGGACTACCTCCACGCCCGCGGGATGCGCGGCTACATCGCCTTCAACACGCTCATCTTCGAGGAGGAGCTGCCGGCCGCGGAGGAGCAGCTGCGCCTGTTGCAGGCCGCGCGGGTCGATGCGGCCATCATTCAGGACCTGGGCCTGGCGGCCTGGGCGCCGCAGATCGCACCGGACGTGGAGGTGCACGCCTCGACGCAGATGACGCTGACCTCGCCGGAGGGCCTGCGCTTCGCGCGTCGGCTGGGCATCGGCCGCACCGTGCTGGCGCGCGAACTCTCGCTGCGCGAGCTGGCCAAGTTCAACGATCCCGCGCTGCCCGAGACGGAGGTCTTCGTGCACGGGGCGCTCTGCGTGGCGTATTCGGGACAATGCCTGACCAGCGAGGCGCTCGGCCAGCGCAGCGCCAATCGCGGCGAATGCGCGCAGGCCTGCCGGCTGCCTTATCAGCTGGTGGTCGACGGCGCGGTGCGGGAGCTGGGCGACCGACGCTACCTGCTCTCGCCGCAGGACCTCGCGGCGGTGCGCGAGATTCCCGAGTTGGTCCGCCTCGGTGTGGCCAGCTTCAAGATCGAGGGCCGGCTGAAGTCGCCCGAATACGTCGCGGCGGTCTGTCAGGTGTATCGCCGGGCGATCGATGCCGCCGTGGCGGCGCAGCCCGCGCCCGTCACGCCGAAGGAGCAATACCAGCTCGAGATGACCTTTTCGCGCGGGCTCTTCAGCGGCTGGATGCACGGCGTGAATCACCAGCAGCTGGTGCACGCGCGCTTCGGCAAGAAGCGCGGCGCCTATCTCGGGCGCATCGCCGAGGTCGGACGCGATGCGGTCACGCTCGAGTCGCGGCCGGATTTCCCCATCCGCCCGGGCGACGGCATCGTCTTCGACACCGGCGGCGACACCGAACGCGAGCAGGGCGGCCGCGTCTACGAAGTGCGCGGTGCCGAGCTGCGCTTCCAGCGCGGCAAGCTCGATCCGGCCCGCCTGCGCCAGGGCGATCGTGTTTGGAAAACGAGCGATCCGCAGCTCGACGCCGAGCTGCAGCGCACCTTCGCGAAGGATCCGCCCGTGCGTCGCCAGCCGCTGGCGATGCACGTCTTCGGCCGGCCCGGCGCGCCCCTGGTGGTCGAGGCCCGTGGCCAGCGGGTCGAAAGCGCCTTGCCGCTCCAGCCCGCCGTGAAGCGCCCGCTCGACGCCGCCAGTCTGCGCGAGCAGCTCGGTCGCCTGGGCGACACGCGCTTCGAACTGACCGAGCTCACCCTCGATCTCCCGGAGCCCGTCATGCTTCCGCTGAGCGAACTCAATCGCCTCCGCCGCACGCTGGTTGCTCAGCTCGAGGGCGCGGCTTCTCCGCTCACGGAATCCTCTGCTCCTCTGCTCACTCCCTTGGCGGGCCGGCCACACTCGGAGAGTGCGGACCACCCGCAGCCCCTCCGCTCCTTCGCTCCTTCAGTCCCCGGCTCCTCCGCGCCGCCGCTCCCGCTCTTCGCGGGCGCGCCGCACTCGGAGAGTGCGGACTACTTCTGCCGCTCCGCCGCTCCCCAGCTCTCCGTCCTCTGCCGGACACTCGAGCAGGTGACCGTTGCGCTGGAGGCTGGCGTGGAGCGGATCCTGGCCGATTTCGAGGACATCCGCCGCTACAAGGAGGCGGTCGCGCTGGTGCGGACTGCGGCTTCCGGCGCGCGCATCTTCCTGGCCACGCCGCGGATCCAGAAAGCGGGCGAGCAGGGCTTCTTCAAGCTGATCGAGAACGCGGCGCCGGATGGCGTGCTCATCAGGAATCTCGGCGCGATCGACCATTTTCGCGGTTCGCCGCTCGAGCGGATCGGCGACTTCTCGCTCAATGTGGCCAATTCGCGCACCGCCGCGCTGCTGCTGGGCGAGGAGCTGTCGTATCTGACCGCCTCCTACGATCTCAATGCCCAGCAGCTGCTGGCCCTGCTGCGTGCGGTGCCGGCGGGCTCGCTCGAGATCGTGCTGCATCAGCACATGCCGATGTTTCACATGGAGCACTGCGTCTTCGCGGCGTTTCTCTCCGAAGGGACGGACCACACCAACTGCGGCCGGCCGTGCGATCGGCACGCGGTGGCGCTGCGCGATCGCGTCGGTCTGGAGCATCCGCTCAAAGCCGACGTCGGCTGCCGCAACACCGTCTTCCACGCCAAGGCCCAGACCGGGGCCGAGTTCCTGGCCGCGTTTCGCGAGGCCGGCGCGCGACGGTTCCGCGTCGAGTTGCTGAACGAGCCGCCGGCCGACGCCGCCCGCATCGTGCGGACGTATCAGTCGCTGCTCGCCGGCCACCTTCGGCCGATGGAAGTCGCCGCCAGCCTGCGCGCAGTCTCGCAACTCGGCGTGACGAACGGGACGCTGACGGTGCTTTAAGGCGCGCCGGCGGCCGCTGGCCGGATCTCCTGCCCGCCTCGACGTCCAAGCCGAGGTGAATCCAGGCCGCGGCGGCCGGCGCCGGTTACGGCTGGCTGACGCGCAGGCGCAGGAAGCGACGGGGCGGCACTGCGGTGGGCGCCACTTGCGCGTCGCGCACCTCCACCTGGTAATCCGGGCCGCTGCCCGTCTCGCCGACAAAGCCGGCTCCGCTGGGCGGGTTGCCGCCGGTGGTGCGCGCCAGTTCGGTCCAGACGATGGGATTGGCGCCGAGATCGTTGGCCACTTCGACCACGTAGGTGAGGTCGGTGGCGAGGGCCGAGCGGCGGAAGGTGAGCGAGAGGTAGGGCAGGCCGGCGTAGCTGCGGATCTGCGCCGCGACCGGGGCGCCGCCGGCCACCGTCGGATTCAACCCCAACGCGTACTTCAGCAGATTCGGTACGCCGTCGCGCGCGAAGTCGAGACCGGGTGCGGCGTTGGGCCCGACCAGCCCGAAGCCGGCGAGGTAGCTGGCGCTCGTGGTCGCCAACCGCAGCGAGAAAGTCTGCGTCGCCGCGGGCGGCAGGCCGTTGCTGGCCGAGACCACGATGTTCGCGAACAGGGTCTGGCTGCCGGCCTGGGGAACTCCGGAGAGCAGGCCATCGGACGAAAGCGTCAGACCTGGCGGGAGCGTGCCGCCGGTGACGGTAAACGTGGCGGCTGGCAAGCCGGTGGCCGTGAATCGATGCGAGTAAGGCTGGCCGACCACGGCCAGCGCGGGCGGCAGCGCGCTGGTCAGCGTGGGTGCCGACGCGGTGCCGATTTGAATCCGCGTCACAGCGAAGGAACGGCTCTCTCCGCTCCGCCGGAACGTGCCCACGAGATAAGCCTTGGACGGCGTCAAGACGACGTCGGTCACGTCCGAGGTGGTGTCGTCGAAGCCGAGGTAGTTCAAGGAGAACGACGTGTCGCGCAGACCGTTGGCCTGCAACCGGGCCACGCCGGGCGCAGGTGCGCCGCCGACGGTATCGAAGCGACCCGCCAGCCAGACTTTGCCGCCAGCATCGACTGCGACAGAAGTGGCCAGCGCGGGACGGTTCGGCCGGGCGGCATTCTGCAGGCTCGGCGACGTGAAGGTCAGATCCCGGCTGCCGTCGGCGGCGAAGCGCGCACAGGCGAGATCGCCGGCCTCGCCCACGAAGCGGAACGCGCCCACTGCATAGACCGATCCGTCCGGCGCCTCGCTGGCCATCACGATCGGCAAACTGTACCCTGTCGGATAGCTCCAGGCACCGGAAGAAGTCTGAGTCTGAAGCCCGGTCACCGGATCGGAGAGCAGGGGAAAGCTGACTTCGGGCGCGAGTCCGTTGATGATTGCCGGCGCTTGGAAGGCGGCGTCGACGCTGCCATCGGGTCGGATCTTGCAGAGACGGAATCGATACGGCTCGTTCGTGCTGCCCGGGAAGGGTGCCACCGAGATGAGCGCCAGGAGGCCGCCATCCGCGGTGCGGCCGACGCGTCGGAAATAGCCCGTGCTCACCGTTTCGACGTGGTTGAGTCCATCCCGCGTCACCTCGCCCGCGGCGAAGCCCAGCGCGGGGACCGTTGCATCCGCCGAGCCGTTCGGCAGCGCCCGAACGAGCCGGAGCTGACCCTCGACGTCGAGGGTGCTCTGCGGGCTGCTCGGCGGCAGAATGTGCACGCTGCCGCCCGGCCCGGGCGCGATCTGTCGAATCTCGGCGCGGGAGGTGTCCGCACCGTCGTAGGCATTGACGCCGAGCGTCGACTGCAGCGCCGGCGAAAGACTGAAGGTCGTATCGAGCACCCCGGCGGCGGTCAGCTTGACGAGATTGGTGAAAAGGTAGCCACCCGTGAACGAGCCGGACTGGAAAAGCACGTAGGCCGACTCATCCGGCAGCAGCGCGAGATCGGCCGCCTGCTTGTCGGCGAACGGCTGCAGCCCGAGGCCGAAAAGCGGATCGAGCGTGCCATCGGGCAGGACGCGGGCCACCGATGCGTTCGACGTCGTGCCGTAGGCATCGTGCAGGCCAGCCACGAGCAGCTTGCCGGCACCGAGTGTGCGGACTTGGGGCGCGAAGGTCTCCGCTTCAATGGTCGGGCCGACGAAAGCGGAGTCGATCGCTCCGGCTGGCGTCAGCTTGGTCACGCCGTTCACCGGCGTCTCGTTCAGCAGCGCGTAGCGGCCGGCGGGGTGGGCGAGATAGACCGCGCCCGACGACGCATCGATCCCGAAGTTGAAGGCCGCCACGAGGGAGCTCGGTGCGAAGGGCGAGCGGAAGACGAGCGGCGTGAAGGAGGGATCGAGCGCCCCGTCGGCCAGGAAGCGCAGCACGCGGGACTCGGAGCCTTGGATGCGACCGTCGGGCAGCGCCGCGATGAAGCGCGGGCCGGTGTAGCTGCCCGCCAGCGGCACACCGGCCGAGGTGGTGGTGGGCACGAGGGTGAAGTTCGGGTCGAGCGTGCCATCCGGGAGGAAGCGCAGCAGATTGTAGCGGGTCACTCCGCCGGCCGCCGTGCGCAGGTTGTTGCCGCCGACGACCAACTTCCCATCGGTTTGCAGGACGAGTCCGCGGACGCTTAGCGGCGCGGTGCCGCCGATCAGTCCGGTCGGGACGAAGCTGGCGTCCAGCGTGCCGTCGGGATGGCAGCGCACGACCCCTTTGCGCGGCTGACCGTTGACGAAGCGGAAGGTGCCGCAGAAGTAGATCTTGCCGGTGACGGGTTCGATCACCGGCGTGCCGAAGACGCCCGCATCGAGGTATCTCCCGTCGGCCGCCCGGGCGGGCGGGTCGGTCGCATTGACCTGAAAGTTGGGCGACTGGAACGACGCATCGCGGCTGCCGTCGAGGTTCAGGCGGACGGTTTCCACGATGCTGTCGGCCGGGGGCGTGCCCCGCAGCGGCATCTGGCCGGAGCAGACGAGCAGCTTGCCGTCCGGCTGCACGCCCAGGAAACGCGAGGGAAAGCCGAACACCGGCGACTGAAACGAGAGATCGCGCGCGCCGTCGGGCAGCAGCCGCACGATGCGGAAGATCGCCGGATCGCTGGGCGACTGCGCCAGTTCGCCGGCCAGCGCGGTCGAGACGTAGATCTTTCCATCCGGCGCTTCGACCACGCCATTGAGCGTGACCGCCTGCAGGCTCGGATCGGGCACCCAGGTCGGGTCGACCGCACCGGTGGCGGGGTCGAGCCGCACCAGCGCTCCGACGCGCTGCCCGTTCGCCCCCGCCAGGAATTGTCCGTTGATGCTGCAAACCAGCACCTTGCCGCTTGCAAGCACCTTCAGGCTGAAGGCGCCCTCCGTGGTCACGCGCAACGGTGTGCGGGCGAAGCCAGGATCCTCGATCCAAGGTTCCTGCGCCTCGACCCCAAGGTGGGGAAAAGCAACCCCCGCGAGGGCGAGCGCGGCGAGAGCGAGATTGCGAACAAAGCCGCGACGGCGTGCGACGGGGGAGGAGCGGAGCATCCCGGCTTATGGAAAATTCCGGCGGGAATGTCCAATCCGATGCGGTACCTCGGTGGTGCGGAGATCACCCACGGCTGGGAGCGGAGTGCGCGAGTAGGGGCTCGCACCCGCGGACCCCGTCCGGCCGGATTGATTGACCGACTAAGGCACGCTGACCACGCGGTAGAACCGCTGCGTCGGGGGAGGTTGGGTGGTGTCGAGATACTGCAGCCGGCCGACAGAATCGGCGGTCAACGTGCCCGACAGCGGAGTCCAGACGGCCTGCAGCGTGTCCGAGGCCTCGACCGCGTACCGCAGGCCGGGGATTCCTTGGGCGACAATGAGCGTACCGGAGGCGTCGGTCGTGACCGAGACGATGTTGAGCGAGGCCGCCTGCGCGGACCGGACCGAGACATTGACCGTGCCGGTCGCTGTCGAGCCGGGGAATCCGTCTGTAACCGTAAAGGTGAACGAGTCAGACCCGGTGAAGTTGGCCGGCGGGGTGTAGGTCACGGTGTTGCCGCTGAGGCTGACGCTGCCGCCCTGCGCTGAGGTGGGCGCGACCCCGGTGACGGTGAGCGCGTCGCCGTCCGGATCCGCCATGAGGGCGCGCAGTTTGTTGCCGCTGACGCTGCCGGCGGTGTTGGCGTTGGTGGCGAGTGTGCCGGCCGCGTTGGCCACCGGGCGGCGATTGATCCGCAGGGAGAAGGTCTGCGTCGCATCGGGTGGTACGCCGTTGGTGGCCACCAGCATGAAGGCAAAGGTCTGTCCGCCCGTGGCGAGGTCGGGCGTGCCGGCGAGCAATCCGGCGGGGGTCAGCGTGACGCCGCCCGGCAACGGACCGGTCGTACCGAAGGTGGGCGCCGGCAGGCCACCGGCCGTGACCTGGAACGAACCCGCGATGCCGGCCGTGAAGACCGCGGAATTCGCGCTCGTGATGGCGGGCGCCTGCGCCGGGGTCGGAGTGACCGTTGGCGTGGGCGTGACGGTGGGAGTCGGCGACGGCGTCGGCGTGCTGGTGGGCGCGGGCGTGTTCGTCGGCGTGGGCGTGCCGGTCGGCGTTGGGGTCAGCGTGGGCGTGGACGTCGGCGTGGGCGTGGACGTCGGGGTGGGCGTGGACGTCGGGGTATTGGTCGGCGTCGGCGTGTTCGTCGG